>JBAVAG010000057.1:0-56260 GCA_049585595.1 Desulfobaccales bacterium
GGGTGAGGGGGAAGAGCAGGGTCTCTTGATTGCGGATAAAGACGAATCGCTTCGCCCCGGGGGCGAAGCATGAAAAAAAGGCAACTTACGCATATTTTTAAAAGGGCCCCTGCCTGGGCGCCCGCAACAGGGCGGACACCTGGGTCCGCCCCTACAGAGGCAGGACGTAGGGTGCGTATTACGCACCATTAAGGTTATCCCGGAAAACTGTTGTTTAATGGGCGCGTAGGACGCGTCCTACAACTTACTTTTTTGAAGCTGAAAGCTGACTGCTGATGGCTGAGAGCTGAACATGATTCGCGCCTTTCTGGCCATTGACCTGCCCGAGAGCCTGCGTCCCGGCCTGGCGACTGTGCAGCAGGAACTGAAAATGAGCCAGGCCGACGTGCGCTGGGTGCCTCCGGGCAATATCCATATCACCTTGAAATTTTTCGGCAACACCCCGGACGCCGAGCTGCCGCCCATCATCGCCGCGGCCCGGCAGGAGGCCTCCCGGCAGGCCCCCCTGACCCTCGAGGTCGTAGGCGCCGGGGCCTTCCCCAGCAGCCGCAGCCCCCGGGTGGTGTGGCTGGGCCTGGGCGGGGACCTGCTGCCTTTGAGCCAGTTTTTTCAGCGGTTGGAAAAGGCCTTCGCTGGGCTCGGTTATCCGCCGGAGGGCCGGGCCTTCAGCCCCCACCTGACCTTGGGCCGGGTGCGCTCGCCCGAGGGCCGGGCGCAGTTGAGCCGGGCCATCGACAAACTGGTGATCGCCTGGCCGCCCTTTCGGGTGCGGGAGATCATCTTGTATCAAAGCGTGCTGTCGCCGAAGGGCTCGACCTACACGCCGTTGGAAGTGATTAAGCTGAGTGAGCAGTGAGCAGAAAAGGCAGGGGTCAGGGGTCAGGGGCCAGGGTTAGGGGTTGGGAGATGTAGCGCCGCCGCCCCCGGCGGCGGGAGTAAGGTAGCCGCAGTCTTTAGTCTGCGCTGCACAGGCGAGACGCCGGTGCTACCAAAAAAGTATAGGGCGGCCTGCGGCCGCCGAACAAAAGACTTGACATAGACTGGGAATGTCTTACATTGTAAGACATGAAGACTAACACCTTGACCATCAGACTTGATGAGGAGCTGGATAAGCTTCTGACGAAGGCGGCGAAGCAATCGGGAAAGAATCGCAGTGAGATTGCCCGTGAGGCGCTGCGCCGCCAACTACGGGTCAGTCAGTTCGAAGCCCTCCGCCGGAAGATCATGCCGTTCGCAGAGGCGCGGGGATATCTCACCGATGAAGACGTGTTCCAAGAAGTTTCATGAGAGTCGTCCTGGACACCAACGTCATCGTCAGCGCGGTTACGACCCGGGGGCTGTGTGCCGACGTCTTTCGTGCGGTTCTGGCGGCGCATGAACTCGTCACCTGTCCAAAGGTTCTTCAGGAGGTCCGCCGAATATTGAGTATGAAGTTCGAGGTCCCGGAACAGTTAATCGCGGAATACCTGGAACTTATCGGTCAAGATGCCATCGTGGCCGACCTTGAAAACCTGCCGGACCTCCCCATCCAGGACCAGGATGACGCTGAAATCGTGGCGGCGGCCATCGGTGCCCGGGCGGAGGTCCTGGTTACCGGCGATCACGAGTTGCAAGGCCTCCAGAACATCGGTAAAGTGAGGATTATTTCTCCGAGGGCCTTTTGGGAAGAACTGACGGCCAGCGACTAGTAGCGCTGCCGCCGGCGATGAAATTAACGTAGCCGCAGGCTTTAGCCTGCGCTGCCCACGCGGGACGCCTGTGCCATCAAAGAAATCTAGGGCGGCCTGGGGCCGCTGTAGCCGTATAAGAAAACCATGTTAGCAGCACGCTCTATAAACTAAGAAATAATGAAAAAAAGATTATGCAATTAAATTTAAAAGGATCCTATTCTTATTTAATCTCACATACATTCCCTGGACTATTATTGGGTTTGGAAATTATTTTAGCCTTTAAACTATTTACACCTTATGATGGATTCAAAATTGTTAACGAAATAGACTACAAATTAGTTACCATAGGTAATTTAACCCCTCTATTAATTGTTTTATACATAATTACAACATTATTTGGGCTAATAGTTGATGCTATCCACCATTATGTATTTCGGGGACTGGAAGAAAAATTAGAATCATCAAAAATATACAAACATATTAAAACATTAGATCAATTAAACATTTTTACAAAAATTGATGATGATTATTGGTATTATTATGAAACTTGCGGTAATATTGCCTTTTCTATGATGCCTGGGATAATTTTAATTCCTATGAATCTCGTTATACTATATTAACAATTTTGAAAGACATCGAAGATAATTTTATTAAAAACCTAAGTAGTGATAATAGCGTTGAAGAATCTAAAAAAATAATATAACTAAGTCACATAAAAGGGAGAATATATGAGCGATCAAGTTGCGGCGGATAAGGCCAAGGCCCTGGATCAGGCCCTGAGTCACATCGAAAAACAATATGGCAAGGGCTCCATCATGCGCCTGGGGGCCGACGAGAAGCTGGATGTGGCGGTAATCTCCAGCGGCTGTCTCTCCCTGGACCTGGCCTTGGGGATCGGCGGCATCCCCCGGGGGCGGGTCATCGAGATCTTCGGGCCGGAGGCCTCCGGCAAGACCACCCTGGCCCTGCACGTCATCGCCGAGGCCCAGCGCCAGAACGGGGTGGCGGCCTTCGTGGACGCCGAGCACGCCCTGGACGTGAACTATGCCCGCAGGCTGGGGGTCCGGACCGAGGACCTGCTCATCTCCCAGCCCGATTCCGGTGAACAGGCCCTGGAGATCGCCGAAATCCTGGTGCGCTCCAATGCGGTGGACGTGGTGGTGGTGGACTCGGTGGCCGCCCTGGTGCCCCGCTCGGAAATCGAGGGGGACATGGGCGACGCCCAGATGGGTTCCCAGGCCCGCCTGATGTCCCAGGCCCTGCGCAAGCTCACTTCGGCCATCAGCAAATCGCTCACCTCGGTGATCTTCATCAACCAGATCCGCCATAAGATCGGGGTAATGTTCGGCAACCCCGAAACCACCACCGGGGGCAATGCCCTGAAGTTTTATGCGAGCATGCGCCTGGACATCCGCCGCATCAGCGCCATCAAGCAGGGTGATGAGACCATCGGCTCCCATTCCCGGGTGAAGGTGGTGAAAAACAAGCTGGCGCCGCCCTTCCAGGAGGCGGAATTCGACATCATCTTCGGGCAGGGTATTTCCCGGGAGGGTGACCTCCTGGACCTGGCCGCCGAGCAGAACCTCATCCAGAAGAGTGGCGCCTGGTTCAGCTACGGGGGCGAGCGCATCGGCCAGGGCCGGGAGAACGCCAAGGCCTATCTCCGGGAGCACCCGCAGGTGGCCATGGAACTCGATAAACAACTGCGGGCCGCGCACGGCATGGCCGCCCCCCCCGCTGCCGCCGCCGGGGAGCAGCCGCTCCCATGACCAGCCGCGAGATCCGGGAAACCTTTCTGCGCTTCTTCGCCGCCCAGGGCCACACCCGGGTGGCCAGCTCTTCCCTGGTGCCCGCCGGGGACCCCACCCTGCTATTCACCAACGCCGGCATGGTGCAGTTCAAAAAGGTCTTCCTGGGGGAAGAAACCCGGCCCTACACCCGGGCCGCCAGCTCCCAAAAGTGCGTCCGGGCCGGGGGCAAACACAACGACCTGGAAAACGTAGGCTTCACCGCCCGCCACCACACCTTCTTTGAGATGCTGGGCAACTTCTCCTTCGGCGATTACTTCAAAGAAGGGGCCATCGAAATGGCCTGGGAGCTGCTGACCGGGCATTACCGCCTCCCCCCGGAGCGCCTCTGGGCCACGGTTTACCATGAAGACGAGGAAGCCCCCCGCCTCTGGGAGAAGATCGCCGGGCTGCCGCCGAGCCGCATCGTGGGGCTGGGGGAGAAAGACAACTTCTGGGCCATGGGCGACACCGGGCCCTGCGGCCCCTGCTCCGAGATCCTCATCGACCAGGGCGAAGAGATGGCCTGCGGCCCGGAATGCGGCATCGGCAAATGCGACTGCGACCGCTATCTGGAGATCTGGAACCTGGTGTTCATGCAATTCAACCGGGCCCCGGACGGCATCCTGGCTCCCCTGCCCAAACCCAGCATCGACACCGGCATGGGTCTGGAGCGCCTGGCGGCCGTCATCCAGGGGGCGCAAAGCAACTTCGACTGCGACCTCCTGCGGCCGGTGATCGGCCGGGTGGAGGAACTGGCGGCCAAGAGCTACGGCGGCCCCGATGCCCAGCAAAATGTGGCCTTCCGGGTGATCGCCGATCATGCCCGGGCCGCCACCTTCCTGATCGCCGACGGGGTGCTGCCCTCCAACGAAGGCCGGGGCTACGTGCTGCGCCGCATCATGCGCCGGGCCATCCGTTTCGGGCGGCTCTTGAACCTCCCCAGTCCCTTTCTGGGGAAGGTGAGCGAGCGGGTGCTGGAGCTGATGGGCGAGGTCTATCCCGAACTTCCGGGGTCCCGCCGGATCCTGGCCCAGGTGCTGGCCGGCGAGGAGGAGCGCTTCGCCGACACCCTGGACCACGGCCTGAAGCTGCTGAGCGAGGAACTGGCATACCTCAAGACCCACAGCCTGAAAATCCTGCCGGGGGAAGTGGCCTTCAAACTTTATGACACCTATGGCTTTCCCCTGGATCTGGTCCAGGACAGCCTGCGGGAAGAGGGCCTGGTCCTGGACCTGGAAGGTTTTGAAGAACACATGGGGCGGCAGCGGGAGGCCTCCCGCCAGTCCTGGCGGGGTGGCGCCGACGGCGAGGCGCCGCCGGTTTACCAGGAGCTGGCCCAGTGGCCTGCCACCCAATTCCTGGGCTATGAATCCCTGCAGGGAGACAGCACCATCCTGGCCCTCATTACCCACGCCGGGCATCATGAACAGGCAGAGCGCGGCGAGGAGGTGGATGTGGTCACCGCCGCCACCCCCTTTTACGGGGAATCCGGCGGCCAGGTGGGGGACGCCGGGGTCATCAGCGGCGACGGCTGGCGCATCCGGGTGGCCGACAGCCAGCGGCTTCCCAACGACCTGGTCATCCATCAGGGGGTGGTGGAGCAAGGGGCCGTCAGGGTCAACGACCCGGCCCACTTGCAGGTGGATGCCAGCCGGCGCCGCCGCATCGCCCGGCACCATACCGCCACCCATATCCTCCAGGCGGTCCTCAGGCGGCGCCTGGGAGACCATGTCAAGCAGTCCGGCTCCTGGGTTTCGCCGGAGCGCCTGCGTTTCGATTTTACCCACTTTCAGGCTATCTCCCCCGAAGAAGTGGAGGGCATCGAGCTGGACCTGAACGTGGCGGTGGCCGAGAATCTGCCGGTGCACACCGACCGCATGTCCGTGCCCGAAGCCCTGGAGCGGGGCGCCACCGCCCTGTTCGAGGAGAAATACGGCGACGAGGTGCGGGTGGTGGCCATCCCCGGGCTGAGCCAGGAGCTGTGCGGCGGCACCCACGTGGAGCACAGCGGCGACCTGGGGTTTTGCAAGATTACCTCCGAGGCTTCCGTGGCCGCGGGCATCAGGCGCATCGAGGCGGTGTGCGGCCCGGAGGCGGTAAAATATGTTCAGGAGGAAGAAGAGATATTAGTAGAGGTGGCGAAATACCTGAAGGCAGACCGGTCTAATTTGCTGGCCCAGCTCGAAAAGCGGCTGAACCGTCAAAAGGACCTGGAAAAGGAGGTGGCGGCCCTGAAAAGCCGCCTGGCCGCGGCCCAGGCCGGGGATCTCCTGGACCAGGTGCGGCCGGTGGCGGGCGTCCCGGTCCTGGCCCTGAAGGTGGAGGCCGCCGACCCCAAAGGGCTACGGGAGTTCGCGGTGAAGCTGCAGGACCGCCTGAAGAGCGGCATCATCGTCCTGGCCGGGGTGGCGGCGGACAAGGCCATGCTCATCGCCTTGGTCACCAAGGACCTGAGCCCGCGCTTTCCCGCCGGGGAGATCATCAAGGCCATCGCCCCCCTGGTGGGGGGGAGCGGCGGCGGCCGGCCCGACATGGCCCAGGCCGGCGGCCCGGACCTGGCCGGCATCCCCAAGGCCCTGCAACAGACCTATGAGGTGGTGGCCCAAAGGGCGAAGGGCTGAGAATGAATGATGATTGGGAAAGCCGATTTAAGAGTGATTTTGCCATGGATGAGCATATTTTCGATTTAATTATTGATAAAATTAAACCTGGATCAACAATCCCGAAAATCCAGAGCAAAGAAATCTGGAAAGTAAAAACTTGTGAAGGGGAAAGGAGGGGGGAAGAAGCTTTAATTTACGAAATTCCCAATCATAGTAATCCTAATAAACCGCATCAAAAAGGAATTAACGCCTCGGAATGGCATAAAGCCTATAAACGGATTATTGAGAAAGGCGAATTTACATTGGAATGGTTCAGGGAAAAGATGAATAAGTGTTCTGAGGAAGGAGATTGTAATTATTATACTATTGGCTCTATACTTCAACAACTAGGCATTGCTGAATATGCGTCAAAAGGTTTATTTAAAAAAAAGAACTGATTTAATTACGTTCAAGGAACAAGTTTAAAGGAAAATTATCATGACCAAATTCAAAGAAAATTTTGTGATTGATGACAAAGGCAAACAAATCGGGGTAATTTTGGATATTGCCGAATATCGCAAGCTCTTGGAAGAGATTGAAGAGCTCGAATCAATCCGCGCTTACGATGCGGCCAAGGCTGCCAAGGATGAAGCTATTCCCTTTGAACAGGCAATTTCCGAGATTGAGCAGACTCGTTCATGACCTACTCTATTTCTATTCTGCGCCGGGCGCAGAAAGAATTAGCCCACTTACCAAATGAGTCTTATGAACAAGTCCGCGATGCCATTCGAGCCTTGGCTTATAAGCCAAGACCGACTGGCTGCAGGAAGTTAATCGGCCGCGCCGGTTGGCGCATAAAGGTTGGTGATTACCGGATAATTTATGAAATCGATGATAAAAGTTGCACAATTGCAGTACTTCATATCGGCCACAGGCGCGATGTTTACCGCTGATTGGCAAAATTGATTAGTTAACTCAAAGAGGTGCCCACGCTTGCACGAATATGGCTTGATGGAAAACGTCATCGCGGTCATCATGGCGGAGCTCAAGAAATCCGCAGAGGAGGAGACCAGGTCAGGCCGGCCGCTCACGGTGACCCTGAAGGTAGGGGCCCTGGAGCTGCACTCCGAAGACGCCCTCCGCCAGGCCTTTGAGGTCCTGAGCCAGGGCACCGTCCTGGAGGGGGCCCGCCTGCACCTGGTCATCCTGCCGGCGACCCTGGCCTGCCCCCAATGCGGTTTCCGAGGCCCCTTGCCCCTGGGGGCCGCCGACCCCCATGACGCCCTGCCCATGGCGGAGTGCCCCCAATGCCGCGCCCTGGCCCCGGTCCAGGACGGACGCGGGGTGGAGTCCATTGAGCTGAACTGGGAAGAAGAAGCCTAGGACCGCCATCTCCAATCTTCGTTAATCAATAGATCGTCCTTCCCTGTTTTTTTTGGGGCGGCAAATAATAACGGTCGCAGCCTAGAGATGGAATAATGCCAATGGCGGGAGGCGCTTGGTGGCATAGGTTTTTAACCTGTGCTACTAACTCCCGCCCTGCGGGTTCGCTTTTAATTCGGCAGGGATTTTAACCACCGTACCACGTCGGCCTCGGCTGCAGCCGGGGTGCCCAGGTGATCGGCGGAAACCACCAGATATTGGCTTAAGGGGTTGGCCGGCGCCTTGTCGAAGATTTCTTTGGCCTGGGGAAAATGCATATCTTTATCCCCAACCACTACCAAAGGAATTTATTCTAATATTTCGTTGGCTGAAACAAAGAGAAAATACGCTGAGGCGATGTAGTCAGCATTTTCCTGAGCCCAGTTAATTTTTGGACAAATTCAGTGTTTTCCGCCTTAAAATTCAGGAATTCCCCGATACCCAAGAGATCTGCTAAAAATTATTCTCGGTGAGGGTTTGCTCCAGAACCGTTTTTTAACTGCGGTGGTTGAATCTGGGCCATAATCTTGCTAAACAAGGTTAAGGGGGCGAAGACCTGAAAAATCCGGTGGTGGTGCTGGCGGTATTAGTTTTTTTGGCACAAGTCCTGGTGGGCTAAGGAGCGCCGCAATGAAAAAATTCTTGTCTTTATTTTTCTGTTTAATGCTTTTGGCAGGTTGCGCCACCGGCGGCAATCAGGGGATTACCCTACAGGGTAACTTGGATCGCATTCAGGAAGGGAAATCTACCAAAGCCGATGTCCAGAGTGCAGTGGGGACGCCAGCCAGGATCACCCCTTTGCGCGATGGGGAATTATGGGACTATAGCTATTCCCAGACAAGCGTCAATCCGAATTTTGGGATTTCGAAGGAGACCCGCCAGTTTTCGGTGTTCTTCGACAAACAAGGGATCGTCCGTAAGGTCCAGGCCGGAAACGGAATGGGATATGATCTGGAGTCTCTAAAAAAAATGATATTAATGAATTAACTATATGGACCAGATTTAGGATTTATTTTTTTCAGGTTGCTTCATTTTAAACATGAAAGTCCAATTTTCGATGGCCCTCCTCGCTTTGTTGACAGCCACCAGGGCCCTTTAAGACCTGTCGGATTTTCCGAACCCGCCTCATTACCAGCCCCATTCTTTGCCAAAATCCGCATTCAGGTTACCTCTGGCCTATCCCTAAAAAAAAAAGGGATTAGCCATTTCAGCTAACCCATTGAATTAATGGGAACCGGCACTCGGATTCGAACCGAGGACCTGCTGATTACGGACCCACCAGCACGCCCTCCAGGACCCAGGCCGGGATGCTCAGGACCAGTTCTTCATCCTGGGTCATGGAAAAGGTGCAGTCCCCCTAGCCGGGGATCACCACCCTAACTTCCCTGTCCCGGTAAGGCCCGATGAGGTAGGAGCTGCATTCCACCTTGCCGCCGAAGTCGCCGGCGACCCGTTTCCCCACGCTGAAGGCCGGTTCAGTAAAGCGCGGCAGTTTGGCCAACGCCTCGATTGCCCCCCGCCCCAGGCTCAGGGGATCATCGTGTTAAGAAGCTCAGTGCAACCTTGCGGAGCAGCCTGCAGAGCGGTCGCTGGATAATCCTTGGGAATGACTGCCATGAAGCCCTTGAACAGGTTGCTCATGACCGCCAACTGCGGGGAAGCGACCGGATCATCATTCAGGACGAAACTCACGCTGGTATCCTTGGACGCATTAAGGATCATGTTCGCCGAGACCAGGCACTGGCTCACCTGGATGATCGTGACCGTGCAGAAGAAAGCCATCAGCTCGACCAAGGCATTCACCTCAGCGCTGGGTGCAACTCTCGCCATGCTCTCCAGGTATTCCAAAAAGGTTTCGTTATTGATCGTGCTGCTCAGGCGATTTCCGGTCATCAGCAGCGAACTGACGTTGGCATTCATGACGCTGTCGTCGCCCAGGATCATCAGGCAGGCCGAAGGCAGGCCCTGCATCTCGTTGTCCTGCACTCGCAGCTGGGGCGGGGTGAGGGTGAGGCCGGCATATCCCTGTTCCGCGAGTTGCTCCAACTGGAAGAAGAAGTTCAATAATTCTAACTCGCCTGTGGAACTCGCATCAGGGAGGGAAGCGAGGTCCCATTGCGGATCGATCTCGATGGCCGATATCGAGGCGTAATTGGTGGTGGCAGTGAACTCCAACACGATTTGTCCCTGGGCGTTGGGCAGGATGTTGGGGAAGAGCTGTTCATCCGCTGTGAATTCGCCGCCGGCGTCGGCGTAGATGTCGAAGTTGGTCAGCACCTGCTGGCCGTTGATGCTGACGTTGAAAACACGATCACCGGCGCCCTGAAAGGTCAGCTCCGCGAACCTCAGGGTTACCAGGTAAAAGCCTGCGGGCAGGCTATTGAACGTGTAGGTAAATGAGGAACCATAGCGCTCCGATTGATAGAGCGCGGGATTTGGATCCGGAGCTCCGCCCGGGTCGGTGATCTTGGGCCCCGGGTCAGGTTGATCCAGCGTGCTCTTGCCGGAGAGGGTGAACGTTGAAGACTTGGTGGCATCGGGGGACCACACGTTGCCGCTGGTGTCCGTGAAGCTGGAGGCGCCCGCGAAAATCCGCACGGACGCCGGCGCCGCCGGAACCTGCACCGCCGTGCTCGTATCTCCCTGGGGCAGGGGATACGCCAAAGCGGGTAGGATGCCGATGTTATCCTCGGCCAGGTTAAAGAGGTAGGTCAACTGCAATGGTGACATCAGCCAAAATCCGGCGGCGCAACCGGTCACCTGATTTGCGAGGAACTCGACGAATTCGGGCTCGCCTACCGTCAACACCGCGAAAGTCAATCCGGAGAAAGAATTTTCACTGAACGTAGCGTTGTTCAGGATGGCGGGAAGGACCGCTCCTCCATTGGCGGCAAGATTGGAGGCGGAAGGTGTCGGGCCCTTAATGTCGATCGGGGCCAGCTTGGAAATGACCGGTTTGACCGGCGCCACTGTCTGCCCCGAATCTGGCTTCTGCACGATTGCGAGTCTCGTCTGCAAATCTGCGGTTCTCGCAGCTTTCTGAGCCGCGGCTGGTTTTGCCGCGAGCTGGAAGGCGGAAGTATCCAAATTGAGCGCTCCCAGGTCACCAGCCGGAACGTGCGTAATTTCCCAGGGCGGCTCGTTAAAGATTTCCGGAGCATTGAAAGAGACCGACGGCGCGAGCAGGAATCCCACCTGGAAGTTTACCGTCCGGATATTGGCTGCGCCCTGGAACTGATTATTCTTAACCTGCATGCCGGTGCACTGGCCGCAGGCGAAGATGCCTGCGCCAAAGGGATACGAATTCTTGCTGGGGAGATTTTCGCCCAGGCCGCTGAGGTCAAAGAGGCAGTCCTCAATGGTGACATTAGTGGCATTGACGGGGCGGACGCCGATGGCCGCGGCCAGGGTCTGCACCCCCGCAACCACGTCCGGGACCAGGGTGGCCAGGTTCGACACCGGGAGCCCGGCAAAGGTAGTGGCGGGGAACTGCGCCACCGGAATCTCCAACTTAAGCCCGCTGAGGGTAATGTTCGTAACCCCGTCCAGAACGACCAGGCCATCGGAGAACTGGTTCTGCTGACCCGATTGCGCCTGGAGAATGGCGGTGCCCGGCGGGCACGCCGTCAGCGCCATGTTGGTATGTGCTTGAGTGAGCCGCAGCGGAGCACTAAGGTTATAGGTTCCCGGCGCCAGGCAGATGATTGTCGCCGCCGGCTGATTTTTGTACTTATCGACGATGCTTTGCAGCGTATTGGTAGCCGTGATATCGGATGGCTGCACTGAGACCGTGCAGCAGCAGCAGCCGGGGGGTGCGGGCGGCCAGGCGACGCGGCAATCGGTGACGGTGTTGGGGAAAGTGACAATCGCCAGCTTGGCGTAATGATGATGGATACCCCGGGGAGGAGCGTTGGTCAGCGGCTCTATGGAACCATCTGCGGTGCGCGCCGCGAAGTTCCAGAAATCGCCCGAGTAGAACTGCCCGCTGGACGGGTTGAGGCTGAAGCTGACGGTGATACCGCTCTCCAGGGTCACCGGGGAGCCGTCCAGAGGGACTTTGATGGCGTCGCTCTGCTGATCCCAGCGCACAATGCGGGTGTGGCGGGAGGCATCGGAGGGATCGAGGGAAAGGGAAATCACCGATGCCAGCGTGATCGTCAGCGCCGGCGGTGAAGTCCCGGCGATTTTGTGCAATTCCCCCGGTAATCCGTTGAGTTCCTGATAGTCGTCGGTGATTTCGATCCAATCTCCGTTGTTGAAGCCGAGCACCGTATCACGTCCCAGGCTGGCGACGGTGAGCTGGCTGACATTGGCGCCCGAGGAATTCATGACCGTGCTGATGGCCGTGACCGACGTGGCGACTGAGGCGTTATCCCGCGACCATTTGAAGGTGGGCTTCGCTCCGCCCTGGTGAATCTCCACGCGATAGAGCTGGTTTTCGAGGCCGGTGTAGCCGGTGTTCGCCGCCAGGCAGCACGGACCCGAGGGAGTATTGTTCACAACGTTGTTGGTTAACAGTCCCGCTGAAGGCTGGATCAGCTGGTCGAACAACGGAATATCGGTGGCGCAATCGATACTGCCGGTCATGCTGCTGATGTCGAGCAGCTTGACCTGCCACACCGTCTGGAGGCGGCCGCTGGTGTCCACGCCGACGGCCTTGTCGATAATCCAGGGATCTTCGAGATAGGTCACTTCCCGCTGCCAGACATCGAGGTAGACGAGATAGGGACCGTTGTCCTTGATGGCCGGGGCATTGGGATAGTAAGGTTGCCCGGTGTAATTCACCGTGACGTCGGAGAACGGCTGGATAAAGGGCGCTCCGGATAACTCGGCCAGCGCCGGGTCCCAGGCGGCGGCGCTCTCGGTCCCATGATTCTCGGCAAGAAACCCGTCAACATAGTAGCGGCCCGCGCCGATGGTGATCTGATTGCCGGAGCTGCCTGAGGCCGTGATCTGAAAGGCGTTGGGCGTGATGTTGGCCGGGTACGCCGCGGGCCCGATGGTGTCCAGGGTTCCCGCCTGCAGGCGGCGGGTGAATTCGGCCTGCCATTCATTCCAGTCGGAATCGAGCTGGACCCGGCCCTGCTCCATAACCACGCCGAGGAAATCTCTCCACGGTTTAAATGTGAAGCGGCTGCTGTCGAAGCTCATGGTCGTTCCTCTCAGTTTTCGTAGAAGATCCCAAACTCCAGATTCACGGGCATGTACTCCTGCAGCCTGACCCGCAGATCGGTTTCCCTGAGGGGCGCCAGCACGAAATGGAAGGCACCCATCTCGCCTCCATCGTCGGCGCCCTGCCGGATGGTGCTGTCAGTGCATGGATATAGCTTGGCGTAACCGGGATCGCCATAGCGGAGCGAGTAAAATAGCGGCTGCGGCGCGCCCTCGGCTTGAGTCACGCACTCGAAATTCCTGGGGATGATGGCGCCTTCCGGCACAAAGCTGAAGCGCACGCAGCCCTGCTGTTTGCGTGCGGACCACAGCGCCGCCTTCCACAGCGGCGGAGTGCCGGCACGATCGGCGCTGCTGAGCGCGGCCCAGAAGATGCTGTCTGAAACCAGAGACAGCAGGGACGCATACACCTTGCCGATCACCGTGCAGCCCTGGAGGGTCAGGGCTCCGCCGGCGGACGGACGCTGGGTGGGGTCGATGCCGGCCACATAGGCGACGCCCGTGTCGCTGGTCGCATCGACGATACAGTTGGTGAGGCTAGCCGTGGCCTGCTCGTTAATCCACATCATGCCGAGTATGGAGTTTTGCGCCACGAGGGCGAGGCCCGACTCTTCCACGAACACCGCAGGCAGCGCGGCCCAGGCAGCCACCGGTTCGCCGTTGGGCTGCAATGCTAAGCCGGGCACGAACGTGCAGTGCGTTATGCCCAGAGTGGCAAGCTGGTTGGATCCGGCGGGCACGTGCAGCAGAGCCGCGGGAGTCGCGCCTCCCTCAGGCGGAGCATAGGCGATCACGAATCCGTTCAGGTCGAAGACGCCTTGGGCGCCGCCGGTGACGGAGATGGCGCCGCCCAGGAAGAGCGTGGGACGAGCGCCGTCCGCGGCGCGCAATTCGATGTGGCCATTGGCCGCCACCGGGATGCTGAGGCCGGCGGTCTCGGTGTAGGTGCCGCTGTCGCTGACTTCGACGACACCGTCGCCGGACAGTTGGGCGAGGGCCGCGCTGATGGTCGGCTGGTCGCCGGGGACACGCACAATCGCCTGCTCTGGCGAAGCAGTAAAGGAGGCTTCCCGGGAGTATTCGCCGCCTCCCAGGTCGGCGTTGAAACCGTAGTAGTAAGTGGTCAGGGGCGGGGTGTCGCTGGTGCCGGGCGGCAAGGCGATCCTGCCCAGCTGCGGATCGATGGCGATCAGTCCGCCCGCCGGTGGCATATTGTTCCAGGAGCCATCGGGGCCGGAAAGATTGCACACCTGAATCTTCAACGGATCCTGCAACGAGGGATTCTGCGGGGCGCCGCCCAGATACACGGCCACGCTGTTCTGCGGGCCGTAGTACACCAGCGTGGGGTTCGGTTGCGCGGCCTCCTTGATATCGCGGCACAGCACGCGGCGGCTGAGACAGCCGGGCACGTTTTCGGGCTTCGCCAAAGCAGTGATGTCTGGGCCCTGGGTGACAGGATTGTTGAACAGCGGCAGATCGCGGCCCAGCGAGTCGAGGCGGAAACACTGCGGGTTACCCGGGACCGGGGCGCACGGAGACAGCGTGACGCTGTAGGCGTTCAGCGACCAGAGGAAGATGCCGATATTCTGGATGTTGTAGCGGCCGCGCTCGTCGGCGATGCGCCGCACGTCCACCTTGTGCGCCGTGCGGTCGAAGCCAGTGTTCATGTACTCGCCGGGCTGCCAGCGGCGCAGGTCGGGGGCGTAGAAGTTGCCGGGCCGGAGGTGGTTCAGGTATTGCGTGTCGGCCAGCACCTCGAAGAACTCCACTGCATGTGCGCCCCAACCGGTCACGTCCCGCGCCAGCTGTTCCAGGACCAGGACGGTGCCTTTGCGGCGGCGCTGCGAGATGGTGTTGGCAACCTCGGCCCGGGGACTCGCCACTGCGGGCGCCACGCCGTTGACGAGCTGATAGCCGATCAGGTCGCCGATGTAGGGAATCACCCACGCCGCGCACGTCTCGATGAACTGGTCAGCGTATAGCTGGTTCAGGTCCTCGGCGACGATGGCCAGCTGCTCTTCCACCAGGGACAGCAGCGCCTGGAGTGGTCCGTAGGACTGCGCGGTGAGCTGCTGAAGCTGCTGCTGCTGGGCCGCGGTCAGAGGACCGGGGAGGTTCTGCAGCGCCTGCAGCTGGGCCGCGTCGGCCGCGGTGAATCCGTTCTGCGACTGCGCCATTTGCGCATCGCGCAGGCGGTACAGCGCCGGCAGCAGGTTGAAGAGCTTCTGTCCCGGGACGCTCATGACATCACCCCCAGGACGATGTTGTTCGGGTTGGGATCGATGACGAGAATCTCGGCCGCGGTGGGCAGGCCCTGGGTGCTGGCGACGGGGACGTAGGGACAGATGAGCGTGGGCGAGCCGGAACTGGGGCGCGACACCGTGACCTGCTGCGATATCCAGCTTTGCCAGTTGGAGACCGTGAAGCCGCCGTTCATGTTGGCCAGATCGCCCCCGGTGCTGCTGGGCCCCGGGGTGAGGCCGGAGACGTTGACCGCGACCACGCCGGGGACGCCCTGCATGACGGAGGCAATCTCCTCGGCGCTGACGCCCTGCCCGAAGGTGCGCGCCGCGAAGCTGAAAGTCTGGGACAACGTCTCGAGGATTTGCGCCTCGACCGTGGGCTGGTTATAAGCAGGATCGTAAGCCACGTTCGCCGAGAAATCGAAAAGCGTCTCCACGAAAGTGGCCGCGAAGATGGGAATCTGCGGATTGCCGTAATTGCCGAGGGAGGTGACCAGGTAGTTCAGGGTCGGATTGCCAGGCGGGAGCGCGGCCCCTCCCACTGCGGCGACCGTGAGAAAGACGCCCCGTGCCGGACCGCTGGGAATCCAGAAGGCATTGGCCTTAGAGATGCCGGCGAACGTGGCGGCGTAGTTCTGATAGTCGACGATGGAAACCGCGCGGCCCAGCGTCAGGACGGTTTGCGGAGCGTTGGCGCGAATGTCGTCCACCGACTGGGGGTCCTGGCCACCGGTGGCCGGCCCGGGATTGGTGACGCCGCTGACGCCCAGAGGCCGCTGCATCAGGGTGCTGATGGCGCCGGCGGCCACATTGCCGGCCGAGCCCGAACCGATGCGGTAATTGGCCTGGATATTGTTCTGCCCGGTGGGCAGCGTCGCGCCTTCCACTCCGTCGCCGAAGAGAACATCCGCCGTGGCGTCGTACTGGTTGAGCGTGGAATAGACTTGGGCCGTCGGACTCTGCCCGTAGAGGGTGGGAACCTCAGTCCAGGTCACCTGGTTCGCCTGAACCTGCAGCGTGCTCTGCCTGCCCGTGGGCGTCGGCGCCTGCACATACGTCAGCGGAGACTGCCTCAGCGTGAAGGTCTGGTCGGGTGTCGAGGCGCTGCCGTTGCCCATTATCTCGGTGACGGAGGCGCCGGCAGTGGCGAGAGCGACGTTGACATTCACGGTGGTAGCCGCCCGGTTGTAGCAGTTGAGCACCGGCGACGCCAACTGAATCTGCGTGTGCGGGAAAGGCTCCAAGACCCCCACGACCGCCGCCACCAGCGCATATTCGCTCACCTCGGGATCGCTGCTGCTCGACGGCGCCAGGGAGAACTGGCTCAGGTAGAGAGAGGCGCCGCCCTGCCCCGTGAGCGTCCCGGGACGTCCATTAGCATCCAGCACCTTGGGGGTCACCGGTTGTTCCCAGGTCGCCCACTGGGGAATCCCGCCGCTGTTGAGCAGCGGCAGGGGCCCCGGATTGGTCAGCGTGAAAAGGTCGCCGGGATTCAACGTCACCGCGGGAGACGAGGCGTCATCGGGTACAAACTCCAGATTGGTGACTCCGGGGTTGACGGAGATCTTCTGGCTCACTCCACTCAGAGCAACGACTGTGGCGCCCACCAGATCGGGGCGCAGCACCTTGAGGTCGAGCAGGGTGCCGTAGAAGGGATGATCGAGGGGCTGCTCGGCGACCGCGAGTTGGTCGCTCTGGGCCAGCACGATGGTCTCGCGCAGCGAATAATCGCCCAGGTTCGCCGTCAGATCCGGGTAGACCCGTGTGATCTTGGCGCTCAGCCCATAGTCGGAGCGCGACAGCGCCGCCACCGAGAGCGCATTATAAAGGCTGACGTACCCGGCAGGAATGCGCGAGGTCTGCTCGTCGGGAAGAATCATCGCCAGCCAGCTGCCGTTCACGATTTTCGGATATGAGGAGTCGAGATCGATGGATGTGGTCAACCCGAAATTGGCCCATTCGGTGCAATCGTCGATCAACAAATTGCAGATGTTCGTGTTTTTCGTGTCCAGCATCCTGGGGTCGACCGCGTTATATCCGAACAGAGCGGCGCGCTGCCGGAAGGCGTAGAATTTTGGATGTTGCTGTGCCGGGTTGACGCCGGCGGACTCGTCTCCCAGGCCTTCGGACCAAGTCACGTATGTCCGATTGTTTTGGGTGTCGGGCGTGATCGAGGTGATCAGCCGGACATCCCAGTTGTTGTTGCTGGTATTGGTGAGGGGGGGAACCGCCCTCTCATCGCCGACAATCAGAAACAGATCGCCGGGGTTGAGCTGCGTCGCCGTTCCCGCCAGATACACGCTGGTGTCGCCCATTTGAGGCATCCAGGGAACGCCGGTCTGCACGGGAAGCGCATTCCAGTCGGGTTTGGCGGCAATGTCCGCGGAAGTCTCGAAGGTCTGCGGCGTCTGCCCCTGGGCGGGCACGCTCTGCGCCTGCGTTCCCTGGGGAATCGTGATGGGCTGGGTGGAGGGATCGGGTGGCAGCCCCGGGGCAGTTTTCAGCGTGAATGCCAGATACGCGGCCGCGGCTATGCCCGGAGCCGGCTGATAGCCGATCAGCCGCGAGAGTTCGGTGAGCGACTGCAACTGCGTTGCTGTGCGCAGATAGCTCTCGTTCGCCAGGCGCTCCTGATAGAAGGTGAGAATATCCAGCACGACCGCGGTAGCGTCCAGAAAAGCAATGGTGAAGTCGTCATCGTCGCGGGTCTTCAGGGCGGCCAGAGCGGGATAGTCGGCGCTCGACAGCCGCGCCAGCATGGACTCCTTAAACGTGGCCCAGGTGCCCACGCGGTAGGAGACGGCAGGCTGCAGGGGAGGATTGCTCTCGACCTGCGGGGTCTGAACGCTGATGCCCGCACAGCAGCCGCAGGTGCAGTTCGGCGAACCCGTGCAGCTCATAGCCTTTTTCCCTTGGCTCGGGATCGGAGAGGCATAAAGGCGGTAATCATTTGCCGCCCTCCATGGTTAGCGTCAGCTGGCCGTGATCGGGATAACTTGGGTCGTTGGCCAGGCGCGCCACCTGCAGCGACCCAAGCTGAATCTCGCCTGCGTTCAGATACTGCGAAGTGTTGACTCCCTGCGGCTGAAACACCGTGGCGGTAACTCCGGTCACCCCCGGCACCGCCAGCGCCGCGGCATATATCGGGCTGAGATATACCGTTTGTCCAAAGGTGAAGTTATCCGCGTAAAAATAGCCTACCTGGCCGTTGGGCAGGATCTGGCTGCCCAGCACCTGCTGCAGCACCTGCTGCACGTCCAACTGGAAGTAGTTCGGGTCCACGCAGACCAGCAGCGTGATTTCCAGGGAAATATACTGCGGCGAATCGAGCTGCAGATCCTGCCCGGCAAGCCGGTACTCTTCCACATAGCTGCGGACGGCTTTCTGCAGGGCGCTCGTGAGGGTGCCGCCCCCCTCGGGTTCCACCGCGATGAAGACGGTGTACCAGCTCCCCGTCCAGCGCAGCGACGCCACTGCCTGGTCCACCTGCGCATTCGCCTCCGCCCAGGACTCGTAATCGGCCATGGTCACGGCTCGATCCTGGGTGAGAAACGCCTGGGGAGCCCGCCGGCGAATCTGGTCGTCGGTTTCCGGGTCGGTGCCGTCTGCGGCCGGCAGCGGATTATTGCACACCGCGTTCTGGATGCGGGCATCCTGGGCGGCAACGTAAGTAATGCTGTCCGCGCCCACGTTTCCGGCGGTTCCGTTGCCAATGCGGTAATTCCCCACAAAAACCGTGTTGGCGTCCGGCATTTTCCCGTTGGTGTTATCGCCGAAACGCAGCGTGGCCACGCCGGTCGATTCCACTTCGGCGACGAAGACCGGATCGGTGGCGCCGCTTTCGAGCAAATCCTTCAATGGATCCCAAATGGTGGTGTTGACGCCCGAGGTCCCGGACAACGTGATGGACGGCATGGCCGTGCTCGGGTCCACATTCATCAGGTCGTACGCTGAAAGACCGGGATCGGGAGTCTGGGCGAAGCTGTCCACCGTGACCAGCGATGACTCATCGTCTATGGCCGTGGCGGCGGTGGCCGGAGAGAGGTTCAGGAACTGCTCGACCAGGACCGGAAGCGTAACGCCCACCGCGCCCGATGGCGGGTCATAGAACATCTCCAGGTTGAAGTAGGCGGGATTGGTATTAGGCAGCGCCTGCACCCCGAAAAGCTGGGTCCAGCCTGTGGGATTATTGGCCTGCACCGTCATGTAGGTCACTGGCGGCGTGCTCAGGTCCTGCAGGTTCACCGGACCCAAGCTCGAGAGCATGGTGGGAGCGGCGGGAAATCCAGAGGGCGCAGTGGACGATCCAAGCTGCACCTGGATGAGCTGGGAGGTAGCGTTAATCGTGGTGACGGCGTAAGCTGGCCCGGCGGAATTAAGCGAAAGGTTCGTGAAGGTCTCCAAGGTGATTTGCTTGTGCAGACCGGCCGCGCCGCCCGGTGGGTTATAGACCACGGAGACGTCGAGGTTGGCAGGGTGGGTGGTATTGGCCCTCACCAAAACGCCGAGGAGCGACGGCCATCCCTGGGGATTGGTCGTTTGCAGCGTGAGACTGGTAAAGCCGGAGGCGTTGGGCAGGCTCACCACTCCCGAAGTGCCGAGCGGCACCACGCCCGACGTCACCGGATTGCCCACCGCCGGCAGCGGCAACACTGTCACCGGCACGGCCTGGGTGAGGGGGTTCTCCGGCACCTGCGGTTGAAAGCGAACCGGCAGCGGCTGGGCAGGCGTGAGCTGACAGCGGTCTGCCGTGGGGCTTGCGGGATAAAAGATGGAGGGCGACGGTACAGTGCCCATGGGCTGACCGGTAAACGAGAGCCCGTTATCGGCCAGAACCACGTTGCCCAGGGCGATGCTCACGTTGGGCACTGTCTGCTCGTCGGAGTTCTCGTCTAAGTAGGTGGACGAGATGCAGACGGGAAACGGCAGGGCGTCGTCCTGGGCCCACTGAATTTCCGTAATCGGCGTCGGATTCTGACTCTTCGAAGTGATCGGCTTGCCGGTGCCTGCCTCGAAGAGGGGATCGACGAGGTTGGAATCCACCTGGGTCAGCCGCACGGCGCAGCGGTGGCGAATGTCGGCGTCGGCCGGGTTTCCCGTCTGCGGGCCTTTCACTTCCTGGAAAATGAGCACGTCGCCGGCCTGGAGATTCGGAAACGATTCCAGAAGCGTGGCTTCGGTGGCGCCCTGGGGAAGGCAGCAATTGGTATCCCCCCAGGTGTAGAAATTCATCTGGCTGAGTTCGGGGTACAGGATCGAATCGCAGATCGGCTCGAAGACCTGCACGCCGGCCAGCAGCGCCGCTTCTTCGTTGCCCGAGCCGACGTTCAGGTTCGTGGGCATACCCGGCGCATAGGTGTAGAAACGCGTGAGGGTGCGGTCCAGGAAAATCTGTTCCCCGGGATTGCCCTGAATCTGGAGCTGAATCCAGGCGCGGGCGTTGCAGCCGTCGTGCACAAAGTAGTCCACCAGCCGCGCATGCCGCCGCAAGGAGATGCGGCTGCGCGCCGTCTCGATATAGGCTTCCGTGGCGATGGCGTCCTGCTGATAGCTCAGGTGGTCGCCCACATAGGCGATCAGCTCGGCCAGCATGATGCCCATGTCGGCTTCGCTAGTCGCTCCCCACGAGGGCAGAAGCTGGTTCAGGCGGTCCAGCAGGATGGTGCGGAAGCTGCCGTAGTCCTTGGCGAGATAGTTGATGGGCGGCGGCGAAGTGGCCGGGGGCGGGCAGTAGGGAGGCTGCGGCTGGCAGTCGAAGTTGGGAGGGCACTCCACCTTAAAGGAGAACTGCACTGCGGCCAGGAGGGGATCGAAGCCGGCGAGAACCTCCGTCACCTGGAAGGGATCCTGCTCCGCCTGCACGATGTCATTCACCAGGCGCAGGGTGTAGGTGGAGAAATCTCCCGCCTCATTGGTGCCGACGACGATTACCTTGGCGGCATCAGGCAGCGTCTCGAAATAGGTATGCGCCTCGCCTGACAAAGTCGGAGGCGGTGGTGAGGCCGAGGTGATCTGAGAGGGTGATGAGGCCAGGGCGATCCAGGCGGCGGTGACGCCGGTGATGCTTTCGCCGCCGGTAATCATGATGCTGGTCAGCTTTGGCAGTGGATTCACTGCGTTCAGGCAATGGATCAGCAGCGTCTGCTGCCGGGGCAGCCCCAGCGGTACCGCCTCGCTGTCCAGGACTTCCAGGAAGTCGATCCCGTTGAGAAGGGGATTGCCGAGCACCGCGGCCTTGCGGTTTTTGTCACAGCAGCTATAGATCAACTCTCAGCTCCCGTAAACATAGGTCTGCACCTGGGTCACGTCGGTGCTCAACAGGGTGTAGGTCACGGTGACGGTGAGAACCGCTTCCTCTGCGGAGGCGACCACGGACTGCACTTTCAGGTAGCTGCTCAGCCACTTCTGCAGCGCGCCTTGCACCGCGAACTGCGTCGCTGCGGCCATCTCGACGCTGTTGGGAGCGAAGGGAAGCTGCAACAGACCACTGCCGAAGTCGGGCAGGTTCACGCGCTCGCCCGGCGAAGTGAAGAGCACCTGCTCCACCATCTGGCTCACATAATCCGCGATGGCCGCTTCGTCGGTGCGGCCGCGGCCATCGAAATAGTATGGAAAATTCACGTTCACGGCTTTCCCCTCGCTTCCGCCCGCGCCGCTCTCAAGTCGCCAGGGCCCGCGTCTGCGCCACCAAAGGCAGCAACGGCGTACCCGTGGGCACGCATACCGACACACCGGTCATAATCGCCACCGGCTGACCCTCCGAGGTCACCTGCACTGCGCCCATCACCCACTGCCCCGTCAGGCAGGGCCCGTTGCCCACCGGGGGGACGAAGGCGCATCCCGCCACCGCATACGGAGCCGCGATGGTGGCGATGGGCATCCCCGACACCAGCACGCGGGGGCTGGGCGCGGTGGGTATCGCCTGCCCCCCGTGCGAGCACAGCACCGTGGCTCCCATATGCAGAATCGGCCCTGGCATCTCAGATAACCGTCAGTCCGCCGATGTTCACGTCCACCGCGGGGCCGATGAGCGTGATCGTCGCTCCCTGGCCATTGCTGATGTAAATGCCCGTGTCGTTCACCACGATCATGGCTCCGCTGGTGCTTTTCAAAATGATGCCTCCGGTCACCGGCGTTGGCGGGGCATCGCTGATGAGCAGCATGTTTTCACCGGTGGTCTGCAGCACGATGTTTTGTCCGGGCGGAATGGCCGGCGGCGCGGTGGCCAGGATCGGCACATCGGCGACCAGTCCCCAGAAGCCTCCGGTCCAGATCGGATAATCCGGATCGCCCTGCTCGAACTCAACCCACACCTGCGACCCGATGGGGGGCACAATGAAGCACCCTGCCTGGATGCCGGCCGCGGGTACGCAGGGCATGGCCCAGCTCGAGGGGATCTCACCCAGCACGTCGGGACACTGCAGCAGCACGCGGCCGATCTGCAGCGGATCGATATTCTCGACCACCAGCCCGCGATACTTGCCGTAATAACGCTTGGCGTTTCCGCCTGGAGAGGAATCCTGAGGGCTCATGGGCTCACCGTCGGCACTGTGGAAACCAAACCGTTGCGGGTGAGGGTGAAGTCCTGCTTGTATTCACCCCGTTTGATATGGTGGGTCACGCTCTTCACGTAATAGAGACCGTCGAACGCGGGGCCGGCGCCGCGCACGCCCACCAGCTGGCGAGCCTTCAGCACTCCGCCGTAGCGGGTGACGTCGAGGCTTCCCTGGCAGGTCACCGCTTCCGCATACTCCGCGGCCGCGGCCAGGCCCATCATGATGGCCTGCGGGATAGGCAGCTTCGACAGGTCGTCGCGAAACGGCTTCAGGTCGGGAGGCAGCAGATTCGTCGGCAGCGGCGGAATGGCTCCCAGCGGGGGATTCAGCGGCGTGATGGGCGGCATCGGGATGGGAATGCTGACCCCGGTTTCCTGGTTGTAGATGTACACCAGCGGAATGCGGTTCTTTTCCTGGTCGAAGGTGAAGTTCAGGCTCTCGACGTTGGTGTAGGCATCCATGTCGGCGCTGAGCGCCGGCTGCACCGGCCCCACTTTGACCTGCGGACCCCAATAGGCCATGCTCATGCCGGGCGCGGGTCCCGGATCGATGTAGAAGACGTAGCCCACCTGCTCGGCGAGCAAGCGGACGTATTCGAGATCCGTGCCCTGCTGACTGGGAATCATGTCGATGGGCAGCGGAATATTGATCATCACGCTGGGAATCACCAGAGGGACGATGCCGAACAGGGCGTACTTGGCGCAGATGATGGCGACCCGGGCCTCGGGCGGGCAGGCGGGGTAAGGAAAGCCGCTCCAGTCCGACTGGTTCATCAGCGCGGTCAAGTCCTTGCCAGTGATGGTCAGCGTGGAATTCGAGCCTTTGTCTCCCGGCGAAATCTGATTGTTGGTGATCACGCCGTCGATGAGCACATTGGCCACGCCGTTCACGGTGGCCACCACCACCACGCGCATAAACAGCAGCGGCAGGCCGCCGGTGAGCAGAAAGAGGATCTGCAGCGGCGACTGCTTGTCGATGCTGAAGACGAGCTGGAAGCCGCTGGTCCCCACGTCCTCCACCTTCACCTCCACCGAGGCCAGGGAGTCGAGCACGACCCGGGGCACGGTCATCGGGAAGATGGGGCCGATCATCAGCGTCAACTGAACGCTGTCAAGCATTCGTTCCCCCCGGCACGCCCTGCGGCATGGTGATGTTGATAACGGTTCCCGGAGTCAGGAGCAGATCGTCGGGGCGAATGGCGCCATTGGCGTCGCAGATGAGCCAGTAGATCAGCGGGTCGCCCAGATACTTCGCCGCGATGAGGTCGAGGCGGTCCCCCTGCGTCACCGTGTGCGTGGCCACGGTGGCGAAATTCGGGGCGCCCGGCTGCGGCACAAAGCGCCGCGCCAGATAGGTAATCGTCTGGCCGGCCGGCGTGGTATACGACAGCGTGGCGGAGTTGTAGTAACGGCTGTCGGTGGGAAAGGCCACCGGCGGCACCAGCCCCAGTTGAATAAACGCCTGCAGCGGAGTGCTCATGGCAGACCTCCCAGACCGAGTACGGTGATGGCGGCATTCCCGGCTTTCGCCGCCAGGTTCTCCTTATTGCTCAGGTAGCTCATGAAAATGCGGCCTCCCGGATGGTCGAAGCCGAGGTCATCGACGTTCAGCACGCGCATGCCCAGGCTGACTTTGGCGCGGATCGGATTGAGATTGACGTCGAAGGCCTCCTCCGTGATGGAAAAGTCCGTCAGACGCACCGGCACCACCCGGCTGCTGCTCCACACAAAGAGGGTCAGCGGCTGCTCCAGGGGAATGATCTCCAGCGTGCCGGCGTTGGCCATGGCATCGTCGGCCTCCAGGGTTTCCACCGTCGGGTTCACCAGCATTTCCAGCTGCGCCAGTTGCGGGTGCAGGCCATACTGGACGGTGACGGGGTTCTGGGTCGGGAACTCGAGCTGATCGGTGGCATCCAGTTCGGCCTCCAGCTTGATGGTTTCGATGGCGGGGCCCCGCAGGCGCAGAGCGTCCACGCGCACGCCATCCTGCCCGCCTGGCGTGGCCTGAATCTGGAGCGAACGGGTCAGGGAATCCGGATTGTACTGCAGCGCGATCACGCCCAGCAGGGCGGACGTATCCGGATCCATCGTCACAATGCCGCCTTTGACCAGGCGGGGCGAAATAGGGGATGCGCTCAACTTGTTCTCCTCGCTCTTCCAGCGGCGGCAAACAAAGAACTTGTTTCGGAAACTGTTGATTCCAACATACGAGTATTAACCAACCATGAAATATTAGGGGAATGCGGCGGGAGAAGGGGCACGCCCGACCGCAGCTTCCATCTTTTCCGATAGTTCGTTGACAGTGAAACCTGCCCGACTTCCAGTAAAGTCAGCCAATAGAATACGAAATCCGGCTGCTTGGGCCGCGGACCACAAGCCAAATTGGATAATACATATTTGCAGGAGGTTTTCTTTGGTGTTCAGCAGATTCGAGTTGCCTGCCAGTTGCGCCTCTCGGATTGTTGGCATGAGATCGTAGTTGTTACAGAGGACCCGCCATGCCTGTGCCACCGGGGCACTGTAAGTCCTAGCCGTCAAACCGGTAGTCGCAGCCGTCGCCAAGTCAGAAAAAGCCTTCCTAAGCGCATCCACTCCTACCATTTGCGTCGGTGACACCGGAACCTTTACCGTTTGTCCTGTCGAGGTCTTCATCGTCTTGGGCGACCCCGATTCGATGAATTTGTCGATATACTCTCTGACTGTTCCCGAAAACACGTTCCCAAACGGGTCAGTAACCTGATCGGTGGGCCTAAGGGTTCCCTTAGTCTGCTCGGCGGCGGAGCCCGGAGGGGGATGGACAAACGGTTTCCCCGCCAGTTTCAATGACTCATGACCGAACAACTCGTGTGCCAAGGCCCCGATGCCGATGTCTTTATCGTAGAAGATCATATCGAAGACGGGGTTCGGGCTCTGCCCACCAACCGCGAGAGTGACTCCTTCCACACTCGGATCACCTATAAGCATGCCAATTTCTGAGATGCTCCTATCGACTGGGGGACTGGGGGCGGGTGCCTCTTGCACTTTGAATTTTTGCGTATTCGAAACAGCCGAGATTCTCAAGCTGGCGCTGTCGACATCCATTTTGAGCAGATTCCAGCGGAACGGGTCTTGAGGTGTGGTGTAGCTGGAATCGTATTCGAGCTTGCCTTTGTTCACCCGGATGTGCCTTTCATCGTCTCCAGAAAATAATCCGCCTTGGGTCAAGATCTGACTTGCGGCAACTGAATTTACGAAAACGTTGCCACTCTTCCAGGTTGTCGACTGACAATGGGGTTGGCCAAGGGGCGCAAAAAGACGGATTTGCACATGGCGTCCGGCCATCACATCCGTCGCAGCCTGGTCCGCTTCACGTCCCAACGCGTCACCGGAAGCTGACTGACGGGGGTTCTGTTGCTGCACCACGTGCGTCAGCTCATGCGCCAGTAGCCGCCTGCCCTCTGTGGTGTCCGGGGCATAGCGCCCCGTCCCGAAGACCACATCGTTGCCATGGGTATATGCCGAAGCGCCTATCCCCTTTGCGGAGGCGGCTGCCTGCGAATCCGTATGGATGCGGACCTTGCTGAAGTCGAAGCCGAAGCGCGACCCCATCAGTCTGCGGGTTTCACGGTCCAGCGGCCGGCCCGCTGATTGCAGCGCATCGTTGACTGGCAACGGATTAGCGAGCACGGCGGCGTTGCTCTCCGCCTTTCGCTGCACCGGGAGTTCTTCCTGCCTCTTCGCATCGGAATCGGGTTGCGAGGCCGCAGCGGGCGGCGGCGACGGTTTCAGTTCCAGCTTTTTGTCCAGCAGGCTCGGGGCCTTGGGAGCGAAAGGCGATTGAAATTCCGGCAGGGTCAGCCCAACGCCCCCAGACTGCTGCGCTTCCGGCGCAGCCGGCCCCGGCGGCTGGCCGCCCAACCCTGGAATCCCTCCCAAGCGGCTCCGCATCCAGTCGTCCATCATCTTCTGTTCCGCCTTCTGCTGCAGGTCCTCCGGCGACCCAGGCGGATACTTCAATCCGGCGCGGAACTTCGCCAGATCGCCGGCCAGGCGCGCCGTCTCTGCCCGGTAGCGCTGCGACTCCGTCTGTGCCGGCTTCTTCTTGTCGCCCTGCGGCGTATAGCTGAAGGTCACCATCGCCTTCGTCGGATGGTCCACCGGTCCCTCGTAGGTGATCTTCACCTTGAGTCCCGGACGAACGTTATCCAGCGAAATCTCGGGAATCTGCGCGGGGAGCGGAGTGTGCGTCGCAGCCATCGCAGCTACCGCGCCGGTGGCCGCCGCGCCTGCGATAATCTTCCCTGGCAGTGTGCCGATGAAATCCTCCGCTCCCTTCACCAGCGGATCGGTCACCGTCTTCTCCAGTTTCTTGCCAATGTCGGTTTGCAGAAAGGCTTCGCCCAGCTTCTCGGCGCCTTCCTCATAGTTATTGGGCTGGGGAGCGGGTGTGGGTTGGCTGGTGGGAGACGAGGGGCCAGTCTGCCGCTGGACCTGGCCAAAGTTGACTTTTGCCAGCGACCAGGCGGGAATCTTGCCGCCGGCGGACACCGTGTCGGCCGCACGGTCCGCTTCGTTCTCGAAGGTGTCGCCGGGCTGGCTGATCCTCAGTCCGCCGGAGAAAGCTCCGGAAGACAGGCGAGCGCGGCCCGGCGCCTGCACTTCGTTCTTTCTCGCAAGCAGGGCGCGGCTCATGGCTTCAGTCTCCTGCCAAGGGCGCGGGCCACGGCCCCGCCGAATTTCCTGCCTCCCGAGGGGCCGCTCTCGATGGGCATCCGTCCCAGCCGCAACACCGGCCGGCGATGCGACCGGGCCCATTGGGCCCGCGCCGCCGGGTCGGCGAGCAGGCGCGCCAATTCGCTTTTGAGACCCTCCACCAGCGCGGCTCTCTCAGCAGGGGCGAAGCCCCCGAGAGCCAGCCGGTCTATGGTGACGCGCACGCGGCTCATACCCACCCCCGGACCTCGGCGTCGGACAGCGGCCGCTCGATCTTCTGCGCCTCCAGCCGCGCCGCTTCCAGCAAGTGCCCCATGGCCACGGGCTGCTTGGCCTCGGCAGCCAGAAAGGCCGCGTTCAGGGCGATATTACGAATGTTGCCGCCCACCACGTTGAGCTGGGACAGCCGGGCCGGTTCCAGCCCCTGGGTAGGGGTTCCCGGTGGGAAGACGCGGCTCCAGATGGCCAGGCGCAGTGTGGCATCGGGAAAGGGAAAATTCACCGTGAAGCGCAGGCGCCGTTGAAAGGAGCGATCCAGCGACCCCTTGAGGTTGGTCGTCAGAATCGCCAGTCCCTGGTAAGCCTCCATGCGCTGCAGCAGATAGCTGACTTCGATATTGGCGTAGCGGTCGTGGCTGTCCTTCACCTCAGTGCGCTTCCCGAAGAGGGCGTCGGCCTCGTCGAAGAGCAGCAGCACGCCGCCCTCTTCCGCAGCATCGAAAACCTGGCGCAGATTTTTCTCGGTCTCGCCGATGTACTTGCTCACCACGGCCGACAGATCGATGCGGTAGAGGTCGAGTCCGAGGTCGCGGGCCAGCACCTCGGCAGCGAGTGTCTTGCCGGTGCCGCTTTCGCCGGCAAAGAGGGCGCTCACGCCCAGGCCGCGGCGGCCCAGGGCGGAGAAGCCCCAGGTCTCGTAAACGGTCAGGCGGTGCCGCACCTGGGAAGAAATCTGACGCAGCATCTGCATCTGCACCTCGGGCAGCACCAGGTCGTCCCATCCGGCAACGGGGACGAGGCGCTGCGCCAAGTCCTCCAGGCGCGGCTGCGAAAGGGCGCGACAGGCGCTCCATAGGCGATTGGGATCGGCAGGCTGGTCGCCGGAACCCGCCAGCCCGCCCACGGAGAAAATCGTCTTGGCGCTGAACCGGAACTGTTCCGAAAGGTTATCGAGCATGTCGTTGAAACCGGCCGCCGCGGGCCCCAAAGCCTGCTCCCACAACCGTTTCTGCCCGGGCGGCTGCGGTTTGTTCACTTCATAGCGGAGACTGGCGCGATGCAGCCGCACGTTTTCGCGGCTTGCCAGAACCAGCCAGCCGGGCAATCGCTCCACCGCGTAACGCGCCCCTGGGGAGAGGCCCGCAGTTCCGCATTGCAGCATTAACACACCCCGCAGCAGCGCCGCCTCGCGCGACCACAGCAGGATGAACTGCTCCAGTTCCGGGCCAGCCCCGGGAAGGTCCTCCACCCGCAACGTGAACAGCTGCCAGCCGGCCTGCTCGGCAGCAAGCGCGGCCACATCTTCCTGGCCCTGGGGGTCGTCTCCGGAGAAAAGCAGCAGGCGCGCCTGTTCAGAATTCACATCGAGCCGGCGACCGATCTCCGTGGCTACGGCCTGGTGCTCTTCGGCGATCCAGGGCGGAGGGGGGCACACCTGCAGCAGGAGTTGCAGCCGCGGATCGAGCAGATTCACTCCAGCCAGATAATGCAAAATGCGCTCGTCCAGGAGCAGCGGCGCCGAGGTGAGCCCAGGTCTCGCCTCCACCTCGATCAGATGGTAATGGCGCAACGGACACGCCGGCGTCAGCGCGCTCCAGTGCGGTTCGGAGAGCTTTGCCATCGCCAGGGCAAAGGTCACCGCAGCCCGTCCCTCGTGTCCGGCCGCCTCACTGCAGGCCTCGGCCATCGAAGAATCCATTTCCACTCCGGCGCAGAGCAGCAGAATTTCGCGTTCGAAGACGCTCAGGCCGAAGATCTCGCACAGCCGGTCGATCGCCGGCGGGGCTGCCAGCATCTCCCGGGCCTCCAGCACCGCCTTCTGGGCACGCGCTTCATTCTTCGAGGTCAGCCGAGCCCCCAACCGGGCAAACTCCGCCACCAGATAAAGCTGGTTGGCTTCGGTCCAGGTAAGCTCGGAGCCGGAGGCGCTGGCATTCTTCTTCTTGGAAGCAGCGTTCATGGCACCACCACGGTCGGACCGGTGATTTTAGGAGAAGGCGAGGTAGTCCAGGTCACCGGACCGACCACTCCGTCCACCTGAAGACGGGCGATGTAGCTTCCAGAGGCGAGAGGCGGAGCAAACTGAAACGTCAGGTCCACCCCGGCGGTGGTAAGGGGCTGCGCCACCACCGAGGTCGCGCCCATTATCAGCGAAACCGTCTGGTTGCTCTGAATCTGCGGATCGCACTGGAGGATGATCGTCGTCTGCTGCGCGTCGCTTGTCACGGAGACCGTCGAGACGATCTTGGCGGCAATCGGCATGGGCACGCTGTTCGTGCTTTGCAGCACGTTGCTGCTGCTGTCGGTGATCAGCGCCGTCAGGGTGCAGGGGCCCGCGGGCAGCTTCGCCGGATTCTCGGGCACCGTGAAGGAGACTGCATTGTTGGTCACCTGGGTCGGCTGGAACGACGGATACTCAATCCCGAGCCGAGGGTAAACCAGCGACAGGGCGTTGATGCCCGCCAGGGACTCGCCCATGATGGTCACCCCATCCTTGGGGCCGGCCGGCTGCCCCGTCGCCGTCTGCACCTGCAGCAGCACAGGTGGCGATCCCGCCTGCACCGTGATGTTCCGGCTGATCACCGGCAGGGCGAAGGTCGATGGAGTTTGCGGCTCAATGAGCGCTACCGTTACCTGGAAGGGAAAAGTCGGCCGGTAGTCGGCCTTGAGCGCCGTCCATAGCCAGGCCATCTCCTCGCGCCCGAGAGTGGCCGGCGTGATCTTGATCATTTCGAATTGGGTGGACAGGTTCGAACCGCTCAATATCTGGTAAAGCGGATTGGTGCTGGGAATATTCTGGAGCGCCGTGTAGATGTCGCTGCGGGAAAGCATGGGATACTCGTGCAGCATCAGGATCGCGTAACCCAGCAGCGCCTCGGCCTCAGTGTCGGCGCCCGCGTAGGCCGTCAGAAGATAGTGCAGATCCAGCGCCAGAGGCTGATTTTTCAGGCGCGTGGCGCCGTCGGCGCCCACGGAGGGCAACTCCATATTCCTCCACGCCGCATTCGGCGTCACCTGGTGCAGGAACAGATTAACCTGGAGCTGCGCCTCGCCGTTCGCCCCCTGGCTGGTCTGGACAAGGTCCGGGGCCACCGCCGTCACCGACACGCTGCCAATGCCGGTCACCGGATCGTTGTAGACCATATTGAGCAGATACTGCAGCACTCCGGTGACGGCTGCCAGGGCGAGAGGACTGCTCATCGGTTCCTCCCCTGCCGCCCCTTCAGGTACTCATCCAGGTTCACCGATTTGCGCTCCACTTTGGGTGCGGGTCGAGGTGCGGGGGGAGGCACCGCGGTGACCTCGATCCTGCCAATATGAATCTGAATTTCATCCGGGGTGCGCTCCGCTTCAGCCCGCTGCGCCGCTTTGGCGAAATGCAGGGCCCTGCTCTTCTGAGCCGGAAGGACCTGGCGATTCTCAGGGAACGTCAGCAGGAAGTTGTTGGGTGCGTGGTCATCGGCCGGTGGCGTGACCAGCGGCTGGTATCCGGCCGCAGCCGGCGCGGTTCCCTCAGGCGGCGCCGTGACTGGCGGCTGGTATCCGGCCGCAGAGGGCGCGGCCCCCTCAGGCGACGCCGTCAGGTGGCCCGACTCCGGCGCCCCGGCTCCATCCGGGTGACTCTTTAGACGGCGGCCAGTCTGCCGGCCCATTCGCGCTCCAGTGCGTAATTCAGCGGTTGTCTGTTCCGGACCGCCCGGGGAGACGAGAGGCGCCGGCTTGGGGACTGAATCGGAGACCTGCCGCTCAGAAAATCGACTCTCTTCAGGATAACTCTTGGGAGCTCTCTCCTCCGGTGGCGCCGCCGCGCCATCCTGGTCCCCAGGCGGCGCCGTCGTTGAGACATCCTCGACTTGCGGCTCCTCCAGCCCCGGCGCCTGCGCGGGCCCGGCATAGACCGAGCCTACGACCGGATGAATCGATCGCGGCGGATTCATCGCGGTTGTGGCCAGTCGCTGAAGATAGCCGCTCATGCCTGCACCATTTCCAGGTAGAGGGTCCGCCGCTGTTCGCTGAGCCCCAGAATCTCCGCTTCGCTCCAGCCATACGCCGAGGCCAGGGCGTGAATCTCCCACAGCAGCCTGCGGGCCCGGGCCTCAATCTCCATCCACACATAGCTCCCAAGGTCCAGGGGCTCTTCCCAGGCGTGGCCGCAGGTGGTGCATCGCAAGGTCAGCCGCGTCTCCGCCAGTGGATCGGCCTGGGCCAGTTGCTCTCCCACTTCATCCAGTTCTGCTTCCGGCCAATCCGCGGCATCGACCGTGTCGGCGCTACAGATTTGCAGCAGTCGCAGCGACGCCCGCCGCGGATCGCTCTCGTGGGCGATCGCTGCCAGATCGCGGCTGCTGGGAAGGCGAAACTCCCGCCCTTTCACCATCACCGGCTGCTGGTCAGCGGCATCTCCACTCGCCAGGAGCTGGGCGTCCAGTTCAAATTCCAGGCGCTCCCGGCATTGCGGGCAAGCCACCCAGCTTCGTAGGGCCGCGCCGAAACAAATCCGGAGCAACTCCGCCAAAGCCGCATTGCGCCGGCCCAGCGGCCAGTCGGCCAGCACCTGGCTGGGCACCTCGGGGAGCGCCGCACCCAGGGCCAGCAGCGCCTGGTCCAGCGGATGCAGCCGTGATCCCCGCTCCCACAGGTGCAGGAAGTCGGAGCTGGATAGAGCCCTCATAACTTAGGTGTTCACGACGCTGAGCGTCGGCTCCTGCGGTTCGGTGACGCTGGTGTCGCGCTCCCACCCTTCGTTTTCCAGCTTGAGGTGCTCGATGGCGATGGCATTGGCATTGGCGTCCAAATCCGGCATCGCCTGATACTCCGAAACCCAGCAGCGATAAATCTTGTAGGCGATCACCAGTTGCCCGGCCTCGTTGTAGAACTCCAGATAGATATCCTTCCGGAAGTTGGCCAGCGATACCTCCGAGCCGAGAGCCGACCCGTAATTCCAGACCAGGCCCGCCCAGTCGTGGAACGCCAGGTCCTGCGTCAGTCCTCGCTCTATGGTGATGGCTTCATACTTGGTTCGCCCCGGCGACTTATGGGACGTCGAGGGATCGCCGCCCGCCCGATGCTCGACTACCTCGGTGGTGCGCTTGAGGGCGCTCAGCTTGCTGGCGCCGGCAACGTACTGCCCGTCCCACTTCAGGCGAAACTTGAAATTCTTGTAGGGATCTAACCGCGTGGTATTCACTGAAAATTGAGCCATGACGTTCTCCTATCAGGACTAACTTTGCCCCGCCAATTGTTGGATCTGGATGACGACGAATTCGGCCGGATAAAGCGGTGCGAAGCCCACCAGGATGTTCACAATCCCCAGATCGATGCTCGACTGAGGATTGTTCTCCGAGTCGCACTTGACAAAGTAGGCCTCCTGGGGCGTCGTGCCCTGGAAAGCTCCCTGCAGGAACAGGCCCTGCATAAACGAGCCCACGTTGAGCCGGAGCTGGCCCCACAGCGTCGCATCGTTGGGCTCGAAGACCGCCCATTGCGTGCCGTCGTAGAGACTCGACTCGAGAAAGAGCGCAAACCGCCGAATCGGAACGTATTTCCACTGTGATCCGGCCGCATCGGCGCCCTGCATCGTGCGCGCCCCCCACACCACGTCGCCGTAGACCCTGAACTGGCGCAGACAATTCACTGCATAGGGATTGAGGTCCCCGTTCTGCGTATCGGTCAGCACATATTGCAGGCCGTTGATCCCCGTCAGGCTGGCGTCAATCCCCGCGGGAGCCTTCCACACCCCGCGGGAGGCATCGGTGGCCGCATAAATTCCCGCCACAAAGCCGCAGGGAGGAAAGTACCTCGGACGGCTCCCGATCAGTGGATCCGGCGCCAGCACCCAGGGAAAATAGTAGGCGGAGTTCATGGAATACTGGCCGGTGATCGTGCCCGAATCACTGCCCACCGGACCCGTATTGCTCATCGCCGCCACCTGGTTGGCCACCGCCGAGGCGTTGGCCGCCTGCGGGCTGTCGACAATATAAAAGGCGCGATTGCTGGCGCAGTAATACTGCAGATTGGCAATGGTGGCGCATTCCGATTCGCCGGGCACGCACAGCAGGTTGAAGATAGGCACGTTGTCAAGCAGATGAACGCCGCCCGAGCCTGGGGCGCCATCAGCATTGAGCGCCGTCATGAAGTTGCCACCGGAAGCGCCATCCTGCGTGGGATCCAGAACAATGCCGTCGTAGCCGCCGGTCAGAAATGACCCGGTCAACGGGGTCGTAGCCGGGGACGGCAGCGCCGAAGCCGGCTGAGCCAGATTCAGCGCCTGGGTGGGCGTGTTCAACGCCGTAACCGTGACGTAATTCGAATCCGCATTCAGCACCGTCACCACGTAATATGGATCGGAAGGCGTCACCGAAAGGTTGTTATAACTCTCGGCGATGGTCGCCGCGCCATTGGAGCCCACCGTCAGCACGTTCAGGCTGAAACGCGTGCCGGTGGGATCCAGCGTGGGGCCCTGAGGCGTGGCGGAGATGGCCACCAGATTTCCCCAGGTCCCAGGATTGCTGGCGGTGAACGTGAATCCGATGGTCGTGCTGGGTGGTGGCGAACTGGATGGCGGCTCAACCACCCAAGGCCCGGTCGGAGTGGATGGCTGAGACACCGTCACCGTAGCCGCACCCGCAGCCGGCACCTTGATTCCATTCCCGTCTGTCCCCCCGGTGAGGATCGAAAAGGCGGTGGCTGGATTCGCCGTGGGCGGCCCATTCAGGGCAAGGGTGACGAACTGGGAACTAATGGTGGGCGGACCCGATATCGAGAGGTTATCGAAGGTCTCCATGACCGCCAGGGGCGCGCCCGCCGGGGCGTAGACCACCATGATCTTGAACGTGCCGGAGTTGGTCCCCGGCGCGGTCTGGATGCCGTAAGAGCTCGACCAGGCGCCCGGGCTATTGGCCGTGAAGGCCAGCGATCCACCGGTGGCGGGGACCGTCACCGAGCCGGCGGTGGCGGTGCTGGTTCCCGTGGTCAGGCCCGTGGACTGAACCAGCCGGACAATGTAGGCCTGCTGTCCCCCGTTGCCGAAGAACTGGTTGACGGCATAGCCCAGCAGACTGCGCTGGTCCAGTCCGCCAAACTGATTTTGAAAATCCAGCCAGCTTTCCACGAGGACAGCCTCGTCGGTGGGCCCCTGATCGGCCCAGCCTACGAAGGCCGCGATGGAAGTAGCTACGCCTGTGATGGTGTTGACGCCGCTGGGCAGCTCCTCGATGTACACCCCGGGATAGGTGAATGCGGGCATGGCTCGTGCTCCTTCTTCAATAAAGTGGATTTTTCTTGGGGATGTTACTGGTTAAAGTTTGGGCTCGTTCGGCCCACGCCACGGTCCATGTCTAGGCTAGACGACCGGAGGACAGCAAAGCCACGCGAGGAAATAGGCGTATTAGGCCCAGTTGAAGGCAAGTTAAATCTTTATTCCGAAGAGTCAAGATTTAAAAAAAAATTTAACAGAAGACGGATCACCGGCTGGTTTGCCCGATTGCTGCATCGCCGATGACATCGGGGAGAGGATAAAAGGGAGCCGCAGGTAAGATAAACGACATTTTCCAGGTATATTTTCGGCGCCAGGACCGCCCTGCAAGGATTAGCCAGGGCGGCCAATTTTTCATTTGAATTTTTTGGGGTCCCATCAACCGGGGTGTCCTGCTGCCGCTTTCCCCTGATTAAACTCCGGAAAAAATATTCTGGGAAAAATTTACGGACGGATCATTGTCGGCAGGGGGGGTAGGAGTCCCATCCTGGGGTTTACCTTCCAGGGCCGGAAATTTATAGGGCAGGTGGCGTGGCCAGGGAGTTCCGTGGGGCGGCGCCGGGGAGGGGCCCTGTCCTATGGGGTGACAGGCTGGGGCCGGCCCGGAGCTGCGGCTACGGTCTGGACAGGGGCAGGCGAAAGGGAGGCCGGCGCCTGGACGGAGCGGTGGTGGCTGGCTGGTCTGGTCTGGACGGCCTGAGATGGCCCGGGAGAGGCGATAAGACTTTACCCCTTACTCTATACCTTGGCCTGGGGGAGAGCGTTTAACCATCGATAATGCCCCATTTCTGGGCCAACTCCCGGTAAGGCGGAGGAAAGGCAGGGGAGAAGTTCTGATATACAGTGATGGGGTAGCAGCCCCCGATTTTCTGGGCAGCGTCCTTGAGGCCCACCAACACGCCCTCCAGGACCCCGGCCGGCATGCTAAGGACCAGCTCTTCATCCTGGGTCATGGAAAAGGTGCGGTCCCCCTGGCCGGGGATCACCACCCTAACTTCCCTGTCCCGGTAAGGCCCGATAAGGTAGGAGCTGCACTCCACCTTGCCGCTGAAGTCGCCGGCGACCCTATTTCCAACGCTGAAGGTCACGGCCTGGATGAGGCGCATGAGCTGGGCCGGGTTGCCGCAGACCACCACCACCTCGGGATCCAGGGCCAGTTTCTCCAGGGGGCGGAGGTAGATGGCCGCCACCTCCCCGGGTTCGAAGCGGGGCAGGGCCTCCACTTCTTTGAGGGCCGGGCCCACGGCAGGGTGGAAGCCCACTTCGCAGAAGAGCTGGCCCAACTCCATGATGGGGTCTGCGACCGGCACAAAGCCGAAGGCCAGCATGCCGGGGATGCACAGCAGGTCGTCCCGGGTCAGGCCCACCGCCCACCCGTAGATGCGGGCCATGGTGACGCCCTGGCAGATAGTTACTTTCTTGCCGAAGATCTGGGAGGGGCGGCGAGTGCCTTCCGGCAGGTTTGCCACCTTTTTCAGAAAAGTCACGCCGAAAGGCTCGGTGCGTAGGCGCAAGGTTTCCTTAAGTTGATGGGCCGCGGCTTTTATAGTCCATAATCTCCCTCGCATACAGTCGGTAATCAAGCGGAAAATGGTACCCAGATTGGTACCCAAGGACAATAAGAGAAGGCAGCCTATATGGTAATTTGCTGATCTTACTGGAGCCGGCACGGGGGGTCGAACCCCGGACCTGCTGATTACGAATCAGCTGCTCTACCACTGAGCTATGCCGGCTTGGCCTCTATTTTAGCCCCCTCCCGTCTTTTTCGCAATGCTCCGCTATGGTGTTCCCAACTGCAACCTGGGAATGAGATTATAAGTCTCAGCAACCGGAGGATGGCGCCAATATTATTTTTCTGTCCCTGGTGTCCTGGTGGTTCGTAGATCACACACCACCACCACCAGGGGAGGCCCATTGCCAGGTTAAAGGAGAAACCCTACGCAAAAAATAATCCTGAGGGATGATACACCTATCCTGTTTCCCCTGGCCGTTTTGGCAGAAACTTGGGCTTGGGTCAAGGATTGCTTTTGCTTAAGGTACTGATTAAGGTTTCTGGGAAGGCTGAGCCAAAAAGATGAAGGCGGAGGCAACTTCGATGAAAAAGGTCAATGTGATTGAGGCCAATGATTTCTCGGAAACGGGCATGAAAAAGCTGCTGGTACACGATTCTCCCTATTTCAAGATCCTTAACTTCAATTTCAAAGCTGGCCAGGAACTCCCGGTCCATGCCCACGACATCGAGGGACAGGTGAGTTTGGTAGTCTTGGAGGGCCAGGGGGAGTTTCTCGGGAAAGACGGCGCCATACTGCCGGCCACCCAAGGAGACGTGCTGATTTCCGAGATCGCCGAACCCCACGGGATCAGGGCCGGGACCGACCTGCGGCTGCTGGTCACCATTGCCCCGCCTATTTGAGTAGCGAAAAAGATCGGTTTCCTGTTATCTTTCTCTGCCCTGGGGCCTTTGACTTTGATTCGGCCCTTCGCAGAAAACAGATAACCACCGCTGAGCCTTACAGAGGCAGGATGTCGCCGTCCTTGACCTGATAGCCCATGGCTCTTAAGATGGCGGACTGCCGCTTGCTGACCGGCTCCACCATCCTTTTGAGCTTGCCCTCCTCTTTCTCCTGAAAGATGGCGGTCTTTAGGGACCTCAACTCCTCCACGGCCTCCCGGGGAGCGAGGTGGAAGCCCTGGGCACTGAGGCGCTGGCACAGGAGGGCCAGGTAGGTCATGGCTGCCACGCAGACAAACAAGTGCACCCGGATTTTGGAGCCGGTCCAATGGTAAAAGGGCCTGGGGGCCATCGGCATGGCGCTCAGGGGCTCGCCCCCGTTGGCGGCCCTGAGGCCGTTGCCCCTACCCCCCGGGCTTTGGGTCTCCAGTGCCCCCCTGCTGCTGCAGGCTTCAAATATTTCCGCCGGGGCCCAATCCTCCCGGTCGGTGATGAAGATCTGTTTCCCGAAATTACGTATGCTGTCAGCCATCCGGCGGTGGTCGAGCTGCAAGACCGGGTGGGAGCGCCCCTTCTCCCGGACCCACTTAAAGAGGCCGGGGCTGATTTGCAGCCGCTGGCACAACTGAGTCAGGTGGTCTTTGAGGGCCTGGGGCGCCTCTTTCCCCGACTCTGCCTGCAAACAGCCTTGCTCCTGGGCCGCCATCTCCCTGCGCACTTTTTGGACCTTTTTTCCAAGTTCCCAGTAGCTCTTTTGGAAGGCCGGGGGGTCGAAGGTTACGAACACCCGGCGGGAGCGTCCCCAGAAGTCGGCCCGGGTTTCATAAAAAAGCACCTGATCGTCGTCATCTACCAAGATGGGGTGGAGCCCCTGGGCCAGTCCAGGCAGGGGGGAAAACTCCTTCATGGAGATCTTGGTTAATTCCGGAGCCGTCTCGGGAGGGCAGGAGGCGATGAAGTGCAGCCCTTCCTGGCCGTTGAGACGGCTGACCAGGTCCTCGGAGTCTATCCCGCGGTGGAAAACTAAGGTGACGTCCTTAACCGGCACCCCCAGACGCGCCACCCGGGCCAACAGCCCATCCAGGCCGCGGTCGAAGAACGGCCCTTCCGAGAGGTTCCCGGAAAAGATTTGATAATACAAGGGCACCCGCTGCGGCCAGGCGCTCACCAGGGCCAAACCGCTGCCCGGCTGCCGGGGTTGTCTGATAAACTCCTCGTCCGGCCACGCCTCAGCCAACAGCGGAGACTTGGCGGTAGCGGGCAATCTGGCGGCTTCGATCAATAACCGTCTTTCCCCATTGGCCAAAAGGGAGTCCACCTTTTTAAAAAAGGTGACCGCGATCCGTTCCAGGTCCGAGTCATTGATGCGATCCCAGTGGTTCCAGAAATTCTGGGAATTTAAGGACTCCAGGCGCAGGGGCCGGATGCGTTGAATGTCGGTGGTCTCATACCAGGCGGCCAGTTGCCGCTTACTGGTGGGGGCGATGGCCCGGTTCAAGGTGGCGTAAAAGACCATGTCTCCAAGAGAAGGACCGTTGGTGCGCTTCTTGGGGGGCAGAATTTCATTGACTATCCCCGCCAGATCCAGGTCCTTGTCCAACTCATTGATGACAAAGACCGACCCGAACTCCTTGGGAGAAATCCCCCCGCGGCCCAAGAGGGTTTCGACCTTGTCCGCGGTGCCCAGATAGACCTGGTTCACGGTGGTGGACTTGCCTTTGACCCGCTGGTTCTCCCTGATATAGTAATATTCATGCCCTTTCTTAACTTTCTTGTATAAGTGAGCCATATTGCTTCCATTCCAGTAAATTTAATTAGACCCCGCCCAATTCCGGGGTGCAAAACCTGAGTTATTTATAGCCCGATATTCGAGATTAAAGAGAATAAATACTCTTTTACGTTGGAGCAAACCACTCCAATCCCCGTCAATCTTTCCACAGCCCCAAAAATACTCCCCTAATTTCAATGGCTTCGCAGCCGGCGCGCCTGCGGCGCGGGCCGGGGGTCATAGCTCCCCGGCCTTAAGGAGTGCCTGGGCCACCAGCGAGAGCAAGCTCCAGACCGCATCCAGGAACCAGAAGCGGTCCAGGTGGGCCGGCAGGGTAAAGGAGACCTGGGCCGGAAACTCCTCATCCGCCTGCCACAGGATCACTGCCACCGGCAGCCCGGGAAAGACCCGCAGGGCCAGGGCCGAGTCCCCTGCCGGCTGAACCTCCGCCCCGAGCTTCTGGCCGGCGGCCAGGAAACCGGCCAGATCCCGGCCAAACCTGGCTTCCAGGGGGGCGTTGGGAAGCACGTGATGGCCCCGGAAAAAGGTGGCCCCTCCAGGCAATTCCAGGGGGCCGATGGGGGGCCCCAAGCCCGAGGGGACCAAATGCAGCAGGTAGGTGAGGGCCAACAGGCAGGCCCGGAACCCCGGGTCCTCCTCCAGCCCCGGAAGCACCCGGACCTGCCGCCGGGCCGGATCGATCCGCAACTCCCGGTCCAGAAAGGGCAATTCGTACTCCCCCTCCCGGAAAACGACCCCGGTGCGGCCGGTCACCTCTGCCGGGTCCCGCTCCCCCAAATCACCCCAGAGTTCCTGGCTCACTTCGGCGCACTTCTCATAGGCCATCTAGTTCTTCGGACCATTTTGTCGGTTGTGTCCGCACCTTGGCAGTTTGCTGCGCCGCCAGCCATTCCCGCAGCAGGTTGCAACGGTAGAGAACCATTTTACCAGGATTGGCGATTTTGAGGTTTCGTATTCCTCGTACATTGTATACTATTTCGTTCGGGAACGTCACCAAGTATACCTATGAAAAAATTCTTCTATCCAAGAAATCTGGCAGTGGTGGGGGTATCGGACTCCCCTGACAACCTGGCCCGGGGGATTGTGGCCAATCTCCTGCAGTTTAATTATCAGGGGAAGATATTCCTGGTGGGCCGCCGGCCCGGCTCTGCCTTTGGTTTTCCCATCCTGCCGAGCCTCCGGGAGCTTCCCGAGCCGGTGGACCTGGCGGTGATCCTGGCCCCGGCCCGTTTGGTGCCGGCCCTGGTTAAGGACTGCGGAGAGTTGGGCATCCCCCGGGTGGTGGTAGAAGCCGCCGGGTTTTCCGAACTTAGTGAGGCTGGCCGGGTCCTGGAAGAGGAAGTCCGGGCCCTTCTAAAAAAGTACCAAATGCGGCTCATCGGCCCCAACGGGCTGGGCTGCATGAACCTGGAGACCGGCCTGGCCTTGCCCTTCGCCCAATTTGAGCCCCGGCCCCGGCTGGGGCGGATCTCCATCATTGCCCAGAGCGGCGGGGTGGCCACTCATCTGATGGCCTGGATGACCCGGGAAGGCCTGGGGGTCAACAAATTCCTGAGCCTGGGCAACAAGCTGGACGTGGCGGAAAACGAGGCCCTGGCCTATTTCCTGGAGGACCCGGGGACTGAAGCGGTCTATCTCTATCTCGAAGGTATCGAGGCTGGCCGGGGCCTCTTGGAGGCAGCCCGGGGGTCCACCAAACCCATTTTCCTGCAGGTGGCCAACGTGGGGGCGGAGACCGCGGCCATTGCCCAATCCCACACCGCTTCCCTCAGCACCGACGAGGAAGTGCTGGCCGCTGCCTGCCGCCAGGGCGGCCTGGTGCACCTCCGCAGCCAGGCGGAGTTTCTCTCCCTGGCCAAGCTGGTGGGCCAGCCTCCGGTTAAGGGAAACCGCCTGGTGATTTTCTCCCGCAGCGGCGGTGAGGCGGTGGTGGGCGCCTATGCCTGCCGCCGGCACGGTTTCCGCCTGCCGCCGTTGGCCCCGCCGCTGGCGGATTTTATCCGCTCCCACTCCCGGGCCGGGGTCATCAGCGCCGGCAACCCCATCGATCTTGGGGACGTCTTCGACTTCACCGTCTATACCGAAGTGATGGCCCAGGTCTGCCGCGATCCGGAAGTGGACGCGGTCCTCCTCCACTATGGCCCCATGGCCGACTTTGAGATCCCGGCCGGCCGGGAAATGGCCCGGCGCATGGTGGAGCTGGCCCGGTCTGCCGGCAAGCCCCTGGCCATCACCTTGTTGATCACCCTGGGGGAAGGGGAATTTTTCCGGGAAACCCTGGGGGTGCCGGTGTATAACTTCCCCGAAGATGCAGTCCGGGCCCTGGCCTTGAGCCGGGATCAGGCCCTGGCCTCCGCCCCGGAGGTTGCCGTGGCGGCCGCCCCCTTGCCGGCTGCGGAGGAGCTCTCCCGGTGGCTGGCTCCAACAAGAGAGGCCAAAGAGACCCGGGAGGGATTCCTGCCTCTGCCCCTGGCCCTCACCATCATTGAGGCCGTGGGAGTGGCGGCGGCCCCCTGGCAAGTGGCCAAAGGTCCGGAGGAAGCGGCCGCGGCCGCCACCAATTTCGGTTTTCCCGTGGTCCTGAAACTGGCCGCCCCCAGCCTGGTGCATAAGACCGAAGCCGGGGCTGTCCTCTTGAATCTTAAGGATGGCGAGGCGGTAATGGCCGCCTACCGGCAACTGGCCGGCCTGGCTCAGGAGGGCCTGCCCCCGGAGGATCCCTGGCAGATAGTAGTCATGGCCCAGGTGGCCGGCGGCCGGGAAGTGCTGCTGGGAGGCCGCCGGGATCGGACCTTTGGGCCAGTCCTGGCCTTTGGGGCCGGGGGTCTGGAAACCGAGCTCCTCGGTGACGTGGCCCTCAGGCTGGCCCCCATCAGCCCGGCCCAGGCCCGGGACCTCATGGCGGAGACCCATATCGGCCGCGGGCTAGCCGGTTTCCGGGGCCAGCCCCCCGCAGACCTGGAAGGCCTGAGCGGGGCCCTGGCGAACCTGTCCCAACTATTGGCCCAGTTTCCCCAAATCCAGGAGGTGGACCTCAACCCGGTGCTGGTTTTTCCCGGCCGGCCCGGACTCCTGGCCCTGGACGCCCGGATTCGAGTTTTTTCTTAGGGTAAGGGGATGGCGGCGAGGAAGGGCAAAATCAAAGTCAAAGGCCCCTTGGCAGAGACAGAAAATTAGGAAAACAGGAAGCCGGGTCCAGGCATGAGGCCGCCGGATTGGCGAAATAAGGCCAGCCGCGGTCAGCCCTAAGCCTTTAGCTAAAAGAACCAGAACTGATAAAGATCGTTATTAGTAGGGGCTCCATGAAGGCCAAACAGAGGGAGATCACCCCGGAGTTCGCGGCGGCCCTGCTGCGCCAGGGGCGGAAGGCGGTGGCCTTGACCGGCGCCGGCATCTCGGTGGAATCCGGCATTCCTGACTTCCGCAGCGCCGACGGCCTCTGGTCCCGCTTCGATCCCGGGGAATACGCCCACATCCGGGCCTTGCGCGCCAATCCGGCCAAGGTCTGGACCATGCTCCGGGAGATGGAAGGGCTCATCAGCCAGGCCCGCCCCAATCCGGCCCATCTGGCCCTGGCGGAGTTGGAGGCCCGGGGGATTCTCCTGGGTATCATCACCCAAAACGTGGACAATCTGCACCAGGCCGCGGGGAGCAAGCGGGTGGTGGAGTATCACGGCAACGCCTGGCGTCTCCGCTGCGACGTCTGCAAAACGCCGCAGCCCCGGGAGACCCTGGATTTGCATGAGCCTCCCTACTATTGCCGCTGCGGCGGCCTCATCCGCCCCGACGTGGTCTTTTTCGGCGAAGCCATCCCGCCTGCCGCCCAGGCGGAGGCCGAGGAACTGGCCCGGGAGTGCGAGCTGCTCCTGGTAATCGGCACCTCCGGAGAGGTGGCCCCGGCCAGTTACCTCCCTCACACCGCCAAGGAGTCCGGCGCCACCATCGTGGAAAACAACCTGACACCCACCCGTCTCACCTATACCCTCACCAACTACTTCCTGCCGGGCCAAGCGGGGAAGATCTGGCCTCAGGTGGTGCAGGCGCTCTAATCCCTGATAAATTATCCCCGGGATGTTCTTCCAGGGGCGACCCAGCGGGTCGCCCCTACTTTCTGGTGGCACCGGCTTCCAGCCGGTGCGGCAGGGCCGTTAGGCCGGGCACTCACGCCATTATGCTCCTGCCTATTAACCCTTACCATTATTCAATTAAATTTGGTGGGCAACCCGCCCCCACAATCAATGCCTATTTCTTCTTTTTGAAGGTTAGCCCTTCCCCGGCCTTGTCCGTGTCCACCACAATGGTGTCCCCTTCCTGGAAACGTCCTTCCAGGAGCAGGGGGGCCAGCTTGTCCTGGAGGTAGTGCTGGATGGCCCGGCGCAGGGGCCGGGCCCCGTACACCGGGTCGTAGCCTGCCTCGGCCAGGAAGTCCCGGGCCTTATCGCTCAGTTCGAGCGTTAGCTGGCGCTCCGCCAGGAGCTGCCGCAGCCTGGCCATCTGCAGGGAGACGATCTCTCGCAGTTGCTCCTTGGTGAGGCGGTGGAAGATGATGATATCGTCCACCCGGTTGAGGAATTCCGGCTTGAAATGGAGCCGCAGCGCCTCCATGACCCGCTCCCGCATGAGCTTTTCGTCGCTGACCTCGGCGAGGTACTGGCTGCCCAGGTTGGAGGTCATGATCACAATGGTGTTCTTGAAATCCACGGTGCGGCCGTGGCCGTCGGTGAGGCGGCCGTCGTCCAGGATCTGCAGGAGGGAATTGAAGACCTCCGGGTGGGCCTTCTCGATTTCATCGAAGAGGACCACCGAGTAGGGCCGCCGGCGCACCGCCTCGGTGAGCTGCCCTCCTTCCTCGTAGCCCACGTACCCCGGGGGGGCGCCGATGAGCCGTGAGACCGTGTGCTTTTCCATGTACTCGCTCATGTCCAGGCGCACCATGGCCGCCTCTGAATCGAAAAGAAACTCGGCCAGGGCCCGGGCCAGTTCGGTCTTGCCCACCCCGGTGGGACCCAGGAAAATGAAGGAACCCAGGGGCCGGTTGGGGTCCTGTAAGCCGGAGCGGGCCCGGCGCACCGCGTTGGAGACCGCCCGCACCGCCTCGTCCTGGCCCACCACCCGGGCCGTCAGGTGCTCCTCCATGTGCAGGAGCTTTTGCTTCTCGCCTTCCAGCAAGCGGGTCACCGGGACGCCGCTCCATTTGGAGACCACTTCGGCGATGTCTTCGGCGTCCACCTCTTCCTTGAGCATGGCCCCTTGCTGCTGCATGTCTGCCAGCTTCTTGGTTTCAGCTTCCAGGTCCTTTTGCAGGTTGAGTAGCGCCCCATATTTCAGCTCCGCGGCCCGGGCCAGGTCGCCGAGGCGTTCCGCCTGGGCGGCGTCGGTCTGGGCCTTCTCGATCTGCTCCTTGATGGCGCGGATGCGGCTGATGACGTCCTTTTCCTGCTGCCAGCGGGCCTTGAGGGCGCCGCTTTTCTCCCGGAGGGCGGCCAGGCTCTTCTCGATCTTGAGCAGGCGCTCCTTGGAGGCCGGGTCCTGCTCCTTGCGCAGGGCCTCCCGTTCGATCTCCTCCTGGGTGATCTTGCGCTCCACCTGGTCAATGTCCGCGGGGCGGGAATCGATCTCCATACGCAGCTTGGAAGCGGCCTCATCGATCAGGTCGATGGCCTTGTCCGGCAGATGCCGGTCGGTGAGGTAGCGGTTGGAGAGGGTGGCCGCGGCCACGATGGCGCTATCCTTGATGCGCACTCCGTGGTGCACCTCGTATTTTTCCTTCAGGCCCCGGAGGATGGCGATGGTATCCTCCACCGAGGGCTCGTTTACCATGATGGGCTGGAAGCGGCGCTCCAGGGCCGCGTCCTTCTCGATGTATTTGCGGTACTCGTTGATGGTGGTGGCCCCGACGCAATGGAGCTCACCCCGGGCCAGGGCCGGCTTGATCATGTTGGAGGCGTCCACCGCTCCTTCGGCGGCGCCGGCTCCCACCAGGGTGTGGAGCTCATCGATGAACATGATGGTCTGGCCCTCGGATTCGGTCACCTCCTTGAGCACAGCCTTCAGGCGCTCTTCGAACTCGCCCCGGAACTTGGTGCCGGCGATCAGGGAGCCCAGGTCCAGGGCCACCAGGCGCTTGTTCTTCAAGCTCTCGGGGACGTCGCCGTTGACGATGCGCTGGGCCAGGCCCTCCACGATGGCGGTCTTGCCCACCCCGGCCTCGCCGATGAGCACCGGGTTGTTCTTGGTGCGCCGGGACAGCACCTGGATGACGCGCCGGATTTCGCTGTCCCGGCCGATGACCGGGTCCAGCTTGCCATTGCGGGCCATCTCCGTCAGGTCCTTGCCGTATTTCTCCAGGGGCTGGAACTTCTCCTCCGGGGCCTGGTCGGTGACCCGTTGGGCACCCCTGAGATCCGCCAGGGCCTTGAGGATGGCCTCGGGGGTGAGCCCCTGGGCCTTGAGCAGCCTGCCCACATCGGTGGTCTTGTCCGCGGCTAGGGCCCAAAGCAGGTGCTCGGTGGAGACGTAGTCGTCCTTCATCTGGCTGGCTTGCTTCAAGGCCTCGTCCAGGTCTTTATTGATCGCGGGGGAAAGGTAGACCTGGGCTTCGCCGCTTACCCGGGGCAGCCGGGTCAGCAGGTCTTCCGTCCCCTGGAGGAGCTTTTGGAGATCGACTTCCAATTTCTTCAGGAGGGGCCCGATGAGCCCCTCCTCCTGGGCCAGAAGGGTCCTGAGCAGGTGGGCCGGCTCCAACTGGTTGTGGTTCAACTGCCGGGCCAATTCCTGGGCCCCTTGCAGGGCCTCCTGAGCCTTATAGGTCAATTTGTCAACGGGGATCAAGTCTTCTGCCTCCTTATATGCAGGGGTGACCCGTCTGTCCGCCCTTGTTTCGGGCGCCCAGGCGGGTGCGCACCTACAATGTCTGTTGCTTCCTGAGGGCTAACAGGAAGTAATCATTACTAAATGATATGCATCGAATTTCGCCTGTCAAGGAAACCCACGGAGTACTTGGGAACAAGCGGCCAGCCCGGGGAAATGTATTTGACGGAATCAACTTTTGAGATTAATATGAAATTGATACAAAAGATTTTCGTTATTATATGGTATTTCAAGTAATTATCCATATTCAGGAAAGTGCTTCAAGAATAATTTCTGATATCAGTTAGGCTAGGTGGCGCCTCGATAAGTGATTATTGCCTACTCCATCATCTTCTTTAACTCCCTCCCCCTTTAGGGGGGAGGTTGGGGAGGGGGTGGCAAAATCCTTGGTTCTGGTAGCCGCAGGCTTTAGCCTGCGCTGGTCGCGGCAAGATGCCGTTCCTCCTTTGGAACCGGCCCGGCTGGCATAGGATCAAATCGATCATTCCCAAAATGGGGTGGAACCCCAGATTTATGAAACTCATCGCCCTCATCCCGGCCCGCTACGGGTCCACCCGGTTTCCCGGCAAGCCCCTGGCGCCCATTTTGGGGAAGCCCCTGATTCAGCGGGTCTACGAGCAGGCCCGGCTGGTTGCGGGGTTGGACGAACTCTGGGTGGCCACCGACGATGAGCGCATCCGGGCCTGCGTGGAGGGCTTCAGGGGCCGGGCGCTGCTGACCCGGGCCGGCCACCTTTCGGGCAGCGACCGCCTGGCCGAGGCGGCCCAGCTTTTGGGATTGGCCCCGGCTGACCTGGTGGTCAACATCCAGGGGGACCAGCCGGTCTTTCCTCCGGAGCTCGTCGGCCAACTGGCCGCTCTTCTTAGGCGGGACCCGGAGGTGGTCATGGCGACCCCGGCCCGCAAGTTCACCGATCCCAGGGTTGCCGCGGATCCCAACGTGGTCAAGGTGGTCTTCGACCGCCGGGGCCGGGCCCTCTATTTCTCCCGCAGCCCGCTCCCCTGCTGGTTTCCTGTCTCATCTGCAAGGGACGCTGCCGCCGCCGGCTATTTTTACCGGCACCTGGGCATCTATGCCTACCGGGTGGGTTTTCTTCAGGAGTTCGTGAAGCTCCCCCCGGGGCGCTGGGAGCAGGCGGAGAAACTGGAACAGCTCCGGGCCCTGGAGCATGGGTTTCCCATCCACATCGTGGAGACCGAGGGAGACACCCTGGAGGTGGACACCCCGGCGGACCTGGCCCGGGCCGAAGCGCATTTCGCTTCAGGTCTTAAGGATTGAGCCGGAGGGGCACAGGGGGACCTAGCTGACCCGAGACAGGGCTTTGAGCCTGTGCCATCGCCCCGCCGGTCTTCTCAGGAATTTATCTGGCGAGGTTGTCCGGGGAAGGGGCGGCGGCCGTCTGGGCTGCCGCTGCCGCGGGGGCCTTGGCGAACTTGCTGAATTTCTCGGCCAGATAGGGGCTCAGGTGCCGGGCCGCGATATCGGCAAATACTTTAGCCCCGGCGTCGGAAAAATGCATCAGGTCGTAGTAATCCCGGGAACTCTTGGGCATCTCCCGGGCCTCATCGATCACCAGCAGGTGCTCTTCGGCCCCCACCCGGCGGGTCACGTCGTTGTAAAGCTCCAGGACCTGCCAACCCACCTCGCCGTTCATGCCGTTGGCCACCACGATCTTCCCCAGGTCCAGGCCGGTCTCGTCGTCGATGGCCTTGCCATAGACCACCGGCTGGGTGAGGAGCACCGGGATTATGTGGTGATCCTCGGTGATCGTAAGGAGCCGCCGCAGCCGCGCCTCGTAGGCCGGCACGTACTTTTCCGCATGGGTCTTGAGAAGCGCCGCCTTTTGCGCCTGCGTCAACTGAAGGGTCGGCAGGGTGGTCAGGTCCAGTTCCCCCATTTTCCGTTCCCCGTAAGCCTGCACCGATTTGGGGAAATAATAGCGATATAGGTTCAAGGCCGCCGAGGCCACTTCGCTGCGGTAAGCCAGGGCCGCCAGAAACTTGTCCAGGGAGCGGAAACTGATCTTGGTGCCCATGCGGGTGTCGAATTCCCGGGGGTTGCTCACGCCCACTTCATTGATGCCGATCAGAAAAACCGCCACCTTCGGCTGCAATTTGTCGATAAAGTCGTGCATCAAAATGTAATGGCCGTAGGTGGATTGGCCGCAAAATCCGGCATTGTCGAGCCACAACTTGTTAAAGTCGTGCTGCAGTTGGACCCCCAGCACGTGCGGCCAGGTCTTGTCTTCGGCGATTTCCAGACATTCGGTGGTGCTGCCGCCCACCGTCACCACGGTCAGCCAGTTGGCGAAATCCCGGGGAGGCTCCGGACCCTTAAAACCCAGGGAATTATTATGGTGCACTACCACGGCGCCGATCTTGGTGGGGTTATCGTGATATAGTATCTCCGTTTTATTAACCGGCAATATTATGTTGTCGCCTTTAATTCTAAATCCCAGGGGATTGTAGAACCGCAAGGAAACTTCACAGATACTCAGCGCCACAAATAAACTGATAAATATCAGGATTAAGTTTTTGCCGAGATTCTTTAATTTGGACGGCCTGGTTGCCTGGGGCGCGTTGTCTTGAGACATATCTATCCTGGCTCCTGTTACCCTAAATTTTCGCCAAATCAGCATGGGATTGCAACGAAAAACTTCCTTGCCGGATATAAGCAAAAACGCATAATCGCAGGAGCGACAGTGGCCCCGGCTTCCAGACGGTGATGGGGTCGCCCGGGAGTGTACCGCTGCCAGGCCTAGCAGAGATAAGCGGCGGCCGCAGGCCGCCCTATAAATCCCCATCTCCTTAGCCTCTCCTAGGGCGGGCTGTGCCCGCCGTTTTGGCTGCGGTCTTGTAAGGGCGGGTTTAAAACCCGCCCCTACCGGGCGGACATCTGGGTCCGCCTGCAAAAACGGCCGACTCTCACTCCTTGCCAGCGGGGGCTGATTCGACTATAGTGCTTAAGGGGAGCAAGGGGCTTGCCGTGAGGGCCGCCAACCCCATTCTTTAGGCGGAGACATGGGTCCGCCCCTACCCAGGCGCTCATCCATGACGTCCTCAACCAGGCGCAAAATTTCGCCCGTGGTCATCTCCACCGCCCTGGGCCAGGCGGGGCGGGGCATCTTTCCCTATACCCTGCTGCCAGGCTACCGCCGCCTCCTCCAGGCGGTAAGGGAAAGCAGCGCCACGGTCTTCACCAAGTCGGCCACCCGCTTCCCCAGGCGGGGCAATTTCGTCCCGGCCAATCCCCTCACCTGGAAATACCTCCGCCGGCTGCCGGAGATGGGCATGCTCAACGCTTACGGCCTTACCAACCGGGGGGCGGCGGCCTGCTCCCTGGATATCCGGCGCTCCTGCGAGGCCGGCATCCACGCCGTCCCCAACCTTTACCCCGAATTCAGCAAAGGGACTGAGACCGCCATCCGGGAAACCCTGGAGGCCCTGGAGATTTACCAGGAGACCCTGGGCCCGCACTTTTGGGCCCTGGAACTCAATTTCTCCTGCCCCAACTCCCAGGAGGAGATCGCCAAAAACCTTGAGCAAAGCGTAACTTGCTGCCAGCAGGTTAGGGTGCGCTACCCAAACCTCTTTTTGATCGCCAAGATCAGCATCTGCCACCCCTACGAGTTTTCCCAGGGGCTGGAAAAAATCGGGGTGGCGGCCATCCACGCCATCAACACCATCCCCTATGAGATCATTTTTCCCCCGGGTCGCTATCCTCCCTCGCCGCTCCTGGCCGTGGGCGGCGGCGGGGTCTCCGGCGGCACGGCCTGGCCGGGGGCGTTTGCATACAACCGGGGGTTGCGCCCCAAGGTGAACTGTTTTTTGATCATGGGCTGCGGGGTGCGCCGCCGCCAGGACGTGCAACGCTACTTCGAGATCGGCGCCGACGCCGTCAGCCTGTGCACCCTGGCCCTGCGGGATTGGCGGGAGGCGGAGGAAATTATTCGGTCTTATTAACGGGCTGTTGAAAAACTCCTCAAAAAAATGAGTTCGTGTAGGGGCGACTCGCTGAGTCGCCCGGGCAACCTGACCACAGGCTGGAAGCCTATGCCACTGTCCCCCCTACACCTCAAAACTTGCTATTTTTTAATAGGTTGTTAAAGAAGAATCGTAGGCTGGCGTCAATAAAGGATGGGTTCTCACGGGGTCATGGAGCGATGTCCGTTGAGGCGATAGCCCGGCGGGCGATACGAGGCGGCCAGGAATTCCTGCTGGCGCCGATGGCGGGTCTGCGAGCCTGGGCGGCGGCACAGGGGCTCTCCCTGCGCCAGGCCATCGAAACGGCCTTGGAGGATGGCATCTTCCCCGAGGCCCTGGAGCGCAATTTTCCCAGCCTGACCCCGGCGGCCCAGCTCACCTTATGGCGGGGCAGTGCCCTGGTGGCGGGGCTGGGTGGCCTGGGGGGCTGCCAGGCCATGCTGCTGGCCAGGGCCGGGGTGGGCCGCCTCTTGCTGGCGGACGGCGACGACTTCACCCCCTCCAACCTCAACCGCCAGTTGCTGGCCACCGCCCTCACCCTGGGGCAGAACAAGGCCCTGGTCACCGCCCGCCATCTCCGGGAGATCAACGAGGGCCTCCTTATTGAGGCCATCCCGGACTTTCTGGATCAGGAGCGCCTGCGGCGGGTTCTGCCCGGAGTGGACGTGCTGCTGGACGCCCTGGATACCCTGGGGGCCCGGCGGGACCTGATCGCCGCGGCCCAAGAGGCCGGGGTGCCGGTGGTGTACGGTGCGGTGAGCGGCGTCTTTGGCCAGGTGGCCACCCTCATGCCTCAGGACCGCGGCGAGTTCGACCTTCAGCCGCTCCTTAACGCCCCGGGGCCGGAGACCGTCCCCGGGGTGCTGGCCCCCACCGTCACCCTGACCGCCAGCCTCCAGGCCCTGGAGGCCATCCGCCTGCTGCTGGGAAAAGAGCCCAACTACCGGGGCCGGCTGGCCCACTTCGACGGCGACACCGGCCGCCTGGAGATCTTGCCGCTGGGCTGATGGTCTTGGGGAGAGAGCTGGTGGCTTCCACAGGCGAGACGCCTGTGCTACAGGCCCTGCCTCCCCCCACCATCTCTCTACAAATCTGCCAGCACCTGGGCGATTTCCTCGTCGGTGAAGTCCCAGGTGACGTTGTGCGGTTTCAGGTTTTCTTCAAGAAATCCCGGCAGGCGGTCCTGGGCCCGGGTGAAGCGCGCCTCCCGGTTGAAGCTCTTCTCGTCGTGGAGGACCTGCCGGCCCAGGGCCGGCACGTCGGCGGTGGTGAGGCTCAGGCCGTAGCGGGCATTGATCAGGTCCACGAGGCATTGCAGGGCCTCGGGGTGGTCCAGCACCGGGAAGGCCACAAACTGGCAGAGGCCGGTGGCTTCGATGACCGCGGTGGCGATCTTCGGGTTCCGGGAGAGTTCGATGTTGCCCTCCTTTTCTAAGGATTCGGCGCCGCCGCCGCACTTCAGGATATTAGCGGCCACCGCGCAGCCTGCGGTGTGGTCGCCACCCATGGGGCTGGCGGCGTGGGTGAGGCCCGCCCCCTTTTCGGGCCGAAGTTCACAGGCGGGCAGGGGCTGGCTCTTTACCGCCGGGACCCGCTCCAGCCCCAGGGCCTGGCCGGTGAAGACTGAGCCGTTGCCGATGATCAAACCCCAGGGGTCGCTTTTGCCCACCTTTTTCAGCATCTTGATGGCCGCGGACCCCGAGCCCCGGGGGATGACCCCACCTTCCATCAGCACACCCAGGGTAACCCCCATTTCGATGGGGTCCAGGCCGAGGTCATCGCAGAGGCGGTCCAGTTGGGCAATTTCCTCCGGGTGGCGGATCAGGGTATTGGCCGCCAGGGCTCCGATGGTTTCATAGTCGCAGCCGGGGGTGAGGTATTTGCCCTTGGAGCGGGCGGCGGCCTTGAATCCCTCCGGGTCGGCCAGGGGAACGCGGGCCGGTGCGCCCTTATCGTCCACCACCAGGGCCTTGAGCTTCTTGGACCCCATCAAGGCCCCCAAGCCGCCCCGGCCTGCCGCCCGGGCGGGACGGCCGGCGGGATCGCTGACCTGGATACTGGCCGCGGTCAGGCTTTTCTCCCCGGCCGGGCCGATGCTCAATACCCCCACGCCCCGGCCGAAGCGCTTCCGGAGCAGGGCCATAGTCCGGTAGTTTCCCAGGCCCTCGTACTCGGAAGCAGGGAAGAATTCCACTCCCTCCGGGGAAATCTTCACCAGGCAGCAGCCATCAGCCTGCCGGGGTTTGCCCTCCAGCACCACCGCCTTGATGTCCAGGCGGGCCAGCTTTTGGGAAACTGTCCCCCCGACGTTGCTCTCCTGGATGGCGCCGGTGAGGGGAGATTTGCCGCCCACCGACAGCCGCCCGGAGTTGGGCGCAAAGGTGCCGGCGAGCAGCCCCGGGGCCAGCACCAGCTTGTTGGCGGCGCTCAGGGGGTGACAGGTAGGGTCCACTTCCTCCCGGATGAGGCGGGAAGTGAGGGCCCGCCCCCCCAAACCGGCGTAGGCCGGGGGAACCTCCTGCCAGTGGTAACTCTGGCGGGCCATGTTGAGGCGCAAAATCCTGGCCATGGCTGATCTCCTGGGCAATAAATACCAAAAATTCCGGGAGTGGGCCTTTGCTCCCGGCGAAGGCGGTTGACCAGGGAGTAACCAAATGTTAAGGCGTCATCGCCGCGAAGGCAAGGACCGGGCCGGCAGGAATTTCCCTGGGCGACGGGGTCGAGCCAAGCGGCTTTCCCTTGAAAGTTCATATGATTAAGTTACAATTACCGGGCAACTGTCCAGCTAGCGGAGGAGTCAGGGCCGACGCAGTCAGGACCGAGGCGCCCCTTAGGGTCGGGGAGCGCACTGAGGAATTGCGGGAAACGGCAGCTCCACTGGATCAAGAAATGAGCGATCGACAAGATGCCGAGCAGAAGGCAGCCGCCCTGGGAAGGCTTTACCGTTTATTGACCCGGGTGTATGAAACCATTGTGCACGCCCAGGACCAGGAAGGGCTTTTCCGCCAGGCCTGCCGGATCATGATGGAGGAAGGAGACTTCCGGCTGTGCTGGATCGGCCGGGTCGATTGGGAAGCCGGGCTGGTCCGGGCGGCGGCGCAATTCGACCTCCTGGACGATTATCCGCAAAATATTACTATTTCCCTGGGAGATGTCCCGGAGGGCCGGGGACCGACCGGGGTGGCGGTGCGCCAGGGGCGCTGGGATGTTTGCCTGGATATTGCCGCTGACCCCCGCATGGTCCCCTGGAGGAAAGAGGCCCTGGCGCGGGGTTTCAAGTCCTCCGCCGCTTTTCCCTTGTTTGTGGGCGAAAGGGTCGAGGGAGTCCTGACCCTCTATTCCGGGCAGAAGGGTTTCTTCAATACAGAAGAGATCTCGGCGCTCAACTCCCTGGCCCAGGAGCTCTCCTTCGCCATGGTATCGCTGGACCGGGAAGCCAGACGCCGGCAGGCGGAAGCAGAGATCTACCGCCTTAACGAAGAACTGGAACAAAGGGTCAAGGAGCGCACCGCCCAGTTGGAGTTCGCCAACCGGGAACTGGAAGCCTTCAGTTATTCAGTATCCCATGACCTCAAGGCCCCCATCCGGGCTATCCAGGGCTTCTCCCGGATGCTGGCGAGCGAGCATACCTCCCGGCTGGATGCAGAAGGTCTGAGGCTGCTCGATGTCATCGTCGCCAATACCCAGATGATGGGCAACCTGATCAATGACCTGTTGGCCCTGTCGCGGCTGGAGCGGCAGCAGCTAAGCAAGTCCGTCGTCGATATGGTGGCTGTCAGTAAACGGGTCTTCGAGCAACTCCGGGCCGAAGCGCCGGGCCGGGATTTGCAATTAATTGTGGCGGACCCACCCGCGGCCTTCGGCGACCCCAAACTGCTCACCCAGGTGATGCTCAATCTCCTGGACAATGCCAGCAAATACACCAGGTCCAGAGAGGGCGCAGTCATTGAAGTGGGCGGGCGAGTGGCGGACCAGGAAACCGTCCACTACGTCAAGGACAACGGAGTCGGGTTTGATGAACGCTATGCCGGAAACCTGTTCGGCGTCTTCCAGCGTCTGCACGGGCGGGGGGAATATGAAGGCAGCGGGGTCGGCCTGGCCATCGTCAAGCGTCTGGTGCTAAGGCATGGTGGCCGGGTGTGGGCCGCCGGGAAGGTGAACGAGGGCGCCACCTTCTACTTTGCCTTGCCTAAGGAGTGAAGGTGATGGCCGGATGGTTCCAGGGGATTGTGGGCCGGCCTGGCCGCTTCGAGAGGGCTGAGGCCGTCTATTTTCGAGTTTTAAGGCTATTCCCCAGGCCTTGAGAGAGCCCCTCGATTCCCTCGGTTTCCCTCCTTGGCCGGCCCCGCTGGCGCCGGCTTGGCCAAAATGGCAAATACCCCGATTATCCCTATCTCAAAGACCTCTCGTATACTAAGCTATTAAAAGTTGATGAGGCTCCGCCTAGCCTTGGGGATTAGCTCCAGTAGTGTCCGGCAGGGTTTTTGCTATGAACCCGGCAGTAATGAATTGATTGAACTTAGGCATGCCCACTGGCAAATCAATTCATGGAATTTACAAGCTTTTTCCCTTGCCCCCTTGGGGGGAGAGGGCAGGGTGAGGGGGGGAAATGGCCGCTGAAGCCACCCCTCACCCGGTGTCGTCCCCTCGCAGGGGAGAGGGGATTTAGGTATATCGGTATCAAGGTGATATCGCTGAAATTGCCAAGGTCTAGATCTTAACTGCGAGATAATGTAACCTGCTCCATGCAATTTTGTTGCCGGACAGTACTGGAATAGCCCCGGGGTCCCGGGTTCGCAGGACGCCTAGCAATTCGCGCCGAAATCTGTCTAATGAATAAAAAAGGAAGATGTGCCTGGTTTCGGACCAGGGCAAATGATTGAGCTAGTCAAAAGGGAGGCCGGCCGCAAATTGCAGCCGCCCCAGAGACTGATCCCCAAAACCAAAGGAGCCGTTTATGAAAAAGTTGGTTATGCTGTTAATCCTGGCAATTTTCCTGGGCGCCGGCATGATGGTGGCGATGCCTGGGGTTTCCCAGGCGGCGGTCGTCGTCTCAGCCCCCTACGTCGGCCCCAATACCCCCTGGGTCTATTACAACGGTGACTGGTTCTTGAATGGCGTCCTGTATTACTTTTTCGGCCCACGCTATGGATGGGGCCCGTATTATGCCTATCCCGAAACCTACATCGTCAGACCCGGCCAATGGTACGGTCCAAAATGGGAAGGGTGGTATCGGGGTCATCCGGTTTTCTGGAAGAATTTTCAGCACGCCTACCCGCATTGGAGGGCACACGTGGTTGGCCATCATTATGGCGAAGAGTTCTATAACCGGTATCATCCTGGCCAGGGCGGCGGATGGCATCACGGGGTCCCTGGTCATGAATACCATCGGCCCTAAGCAAGCCGGCCAGCGACCGAAAGCGTAAATGAGAGGGGCAGGGCAGGCAAAGGGTGCGGGTTGGGATGCCCCTGAGCCTGCCCTCTGCTCCGAGGTTGACTGAGGTTTCCGGGTGCGAAAATTAATACCGCCGGTCATGGCCGCCCTGGCCTGGGCCGCCTGGCTCACCGCCCTGATGGCGCCCCTGGGCTGTCTGCCGTATCCGCAGCAGCCATACCAGGGTCAAGCATATCCCGGGCAGCAGTATCCGCCCCCGTCATCCTGGGGACCCCGGGCCCAGGCCCCGGCGCACCTTAATGACGTGGCAGCGTGGATCGGGCGCTTCACCAATGAAATCCGCCAGAGATCCGGCCTTCCCCCCCTGGCCAAAGACGGGACGCTCTCGGCCATTGCCCAGGCTTATAGCGATGACATGCTGCGGCGCGGCTTTTTCAGCCATACCAATCCCGAAGGCCTGACTGTCAGGGAGAGGTTCAGCCCTTATTTCTCCGGCGAAATTAGCAGCCTGGGAGAAAACATCTGGGAAGGCTCCAACATGTCCGCCGCCAACAGCGAGGCCCTGGCCCGGTACATTATGAATTCCTGGATGTCCAGCCCCGGCCACCGGGAAAGCATCCTGAGCGCCGACTACAACAGCCTGGGCGTGGGGGTTGCGGCCACGGGTGGGGAAATCCGGGCCACCCAAGATTTCGCCAATCTTCGAGGCAGGTAGCCCATCCTCCGGAAGAGGCAGGTTACTCGGAATGGCTGGCAGGACAGTCCCCCGGCAGTGAGCGGCCCGGGAGGCTTCAACCGCAAGGGCGGCCCGGCGAGTTAATCTGCGTAGACGAAAACCGGCCCCGAAAGGAATTCCAGCGCCACCCCATAGTGGGGGGATTCTTTAGTGGGCTGCTCTATGCGCTTGACTTTCCCTTTGGCCCTGATTTTGTGGGGGATGAGGGGATTGGCGTGGTCGGGATGGAATTGGAAAATGAAGTCGGCAATGTCGTCAGGTTGCAACCTGGGTGCGGCCTCGGACATATGCAGGCCGCCAATGCTGATGTCCGTCATAACGGCCCGGTGTGAAAATGCTTCCTTCGAACCCTGCAATTGTGCCTGGTATTCGAACGGCAAGGATTTATAGATCCGGGGGAATAATCGCCGCTCCATGGAGCACCCTGCCCAGGGT
>JBAVAG010000058.1:0-32074 GCA_049585595.1 Desulfobaccales bacterium
CGATCAGTTCCTCACTGGTCCCCTTAAGGACGACGCTCCCCGTCTCCATGATGTAAGCGCGGCTTGAATGCTTAAGAGCGTGCACCACATTTTGCTCGACTAACAGGATGGTTATCCCCTCCTGGTTAATTTGATCGATAATCTCGAATAGCCTTGATACCAGCAGGGGAGATAGGCCTAAGGAGGGTTCATCCATCAGCATCAGCCTCGGTCGGGTCATTAGCCCCCTGGCGATGGCCAACATCTGCGCTTCGCCCCCGCTAAGGGTTCCGGCCTTCTGGGAGATCCGCTCCTTGAGCCTGGGGAACAGGCTGAAAGCCATTTCCAGGGAATCCTGCCGCTTCGCCCTGGCCTCCGGGATAAACGACCCCATTTCGAGGTTTTCCAAAACGGTCATGTCAGGAAAAAGCCTTCTGCCCTCGGGCACATGGGCGATTCCCAAGCCTGCCATGGCGTAATCAGGCGTTCGGGAGGTCTCCTGGCCTTCAAAATAAATTTTTCCCTTAGCTGGCCTGAGCAACCCGGAGATGGTGTTCAAGGTGGTCGTCTTACCGGCGCCGTTGGGCCCGAGCAGGGCGACGACCTCTCCCTGCGGCACTGAGAAGGAGACGCTGCGGAGCGCCTTTACGTCTCCATAGTAAACGTCAATGGAGTCGACCTTTAGCATACTCAGCTCCAAGATAGGCGGCGATCACCTCCGGGTGGCTCATGACCTCCTGCGGCTTTCCCGTGACGATCTCCTGGCCGAAATTTATGCACATGACCCGGTCGGAAACCCCCATGAGAAATTTCAATACATGCTCGACCACCAGGCAGGTTATCCCGGACTGTCTGATCCTCATGACGATCTCGAGCATCCTTTCGATCTCTTTGAGGTTGAGCCCGGCAGCAGTTTCATCGAGCAGGAGCAGTTCCGGATCGCTGGCCAGCGCCCTTGCCACTTCCATGCGCTTCTTGTCGGCGATGGGTAGATCCTTCCCGGGCATATCCTTGCGGTGGCTCAGTTCGCAGGATTCGAGGACCGAGAGGGACTTTTCCCTGGCCTGTTTCTCATCGTTCGTGTGCAGAAAAGCTCCTGCCATGACATTATCGAGAACCGTGAGCCGCTTTAAGGGCTTGACGATCTGAAAGGTCCTGGCAATCCCCAGCTTGCAGATCCGGTGAGTGGGAAATCCGTCGATGCGTTGCCCCTTGAACAAGATCTGGCCTTGGTCCGGCGTGCAGAAATTGTTGATGCAGTTGAAAAGGGTGGTCTTGCCGGAGCCATTGGGGCCAATCAGTCCCACGATTTCCCCCTTCTCAATGGACAGGTTGATGTCGTAAAGCGCCATGAGGCCCCCAAAGGATTTGGCCAGCCCTTTAATCTCAAAGTAACTCATCATTAGGCCTCAGGCTTTCTCCACCCCTCTTTCGCTTCCGGGCCCGATTCCAACTGGCCGGCAGCGGAGTCCGCCGCCGCCTTTGGCCTTGCAAAGCACCGGCTCACCTCATCCCAACTGCCGACAATTCCATCCGGCAAGAACATGATGATGCCGATGATGATGATGGCAAAGGCCAGCAGGTGGACTTCCTTGACCACGGGAATCGTTCGGAAGCACTCGGCCAAAAGGACATAGACGGTGGCTCCCAGGGCTGGCCCCCACTGCGTCCCGGCGCCTCCCAGCATCACGCAGAGTATCATCATGATGGAGATGTCGGTGAGGTCGAAGACCACATCCGGCTGAATAAAGGCCATGTAGTTCATATAGAAGGCGCCGGCCAGAGCCGTGAAAAAGACGCTGGGTATGAGGGCGTATAACTTGTATTTGGTCGAGTTAATCCCCAGGGCTTCGGCGGCATCCTGATCCTCTCTAATGGATAGGAAATAGTAACCGAACTTGGAGCGCACCAGGCGCCTGGTAACGTAAAGCGATAGAGCGGCGATCGCCAGGATGATGGCGTAATAGGGCAGCTTATTTCCTCCCCAGGTACGCGAGATCATGATACCGACGGCGCCGTTGGAAAACGAGGTCCAACTGTTGAAGATGATTCTGGTGACTTCGGCCACCGCCAACATGGCCAGGGCAAAATAAGGCCCCCTCAGCCGGAAGGTGATCAAGCCGATGGGGATGGCCACGATCACGGCCCAGATGGGGCCTACCAGCATGCCCCACCAGGTGGAGATTCCGAAGAAGTAGAAGAGCAGTCCGCCGCCGTAAGCCCCCAGGCCGAAAAAGAGGGCGTGACCGAAGGATACCTGCCCGGCATAACCTCCCAGCAGATTCCAAGACGTAGCCAGGGTAATCCACAGCAGCACCAGGATCAGCATGTGCACGTAATATCCCGGGAGTACGAATGGCAGGGCGATGGCCATGATACCCGGAATGATGTACTTTAGCGGCTCCCTTCCCATCACTTCCTCTTGAGCAAGGTTTGCAGACCGCCGGGCAGGAACACCAGCACCAGGAGGAATATGACTAATCCCACGAGATCCTGATATCCCATGCTCCAGTAGGTTGCGGCCAGGGACTCGACGATCCCGAGCAAGACCCCCCCGGTAATCGCCCCGACCGTGCTTCCCATCCCCCCCAGGATGGTGATGATGAATGCCTTGAGGGTAAAGGCATTGCCAACCGCGGGATAAAGATAATAGGCGGGGAGCAGCAAGATGCCTCCGGCCGCGGCCAGCGCCGAACCGAGGCCAAAGGTGATACAAGTGACCTGTCTGGTATTTACCCCCATGTACCTCGCAGCTTCCGAGTCCTGGGCCGTGGCCCGGATCGACCTCCCGAGATCGGTCCCGGTGAGAAAAAAATGGAGGCCGGCTATCAGGATCAGGGCGCCGGCAAAGCCTATCACCATCGCATAACTCATGGAAATGCCGGCGAAGTAGAAGGCATTGTCGGAAACGCCGGGGATTTCCACGGTCTGATAGTTGGAGGTGAAGATAGTCCGCAAGAGTTCGATGATGGCCAGGCCTATAGCCAGGGTCAGCAGCACCTGGGTCTCAGGCAAGACTGTTTCGATCTCGGTAACGCGCCTGATAATGAACTTTTGCAGGATATAACCTACGAAAAAAAGGGCGGGAACCGCCACGAAGATACCCAGATAGACGTTTAACCCAAAGTGTTTGAAAAGAGCGTAGGAGATATACATCCCCATCACCATCAAGGCGCCATGGGCAAGATTGATGATGCGCATCACGCCCATGATCAGGGTCATGCCGATGGCGATGAGCGCATAGATGCCGCCCAGAAGCAAACCGCCGACCAACGCCTGCAGCAGCAAACTCATGAGGGCGCAGGGCCTCCTGTGAATGGCAATGGGAAAACGACCGCCGCAACAGCCAACAAGAGACCCCCTGTGAACAAAGAGATTGGCAGGATTGCCAAAACGGGGCGTCAAATTACGGCAAGGGCGGAACCTGAAGAATTCTTCTTGCTCCACCCTGCCTTTTCCCACCAGACCTGCGCCGTAAGGTGCTTCCTTTATTTCCTTTGCTCAAAGGGAGGCACCGGGAAGATCAAATTGGCCGTTTTGGCCCCTAGAGGCCAGACGACTTGCTGCTTCAGGTCTTGCCATTGAATGACATAGGTTAGAGGAAGCCCCTGATTATAGTAGTGATGGCCGAGGTCGTCCTGCCACTCGTGGTTCTGGATTTTTCCCATAACGGTCATCAGGTCCGTCTTGGTGAGGGCCTCTCTAATACTGTCTCTGTTGATGGGCTTGGTGGCCCTCTTCAAGGCGTCCATGGCGATCTGCATGGCGGCGTATCCCTGGGCCCCATGATAGTCCGGCGGCTTATGGTATTTCTGGTTATAGGCCTCAAAGTATTGCTTGACGCCGGGCCAGGGGGCCTGCGGGCTCCAGTTGGTGGTAGAAGCTATATAGTTAACGTCCTTGCCGCAGTGGTCGACGAACTCCGGCATCGTATAGCCGCCCGCATATCCCATATACATTGGCACATCGAGATGGATCTGCGCCATCTGTTTGGCGATCATGATGGCATCAGTCAAGTAGGAAACCGCCATGACCATGTCCGGTTTTTCTGACTTTATCCGGGTGAGCATCGGTATAAAAGTCATGGCCCCGGACTCATACGGCTGATCGAATACCAAATTAATGGACCTCTTTTGAAATCCGGCTCGCAACGCCTTGGAGGAACTGGTGCCCCAGTCGGTGTTTTCGTAGAAAAGCGCCACTTTTTTGGGCTTGATCACCTGGTCAATCAGGGTCCAGAGGGCGTCGCCATAGTGGGAAGCAGGCACCCGGGGCCCGGAGAATACCCACTTATTCGGTTTGGTCGTGATCTCGTCGGCAGACCCGCAGTCGATGACCAGGGGACAGCCCAGATCTTCCGCCGTACCCGCCATGGCCGCAGTACACGAACTCGTGTACCCCCCCACCACCATGTCGACCTTATTCATGGTTATCAGCTTCTCGATGGCGGATTTGGCTGTCTGAGGATTGCTGCCATCGTCTTCCAACACGAATTGGATCGGCCTCCCGTCTATATCCTTGATGCCGAGATCATCAAAGGCCATTATATTGGAGTTGTGGATCATTTGGCCGAAGTTGGCCTCCGGTCCGGTCAGCGACACAATTACGCCAATCTTGATGGGTTCCGCATCCGCTCCGAAGGCATAGGGAATCGCCATCAAGATTGCCGCCAAGACCATGCCGGCCACCACCAATACCCTCAGCATCTTCATAGTCTGCCCTCCTCCTCTCCGTGTTGGTGGACCAGGCCCGCCAGGGCTTGGTCTCGCTTGGTCCCGCCAAGTTATTCACTTCTTCCAGGCCGCAAACTTGCGGCTGAAGTAGTGACCGGCGTAGATGGCTCCCAGCGGATTGTGTGCCAGGGCCCGATCTTTGACGGCAAAGACCGTTACCGGCGCCTCGGAATATTGGAAAAACAGGGTGTCGTGTCCGACACACAGCCCGAGAAGGATATTGAATTGGGTTCCGGCGCTATTAAGCAGCTTGGCCTGGCAAATGGAGTTACACATGGGTTCGAACTGGCCGGGATGAACCTTCTCGTCCTCCTTGAGTCCCAAGGTCTCTTTGGGAACGGAGCCAGTCTTGCACATGACGGATTCAACCTCGAATCCCGCGGCCTTCAGGATCTTGGCGACTTCTGCCGCCTCCTTGCGCAGGCCGGTGCAGAATGCCAGTCCCAGTTTGGTGAAGCCCGCCAGGCGGCTGAAATGGATGATCTCTTCCAGCCGGGTCCATTGGCCGTACCCTGCAGACTCCGTAATGGCTGACTTCCGGGCAAATTCCCGGACATCAGGTTTCAGGTACTCGTTCCTGGCCTCTTCGTAAACCGGCCCTGCACTGGCCATGGAACAGTGCTCGGGAGCACTGTCAATCTTGCCACTCCGGCAAGCGTACACACCGCACTCGGCGCAACGACTCATACTCCCTCCTCCCTTGGCCCGCCGGGTCACTGGCTAAGCCGCCACGGTTATCTTGATCCCTTTCGGACACTTCTCCGGAAGACGCCGGAGGAAGAGCTGCAACACCTCGGCCGGCACCTGCATCAGCCGGATTCGGTGCATGCCCAGAGCGTCGCGCGGGTCCTGGGACAGCCTGAGCGCCTTCACCAGGGTAGCAGGTTTGATTTCTGCAGTCTCGCCCAGGGCCGCCTGGCATAACCCGCAGAGTATGCAGGTGGCAGGACTCTCAAGCTGGCGGGCGATCTCGGGAGACATCCAGCCCTCGTAGTCCTCCCGCAGAATAAGCCAGGGAATAGTAGCCCTCAGGGAGGCAAAGAACGGCTCCAGGTCTACTACCAGGTCCTTTAATTGCCGGAAATGGGGCAGCGGTTCGATGGTGATGGCGCCTCCATCTTCGGTGGCTTTGCTAATCAGGGTTTGACATGCCAGCGCCGGCTGTCCATTGATGCGAACGGCGCAGGAACCGCAGATGGCGCTGCGGCAGGAGCGGCGAAAAGAGAGCGTGGGGTCCTGCTGCCAGGCCAGGAGCAAAGAATCGAGCACCGTCTGGCTTCCTTCCACACTCACCGGAAATTCCTGGAAATAGGGTAAAATATCCTCCTCAGGATCGAAACGGCATATTTTCAGGGTCACTTCCATTTTCAGTAACCTCTCTCCTGCGGCGGGTAATTGGTTATGGTGACTGGGCCGGCACTGAATTCGGGTCCTTTTTCCCCCCGTCGGGCAAAGGTGTGGTGCAGCCAATTCTGGTCATCGCGCCGAGGGAAGTCCGTCCGGGAGTGCGCCCCTCGGCTTTCGGACCGCGCCCGCGCGCCCTCGGCTATGATTTCTGAAAGGTCCAGGAGGTAGCCGACCTCCAGATAATCCATGAGGGTATAATTGAAAGGTTGGCGTCCAGTTGGAACCGAAAGCCTATGATAGCGCTCTCTGAGCTGCCGCAGGCGATCCAAGGCGTCCTTAAGTTCGCTGCCGGTCCTGAAAACTCCCACCTGATTAGTCATAAGAGTCGTCAGGTCGCGGCGGATGGCGAAAGTGCTGTCATCCCGGGCAGGTCTTACAGGCTCGGCGGCCAGGATGGCCTTCCACGGATCGAGATAGCGTTTCACCGTTTTATTGGAAAGACTGGGCCAGGTCTCTTCCCGGGTGAGCTCCGCGGCCTGGCGGCCGGCCCGCCCGCCAAAGACCACGGTTTCCAGGAGCGAATTGCCGCCCAGCCGGTTGGCTCCGTGCACGCTCAGGTTGGCGACCTCTCCCGCCGCCAGCAGCCCCGGCAGCGGGGTCATTCCCCAAATGTCGGTCCGCACCCCCCCCATGCTGTAATGCTGGGCGGGTTCGATGTTTATCGGCAAGGCAGCCGGATCGGCCCCGCTGTAGCGGATGGCCAGCTCTCTCACCTGGGGCAGCCGTTCGGCGATCAGAGCCTCTCCCAGATGGGTTAGGTCCAGGTGGACATAATGCCCCTCAAATCCCCGTCCTTCCCTGATTTCATTGAAGATCGCCCGTGAAACCACATCCCGGGGAGCCAGCTCCATCTTCTCCGGCGCATAATTGGCCATGAAGCGGTCGCCCCTGGCGTTGCGCAGGTACCCTCCTTCGCCCCGGGCAGCTTCCGATATGAGGATATTCGTTCCATACAGGGTCGTCGGATGGAACTGCACGAACTCCATATCCGAAAGCACGGCCCCCGCCCGGTAGGCGATGGCCATACCGTCTCCGGTATTGGCGTGGGCGTTCGTAGTCTTGGCAAAGGCGCGGCCATAGCCGCCAGTTGCCAGGATGATCTGCTTGGTCCGGATGACTTCGAGTCGGGCCCGGGGGAGGTCGTAGACCAGGGCCCCCGACACGCGGCCGCCTTCCATCAGAAGCTCCAGGAGGTGCCACTCCGGGTACACCTTAACTCCCTGCTTCAGGATCTGCTCATAAAGGGTATGCAATACTACATGCCCGGAAAAGTCGGCGGCAAAACAGGCACGGGGGAAACCGGCCCCGCCCAGGGAACGTTGGGCTATGGCTCCCTCGGCATTGCGGGTCCAGGGCACCCCCATCCGGTCCAGTTCGCAGATCACCCCGGGCCCGTCCGAGCACAGCACCTCTATCGCATCCTGATCCCCTAGATAGTCGCTGCCTTTCACCGTGTCGAAGATATGGGCGGCAACGCTGTCATCGGCAGCCATAGCCGCATTGAATCCCCCTTGGGCCGCCCCGCTGTGGGAGCGGGTTGGGTAGATCTTGCTGAGGACGGCGGTATCGGCTCCGCCCGAGACCTTGAGCGCGGCCATCAGTCCCGCCAGCCCTCCTCCCACCACCAGCACCTCATGCATCAGCATAACAACCGCTCCTGGGGGACCTTACCCGGCTGACCCCGCCACTGCGCTCGGCGAGCCCAGCACCTGCCGCAGGGTGGGAATCAGGTCATCGAAATTCTCGAGCACGTAGGCGCCGGCCTTCTGGAGATAGGCGGCCTTCAGTGACGGCCTGCCATAGTTTCCCGAAATTATCGAGGCCGCGTGTCCGAAGACGGTTCCTTCCGGCATATCTTCGGTAAAGCGCCCCGCAATGTAAGCAATCAGAGGCTTCCGGAATCCTCCCTGCAAGATGAAATCCGCGGCCTCCTCCTCTTGGGAGGTGCCCGGCTCGGAAAAGATCACCACCGCCCTCGTCTCGGGGTCGGCTTCGAACAAGGGCAGGAGGTCCTTGATGGTGCTGCCGATCAGCGCGTCGCCGCCGATGCTGACACTCGTGCTGACGCCGTATCCGGCCCGTTTCACCATCCACGAGACCTCCGCCGTCATGCCGCCGCTCCTCGAAATGACCCCCACCGGACCGGGGACAAAACAGCGCTCCACGTTATCCCCTCCGATGGCTCCGAGCTTCACGCGGTCCGCCGGATTGATCATCCCCACGGAGTTGGGCCCTAGCACCCGAACTCCCGCCCGGCGGGCCAGGGCCAGGCACTTGACCGCATCCTTCTGGGGCACGTTTTCGGTGGGAATCAGGATTAATTTGATGCCGTTGGCCACGGCCTCGGCAATGGCATCGGACACGAAAGCGGGGGGGACGTAAATAACCGAGGTATCGAGCTCATGAGCAGCACAGGCTGCTTTGAGCGTATCGTACACCGGGATGCCGTGAACCTCCTGGCCACCCTTACCCGGGGTCACTCCAGCCGCTATCCCGGAGCCATACGCCAGGGTGTGCTTCGTGACCATGGAGGCTTCCCGGCCGGTTATTCCCTGCACCACGATCCGGGACTGCCGATCTATCAGAATAGCCATCAGCCGGGCCTCCTGTCGGCCAAGATCTTTTGCATCCGGGTTATCATGTGGGTACAGGCTTCGGTCATGGTTACCTCATCGCCGTAGTACTCGACCCCCGCGGCAGTGAAAAGCTCCCGGGCCGCGGCATCATTGACGCCGGCCTCACGCACCACTACCGGAAAGGTCGAGAGATCCACCCGCAGGTCCTCCAAGGCCCTGATGATTCCCCGGGCCAGGATATCCACCTGGGTGTTGTTGGTAATATTGTGGCAAACAAACAGGCCCTTTACCCCCGCCTTGGAAAGGATTCCCTTGGTGAGCCCGAAAACCTTCTCTTCGGCCGGATTTCCCCCGACTTCGGAGTAATTTGCCGGGTGGCCGCCCAGAGCGGTGAGCGTATCGAAACACAAGAGGCTGCCGCCGCCGCCACCGCACATAAACCCGATATCGCCTTCAGGCATCTCGGTGTAGCGGGCGGTTCCCCTGTAAGGGTCGGATTCGTTAACTTCGACCATCCTCTTTTCGAGGTCCGTCAGAGGCCGCCAGGCCCGCTCGCTGCCCATTTGGACCATGTCCGTCAGGCCCGTTTGCCGGTACATGGCGCTATCGTCAACGCTCATGACGGCCGCCGCAGCCATGACCTGGCCATCGCGAGTAATGACCAGCGGATTTACCTCGAGGAGGTAGGCGTCATAGCGTTGAAAGGCGCGGTAGAGCTTTGCCAGCACCCCCGCCGCGGCAACGAGCAACTTCCCCCTCACCCCGAGTTCGGCAAAGACCTCCCTCGTCTCATAATCGGCAAGATCTGACAGGGGATCGACCTCCCGGACCAGAATCTCGCCGGGGTAGGAGCGGCTGAGTTCCTCGACGTCCACGCCCCCTCTAAGACTGGCGATGATTACCGGAGCCTTTTTGTTCTTGTCGAAGGTTATGGACACGTACCATTCCTGGTCGATATCGAGCCTCTCTTCGATGAGAAGGTGCTCCACGGGGAAGTTGCGAACCGAAGAACCCAGCATTTCCCGGCTGATGGAGGCGGCGTCTTCCGGATTTTCGGCAAAGCGGATGGCTCCCGCTTTGCCGCGCCGGCCCACCGGAACCAGTGCTTTGATTACCACGGGCTTGCCAATCAGCCGCGCGCATTCCAAGGCTTCGTTCTCACTCGCGGCCACCTCCCCCGGCGGCACGGCCAGGCCCTCGTCCTTCAGCAGTTGCTTGGCGTGATGCTCCAGGAGTCGTCCCACGTTATGATCCCCCCAACTTGCCGCTATTCGTCTTTGGAGCCGCCGTGGAGCGCGGCCTCTTCCCCCGGCCCCAAGGGCAACCTCAAAGTTTGGGCTATACTGAGAACCCGGCGGGCCCATGCCGCCACCGGATAATCGATGAACTTGCCTTCCAGTTGCACCGCGGCCACGCCGGCGGCTTCCGCTTTGTCAAAAGCCCGCACCACCTTGGCGGCATACTCGATCTCGGCGGGCGTGGGAGCAAAGGCTTCATTTACCGGAGCGATTTGGGCAGGATGAATTACCAGCTTGCCCGCGAACCCGAGTTGGCGGGCCAGGCGGCAATCGCTCCTGAGCCTGGCCTCATCCTTTAGGTCGATATTAACCGTATCGATGGGCCCCTCGATTCCCGCCGCCCGGCTGGCGACGGCGAGCTGAGACCTGGCGTAAAACAGCTCGTGGCCTTCCTCTGTAAGCCTGATGCCCATGTCGAGAGTGTAGTCCACCGCCCCAAATGCCAGCCGCCTCACCCTGGAGCCGGAAGAGGCGACCGCGCCGGCGTTGGCCACTCCCCGGGCGGTTTCCACCAGGGGAATAAGCTCAATCTTGCCGGGAGGCAGGGCGTATTCCATTTCCAGTTGGCCGATCAGCCAATCGACCCGCCTCACTTCTTCCTGGCACTCGGCCTTGGGGAGCATGATGCCGGCGGGGCGATTGCCCAGCACGGCCATGATATCGCCCAGGATCCATGGAGTATTTACCCCATTCACCCGTATGTAGATGCCGTCCCGCCGCACCCTGCTCAGCACGTCCACCACCAGACTGCGGGCTCGCACCTTTTCGGATACCGCCACCGCATCCTCGAGATCGATGATCACCGCATCGGCATCCAGGGATAACGCCTTATCGACCTTGCGAAGGTCGGTTGCCGGAGCAAAGAGGAAACTGCGTCGCAGCCCGGTCATTTCTTCCTGCCTCATTTTAAGAGGTTGACTGGCTTGGATAACATCCGCCGGGGGCCTAGTGGAGAGAAAAGCAATGATTATGCCATACCCTTAACGGGGCGGCTAAAGACCCTGGAAAGCGCGCCAAGCTTGCTTGCCGCCCGCAGCCGCTGAGGTTGGGGATCAAGAAGATTTGAAATAACTCATTTCACTTTTGAAACTATATCTTGCTTGATTTCAAATGTGAAATATTTGCTGCAGAAAGCGGGCTGACTTGAGTGGCTTGGCAAGCCCGAGCAGGTTTAGGTGGGATTCTGATAAGTTGAGATCTCGATAAGGTTTAAATCAGGGTCTCTGAAATAGAAAGAAAGCATGGGGCCATTGGCGCCTTGACGGCGCACCGGCCCCTCTATGATGTCCGCGCCCCTCTCCTTCACGTGGGCCATGGCCGCACTGAGCTCGGTATCCGTGACGAAGCACAGGTCCGACGACCCCGGCAGCGGCTGGTGCGCCTTGGGTTCCCACTCTTTTCCCGCTTCATGCAGATTGATCTTCTGGCGCCCAAACTTTAGCGCCACCCTGCCGTCTCCGAAAATTTCCCTTTCCATTCCCAGCACCGACTCATAGAAACGGACGGTTTCCTGGATATTGTTAACGGTCAAGACCAGGTGGTCCAGTTGTTGGATATGTATTTGGCTCATGAACTCACGTGGTGCGGGCCTCAATTCCGTCAATTTCAACCTGGGCCACGCCCCGGCCCGGGCCCCCTCGCCCTGGTTCAGCGGTCTTGCGATTCCCGCCAGATCCTGTTCAGGTATTCTTCATTAGTCTCCGGATTTCTATTCCACGTGGGGTATGACTGCTCATAGTTCTGATAGGCCGGCTCCTTTTCATAGTAACCCGGCGCACAGCCGGCCCCAAGCGGGAGGATAATCAGGGCCAACCAAACCCAGGTTTTCATGGCAGTCTCCTTTAGGCCCGGGAATCGAACCAAGGCAGACTTCTGCCCGGTGAACGCGGAAAGGGGCTCCATCCTTAGCCCCTCTGGCCCATTGGCCTTAAGGCCCCACTGCACCTGCTCAACTGACCTTGGCTAACTGCCCGGGGAGATTCTCAGCCGCTTCATCTTGCGCCACAGCGTGGTGGTGCTGATTCCCAGCAAGCCGGCAGCCAGGCGGCGGTTATAGGCCGACTTTTCCAGCGCCTGCAGGATAAGGGTGCGCTCTACCGCCTGGGTCGGCCCCTTGAGAAAAGTGCCTTGAGGCGCCGCAGACGAGGCCTTATCGTCGAGGGGATCTGGGGGCGCTACCCCTAAGATATGGCTGGAAACGGGATTTGCAACCGCGGCCTCAAGGGGAATCGAATCCGCTGGGGTCTTTGCGGAAGCGTAGGCCTGGGCGCCTCCCCCTTTGCGGATGACGACGGGAATATCCTTTAGCTGGATCACTTCGTGGGTGGTAAGATTCATGATCCGCTCCAGGCAGTTTCTCAACTCTCTTACGTTGCCAGGCCACGGATAGGCGATCAGGCAATCCAAGGCATCGTCCGCAATGTCCTGGACGAAGCTGCCGAAGTTCGCCCTAAACTGGTCGATGAAGTGTCGAACCAGCAGGGGAATATCTTCAACCCTTTCCCGCAGTGGAGGAATCCACAACTCCACCACATTCAAACGGTAATAGAGGTCTTGACGGAATTTGCCACTCGTCACAATATGCCAGAGATCCACGTTGGTTGAAGCAATGACCCGGACGTTGAGGGGAATAATCTTTTTGCCCCCGATCCTTACGAGTTCCCGCTCTTGCAGCACCCTCAGCAGCCTTGACTGCAGTTCCAGGCTCATTTCGCTTATCTCATCCAGGAAGAGCGTGCCGCCGCTGGCCTGTTCGAAGAACCCCTGTTGGCCTTGCTTTTGCGCCCCGGTGAAGGCCCCGGCCTCATAGCCGAAAAGTTGGCTTTCCACCAGGCTGGAGGGAATGGCCCCGCAGTTCACCGCCACGAAAGGCCCCCGGGACTGCTGGCTGGCGTTATGGATGGATTGGACGAAAAGTTCCTTTCCTGTTCCTGTCTCTCCACATGCCAGGACAGTGGAGCTGGTGCCGGCCACCTGGTGGGCCTGCTGGATGCATCTCAGGATGGCCTCGCTTTGCCCCACAATATCCGAGAAGGTATAACGCGTCCCATCGCGGCGGCTGCCAGCCGCCAGCAGTTTCTTCTGTTTTACCGAAACGACGTTATTAAAACCTAAACCAAACTCGTCCGTAATGGGGATGCGCACCGCCAGGGCGCCATCCTCCAGAAGGGAGGGCCCGATTACCGGACGGCCCAATTCCATGGCGCGTTTCCCCAAATAAGTGAACTGACCCACTCCCTTATTCGAGGCCCTGCCATCCGGTTCGACGCTGAAAAAGCGAATACCTTCCCGGTCAAAGAGCACCGCCTCTCCGCCAGTAACCCGCGCGATCAAAGGCACCGCTTCTTCAAAAGTCGCCCTGAGCTTATCTGCGAGTCCGACGTGACCTGCATTGTTCAGTATCAGCAGGCAGTCCCCCAGTGGTATGAACAAATTGAAAGTATTGCTGATTTTTGACGGGATTAGAAGCGGCCGGGTGGATTGGATGGCTTTCTCGAAGCCTTTATAGTTCTCCAAAGGATAATCATTAAGATCATTGCCTTCCCCATCCACCGTTTTTCTGCATAAATCACTGGGGCGGACAACTGTCGCAAACCCACAGGAGAACCGCGCCAATAGAGGTAGGGCCTGACAAAGCGTTTCGAATAGACTGCTCATCTCCGGTTACCCTGGTAAAAAATCAGGCGTTAAACCTTTGGGGGTGTAAGTTAAAAGAATTATTTAATTATAACCAGAAATGGGTGCAAAATACATGGAAATTTTCCCGTAGGCCCCGCGGCCCAGAGGCATCCGGGGTCCTTGGGAGATGTTTACCCACCTTCTGGAAAAATTACTGTCACCTCGTAATTTGTGGTAGCATAATGCTGATGAAAAGAACCGGCGACAGAAATGTGTCCTGGAGGTTGGGAGCGTTGTGGACATGAAGAGTTATAAAGGGGTAGGACTGGGAGCTTTGGGGCTGGTTCTCTTAATTATCCTCCTGCTGGTCTTGTATCATTTTATGGGCATCAGGACCGCTCCCGCGCCAACGGCTAAATTAGCAGAAAAACCGCAGACCTTACCCGGCGCTCCCGGAGTGCCGGTGGCACCTCCGCCCCTGGCGGCCCCGATGGGGCCTCTACCGGGACCACCCCCGGCCCAGCCCGGGAAAGGAGTTGCCACTCCTGAGGCCATTCCCCCGAAGACAGCCATCATTCCCCCTGCAGCCAAAGAACAACCTTTGGCGCCCCTGGAAGAGGAAAGGAAATATGGTCTCTCGGTGGGCACCTTTCCTAATTTCCGGAGTGCCGAAAAAATGTTGGAGAAGCTCAGGAAGCAAGGCGGAGAAGGTTTCATTCGCAGGACTCCCAGAAAAAAGAAGGGGTACCAGGTGATCGCGGGGCCGTTTTCGACCAAAGGAGAAGCGGAAGTTGCGGCCAAGTCGTTGAAGACCAAACTACATGTTGCACCTAAGTTGGAAACCATCATCATCCCGGTTTCTAAATAACGATTTCCCAGCGGCAGCCGTGATAACCGGGATTGTTGATTTCAGCCGGGGGCTGGAATAAGTACTGGTAGCCGCAGGCTTTAGCCTGCGTTTGGTTTTTTTTACCTTTTTACTTTTTACTTTTACCTTTCTCTTAACGGGCCTCGGAGACCTGAAGGGGCTTAGGTTTGGTCCTGGCTATTCTGGCAGTATTGCTGCCGCCGGGAGCATTAGTCCTTTTGAGAGTTTTGACCTTACCCCTTTTAGGCTCTCTCTTCATGGCAAGTAAGGTTTGGTCCCGTTTCTTACACTTCCGGTTCGCAACTTTCCTGCCATTTTTTCCCTTTTTCTTAGTAATTCTCTGCTTATTAGCTTTATTTTCCCGGGCCGCGTCTTTTTGGGGAGAACCCATATTTCCGAACATGGAAGCCGCGTAGGGGGTCGATTCACCGTTTGCTGCCTGGGTCGCCGGGGGCGTCGGGTTTTGCGCCTGGTTGTCAGAGTTTGGGGTAGGCTTCTTGGTATCGGGAGCCGCCGCATAATCTGGTTGGCTCCTGCCTGGTGAATAGGCAGCGGGCCTTACCATTGGAGAATGGACGGCTCCCAAGACCGAACCCTGATTTCCGTTCCCGCCTGCTACCCTCTCGTCAGCTAGCGCCGCTACTGCCAAATTAGGATCGGGTTGTTGATAGGGAACGCCATTGAATCCGAATTTCTCCGGATTCTTGGCGATGATGGTGGCTGCAATCATCTGGGGCACATAGTTCTCAGTTTCGCTGGGCAGGCACTTATCGGCGGAGAGTTGCCAGAAATTCTGGCCATTGCCCTTGTTCAACTCCTTCTGAACCCGCTTCTCACCGCAATTATAGCTGGCGGCGGCCAGATACCAGGAGCCAAACTGCCTGTACAGGTCCCGCAGGTATCGGGCTGCGGCGTGAGTCGATTTTACCGGGTCCCGGCGCTCATCGACGTAGCCGTTAATTACCAGACCATAGCGAACCCCTGTGCCTTTCATAAACTGCCACAGGCCCCGGGCGCCCGCGGGAGATTGGGCCTCAGGATTAAAACCGCTCTCTATCATGGCCAGGTACGCCAGGTCTTCCGGCAGACCGTACTCCCGAAAAACTTCCTTGATCATCGGCAGATAACGGGTGGAACTGGCCAGTTGGCGCCGGATGACCTCTTTGCGTTGAGTGGAAAAATAGACCAGATAAGCCTTGACCTGTTTATTTTCCTGGATGGGCACATCGAATTGGCCTTGATGCTCCCATGATCCGTCAGTCATTGCGGCATCGCTGGCAGACAAGGATGGGCCTTGGCGGAGATTATCCTGGACCAGGCGGCCGCCACCGCAACCCACCAGCAATACCAAAGAGGCGATGGCAGTATATAACCAGGTTCTCATAATAGGACCCGCCGGCTAGAGGGCCCAGCTTCCCGGTTCAAAATCTAAATTTGGTTCCAGTTAAGCGCAGTCATCCTTTTTCAATCATGGGCATTTTAATGTTAGTGTTTATATAAGTCGTCTCTCAGTCTATTACAATCGGTATAAACCTGATTTTTACATAGGGGAATCCCTGACTATTTATGGCACTCAGCGGGGCCGCCCTTAGTTGCTAGTTGAGAACTCCCTCTGCGAAAAAGCAACTTTGTCATCCTGAGCGAAGCGAAGGATCTCGTATTTCCTTATAATCAATGAGATTCTTCGGTCGCTTCGCTCCCTTAGAATGACAAAAAGGGGGACTTTTACAGAGCTCTCTAGTTGGGCGCGTGCTAACTTAGGCTGGCCTTGAAGTCTTAAATCTTATCGGAGAGGTGTTCGTCTGCAGCGTCGAAGTGGGGGATGGTGATAATGCTGTCCTTGGAATCCTTATGCCACTTAAGCTTATGACCGGGCCCCAGATGCTGCCGGGGAAGGCGGAGCGCCTTCCCCGGCTGGCTGCTGAAAGACTGAGATGGGAGAAAATCCCGGGAGAACCTGCAATTATTGAGGACGTTAAGAGGAGCCGGCGGCCTCTTTCCTCAAAACTCCCTCCTCAACCGGTTGGATCGGCAGGTACCTCATGCCCAGATCGAAGATCAGGATGGCCATGGCCACCAGGGCCGCGGTGATGATAATCTCTATCACCGAGGGGAAGTAGCTGAACTGCCGGTAGCCGACATAGCCGGTGAGGCTGACGTTGAAGCGGTTCAGCACCACCCCGAAGGCCGCCAGGCCCGAGGTCCAGTAAAGGCCCTTTTCGGACCGGCGTATCTCCGGGATGCACAAGAGCAGGGCCGGCAAGACGACGGTGCCGAAGAGCTCCACAAAGAAGAAGAAATGGGGTTTATCCCAAACCCAGACCGTGACCCCCCGGGCGTAGAGGTCCGTCACCTTCATGGCAAAGTAGACCAGCAGGGCGATTCCCAGCCCCTTGCCCAGGTCCGAGAGGAGGCCGATTTCCGGCGGCCGCTGGTAGACCCGGGAGGCGATGAGGCTCTCCAGGGTAATGACGCTCATGCCGCCGATGACCGCGCTGGCAAAGAAGAGAGGTCCCAGCGCCTGGGTGGCCCACAGGTCGCTCAGCTTTTGGGGCAGCAGCATGAACAGGGCTCCCAGGGAGGATTGGTGCAGGGTGGAGAGCATGACCCCGGCCACCGCCAGGAACAGGTAGATATCGCGGAAAAACTTGATCCAGCTCTCCTTGTGCTGGCCGTAGCGCTCCAGGCCGATGATGAACAGGTCGATGGCCAGCACCGTGGTGTAGAGCATGACGCACCAGGAAACCTCGAAGAGGATTGAGTGAGGGTTCCACATTACCATGGGGTGCCAGATACGAAAGGGCCGGCCCAAGTCGAAGAAGAGCCCCACCACAAAGACCATATAGCCCACGAAGGCCGAGAGCTTGGCAGGCCGCAGCAGGGGTTGGAACTTTTTCAGGTTGAAGATATAGATGGCGGCGGTCATGGTGAAGCCGCCGGCTGCCAGGGCCACTCCCGCCAGGACGTCGAAACTGATCCAAAGCCCCCAGGGGTAGGCGTCATTCAGGTTGGTGGTGGCCCCCAGGCCCAAATACAACCGGGCGGCCGCGGCGATCAGGCCCAGCACCAGGAGGATATAGAGGACAGCTTTCCCGGTGGTCAACTTTCCTTCGCCGGGATTCCCTGTTTCGATTTTTCCGGCCATGGCTTAATCCTCCTTGGGCTCTTTGGCCTCGACGGCCGCCCGGCGTTGGATGAAATAATGGAGGCCCACCGCCAGCCCACCCACGGCCACGGCCACCAGGGGCACTTCGGACATCCATTCCCGGCCGCGGAGTCCTTGGGGAGTGTTCCCCAGGTCGGTGCGGAAGCCCACCTGGTTCAGGCCCAGTTCTTGAAAAGAGACGGAGGTGAGATAGAGATTGGAGAGGCCGCCGGCTATCTGCTCGCCATAGACCTCGGGATAATATTTGTCAGGCGCAAGACCGATGCGCCGGTGGGCTTCCTTCAGGAGTTCGGCCCGCTCCCCGAACAACAGGGTGCCGGTGGGGCAGGTGGCAGTACAGTTGGGAGCCAGGCCTACGGCCTGCCGGTCGGCGCAGAAGGTGCATTTGCGCACCAGGGGCACCGGCGACTCCCACTGAAACTTGGGAATCTGGAAGGGACAGGCCATCATGCAATAGCGGCAGCCGATGCACCTCTCGTCGTCATAGACCACCGGCCCGGAGGGCAGCTTCACCAGGGCGGCCACCGGACAGGCGCTGACACAGGCGGGATCGAGGCAGTGATTACAACGCCTGGAGATGAAATACCATCCCATCCCCCCATCGGAGAGGGGAATTTCCCGGAAGATGATGCGTGTGTATTGGTTGCTGCTCAGATATCTAGGATTGGACATGGTTTCGCTGAAGGTGGCCCTGCCGCCCTTCAGGTCGTTCCAGCTCTTGCAGGCCACCTGGCAGGCCCGGCAGCCGATGCACTTGGTGGTATCGATCAAGATGGCTTTGCTCATAACCATTCCCCTTTAGGCCGGCTCGCCTAGGCTTTTTCCAGGTTCACCAGGAACACCTTGTATTCCGGGATCATGGTGTTGGCGTCCCCCACCATGGGCGACAGTTGATTGGCGGCGTAGTTCTGCTGGGGATTGGGGCCGCCGGTGGTCAGGCCGAAGAACCCGAAGTGCCAGGGCATGGCCACCATCTCCACCTTATTCTGCATGGGCGGCTTGCCGCAGGTGAAGGGGGCCACCCGGTGGGTCACCTCGGCCCGGGCCAGCACGGCGCCGCGGATACTCTTCACCTTGACCCAATCACCCGCCTTGATTCCCTTGGCCGCGGCCAGGCTGGGGCTGATTTCCACGAACATCTCCGGGATCAACTCCGACAGCCAGGGGAGATTTCGGGACATGGCCCCGCCCTGCCAGTGCTCGGTGACCCGGAAGGTGGTGGCGATGATGGGATAGCGAGGATCGCAGATCTGGGCCACCTCGTCCAGCGCCGATTTCCAGACCTTCATCACCGGGTTGGACTGCTGAGGCGACAAGGCGTTCACATAAGGGCACTCCAGGGCCTCGTAGTGCTCCGGCAAGGGCCCTTCCTTGCAGAGCCCGCCGGGCACGAAGATCCGGCTCTTGCCTTCAGGCAGCATGATGAAGGGCGCCTTGGCCGATACCTCCGGCGGAATCTGCTCATTGGTCTTGGGGTCGATCCAGCCAAAATCGGGCACGTCAAACTTGGTCCAGGTCTTGGCGACCGGATCCCACTTGAACAGGAACTTGTCCTTGTTCCAGGGCTGGCCCTCGGGGTCCACCGAGCAGCGGTTGTAAATGATCCGCCGGTTCACCGGCCAGGCCCAGGACCAGTTGGAGTAGAGCCCCAGGCCGCCCGGGTCTTTTTTATCCCGGCGGGCCATGAGGTTGTTCTTCTGGTCCGGGCCGGGGTAGGAACCCGAATAGATCCAGTTGCCGCAGGCGGTGGAGCCGTCGTCGGCGAGCTTCGTGAAGTTGGCCACCTGCTTTTTGTCCGCCACGGTGTAGCCGTTGACCTCTTTGGCCACCAGGTGGACGTCGGGGTTGTCCCCGTAGTTCCACGCCAGATTGACAATGGGCTCGGGAGACGCCGCCTTGGGGTCTTCCTTGTAGAGCTTCTTCAGTTCCAGGGCCAGGCGGTTGAGGTACCACAGGTCGCTTTGGGCGTCCCCGCGGGGCGGCAGCGCCTGGTAGCGCCATTGCAGCCAGCGGCCGCTGTTGCTGATGCTGCCTTCCTTCTCCAGGGAGTCCGCCACCGGGAACAGGAAGACCTCGGTCTTGATGTCCTCGGTCTTGGCCCCGGGGCGCTTCCAGAAGACGGCCGTGTCAGTCTCCCAGAGGTCGAAGGCCGCCAGCCATTCGAGCTTGGCCAGGGCTGCATAAGCCTGGTTCAGGTCGGGGGAGCTTATGGCCGGGTTCATGCCCCACACCAGGAGGCCCTTGATGCCGCCGGTCCCCATGGACTCAAACAAGGGAATCCAGGAATACCCCGAGTTCTGGTACCCCTTGCCCACCTTGGGCAGGTAGTCATAGGCGAAGTCGTTGCCCGGCTGGGCCGCCTCCCCCCAGAAGGCCTTGAGGAGGCTTACGAAGAACTTGGGACGGTTGACCCAATAGCCGCCTTTCGGGGTCGTGGCATTATAATCCTTCAAGGTGGGCTGGGCCTCCGAGGGCGTCGGCAGATAACCCGGGAGGATGTGAAACAGGAGGGCCATGTCCGTGGAGCCCTGGACGTTGCTCTCCCCCCGCAGGGCGTTGATGCCGCCCCCGGGGATCCCCATGTTCCCCAATAGCTGCTGCACGATCGTATAACTGCGGATGATTTCCACTCCGGTGGTATGTTGGGTGCCGCCCATGGCGTACATGATGGTGCCGGCCTTGCCCGGCTGCCCGGTGGCGCTGAAAATCTCCGCCATCTTCAGGAACTGTTTTTGGGGCACCCCGGTGATTTCCTCTACCATCTCCGGGGTATACCGGGAATAAAACCGTTTCACGATCTGAAAGACGCACTGGGGATCGTTCAGGGTTGGGTCGGTCTTGGGCTTTGTCTCCGCATCCACCTGGTAACTCCAGGTCGCCGGGTCATAAGTGTGCTTTTCTTTGTCAAAACCGGAAAAGAGGCCGTCCTGAAAACCAAAGTCTTTATCCACCAGAAAGGGGGCGTTGGTATAGTTGGCCACGTACTCCTTTTGGTAGAGATTGTTCTCTATGATGTAGTTGATCAGACCGCCCATCAAGGCGATGTCGGTGCCGGGCCGCAGCCGCACAAAGAGGTCGGCCTTGGCGGCGGAGCGGGTGAAGCGGGGATCCGCCACCAGGAGTTTGGCCCCTTGTTCCTGGGCCTTGGTGATCCACTTGAAGCTGATGGGATGGTTTTCGGCGGGATTACAGCCGATGATTATGACGCAATCACTGTTGGCCAGGTCGTTCCAGTGATTGGTCATGGCGCCCCGGCCAAAGGTGGGCCCCAACGAGGCCACGGTGGAGGAGTGTCAGAGGCGGGCCTGGTGCTCGAGATAAACAATCCCCAAGGCCCGGGCCAGCTTGACCAGGAGATAGCACTCCTCGTTGTTGATGGCGGCCCCGCCGATGGCGGCCAAGGTTTCGGTGCGGTTCACTGGCACGCCCGTAAGGGACTTGGCGATAAAATCCTTATCCCGGGTGGCCTTGATGCGCTGGGCCAAAGTAGTCACCGCCCAATCCAGGCTCTTTTCTTCCCAGTGGTCGCTCCCCGGGGCTCGATAGCGCACCTTCTGCAAGCGGCGGGGGCTGGTGACCACTTCGAAGACCGCCTGCCCTTTGCTGCACAGGGTCCCCTGGTTGACGGGATGGTCCGGGTCGCCTTCCACAGCCACCAGCTTGCCGTTCTTGGTGTAGGCCACCAGGCCGCAGCCCACCCCGCAGTAGGGACAGATGGAAGTAGTGGCGGTGGCCGTGGTGATTTTGGCGGGCGCCACCGACCCGGCCCACCCGGGACGCAACAAGATGACGTCCGAGAGACCCAGGGCGGTAAGCCCGCTCCCCAAACCCTTAATGAAAGTTCTGCGGGAAATGCCCATTTCCACCTCTATAATCGGTTTCGGTGAGAAAATGGTTGGTGGGGAATGAATAATCGAGAATTAACCAGTTAACGCACTGTTTAAGTGAACATGTTAAAGGGCTTTTTCACAAATGTCAAAAAAAAATATAATCCCGGAAAACGGGGTTTGATACGCCGCGCCGGGGAATAAGAGGTTGACTTGTGGATGGAATATGCGGATATTAATAGCCTAGACCAAACTGGCCGTTGGCAGGGGCGGGCTTGCAACCCGCCCCTGCATTTCCCGGTCAGGCAGCGCTCACCCGGCCGGACAGAAAAACGTCTGTTTATCCAGGGGAAAGGCAGGCGGAGCCTTATATTTAAAAGTGTCGCCCAGGCTCGTCGGCCCGGCGGCGGCCAACCACCCCAACCGCCTTACTCGATTATGGGTTAATGGAGACTTGCCTGATGAAGAGGACCTTTCGCATCCTGCCGTGGCTTGGCGTCATTTTGCTGGCCCTGGGCCTCAGCAGCGGGGTCTGGGCGGCTACTGATGAAGTCAGCGTGCCCATCCTGCTCTATCACCGGTTCGGTCCGGTGAAGGCCGACAGCATGACCACAATCACACCGGTGTTCGAAAAGCAGATGCAGTGGCTCAAGGATAACGGCTATACTGTCATTCCGATGCGGACCCTGGTTAATTTTCTCCTGGACAAGGGGCCGGCGCCGGGGCCCAAGTCGGTGGTGCTCTGCGCGGATGACGGCCACAAGTCGGTCTATTCCGATATGCTGCCCATCGTCCGGAAATATAATTATCCCGTGACCCTATTTCTCTACCCCTCTTGCCTGTCCAATGCCTCCTATGCCCTGACCTATGAGCAGGTAAAAGAGATGCAGCAGACCGGACTCTTCGATGTGCAAAGCCATACCTTCTGGCACCCCAATTTCAAAAAGGAAAAGAAGAGGCTCAAACCGGCCGAATACCAGAAGTTCGTGGAGACGCAGCTCGTCAAGTCCAAACAGGTCTTGGACAAGCGCCTCGGCACCCATATAGACCTGCTGGCCTGGCCCTACGGCATCTATGACGACTATCTGGAAGCTGAGGCCAAAAAGGCCGGGTACGTGATGGCCTTCAGCATCGATCGCCGCAATGCCTCGAAGTCCGAGAATGTCATGGCGGAGCCCCGCTACCTGATGCAAAACAGCGACGACGTCAAGGGTTTTGCCGCCATCGCCAGCGGGCGGGCCCAGGAACGGCCAGGAACCCACAAGACCATGGCTTTTTAACGGAGTGAGGCCGGTAAAGAAGGAAGCAACCAATGGCTGGGCGGGGAATGACATCCGCCCGAAAGGAAAAACAATGATGTCCAGAATCGGCTTTTTCTTGTGTCTTCTCGCTCTTTTTACCGTTCTCGGCTGCTGAGGCGGAGACCAGGGACTGCGGTCGGGCAGTTCCCAAATGCAGACCCGGGCGGACTTGCAGGTCGCGGCAACTAGGGCGGACAACCGGGGTTGCCTGAAGTAAAGCGGCGGCAGAAACCGGCGCAAGGGGGGAAGATGAAGAGACTGGCCATCTGCCTGCTAATGCTGCTGGGGGCCATGTTCCCGGCGATCACAGCCCAGGCCGCCTATACCGGCAAGGTGGTGAACGCCCAGACCAAGGAGCCGGTGGAAGCCGCCGTGGTCACCCTGGGCGCGGAGGTGGCCCGCACCGGCCCGGACGGCACCTTTCGCCTGGAGGGCAGCGGCGACACCCTGAAACTGCGGGCCCCGGGTTATGCCCGGCGAGAGCTGCCCACCTCGGAGCTCAGCGGTCCCGCGCCGGAAATCCCCCTTACCCCCTTCAAGGTGAAAGCGCTGTATCTCTCGACTTACGGCTTCGCCAGCAAGAATTTGCGCGAGGCTGCCCTGGAAGTCATTGACAAGAACCATATGAACGCCCTGGTGATAGACGTCAAGGGCGATCAGGGTATCATCCCCTTCAAGGTGGACCTGCCCCTGGCCGAAGAGGCCGGGGCCCAGAAAACCATCCTCTTCAAGGATTATAAAGGCCTGTTGGCGAGCCTCAAGGAGAAAGGCCTCTATCTCATCGCCCGCATCGTAGTCTTCAAGGATGATCACTTGGCCGCGGCCAGGCCGCAGTGGGCCGTCAAGACCAAGGGCGGCGGAGTGTTCCGCGACCGGGAGAGGCAGCGCTGGACCGATCCCTTCAATAAAAATGTCTGGGATTACAACATCGCCATCGCCAAAATCGCCGCGGAGCAGGGTTTCGACGAGATCCAGTTCGATTATGTCCGCTGCCCAGACAACAGGGGAGTGGCCTTTCCCGTGCCGAATAACATGGCAAACCGTACCAAAGCCATCACCGGCTTCCTGAAGGCGGCCCATGAGGCCCTGGCCCCTTACAACGTCATGGTGGCCGCCGATATCTTCGGCTACGTTATGTGGAACCTGGACGATACCGGCATCGGGCAGCAGGTCAAAGATGCCCTCAATGCGGTGGACGTGGTCTGCCCCATGCTCTATCCCTCCGGATATCAAGCGGGGATTCCCAACTATCGCAATCCGGTCCAGCATCCTTATGAAATCGTTTACCTGTCGCTGAAGGAGGCTCAAGAGCGCACCGGGGTTACGCCTTTGCGCTTCCGCCCCTGGCTGCAGGCCTTCCGCGATTATGCCTACCACGGCGGCGACTTCGGGGAGGACCGGATTCATACCCAGATCGAGGCGGCGGATAAATTCGGCTCCAGCGGTTGGATGTTTTGGAACGCCCGCAACGTCTATCCCCAGGGCGGTTTCGCTAGCGGCAGCGGGGACTAGAGGCCGGCCGCCCATTGGTGGCTGATTGCGGGGCTCAACTGGGGGCCCTGGCCCTGGGGGTCCTCTACGTCGGCACTCCGGCTGAGCACACCCACCTCAGCGCCCTGATCATGAAGACGCTCTTCGGAGAAGGTTGGGGGGCCGCCGGTTCGGCGTGGATAGCGGACCCCATCTGGCCATCGCTCTGCTGGGCCTTGATCTACCTGAGCTTCTGGACCTTGCTGATGGGAATCCTTTACCGTAAGCGCCTCTTTTTCAAGATTTAAATTCCGAGGGCCTGCGGCTCAATCCACCCTTTCCGCGCAGGGGCTGTATTTTTGAATGTCGAGGACGTAGCTGTAGGCGGAGAGGGCCGCCTTAACGGCGTCCCCTGCCGAAATGTTATTCTGTTTATAGGGATCGCTGGTCACGTCGCCCGCCGCGAAGATACCCCACTTGGAAGTCTGGCTGGTGCGGTGATCCACCAGGATCTCCCCGGCCTGGTTGGTGTCCACCAGGGCCTCGATAAAATCCGAGTTGGGCACCGAACCGATGGCCACCAAGACCCCCTGTACCGGCAACTCCTTCACCGCCCCGTCATTGTGGTCCAGGTAGCGCAAACCGCTGACGGCCTGATCGCCCAGGATTTCCTGGACCTCGATGTTTTTGAGCAGGTTCAATTTGGGGGAGGCCAGGATCTTCTCCTGGATGACCGGGTCGCCTTTCAGTTGGTCGCCGCGAACGAGTAAACGGATCTTGGCGGCATAGGGGATTAAATCGATCACCGATTCCAGGGCGGTATTGCCGCCTCCCACCACGGCAACCTCCAGACCTTGGAAAAATGGGGCGTCGCAGGTGGAACAGTAGGCTACCCCTCTTCCCTCAAAGCGGTCCTCCCCGGGAACCTGAAGACGCCGGCGCCGGCCGCCGGAGGCGACAATCACGGTCTTGGACCAGTAGCGGCCGCCCTTATCCGTCCGCACCTCGTAGGTGCAATCCGGCCCTTCCAGAACCGTGGTGACCCTTTCCGGGGTTTGAATCTCCACGTCCTTTTGAGCCCGGACGTGTCTCTCCAGCTTATCGGCCAACTCCTTGCCGGTTATGGAGATTTCCCCGACCCAATTCTCAATGTCACCGGAAACCAGGGACTGCCCGCCGAACTCTTCGGTGACCACCAGGGTCTTCAGCTTCTTGCGGGCGGCATAGATAGCCGCCGCCGCCCCGGCTGGGCCGCCGCCGATGACGATGGTGTCATAAAGCTCGCGACTCATGGAATTTTCTCCTTGTAGAGGTGCTTGCCTGTCTTGATGATAAGGGCGCAGAAAAAAAATCCAAGTCCTGAATCCGCCATTTTGACCCTTTTCCCGCGTATTTTGTTGACAAGGAGGGTCTAAGGACGCATGCTGAGGTTAGCAGAGGGGGCGCCCCAGGCGACCTGGCGGTTGCTTCCTATGATTGGAGGACTCGATGATGTTCTGGAATAATAAAAGATTGATCGCCGCCATCCTGTCAGTACTGTTCGCCCTTCTCCTTGGCGGCTGCGCCAGTGTGGAGAACCCCCAAAACCAGGTCGCTACGGAATATCTCCTGAGGCAGGCGGGATTCGCCAAGTTGGAAGTAACCAACCTGACACCCAAGAGAGAGGCGTTAAGGGATGCCATCCCCAAGGGGCAATTTACCGACTACATGGTGAATGGCCAAAAATATTATGTTTTTAACGATGCGTCCTCCCCAGCCCTCTACTTCGGAGACGAGGCCGCCTATCAAAAGTTTACCTCCATGGAAAGCGATAAGAGGGTCTGCCAAAGCATGGATGCAATCTCATCGGAGCCGTTTTGGTCTTGTTTCCAGGAATTCCAAAAGCCCGGCCAGCCCTAGCGAGCGTCTCGGCCTGGGCAGCCGCGCCCCATGGGTTGTGGATCAATCTATCTCAGTTCTACCTGGATAAATCCTTCCCTCTTTCATTGAGGCCGCGGGCCAGGATCACCTAAGGTCTCGAATAATGGCCCGGATGGTCCTTTCCTGGGCTTCGACACTCTCCGTCAGCATGAATTGGGCCAGGGCCCTGATCAGATTTTGTTCCGGGTCCCGGACCTTGAAATAGATGTTGCCCTCCAGGTAGTCGGTGAAGAATCGCAGTCCCAGCTCGAAGGCGATGAGGCGGATGGCGTCGTACAGATACTCATAGTCGGTCCCGGTGAGAAAGCCGCCGGCCCGGGAGAGATAGCCCCTCAGGATGGCCCGGCAGATATCGGGATCGAAGCGCACCGTCTCCCACGACTCGATCTCCTCTCCCAGGGGATTGCAGCCCGAGCGCAGGCAGTCGCCGATGTCATAATGAACCAGGCCGGGCTTGACGGTGTCCAGGTCCACCAGGGCGACAGCCTGTCCGCTGGTCCGGTCCACCATGACGTTGTTGACCTTGGGATCGCCGTGGATAGGGCGGAGCTTGAGCCATCCCTCTGCCTTGGCCTCCTCCAGGATGCCAGCCCAGCCCCGCCGCCGGCCGATGCAGCGCAGGCCGAAAGCCACCTCGGGAGACGGGCCGGCCCCCTGCCTGGTTAACACCTCGTCAAAGTGCCGCAGGTAGCCGGGGGTTTCGTGAAACCCGGGCAGGGTGTCAGCCAGGCTGGCTGGGTCCAGGTCGCTCAGGAGCGCCTGGAACAACCCCAGGGCGTAACCCACCTCCCGGGCGTGCTCCAGGTCCCGGATGACCTCCAGGGATTGGGCATTTTCGATAAAGCTGATGGCCCTCCAGAAGGAGCCCCCAGGGTCGAGCCAGTGGTCGGCGCCCTCCCTGGAGGGCAGCGCCCGGGGCACCTCCCAGCGGCGGCCCGGGCCCGGGGAGACCTCTGCCAGCCGCCGCCGCAGGTGCCCTGTACAGGTGCTGAAGTTGGCTAATACCTGCTCCGGCCGGCGAAACACCCGGGTGTTGAGGCGCTGCAAGATAAAATGCGTTTCACCGGCCGCCTCCCCATCCCTAAGGTGGACGCCGCGCCCCCTTACCAGGAAGGTGTCATGAACGTTGCCCTGGCCATAGGCCTCCACCTCGAGGATTTGCTCCGCCGGGGCAAATTGCGCGGCTGCGGCTAGAAGATGGGACAAAGCTTGCTCTCTTCGCATACTAAGTACTTGAATTCAAATTAGAGGCGAGAATGAAGCGAAGACCCGAGCGACTGTCTCCCAACTTGGAATGGTTTCCCTGATAACTCAAAAACACTGGGCTATTCCGCCTGGGTTAAGCCCTGTTTTTCCGCCCTGCCTGAAGTTCCTTACCGGAATGTGTCTATTTTACCTTCTTGTTAGTGATTCCCAAGAATTTTTCTATCCTAAGAATGAATATATTCAAGCCTACAAAATTTTTGTGAAAATCCTTTAAACAATCACGTGATAGTGGTATCATCTTCACAAATTCAATACCTCCCTTCATAAGGTCCTATGGAAGACAAGATTCCTCAGAGTGCTATAGATTCGATTGCAGAGCATATCAATCACAGGAATAATAAATCATATGGAATTCCTGTCCTCGGTAATCCATCAAATTGTGAGACTGCCCAAGTTTTCGAGATAATTCCCTTCGAACAAATTGATAATAGCGATTTGCATTTTTACGCCATTGATGGAAGTTATAATAGCCATTCGTTTTATAATGGTGTTTCGATTGGAGTATATAGATGTGGCTACATTTGTTTTCAAGCTGGCAAACAGATACGGCTTAATAGTCATAATGACCCGATTATTTTCTGGCAAACATATACACCGAATAACATATTAATAACCTGTGATGACCATTTATTTGCAATATATGATGAATTATTGGCATTACCCGCAGTTGAAAGATTTCTATCATTTTTAGAAGGGCAACCGGATGATATTTTTCCCTATAAAAGAGATTTAATCTGTTCTTCCCTATCAAATTTACTTTCTTTTTGTCAGGAAATTCTTGAGTGGTCTTTAATTTACGAAGTTTCAAATAGAGGGGAAATTAAAAAAGGAGATTTTGTTTTAAAGGATGGAACTTTAAGGTCTCTTTATATCAAACAGGATTACTTAGTAAAGCTTGGAAGGTTTCTATCAAAAGACAAACAAATAATTCTTGTAGGGATTACAAAAAACTCACCTATTAAGCTTGAACTATCCTACACGTTTAAGCAGATCGATAGCTACCTTCAAGACAAATTAAAAGTTCAATATCCATTTAGTCAAAAAGACCCGAAGAATCAGAAACTATGTTGCTGGTTTGAGGTTCCGGATGCAGTTCTGTTAAATGCTTACAGCGGGACAGGGAGTATGTATGCCCGGAAGGCGCTCAAAGGCGGCAGGGGATTCGGATTATTTTTTGCTTCCAGGCTCGATTATGTCGAAAAATTGCAAAATTACGATTGGGTTATAGTTGATATTAGCCTTTTTGATGGAATACCGAATATTGATGACAATCAAAAGGTAAGGGATTATGAAAGGTTGAAGTCTATTTTTTATGAATTAACAAGGCTTACACAAGAGCACTATATCCTTGGTTATCCGTATCCTCTTGTAGAAGCTCATAATTTGGTTTCATTAAAGGCAAATTTCAAAGAAGAAATTATTAATCTAGTAAAGCACTCTATGTATGAAACTCAACATATGGATAATATCGATATTGAGAACATGTTTCTGGATATTCATTCACGGTTTTAAGGAGGATTGAGATGGTAGAAAGAACCGATTTTGGGGTGCTTTACGGGCAAAAAACCACAGAAGATGCTTTATTAATTTATTCTTCATATGAAGATGCTAAGGCATGTCCCAAAAAAGGTGATTTTATTGTGTTAACTCCCAAGAATGAAGATGGTCAAAAGTTCTTAGCAAGGGTAGAAGCAGAAATATATGATGAAGACCCAATTTTTCGTTCACAGGATAAAACCCTTGTCGCCGTTCATTATGCCCGTATAGCCGAAAGAGAATTATCCGAGCGGGATAAGCAGAAAATGTTTAGTTATACCTATAAAGTTCAACTGCTCGGAACCTTTACAGATTCTGGGAAGACAATTAATTTTACAACGGCAGTAAGAAAATTACCTGTTGTATCCTATCATGCAAGACATCTTTCGAAGAGGGAAGTTGATGCGATAATAAATCGACAAGATTCAAATGGCGCCCCCATTGGAACTCTTTGTATAGGAGAAGAGGTAAGCATAGAGAAAGGGGATATATTATTTGATATACAAAGGTTGAGAGAAAAACGCACTATGGTTTTTGCTCAGTCAGGTTTTGGAAAAACTAACCTTGTTAAAGTGTTAATATATCACATCATCGGTGATACTAATTATGGAAAGTTGATTTTTGATTTAAACGGTGAATATTTTATGAAGGGCCAAAAAACCATGGGACTTGGAAATATTAATGAACAAAAGATAAAAGATAATATGGTTGTTTACACAGATAAATATGATAATGCTTATAAAGGGCATTTTATATACGGAGGTAAGGTTTTAATCAATATGCATTCTCATCTTGGTATTGGAGATATTCTTAATTTTTCTACCGGTTTCTCTGATGTTATGAAATCGTTTCTTTTTTACCTCGATGATGAGGGAATAAGCGATTTTATTCCAAAGATTGACCATTATGTGGATCATCCGGCAGAGCTGCATAAAGATTTTCCTGATTTCTTTGCCGGAGCATCTAGGTCTGCCACAGAAGGCAAAGAATCCAAAGAGGATGTCAGCGCAAGAAGAACTATTGCTGCTATTCGTAAGAGGATAAGACACTTGATTGACGAAGGAAAAGGGCTGCATAGCAAAGATTCTATGCTAATCGAAAATATTTTTGAGTACTTGAGGCAAGGGAAGACAGTTATAATCGACCTTTCCCTTAAAGATAATACAGATGCCAGCATAATTTCCACAATATTGGTGAGGAAGTTATTTGAACATAATAAAAGAGAATTTACCAGTGATAAACCCGACGCAGTAATTGAAACGGTTATTTTTGTTGAGGAGGCGCAAAATGTATTATCAGATGAATTAGTTAGGACAAATGCGAATCCGTTCGTTAGATGTGCAAAGGAAGGAAGAAAGTTTAAATTGGGTATGGTTGCTATAACTCAACGACCTTCGGCTATTTCAGATGAAATAAGAACGCAGGCAGAAAACTTCTTTACTTTTTATATGGGTAATTCCGATGATATTAAGGCCCTGGTGAAATCTAATATTCATTATGACGGGGTAATATCATCATTCATTCAAAAAGAAACAATACCAGGTAACTTATATATGGTAACTTCTGACCGGGCATTCGTTGTACCCATTCGGGTTATTGAATTTGAAGAACTCGCTAAGAAGTTGGCTTATTAATGGAAACCTTAACAGTTCCAATGAGGAAAAAGCTTTCAGTAGAAGTTTCAGAAAAATTCATACTTTTGTCCAATCAATTCCAAGTTGATAAAAATACCTCACTTGAAGAACGCGTTACACTACTGCTCACTCGAGATTTGATAAGGTTGGGATGGCGATTAAAATCAAATCATAAAAAAGCTTTGGAACTTAAACCCCCTGACAATTATGATAAAGATACTATTAAGATTGCGATGTCGTATGCGAGGAATGAAGTAATTGAGCGTAATTACCGTTGGATTGATAGACACATTGAGTTAGGGAGAAGCAACTTAGCGTTAGGCAGGGATGTGCTAAAATCTGAGGTTTATGCAAAAATAGAAATATGCGAAACTGAGGAACAGCATAATATCTTTAGGATATTAAGATATTATTGGAGTTCGCCATCATCAGATTATATTGGTAGAAGAATAAGATTGCTCATAAGAGATGAGGGAGTGAAAGGAAATCCGGTAATTGGCATAGCAGCTCTTGGTAGTAGCATAATACACATTCCTGATAGAGATAAATGGATAGGCTGGGATACCAATACGAGGTCTCATAGAATTATATATATGATGGATGCATATGTTATTGGTGCTTTACCGCCATATAATTACTTACTAGGGGGGAAGCTTATATCGTATATTTTGGCTTCGAATGAATTACGCGAATACTACAGGAAAAAATACGAAAATAGGAAAACTATCATCGAGGGGAGAATAGCGACAGATTTAGTATTGATAGTAACTACAAGTTTATATGGCAAAAGAAGTTCCCAGTATAACCGAATGAGGTTTGGGAATGAATTACTTTATCAACCTATAGGGAATACATCTGGATATGGTTCACTTCATATATCAAACGAATCATTCAGGTCAATGCTTGAATTGGCTGAGAAAAATGGCTGTAACACATCTAATAGATTTGGGAGTGGCCCTAATTGGCGGATGCGAGTTATTAGATCAGCTTGTGAAGTATTAAATCTTAATTCAGATATAATTTTAAAGCATTCATTCTCAAGAGGTTTATTCGGCATACCTTTGGCGAACAATTTTAGATCATTTCTAAATGGGGAGACGGAAGAAGCCAGCTACAGAAATATTCCGCTGGAAAGTTTAGTGAGTTATTGGCGTAATAGATGGTATGCAACGAGAAGAAAGAACGATATTGTAGTTCAAAAGGTTAGGGGATTTCGACCCCAACAATTTCTCATCGAAAAAACTAATTAGAATTATTTGCATATTTTCCTAAATATTAATCCAGGCTTAAGTTTTTTTAGAGAGAACTGGTTCAAAAGGCATGAACTAGAGTATAATCAGAATTCAATAAAAGACAATGCAAAGAGGGGTGCGATGTCCTCCGGTAAATCTCCCGCCTCCTTGATTAAGGTTATCGCCCTGGCCGCCGGGCTCGCCTGGCTGGCCGGATGCGCGGCAGCGCCGCCACCCGTCGCC
>JBAVAG010000059.1:0-11558 GCA_049585595.1 Desulfobaccales bacterium
ATCATCGCCATCAATCACACCCGCAGCCAGAACGGCAGTCTCTGGGGCCGGATCGAGGACGTGGTGGCCCCGGTCTGCTGCGCCATCGGCTTTACCACCGATCTGGACGTCATCAAGGTGATGAAAGACGTGGGCATCGGCGTCCATCAGACGGTGCGGTGCAACCTGCTGAATACCGGCCGCATCATCATGGGCAGCAAGAGCTAGGCTGGCCTCTGGAGACCCCGGCCGCCGGCTGCGCCAGACAAGCGGCTGCTGCGCCAGAATGTTCGAACCCCTGCCAATAGTCTTTTTGGGTAGCCTTTCCTCGGGAGAACCGGATGAAAATTGATAAAGATTCGTTTGTGACCATCGAATACATGATCCGCCTGGGGGAGCAGGAAACCTATCCGCCCAGCGGCCAACCCGAGGAGATCTCCTTCTGCCTGGGCTGGGGAGCCATGCCTCCGGGACTCGAGGAAGCCATGTTGGGGTTGTCCCCGGAGGACCAGCGGGTGGTCAGCCTCAGTCCGGATCAGGCCTACGGCGAATTTGACCAGGAACTGGTGATGGAGGTGCCCATTTCCGATTTTGCCCCGGAAATGGAATTGAGTCCGGGATTGGTGTTTGAAACTGAAAACGACGATGGGCACACGATCTATTTCGTCGTCCAGGAAGTGGGCCCCGAGGCGGTGGTCATCGACTTCAACCACCCCCTGGCGGGCAAGGCGCTGGAGGTGTCCTTTAAGGTGCGCCAGGTGCGGCAGGCCTCCCCGGAGGAGCTGCAGGGCCCTGGAGGCTGTTCCTGTCCCCCATGCGGGGAAGGAGGGCCCCACCCCCATTAATGGAGGGCCTGCTTCGATGGACCAGCCCTGGGCGCGGCATTACGACCCGGGAGTGCCGCTCAGCGTGGGGCCGGCCACCTCTTCCATACCCTGCTTGTTGCTCCAGGCCGCGGCCCGGAGCCCCTGAGCCCCGGCCCTGGTCTTCTGCGGCCGGACCTTTAGCTATCAGCAACTCTCGGAACTGGCGGCCCGGTTAGCCCGGGCCTTCAAAGACCAGGGCCTGTCCCCAGGGGAGCGCCTGGCCCTCCTGCTACCTAATTGCCCGCAGTTCGTGATCGCTTACCATGCCGCCCTGCGCCTGGGCGCGGTGGTGGTGCCGCTGAACCCTCTCCTGAGCGCCAGGGAACTGGCTTACCAGATTAACGATTCCGGGACCCGGCGGCTGGTGGTCCTGGATCACCTCCTGCCCAAGGTGGAAGAGGCCCAGGGAAGGCTGGACCTGACCCATCTGATAGTCACCGGCCTCCCGGACGCCCTCCCCTGGCCCTTGAGCCGGCTATACCCCTTCCAGGCCCGGCGGCAAGGCCTGGCCCGGGGCTTTAAACCGGCCCCGGGGCGTTTCGGCTGGCGAGATTTGCTGGCCCAGCCTCCCCTTGGGGACGAGCCCGCCCCCGGGGTCCAGGACCTGGCGGTCTTGCTCTATACCGGGGGCACCACCGGCACCCCCAAGGGAGCCATGCTCAGCCACGGCAACCTCATGACCAACGTGGCCCAGATCAGCGCCTGGCTGCCGCAGGTGCGCTTCGGCGGCGAACGCCTGGTGGCTGTGCTCCCCATGGCCCACTCCTTCGGCCTCACCGCCTGCCTCAACTGGCCCATGTCGCAGGCGGCAGAGATCATCGTCCTGCCCCGCTTCGAAATCGACGGTTTCCTGAAGATGCTGCGGAAGTGCCGGCCCACTATGCTCCCCGGGGTGCCCACCCTATTCGTGGCCCTTATTAACGATCCCCGGCTGCCGACTCTCGATCTTTCCTCCCTATGGGCCTGCATCAGCGGCTCAGCCCCGTTGCCCCTGGAGGTGCGGGACCGCTTCGAGTCCCTCAGCGGCTGCCGCATCATGGAGGGCTATGGCCTCACCGAAGCCGGTCCGGTGACCCACCTGAATCCGGTCCAGGGGCCGCGGCCCGCGGGCAGCATGGGTTTGCCGCTGCCCGCCACCCTGGCCCGGGTGGTGGCTCAGGAGAGCGGCCAAGGTTCGCTCCCCCCCGGCGAGGTTGGGGAACTGGCCATCCGGGGACCCCAGGTGATGCAGGGTTACTGGCAAAACCCTACGGAGACCGAGGCGGTCCTTAAGGATGGCTGGCTCTATACCGGCGACCTGGCGCGCCGGGACGAAGATGGTTATTTTTATATCGTGGAGCGCAAAAAGGATTTGATCATTTCCGGGGGCTATAACATCTATCCCCGGGAAGTGGAAGAGGCTCTCTACCAGTTTCCGGGGGTGCAGGAGGCGGTGGCCTTCGGGGTGCCGGACAGCTATCGGGGCGAGGCCGTCAAGGTAGTCATCGTGCCGCAGGCCGGTGTTGAGCTAAGCCTCCCGGAGCTCCTGGATTTCTGCGGCCGGCAACTGGCCGTTTACAAGGTGCCCAAGTTCATCGAAATCCGCACCGAACTACCCAAGAGCCAGGTGGGCAAAATTCTGCGCCGGCTGCTTCGGGAAGAGGCCGTGGCCGGGGAGCAGGCGGCCCCGGGAGAGCATTAACCTCTGCCATTTTAATGAAATTTCTCGAAAAAACGTTTATAATTATGGTAGGGGCGACAGTGGCACAGGCTTCCAACCTGTGAAGGGGTCGCCCGCTTTCGAGCAGTGTAGAGGCCCATGTCTTTCAAACGTTCCCTCCGCTACCATTGGCTCAAGTTCCTCCGCCTCCAGGACGAACCCTGGAAGCTCTCTTGGGGTATGGCCTTGGGAGTCTTTATAGGCATCACCCCCACGGTGCCTTTCCATATGGTGTCCGTGCTCTTTCTGGCCCCTATCCTGGGAATCTCGCCGGTTGCCGCCTTTCTGGGCCTCCAGATCTGCAACCCGCTGACCTTTCCTTTCATCTACCTGGCGTCTTATAAGGTGGGCAATCTACTACTGCACGGCGGGGCGCCCCTGGTGTGGCCTGAGGGCCACTCTTTCTCCCAGATGCTGCACCTGCTCTTGCAAGGGGGCCTGGCCCTGCAGTTGGGGGGCCTGCTGATCGCCATCCCCCCAACCATCGCCTCCTATTTCCTGAGCATCTGGCTTATCAAGCGATATCGCCGCTTCAAGGAGCGCAGGGCTGCCAGTGTCCTCAAGTTCTCCCAAAATCCTCCTACAGCGTCTCGGCCTAAGGCCTAAAAAGACCCTGGGGCAGCACTTCCTGGTTCACCCCCATCAGGCCCGGCGCATCGTTACGGCCCTGGAGCTTAAGGGCGATGAGACCGTGGTGGAGATCGGCGCCGGTCTGGGGGCCTTGACGGTCTTCCTGGCCACCCAAGCGCGGCGGCTGGTGGCCCTGGAACGGGATCCGTCCCTGGTCCGGTTTTTGCGGGAAGAAGTCTTTTCAGAAACCCCAGGGGTGGAAGTGCGCTGCCAGGACGCCCTCCGCTTCGATTTTCCGGAGTTCAGCCGGGAAGTGGCCGGGCCTCTGGTAGTGGCCGGTAATCTCCCCTACCAGATCACTTCACCTTTGCTCTTTAAGCTGATGGCAGAGAGGCAGGCCCTCAGCCGGGCGGTACTGATGATGCAGCAGGAAGTGGGGGCGCGGCTGTTGGCAGCCCCCGGCAGCAAGGATTATGGGGTGCTCTCGGTGCTGCTGCCGTACCATTTCTCCCTCCGGCGCTTGTTTTCCCTGGGGCCGGCCAATTTTTTCCCGCCGCCCCAGGTGAACTCCCTGGTCCTGAACCTGACGCCCGCCGCCTCTTCGCCCCCGGCCCGGGACCCGGCCCTGTTGGCTCGGGTGGTGAAGGCCGCCTTCGGCCAACGCCGCAAGACCCTGAACAACACCCTGGCGGCCGGGGCCGCCTTGGGGCTCAGCCCGAGAGAGGTGCGCCGGGCCTTTGGGGAGTTGGGCCTCGACCCTGCGCGGCGGGGCGAGACCCTGAGCCTGCCGGAATTCGTGGCACTGGCTAATAAGCTGTCAGCTGGCAGCGATCCGCTGTCAGCTAAAATCTGAAACCATGCTATTAAGGATTTTCGCAAGCTTAACCATCTTCTGGTTTTTTCTGGTAGCCGCAGGCTTTAGCCTGCGCTCAGCCCCAGGCCCGCCGGTAGCCGCAGACTTTAGCCTGCGAATTACAGGGGCCAGGGGTTAGGGGCCAGGGACCAGGGTTTTTCCTGACCCCTAATCCCTAAACCCTGATCCCTGTCTTTTACCGGTAGCCGCAGGCTTTACTGCGCTCAGTCCCTGGCAGGCTGAAAGCCAACCATGTCTTCGAAGCTATTGCAAGGCCTTATTTCATTGGCATCCTGAAGAAGTGAATGATCTCAATTAACTAAAAATGATAGATTTTTCGCTTCGCTCAGAATGACATTTTTGGCAGAGTGAGGTTTGGCAATAGACTCGGGATCGGTGCGCCGGATACACCCTGGATGGCCTATAACTAACCCTTCACGTCCATCTTGCCCAAGCAGGAGCTTGGGAACGAGACAGAGGAAGAATAAAGCCAAGACTGGACAGTGTACGTGCCACGATTAACTTACCCAAGAACAATGGTCTCATCTCCCTACCCCTGGAGGGGTGGTTGGGGTGGGGGTGGCAAAAGTATTTTGTAATATCCTGTTCCCATTCAAAATGCAGCCGCAAGGTTAAGCTTGCGAAAATCCTGATAGAATGAGCGCGGGCTAAAGCCTGCGGCTACCAGAGTACTTACCCTCGCACACTGAAGGCTAGCCGTGTCTTATGAACCGCGTACTTACCGCAGCCGCATGGCCCGGGCCGGGCTGGTGGGATTCCGGGTGGTCGTCCGGGAGACCGACCTCTGGGTCCTGGCCGCCCGGGACTTCTCCCGAAGAGTGCGTGAGGTAGTGCTCTATGAGCGCCGGCAGTTGGAGGCTTACATTGCCGGGCACCCGGAATTTCTGACCACCCTGGCCCCCTGGCCGGAGGACCCCCTGGCCCCGCGGGTGGTGAGGGAGATGATTGCCGCGGCCCGGCAGGTGGGGGTAGGCCCCATGGCGGCGGTGGCCGGGGCCCTGGCGGAGCGGGTGGGCCGGGCCTTGGCGCAGGAGCCCTCAAACCCTGAGGTCATCGTCGAAAATGGGGGCGACCTCTACCTGCAAGTGACTTCCCCAGCCATCGTCTCCCTGTTTGCCGGAGAATCCCCCTTGAGCCACCGGGTAGGCTTGCGGGTCGAGCCGGAGCTCGCTCCCCTGGGGGTGTGCACTTCCTCGGGGAGCGTGGGCCATTCCCTGAGTTTCGGCAGGGCCGACGCCGCCTGCGTCCTGGCCCACTCAGCCTCCCTGGCCGATGCCGCGGCCACCGCCCTGGGCAATCTGGTCCCGGATGAGGGCGCCATTGACGCCGCCCTGGCCTGGGCCGCCTCCGTGCCCCAAATCCTCGGGGCCGTGGTGGTCGTGGGCGACAAACTGGGGGCCTGGGGCCGGGTGGAGCTGGTCCCCCTGGCCGGATAAGCGGCTGGAGACCTCCCCTGGAGGTCCCCATTCTTGTCATTCTGAGGGAGCGAAGCGACCGAAGAATCTCATAAATAGCAGGAAAATAACCGGTGCGCCAGATACCTCCGGCCCCTGCCATCCCAGAAAAGTTGCCCCACCGCCAAATAATTCTTGAATACCTTAAATGGGTAGATTATACCTTACCATGGTATGGTAAAAATTAATAATTCCAAGAGAGCAAAGACATCGAAAAGGAGCGGGGCCTTGGCTTTTCCGGTGCTGGCGTCCCTTTAGGACTCAACTGGAGGATTTCAGGAGGAATTATGTACCTTCCGGACGAAGTGAAAGAAGAGATGCAACGGAACATCATCTCCCGGTTGAAGAAGATCGAGGGCCAACTCCGGGGACTGCAGGGCATGGTGACCGGCGGCCAGGAGTGCGAAGCGATTCTCACTCAATTGCGGGCGGCCCAATCCGCCCTGAAATCGGTGACCGGCCTGGTGTTAAAGAGCTACCTGGTGAAGTGCTACAGTGAAATGGGTGGGAAGGACAACCCTGAAGAGTTGTACCACAAGCTGCAAAAGACGGTCATTCTATTGACCAAATTCATCGGGTCCTAAGGCTGTCGGCCAATGGTCCCGATGGCAACCGCCGGCCGCGGCCGATCCTCATCCGGGATTTAAGGACGTTTGGCGCGGTTATCCCCAGGGATTCGCAGGCACAATTTAAGGAGGATGCACAAATGAATGAACAGCAGCAACCCAAGGACCGAGCCTGTTTTATCTGTTCACGCGACACCCTGGATGGCGCCTACCCCGCGCTCATCCTGGGCATTAACGCCGCCCGCCAGGGCATGGAGTCCAGGGTGTTTTACACCTTCATGGGCGTCAATCTGGTGCTCAAGGGCGGCATCGAGAAGGCCAGGTTCATCCCCGCCGGGGTCATGGGGGCGGTGCCCGGCATGTCCGCCATGGCTACGGCCATGATGAAGAAAAAGGCTGAAAAGGCGCAGATCCCCTCGCTTCCGGATCTCATGGAGATGGCTCAGATCGAAGGCGTGCAACTGATCGCCTGCAAAATGACCTTCGACATGATGGAATTCAAGGAAGAGGACTTGGTCGAAGACGTGCTCATCTGGACCGCGGCAGAATTTCTGAAGTACGCCAAAGATGCCAAACTCTGTCTGTTCACCTAAACTGACCCAATAAACCCGGGGCGCCTTGGGCGGCGTTGGCCGCCGGGGGCACCCCGGGACCTTCGCAGGGCCTCAAGGGACGCCCCGGTGGGTTATCCCCGGATGCGCAAAACTATTGAGCCGCTCCTGAAGGCTTGGGGCGCGGAGCTGGTCCACCTGTCCGGATATCCTGGTTGAGAAAAGGCCTGATTTATGATATAGTTATATTATCGCCAGCGCTGAGGAGGGTGGGATAAGGAAATGGGGCCGTTCACTCCAAGTGATTATCTCTCACTCATGGCTCTGGGGATGGCGGTGGGGTGTTTGGGCACCCTGATCGGCGCCGGGGGCGGTTTTGTGTTGATGCCGGTGCTCCTGCTGGTATATCCCCAGGCAACCCCTGAGCAACTTACGGCCATTTCCCTGTCGGTGGTGTTTTTCAACGCCGTGGCCGGCTCCCAAGCCTATGCCTTTATGGGGCGGATAGACTATAAGTCGGGCTTGATTTTCGCCGCGGCCACCATCCCCGGGGCGGTCGTCGGGGCGCTTAACTCCACCATAGTGCCCCGCCACCTCTTTAACGGCATCTTCGGGCTCCTTCTCATAGCCGTGGCCGCCTTTCTAATACTCCGCCCTGAAGTCAAGCCCCGCTCCGAGCTGCATACCCACCGCGGCCACACCTGGCGCATAGTGACCTCGGCCGAAGGAAAGAGACATTATTACACTTTCAATATCTACATAGGCGTAGGGATCAGCTTCGTGGTGGGCTACCTCTCCAGTTTTCTGGGGATCGGCGGCGGCATCATCCACGTGCCGGTCCTGATTTACTTCTTGGATTTTCCGGTGTACATCGCCACGGCAACCTCCCAATTCGTCCTGGCCATCATGGCCTTGAGCGGCACGGTGGTACATGTCTGGCATGGTTTGTTTCGCACGGAAGTAAGGCACGCCATGTCCCTGACCATTGGGGTCTTATTGGGGGCGCCCATTGGGGCGCAACTATCCAACCGTATAGGGGGACCCGGGATTATCCGCATCCTGGCGCTGGCTTTAGGGGTGGTGGGATTCCGCATCTTGATCATGTACTTCCAACATTAGGGTCAGGGAACCGGCAGAATCCAGGGTAAAAGCGCACCCTGATGACCTCCTTAAATCAGTGATCAGTAATCAGTAATCAGTGGTTTTTGCCCTTTACTGGCTACTGATCACTGTTTTTGCCTTTGCTTTTACTGGCTACTGGCTACTGACTACTGCCTTTTCAATAATTTGCCAGCGCTGAGGAGGTGGGATGGAAGACTCCTTAGATGAGCTTCGGCTAGACGTGGAAATGGCCTGGTCCACACTGGAGACCCTGATAAGCGGCCATCCCATGCTGGTGGTGGCCTTTGCGGCGATCATCATCTTCTTCTGGATCTTCCTATCCCCCGGGGATTGAAGAATAAATAGCTGCCCGCCAGAACTGCTGCGATTGCGGTCCCTGCCCCCCCACCCCACCCTAGAAAACCCAAAATCGCGCCCGCGCGGGCATCCCTTTTGGCGGGCTCAAACTTGGGTACGCCCCTATCAAGGATTTTTCCACTTTTGACGGCAACCCGGTATTAGAATGATCGGCGAGATTCTCGGCTTTGAGCCACCATTCTCGAATCGGAAATGTCTCCCGGTTTTTGCCGCCCGGGTAACGCCGGGCGCCTGGGGGGACTTGCGCCGGCGTCCGAAATAGGTTGAAATATTAGGCAACTCTCAGGAAAGGGAAAGGCATGGCGAACGATCGTCCCACCGGTCAAAAGATCACCCCGGCCCCCGGGGGGGGGCTACAGGTTCCCCACCACCCCATAATTCTATTCATCCCCGGCGACGGCACCGGCCCCGATATCTGGCAGGCCACCCGGCCGGTGCTGGACGCCGCGTTGGCCAAGGCCTACGGCGGCCAGCGGCAAATCGTCTGGCAGGAGGTCCTGGCCGGGGAAAAGGCCTTCAAGCAGACCCGCAGCTATTTGCCGGTGGAATCCCTCACCTCCCTCCGGGAGTTCCGGGTGGCGCTCAAGGGGCCCCTCACCACCCCCATCGGCGGTGGCTTCCGGTCCCTGAACGTCACCCTGCGCCAGGTCCTGGACCTGTACGCCTGCATCCGGCCGGTGCGCTATTACGCAGGGGTGCCCAGCCCCTTGAAAGAGCCGGGGCTGATTGACATGGTGATCTTCCGGGAAAACACCGAAGACGTTTACGCCGGGATCGAGTGGCCGGCCACCAGTCCCGAGGCCCAAAAAGTCATCGCCTTCCTCAACACCGAGATGGGCTGCTCCCTGGACCCCACCGCGGCCATTGGCGTCAAACCCATGACCGAGCGCTGCAGCAAGCGCCTGATTCGCATGGCCCTGAACTACGCCCTGGAACATAAGCGGGCCACGGTCACCCTGATGCACAAGGGCAACATCATGAAGTACACCGAAGGGGCCTTCCAGAACTGGGGCTATGAGGTGGCGATGGAATACGGCGACAAGGTGACCACCGAGGCGGAGCTGGCCACCCGCTTTCAGGGCGTCTTGCCTCCCGGCAAGGTGCTCTTGAACGACCGGATAGCCGATTCGCTCTTCCAGCAGGTGTTGCTGCGGCCGGCGGAGTATCAGGTGATCGCCACCCCGAACCTGAACGGCGACTACCTCTCGGACTCCCTGGCGGCCCAGGTGGGGGGGCTGGGGATGGCGCCGGGGGCCAATATCGGGGATAACTGCGCCATCTTCGAAGCCACCCACGGCAGCGCCCCCAAGTACGCCGGCCAGGATAAGGTCAATCCCGGCTCCCTCATCCTCTCCGGGGCCATGCTCCTCGAGTACCTGGGCTGGCAGGAGGCGGCCGGGCTTATCCACCAGGCCCTGCCCCGCACCCTGCAAGCGGGGCTGGCCACCTACGACCTGGCCCGGCTGCTGCCCGGCAGCCAGGAAGTCTCTTGCTCCGCCTTCGGCCAGGCGCTGATCGAGCACCTGTGAGACAGTTTTCGGTTAAAAAGTCCTGGAACGCCTCTGAAACGGATCATGATACCGGGATAGAGGAGTGTTTCATATTAGCTTGACATAATATCCGGACCGGAAGGCTGGATTTGGCATATTAAGTCCCCCTTTGAAAAAGGGGGATTTAGGGGGATTTCAAGAGGTTATTCTAAATCCCCCCTGCCCCCTTTTTCCAAAGGGGGGTTAATAATCAGTCCTTTTAAATGGATAATCAATTGGGGAACAGACCACTAGCTTGCGGGAAATGAGCCGCCCCCTATTTAGACGTGAAAAGGGCGCCGAGATCGTCCCGGCGCCCTTTAAGTTCTCCCGGTAATATCCCGCCCCGGCTAGTCCCCGGCCCCTCCCTTCTCCCGGATCACATAGAGGACCTCAAAGCGGGCTGTCAACTCCGTCTGGATGGCCGCCACCGCTTCCGGGGAGAGGTTCTTGACCCGGACATAGACCTCCCGCCGGTTTTCCTCGGGGCTCAGGTAGCAGCTCAGCAGGCTGATAAGCCGCCCGCCCTTGGCCCGCATCAGGTCGGCCACCTCCTTGAGGACCCCGGGCCGGTCTTCCAGGCGCAGGGCGAACTGTACCCCACCCTGCAGGCTGCCGCTGATATGGAGCAAGGCCCTGAGGATGTCCGACTGGGTGATGATGCCTGCCAGCGAGCCTCCGGCGTCCACCACCGGCAGCCCCGAGACCGTGTGCGCCAGCATGATTTGGGCGGCCTCCTCCACCGTGGCCTCCTGGGAGACGGTGATCGGGTCGCGGCTCATGATCTCCTTTACCGGCATCTCCGCCATCAGATAATAGACCTCGTGCACGTCCAGGGCGGTGGCCTTGGACGGGGAGGCGGCTTTCAGGTCCCGGTCGGTGACCAGGCCCACCAGGCGGCCGGCGCTCATCACCGGCAGACGCCGGAAGCGATGCTCATTGATAATATGCATGGCCCGGATCAGGGAGGTGTCGTCAGTGATGGTTACGGGGTCCCGGGTCATCCAATCCTTGATCAACATGGGGTTTCTCCGCCGACTGCGGCTAGCCGTTACTTACCCACTGAACGACAATAAGTTGCCAGTCCGCACAGGCGAGACGCCTGTGCCACCAATTCCTCACAACTTTTCAAGGGAGCATTCGGCCTTTTCTAAAGCCGCGGTTCATCGCCCCGGAAAAACCGCTGCAAATTGGACCGGTGGCAGGCCAGGATCAACCCCGACAGGGCCCCGGCCAGGAGGAGATAGGCCTTGGAGCCGGAAAAGAGGCCCACGGCCACCGGCAGCAGCCAGGCGGCGATGAGAGCCGCGATGGAAAAAATGCGGGTCTGGCTCAGGGCCAGCAGGTAGACCAGGACCAGGCTCAGCCCGGCCCAGGGACAAAGAGCGGTCACCACTCCGAAGCTGGTGGCCACCCCTTTGCCCCCTTTAAAACCGAGACCCAGGGGGAAGACGTGCCCCAGGACCGCGGCCGCCCCCACCGAGGCCACCGCCGCCTGTTGCCAGGGTCCCGGGGGCGCCAGCCAGAGGAGGGCCAGCACCGTGGGCAGGGCCCCCTTGAGGACGTCTCCCAGCAGGGTGAGGAGGCCGGCCTTGAGGCCCAGCAGGCGATAGAGGTTGGCGGCGCCCAGGTTGCCGCTGCCCCCGCTGCGGGGGTCCGGCCTCCCCAGGGCCCGGGCCACCACCAGCCCGCTGGGGATGGAGCCCAGCAGGTATGACAGCACCAACAATCCCCCCCAATACCCCGACATGGCCCCCGATCCCCGAATCCCCTCAAGCCCCGCGCCGCTCGCTGGAAGCTATTTCAAAACCACATTTCCTGTCACCCTTAGCGAAGCGAATGGTCTCAAGTATTTTAAAAGACGAGATTCTTCGCTTCGCTCAGAATGACCATCTTTTTCTGGTTCCCAAGCTCCCGCTTGGGAACCTTATTTTAGAGCCAAGCTCCTGCTTTGGTCGGAAGGCGGCTCCTCCTGAGGGTAAGCCGGCTCC
>JBAVAG010000060.1:0-12114 GCA_049585595.1 Desulfobaccales bacterium
CCAGATCGGCGCCGGGACCGGCCAACTCTTAGGGGCGGCGGCAGTAGCTTATGTGGGGACGCCCATTGCCGGGAGCTCGATAACTTTGGTTGGCGGGACGGTGAGCGCCAATATGACCTATGGAATCATCGGACCCTTAAAATGTGAGATTAACGGCACCCTTTTTAACTGTGACAATGCCAATGCTGGATTTCTAATTGGATGGCAGGCTTTTGAGTATTCAGCTTGCGCCGGGTTTTCCCTGACCATCGACAATCCGCAATACGGAACGGGGGCCAATATCAAATACCTCAACATCGGCCCCTCCACCGGCAGCATCACGCAGACGGATGTGATCCTGCCATCGGCCACTAATAGCATAGTTTATGCCTGCACTAACGGTTCTACCTGGCCCTCGGGCATCACGGTGAGCGGCAGAAAGACCATCATCGGGCCAACGACCAGCGCCCCCACCAATGTTTGCGCCTTCGGTGATGATTTGTTGGGGACCGGAAATGGCGATCTCTACCAGGATGCGCCCACGGGCTACGTTCACCAGTATCGGTGCCTGAAAACGGTCTGGTGGGATTCCAGCGGCGACAACACCTACCGGGTCAACGGCGGCGGGTCTGGCGCTTGGGTGCAAATACAGTAAAAGGGAGGGTAGGGAGGAAAGGTGATTGTTTTCTGCATTCTGATCTTAGTTTACTTGTTGATTGGGTGGGCGCTTTTCTACATACTCAATCTTGATGAACCGTGGGCCGTGGTTGGGAAACGGTTTATCGTGACCTGGCTGCTGGCAGAGATATTTTTATGGGTCGATATTATTCCCTTTAAGTGGTTCGTTTCCGTCGCAGATTCCTTCCCGCACCTTCCAGGGCGCCTAGGATGGAAAAAGGGGGAGTGAAGGCCGGCTCGGGATGCAGCCACCTTGAGCAATTAACCCGCTTAAGGCCGCAGCCAAAGTGCGACTTGGGTGCAAATACAGTAAAAGGGAGGGATAGGGTGATGGGACTACGTGGGGACAAACTTATGAAGAAGCTACTGGCTAAGGTAGCACAGGCGTCTCGCCTGTGGTCCTCTGCTGGGCGACCCAGCGGGTCGCCCCTACTACTGGCTACTCTGACCATCCTGGCCCTGCTGCTACCGGGAGTGGCCCAGGCCGCCCCTGTCCAATTCGGTACTTCTGGTGATGCCTATAACCTTGGTGCCCGCAACCTGGTCCGCACCTCCGGCGGGGTCCTCTACGCCGTAGTGCTGAACGCTACTGCCGGCCAGGTGGAGGCGTGGAAAAAAAGCGGCGGCTCCTGGTCCAATGTAGGAACGAACCAGACGGCTTACGCCTCTGCTAATAACTGCGCCTGCGCCATTGACGGCAATGGTTATATAGATGTCGCTTACTATTCAAGCCCCACCGCCTTATCCTTCGTGCAGTTCAATACTGCCACGAACACCTGGGGAACGCCCTCCACAATAGCCGCCATCACCTCCGGTGGGACTTATTACTGTTGTGCCATTGCTGTTGATTTTAGGAACTGTTCACACATAGCTTTTAATAGCTACAATGGGACCGTATCTGCCCTGTATTATATTAATAATACTGGTGGAAGCTGGCAATCTGTGGTTACAGTATCATCTTCTTCCCTTTATGTGATTTTTCCCGATATTGCCATTGATACCATGAATAGCACGGGCCACCGTTACAATACTCCGCAAATCACTGCGATTATGAATAATGGAAACTTGAGCTTCTTTGTAGGTGGGAATGGAAGTGCTAATAATAGCAATAACAATCCTTCCAGTTTTACCAGTATCACTACGGGTGTTGCCACAGGCAACAATCCGCCAAGTATAATCATTGACAGCAGTGGGACGACAACGGTTATACTTGGCACAAACTACACCTACAAGACAGAAGGTTACTATTGTGCAGGTTCAACGGCATGGACGAGTGGTTTTTCTACTTTGGAAGATGTTCAAAATAATACCGTTACTAATTGTGCGGCGGCGGCAGTTAGCGGCACGACTCGCTATTGCTTCGCGTTCTACACGAGCACTAACGGCATCTACTCCATATCTTCTACCACCTACGGTACTTGGGGTACTCCAACGGAGATAGAAGGCAACCCCCCCTGCTCCGCCACCGGCACCATCAGCGTCCTCTGGTCCTACGCCAATATGCAGCCTTACAGCACCTATGGCATAGACTACTTGTTCACAGTGGGAACGGGGGCGGGGAATCTTTACTACGACAATTTGGGCACTATGATTACTGTACCTCCCCATAACGGCAACCTGCTCCAGATGTTCAGGTGAGAGACTGGAGTGAAGAGATTGACCTTGCTCACCCTGGCACTTCTGGCCACCCTCGGCACCATCCAGTTCGTGCCGGTGAGCGGCTGCGGCATCGTCAGCCAGCGACATCGGCTTCACCAACGTGGGCATCAGCGCCCATGAGTTTTAGGCTCGGCCTAGAAGCTATTGCAAAACTTCAGCCTGCCTGGAAACGTCGTTCTGAGCGAAGCGAAGATTCTAGTATTTTCAGTGACTTGAGATCATTCACTTCTTTCAGGATGACAATGAAATCAGGTTTTGCAATAGCTTCTAGGCTTTTACTGCTCACTGCTCACTGCTCACTGCTCACTGAAGTCTATCTGTCTGGCTTGACTTAACCCCCATCCTAACTTAAAATTTGATCTAGCTACTGGGGGCAGGTCAAATCTCTGCCTGTCATAATCTCTTCTTTAATTTCTATTTTGAGCACCCGCATCGCATCCTGATCTTCAACACCTGAGATATGTCCAAGATCCTTGAGCTGCCCCATATCAGAGACTACCAATCGATGTCGATAACAGGCTTCGCGGTAGAAATCTAGACTTCTCCAGACTCCGGGAAACCCCTGCCAGCCGGTTCCTTCGTCTCGGTCTCCGATTTGGACATTGGCGTAGAAAAAGCCTGAATCGTAAAGATGGTTCTTTACAATATCGAGAGTATCGTTCAGGATCTCATCAGTCATGTGAATCAACACGGAAAATGCCCAAATGAAATCAAATTTCTGTAATAAGCCTCCCTTGGTAAATTGTTCAGTGGTCAAAAGTGTTGGACTTTTCCAATTTAGACCAGCCTCTTTCAATTCCATTCTGCCTTCATCCAAAACTTCCTTCCGCGTTTCGATACCGAAGTAATGACCTTCCTTTAGGTAGTCGATCAATGGAATACCTCCCCGAAGAGTTCCACAACCAATGTCCATAAGATAGTGTTCCGGTTTTAAGCCGTGGTCTTTCAAGAATTTTATTTGAAAATCTCTCTTCATTTTCCAGAGATCTGGAGGTCCTACAAGTCTGTGACGACGGCCAGATTTGGTAAGTAGGAGCATTACCGGCTTTACACGCTTAACGAATTTTCTGAAAAGATGCCTCATTCTGTATTCACCTTTTGTATTGTTCTTAAATTGGGACCTTAACATTATCTGAGATTATGCCCCAGCCTTGGCATCCGCGGTTGAAAATGGGTTTTTGAACCTTCCATCCAGGATTTGATCCCGAAGAATTTGTCAACCCAAAAGCCGGGCATAGTAATTTTCACAATGAGTTGAGCATACCTGCCCCTCAAACCCTGGATACCTAATAACTCCGATGGAGCTTAAGGACCCCAGGCCAGCACCGCACGGTAATGGTCAGCCAGGGGAAAGGCGGAGGCAACATGAACATACCACCGACGGGCATGGTAAGAAACTCTGACGCCCACTTTGATTAATCGCTTGATCAGCCGCTCCATGGACCTGTTCACCACAGATGCTCCCGCAATCATCGGCCTCTTCCTTCTCCCTTGAGGATGCATTAGAATTTGGAGGGAGAGTGCCGAGGACCTCTCCAAATTCTAAGGAGGCCGAAATGCCGGAAATTAAAGTGAAAGGGATGAGTTGCGAGCATTGCGCCGCGGCGGTGACCAGGGCCCTTGAGAGCCTGCCGGGAATCTCGGAGGTGCAGGTGAACCTGGCCGACGGCCGGGTGACTTACCAGAGCGCCGGGCCGGTGGACCCAGGGGAATTGGCCCGGGTGATCGAGGCCGCGGGCTATGAGGTGGTCTCTGGATAGCCGCAACATTGGTTAGTGCAAGCCTCGCCCTTCTCCGGTTCCACCGGTCACCGGCGCCGGCCTGGGGGGTGAAGAAGCGGGCCCAGGCCGCGGCGCCGCCTGAGTTTGCAACTGTCGAGGGGCACCCCCGGCCGGGACCTTAATTCCTTGAGCCTGCCGCTGGATCTGCCGCCGCATCTGGGGGGTCAGGGCCTGCTCCGATTGCGGGGGCAGGGCCATTCCCCTGGGCAGGGTCGAGGCCTTCCCAAACGCACCCATTCTCGGCGCCCGCTGTCGTCCGGGCGCCGTCAAGATTTCGGGAACCTCTTTGGCGCCCCGGGGGATCTCCCCGGCGGCGTTGGGGAGATTCGGCGGCGGCGGCGCCACCCCAGGGCGAGCCAACTGTCCCTGGACTGCGGCCGGATCGACAACCCGGGTAACTGCAAATCCCTTGCCCCCAAGCACCGCCGCGGGGATGGCGTCCCGGATAAAGGGGCGCCGGGAAGTCACCGCTGCCGGGGGGAGTACGTTTCGCAGCCCATTGAAGTTGACGGTGTCGGCAAAGTTGCGCAGGGCGCCGATATTGGTATTGGTTACCCGAGCCACGAAGGAGAAGGGCGGTCCGAAGACGTAAAAGGCCCGGGGGTCATAGGCCGGTGAGACATAATTGCTCTCGAACAGGGTCCCGGGAAACAGCACCGGCAAAAACCTGTAGGGCGCCAGAGAGGCCGAGTTGAAATAGGAAAAACTCGGGAAGAAGGGCGACCCGAATCCCCGCAGAAAAAAGGGGGCCCGGACGAAGACCCACAAAGGCGGGCACAAGAGGTCCACCAACGATATGCCGAAGTAATACGACCCGCAATATACCGACTCCGGGGCAAAATTGGGCGGCGGGATGGGGGCCCAGCCTATGTATTCATCACTGGTGCGCCAGGCCACGGTGGAGGGATACCAGGTGCTGCCCGGGACCCAGACCCAGCCGTATTCAGTGGTGGGCATCCAGTTGCCGAAGTGGTAAGTGGCCCAGCCCCAGGGTTCGGAAGTTTCAAAGGTCCAACCCTCGGCGGTGGGCAGCCAGCGGCCGTCCACATAGGGCCGCCAGTTGGCGGTCGCCCCACTGGTGGGATACCAAACCGGCCCGTATTGGCGGTATTTCACCCAGGCGCCGTAGGGAGCCAAGTCATCGTAAAACAGGGCCAGATCCTGGGAGGCGGCCCGGGCGGGGCCGCCCGGCGCCAAGATCAATGCCAGCAGCAGCAGGGCCGCGCCCAGCCCCTCACCGGAATTTTTGCCAGTCAGCTTCGCCATGTTGCCTGAAAAGTAACCATGCTCCGGGTGGAAATCAAGGGAAACAGAAGTATCGCCGTTCCAGAGAGACCCCGCCTTCCTTCCCGAATTCAGTTACGAACCCCCCGCTTCCCAGTAGTGACCGGCAAGGTTTTTGCTAACCCGCCGTTGTAATCTAGACTCCAAAATCCTCTTTGGTTAACTTATGGAGTTCACTATCTTTTTCCCCTCTCCCCCAATGGGGGAGAGGGCAGGGTGAGGGGAGAGTAATCGGTCAGCCACCCCTCACCCAGACCCTTATCTCAGGCAGGGGCGCCGTCTCGCCCCCCCCCCCCCGGGCGGGGAAACCCCGCCCCTACAACAGGGGAGAGGGAGTTTTGGCGCTTCCGGGGTTCCCCCGTCTTCTCTCGCTTAAGGGTTGCAGCTAGATCTTTCAATTTTCATTAGCCAGTCCTTATGCAAAATCTCTGGCGGACAGGACTGCCCGCTTCCCCCCGCCAAATTATCGATACTTCCTATCTCAGCGAAAATGGCAGGCGACCCAGTATTCCGGGGCGGTTTCCCGGTAGGCCGGGACCTGGTCCCGGCAGCGGGGGATCTCGGCCTCGGGACAGCGGGGGTGAAAGGGGCAGCCCGAAGGGACCTGCACCGGGCTGGGCGGCTCCCCCTTGAGGGCCGGGGGCCGGAAAGGCTGCCGGGGGTCGGGCTGGGGCACCGCGGCCAGCAGGGCCTCGGTATAGGGATGGAGGCGCCCCCGGGCCAGGACCTCCCGGGGGGCCATCTCCACCAGGCGTCCCAGGTACATCACCGCCACCCGGCTGCAGATCTGGGAGATGATGCTCAGGTCATGGGAGATGAAGAGGTAGGTAAGATTGTGGTGCTCATGCAACTGGACCAGCAGGTTGAGAATCTGGGCCTGAATGGAGACATCCAGGGACGAGACCGGCTCGTCGGCCACCATCAGCCGGGGGCGCAATGCCAGCGCCCTGGCGATCCCCAGGCGCTGGCGCTGGCCGCCGCTGAATTCGTGGGGGTAGCGGCCCAGGTGTTCCGGGGCCAGGCCCACCTCAGCCAGCAAACCTGCCACCCAGGTCCGGCGTTCCCTCCGGGTCCCGAGATTATGGATGAGGAAGGGTTCCTCCAGGATTTGCCGTACGGTCATGCGGGGGTTAAGGGAGGAGTAAGGGTCCTGGAAGATGATCTGGAACTGGCGGCGTATGGCCTTAAGGCCCCGGCGGGGCAGACTGCTCAAGTCTTCGCCCCCGAACCAGACCCGGCCGGAGGTGGGGGTCAGCAGCCCCAGAACCAGCCGCGCCAGGGTGGATTTGCCGCAGCCGGATTCGCCCACCAGCCCCAGGGTCTCCCCGGGGAACATGGCGAAGCTCACGGAGTCCACCGCCTTCAGCAACGGCCCCCGGCCCCAGAAGCCCTGCAAGCGGTAGTGGCGGCACAGATCCTGGGCTTTCAGCAGTTCAGCCATAATTCCAACACCGCACCATGTGTTTAGGGGCCACCTCCACCCAGGGAGGCGGCGTCAGGCACTGTCCCCGGGCTTCGGGGCAGCGGTCCTGATAGAGGCAGCCCGGGGGCGGCTCAAGCGGCAGTTGTCCCTTGATGGCTTCCATTGGCGCCCCGGGGGGGCGCCGAAAATCGAGCCGGGGCACCGAGGCCAGCAACCCCCTGGTATAGGGGTGGCCAGGGCCGGCAAAGAGCTCCCCGGTTGCGGCCGCCTCCACGATGAGCCCGGCGTACATCACCATTACCCGGTCGGCGGTCTGGGCCACGATCCCCAGGTTGTGGGTGATAAACAGGATCGCCAGACCCAGGTCGGCCTTCAGGTTCCGGAGGAGCGCCAGAATTTGGGCCTGAACGGTGACATCCAGGGCGGTGGTGGGCTCGTCGGCGATGAGCAGGTCCGGGCGGCAGGCCAGGGCCATGGCCATCAGCACCCGCTGGCGCTGCCCCCCGGAAAGCTCATGGGGATATTGCCGCAGGCGCTGCCCCGCCTCGGACAGTCCCACCCGGGTCAGGGAGGCCGCGGCCTCTTCCAGGGCGGCCGCCTCGGAAAGACCCCGATGCAGGCGCAGCACCTCAGCCACCTGCTCGCCTATGGTGAACACCGGGTTCAGGGCGGTCATGGGCTCCTGGAAGACCATGGCGATGCGGTTGCCCCGAATCCGCGCCAGGCGCTCCGCCGGGCAGTTCAGCAGATCCTCCCCCAAAAAGCGGACCTCTCCTTCCACATGGGCCGCCGGCAGGGGGAGGAGGCGCAAAATGGCCATGGCGGTGACGGTCTTGCCGCAGCCCGATTCTCCCACCAGCCCCAGGGTTTCGCCAGGCTGCATGGAAAAATCGATCCCGGCCAGGGCCCGCACCTCTCCCCGGGAAGTGGTGAAGCGAACCCTGAGGTCCCGCACCTCCAGGAAAGGGGTGTCTTCCCGCTTTAAGGCCAGGTTGCCGCTCATGAAAAAAACCAGGGTCTTTGCTGCTGCCCGCCCTCCCTTCCCAAGTTGGAACAAGACCTATTGTTATTCCTACATTTATCTTAACAAAAGGTTTGAGATACCCCCCCCTCAAGGGGGAGGGAATAAGGCAAAGCATTTATGCAACGTTTCCGTGGGACACAATACTGGTGCCATGTTCAGAAATACTTTTAAAGATATCGACATGTTCTGGTAGCCGCAGGCTTTAGCCTGCGCTCATTTTACTAAGGATTTTCGCAAGCTTTAGCTTGCGGCCGCCTTTTTGTAAAACCTGATTTCGTTGTCATCCTGAACGTAGTGAAGGATCTCAAATGACCTTTTTGGGCAGACTGAGGTTTTGCAATCGCTTCTAGGTCGCCAGCGGCAGTTGAATGGTAAAAGCGGTTCCTTTACCCGGGGTGCTGGTGACGGAGATGGAGCCGCCGTGCCCCTGGATGATACTCTGGCAGATGGCCAGTCCCAGGCCGGTGCCCTGGGCTTTGGTGGTGAAATAAGGCTGAAAGATGTTGGACGCCACCCCCGGGTCCATGCCTTCGCCGGTGTCCGCCAGCACAATTTCGGCGTTCTGCCCCGAAACCCTGGTGCTGATGGTGAGTTCGCCGCCCCGGGGCATGGCTTCCAGGGCGTTTTTGAAGAGATTGATGAGGACCTGGCGCAATTGCGTGGGATCAAAATCGAGCGGCGGCAGAGGGCCGTCTTCCACCCGTTTGATCTTGACATGGTTTTCAGTGAATGTGTCCCGGAACAGTTCCAGGGCCTCCGAGATGGCCTTCTCCAGGCGGCCCCGGCTTTTCACCGCTGCGGGGAGACGCACAAAATCCCGCATCTCCGCCACCATGGCTTCCAGGTTGCTCACTTCCTCGGCCATGATGTTCAACTTCTGGCGGGACTTGTCGTCCAGGCCGGGAATCTTCAAGAGTTGCCGGGCGAAGCCGCCGATGATCAGCAGGGGGTTTTTGATCTCATGGGCGATGTGGGTCACGGTGTTGCCCACCGCGGCCAGGCGCTCGGACTGCAGCAGCCGGTCTTCCATCTCCTGATATTCGGTGATGTCCCGGATGACCCCCGTGAAATAGAGGTTGTCCCGGATCTCGGCCACGGAAAAGGAGATACTCATGGGGAATTCGCTGCCGTCCCGGCGCTGGGCCTTGAGCCGCACGTGTTTGCCGATCACCCGGGCCTCCCGGGTGGCCACGTAGCGCCGCACGAATCCCCGGTGTACCTCCTTGTAGGGAGGTGGAATCAGGATATTCAGGTCCTGGCCCAGGGCCTCGGCCCGGCTGTAGCCGAACATTTTCTCGGCTCCCTCGTTGTAGCCGATAATGACATGGTCTTCGTCGATGGTAACGATGCCGTCGGTGGCGCTTTGGATGATGCCGGCGTTGATTTCCTGTTTCTGCCGCAGCTCCTGAAGCTCGCAGATCAACCCTTTCAGGAAGTTGGCGAGGGGGCCGCTGATGAGCTGGCTCAGCCGCTCCGGGGAGAACTCGGGCAGCCCCGCGGTCAGGGATTGGCCGTCCAGGATGAGATCGAATTCATCCGTCCGTAAATCCTTTAGGGGGAAAACCTCTATAGCCTGGCTGGTCCCGGGGGTGGCGCCGTAGAGGACCAGATCCAGGGGCGGGTAGCCTTCCAGGGAAAAAGGCAGGGTTACGGGGAGGCAGACGAACTCTTGCCCGTTCAGGACGATGGCGATGCGTATGGCTTTGGGGCCCGAGTTCATGTGGTCTACTGACTACTGTGAGCTGTGAGCAGTGAGCAGTGAGATCCGGACTTTTTTGCTTTTGCCTTTACTGGCTACTGACTACTGTGAGCAGTGAGCAATGGCCGGCAGTCGGCCTGGGATCTCTCTCCTTACTCAGCCTTAATGCCTTTACTGGCCCCTGGCCACTGACCACTGGTTTTGCCTTTGCTTTTACTGGCCACTGACTACTGGCTACTGACTACTGTGAGCAGTGAGCAATGGCCAGCAGTTGGCCTGGGATCTCTCTCCTTACTCAGCCCTCATAGCGTTTGAATACCAGGGAGGCATTGGTGCCGCCGAATCCGAAGGAATTGGACAGGGCATAGCGGACCTTCGCCTTCCGAGGCGTATCCTTTACAAAATCGAGGCCGGCGCAGTCCGGGTCAACCTCCGTAAGGTTGATGGTGGGGGGGATTAGGTCGTCCCGGATGGCCAAGACGGAAAAAATGGCTTCCACCGCTCCGGCCGCGCCCAAGAGGTGGCCGGTCATGGACTTGGTGCCGCTCACTAGCAGACGGGAAGCGTGATCCCCGAAGATCTCCTTGAGAGCCAGACATTCGTTGCGGTCGCCCACCGGGGTGGCGGTGGCGTGGGGATTGACGTAATCGATGTCGGCCGGAGTGACCCCGCCATCCTTCATGGCCAGGGCGATGCAACGGGTGGCCCCTTCCCGGTCCGGGTCGGTGATGTGGTGGGCGTCGCCGGTCATGCCAAACCCAATGATCTCGCCGTAAATCTTGGATCCCCGGGCCAGGGCGTGATCCAGTTCCTCCAGGGCGAGTATGCCGGCGCCCTCCGACATGACGAAGCCCGAGCGCTTAAGATCAAAGGGGCGGGATGCGGCCGCAGGATTGTCGTTGTAGCCCATGGCCAGGGCGCCCATGCGAAAGAAGCCCGCGATGGTGAGAATGGTGATGGCGGCTTCACTGCCACCCGCGGCCATCATGTCCGCCTCTCCCAACTGGATGGAGCGGTAGGCCATGCCGATGGCGTGGGCCCCGGCGGCGCAGGCGGTGGACAGGGCGATATTGGGCCCCTTGGCCTTAAAGCTGATGGAGACGTTGCCCGCCGCCAGGTTGGGGATCATCTTGGGCACCATGAAGGGAGAGACCCGGTGCACGCCTTCGAAAATCAGCTTCTGCACCCCTTCTTCCCAGGTGCCAACCCCTCCCATGCCGCTGGCGATGATGACGCCGGCCCGTTCCGGCTCTTCGGCCTCCAGATCGATGCCCGAGTCTTTGATGGCCTCCAGGGAGGCGGCCAGGGCGAATTGGGTGAAGCGGTCGCTATATTTGATTTGCTTGAGATCTTCCTTGGTTACTTCCTTTTTCCGGGCTTGCAGGATTTCCTTCAGGTCGAAGTTCTTGATCTCGCCGCCAACGGTGGGAAAGTTTTCCGGGACGCGGTAACGCGCCATGGCTTCCTGGTCGAAACGGTCCAGGTGGGTGATCCCGGATTTCCCGGCCAGGAGATTCGACCACACGGTGGGGACGTCGAGGCCCATGGAGGTCACCATGCCTACCCCGGTGATCACCACTCGCCGCATCTCCACGGTTTTCGAAAAAGACATGCATCAACCTCCGGCCCTGCCCCCCAAAAGCCCGGGAAGGGAAAGGATAGTGGGTAGAATATTCCGGGATTGCCCCCGGCAGCGCTTCCCGGTAGCCCGGAATGGCCAAACTATTTTTGCCGTTGCGATGTTATTTTATTGTAAATTACCCGGGGGGCTATTGCAAACGCTTTCCGGTCCGCCGCCCGGGGAGAAGTGCTGGGGCCACGTGTTTTGGAGGAAACCGGCCCTTGGCGGAGGCGCCCCCGCCCCCGGCCAAGGATGGTCCGAGGCTCCCGGCCGCACCGAGCCGGGAATTTTTCCGTTTACTTTTTTCATGACCTTGGGATAAAATATCTTATTTTGGGAAGAGAGTCCCCTCTCTCAATGGACCGGGGTATCCCCAACTTTGTGGATGCAAGAGGAAACAATCGATGGAAACCAAAAAATCCAGAGTTAATCCCCGTTACATGGAGAGGCTCTATTCTTTTTATTGCCCTTTCTATGATTGGATATTCGGCAAACTTTTGGGACCCGGCCGCCGCCAGGCCTTTAAGTATCTGTCCCGCCGGCCTGGCCAGAAGGTCTTGGAGATCGGTGTAGGCCCTGGCTCTACCCTGGAATACTACCCGCCGCAAACCGATCTGGAGGGCATCGACATCTCCGCCCCCATGATCGAGGTGGCCCGGAAGACGGCCGCCAATCTCAACAGTGGCAGCCGCTTCCACTTGCAGGTAATGGATGCCGCCAAACTGGAATTCCCCGACAATCACTTCGACGTGGTCATGGCCGCCTATGTGATCACCACCGTCCAAGACCCTTACCGGGTCTGCCGGGAGATTTTACGGGTGGCCAAGCCCGGCGGGCAAATCATCGCCATCAATCACACCCGCAGCCAGAACGGCAGTCTCTGGGGCCGGATCGAGGACGTGGTGGCCCCGGTCTGCTGCGCCATCGGCTTTACCACCGATCTGGACGTCATCAAGGTGATGAAAG
>JBAVAG010000061.1:0-1862 GCA_049585595.1 Desulfobaccales bacterium
GGCGGAAACTCCTGCTACCATGCCTTCCACAAGGCAATTTGGATACCAAAAAGAGGCAACTTGAAGGGATTGCTCTCGGAAAGATGGGGCCCCAAACCATTTTTGACTGCGCGGGCCAATGGCGCATAATCTCGGTGAGACGAGATGGGGAAATGCTCCAGATTTTGATGCCAAACACACATATCCGGAAAATACCAGGCAGGCTATTCAAAACAACTTTTTGAGTCCAGCAAGGGATCAACGCGGCTTTATAAGCTGAAGGAGGGCACGCTAAATGGCCAAGATACCGCAAGCAGTGCAGGAATTCATGAAAGGCAAGATGGGCTGGGTAGCCACGGCTTCTCCCGATGGCGTACCGAATGCCACCCCGAAAGGGACTGTCCGGCTCATAGATGACGAGCATGTTGTCTTCGCCGATCTTTTTTCTCGGAAGACCCGGGAAAACCTTTTGAAAAACCCCAAGGTAGCTGTGACCGTCATTGACGAAAAGAGTCACCAGGGTTATCAGATCAAAGGCACTGCCGAATTACTTTCCGCCGGCGAGTTATTCGAGCAGATGGCGGAGGAACTGAAAAAGGCCCCGATGAAACTGCCGCCGGCCACGTATGTGGTTAAAATTACGGTAAATGCAGTCTTCGATCAATCCGTGGGTCCCGAAGCCGGTAAACAAATTGTATGATTGAATGGAGATAGTCCTGCCTGGTTTTTCTCAGATATGTGTGTATTTGGGCTTGCGGGCGAATAAGACTGGCAATCCTTTGCAGGGGGGAACACAGGGGATGGCCGATATCAGCACTTACAAGGAGGCCGGGGTCGATATCGACAAGGCGGACGCCTTTATCCAGAGGATCCGCCCCCTGGTCAAATCGACTTACCGCACCGGCGTCTTGGGCGAGATCGGCGCCTTCGGCGGCCTCTTTCACCTGGGGGCGAACCACTACCAGGACCCGGTGCTGGTGTCCGCCGCCGACGGGGTGGGCACCAAGATCAAGATCGCCATCCTGATGGACCGCCATGACACCATCGGCATCGATCTGGTGGCCATGTGCGCCAACGACATTATCGTCCATGGCGCCACCCCCTTGTTCTTCCTGGATTACCTGGCCATGGGGAGCCTAGACCCCGGCACTGCCACCCAGATCATCGAAGGCATCACGGTGGGCTGCCGCCAGGCCCGCTGCTCCTTGATCGGCGGGGAGACAGCGGAAATGCCGGGCCTCTACCAGACCGGAGAGTACGACCTGGCCGGCTTCGTGGTGGGCGTGGTGGAGCGGGACCAGATCATCGACGGCTCCGGGATCGCGGTGGGCCACCAGCTCATCGGCCTGGGCGCCAGCGGCCTGCACAGCAACGGCTATTCCCTGGTGCGCCGGGTCCTCCTGGAAAGCCACGCCCACCTGGTGAGCGATGAGATTCCGGAGTTGGGCGGCCCCCTGGGGGAGGAACTCCTCAAGCCCACCCGCATCTACGTAGAGACGGTCCTCAACCTGCGGCGGGATTTCCCCGTGGCCGGTATTTGCCACATCACCGGCGGTGGCCTCACCGATAATCTGCCCCGCATCCTGCCCAAAACCTGCCGGGCCGTGATCCATCGTCAATCCTGGCCGGTGCCCCCTATCTTTCACCTCCTCCGCAACCTGGGGAACATCCCGGAGGAGGAGATGCTGCGCACCTTCAACAACGGCATCGGCTTGGTCCTGGTGGTGGACAAAGACCTGGTGGCGGATGTCTTATTAAGGCTCCAGGGCCTCAACGAGCATGGCTTCGTCATCGGCGAAATCGCCGCCCGCAAGGACGGCGAGGCGTCGGTGGTTTATGTTTGACGGTGAACCTGTTGGGGGAGGGGGCTAAGGGCCCACGGC
>JBAVAG010000062.1:0-36697 GCA_049585595.1 Desulfobaccales bacterium
GCAGGCTTCGACGCAGCCGCCGCACTTGATGCAGGCGGATTCGTCACGCCCCACCAGGTACTTGCTCAAGGGGGTGCGGAAGCGGGACGGGGTGGGAATCGGCTGCCAGGGCCCGTCTTCGCTCCAGGATTCCAGGGGAATGATGGGAACCGTTTTTTTCTTCGCTTGCGCCATTTTTTAGTCTTTTTCTGATTTTAGTCGATTTAACTTTGAACTTTGAACCAGCCACGGGGTGGTTTGGCGTTCATTTGCTTTTAAGTGGTAGCCGCAGGCTTTAGCCTGCGTTCGCCTTTCGCCGGAAACCGGTTATCGGTTCGGTGGGGCGGGCCTCCGTGCCCGCCATTTAGAGGCGGCCAGGGACGGCCGCCCTACGGGTAACTCCTTCTATTCGCCGACCCTCCTGGTTTCACCCTCCGGCCGGGCGAAGAGCGGGGCAAAGATTTCTCTATCCAGGTCCTCCTTGAACATGGCCCGGCCCACTTCCCCTCGCAGGCGGCGCACCTCCCGCATGCCCATGGCGCCCAGGACCTCCAGGAGCTGGTTGTTCCAGGCGCCCATGAGGTTGACCATCCGCTGGGCCCCCCGGGGGACGCTGAGGCTCCCCAGGTCGATGGGGCAGGGCTGTTGGTTCTTCTTGTCAGGGCCGCCGGGACACTCGGGGCACAGCCGGCATTCCAGGGCCAGGAGCAGGGAGAGGTCGGCCATTACCCCGTCGGCGCCGGCGATGATGACCTTGGCCACGTGCTCCGCCAGAGCGATGCCGCCGCTGGCCAGCAGGGTAACGGCATCCCGTAACCGGTCTGCCACCAGCTTCAGGTGGCAGTGGCGCACCAGGTCCTTCAGGTGCACGGCTCCGGCGTCCTTGAGGCCCCGGGCTTTATCGGAGCCGGTCAGGTGCAAAACCTCGGCCCCCGCCGCGGCTAAGGCCGCCACTCGCGCCTCGGCCTGGCCGTCGGCCGGCACCCTGATCCAGACGAGCAGGTGGGGGAAGCGTTTCTTGATGGCCTCCATCTGGGCCATTACCCCGGGATGGTCCGGGATCTCCACCGCGGGCACCTGGTTGAGCAGCGGCGCAGTCTGTTTCAGAGGCTCTCTGGCCGCCAGAATGGGCACCAGGCGAGAAGCGGCCGGGGCCAGGTCGGCGCCGATGTCTTTCCGGTGCAGGAGCGCCAGGGTGCCCAGGCTTTGGGCGGCCGCTGCCATGATCTGACGCAGCCGCACCGGGTCGGCACTCCGGGATGGTTCCGCCAGCACCACCGGCAAGGGGATTTCCAAAAGGCGAGGTGGGGTGATCAGCATCTCCTGTTGCTCGTTGAAGGCCAGAAACAAGGGTTTGCGGCCCAGGTCGATGGAGGTGCTGATATATTCCCGGCCATGGATGCCATCCCGGGTGGGCCGGACGATCTCCGACATGTCGGTCCAGCAGGAATCGAACCCCTCCCCGGCAAAGGCCCCGCCATAGCCGGCCCCGGAAACGGGAATCTTGCCGGTTTCCGCCTGGCTCCAAGTGGTCGCGATGATCTCCGGGGTCCAATAGTCGTCCCCCATCTGCCGGTATTGGGGGTTCATGGCCTTGAAGACCAGTCCCCGGGGACAACCCTGGACGCAGCGGTAACAGTCGCGGCAGATCTCATCGATGGTGTCCACCAGCTGCTGCCGGTCGAAACCCCGCTTCCGGTAAGCATCCACCGGACAGACTTCTTTGACGCAACGGGCGCAGCGGAGACAGCCCTCGCCCCAGTCCAGCACGGTGCTTTTGGCCAGAGGGGTGAAACGGGGCGGCACCCGGCGCATGTGGATGTGATATTTGGCAGGCAACCCTCGTTCTCCTAAGTGAGACAGTTTAACAAATAAGGCAAGGAACTCGTTTTTAAGACCTTTGCCTGCAGCGCAGTCCTAAACCTTGGCCTTGAGGGGGCTTGGCCCCAGGGCCTGCAGACGGGCCTTGACTTCCTTGACGACCCCGGCCAGGGCCGCGGCATCTCCCGGGGTGACCAGGGAATACCCCAGCCGCCCGGACTCCAGGCCGATTTCTTCCAGATAACCCTGGGAATATTGCACCCGGCCTCCCAGGCGGCGGCTGCCATCCTGGTAGCGGCAGAGGGTCTTATCACAGCCAATGACCCATACCAGGTCCGCCGGAGTTCCCAAGGCGCGGAGCAACTGAAAGGCCTCCATTTTACTGCTGCAAGGCTCCGAAAGCACCCGCCACCGGTTTCCCGCCTTGCCCAAGGAGACCAGCAGGGCCTCCGGGTCCGGCACCGCTTGCTGACAGGCGAAAATCACCGCTTCAGTTGACATAGGTCTCTTGCCCCAAAAGGCCGGGAAGACGCCCCAGCGAAATGCGGGCCAGGGAGGCTAACCTCCCTGGCCACTAATAATCAATTTATTTTGTCATGAAAAAATCAGGAAAGCAATAGTTTAGGCAGGCCGCTCCAAACCGCCAAGGCCGGCGGCGGCCTACACTGGAGGGGCGGGGTTTCCCCGCCCAGGGCAAACCCAAATTGCCAGAGGCCTATACCACTGAGACGCCGCCCCTACACCTTTCTCTAGAGGCGTTGGGTCCGGGCCGGACCTGGCCGGGTCAGCCCTTGATCCCCTGGAGCCTTTCGGTGACCGTGGGGAATAGTTCCATTTGGGTATGGGGCAGGAAGAGAGCGGCGATATACTGGTTCATGTAGCCCGGGGTCTCGGAAAGTTCGAAGTTGGTCATCATATTCGCCACCCGGACCTCCTCGGCCAACAAGTCCTGGGAGAAGGCCAGCAAGGAGGCGCCCTGGAGAGAGGCGTTGCCCACGAACTGGAAGCGCTCCCGGGGCAGGTCCGGCAGCAGGCCGATGGCAATGGAGTTTTCGATGTTGATGAAGTTGCCGAAGGCCCCGGCCAGGATCACCTGCTCCAGATCCTGGAGCTTGAGCCCGACGCTTTCCAGCAGGGTGAGGTACCCGGCGAACATGGCCCCTTTGGCCCGCATCAGGTTGTCGATGTCCGCCTCGCTGATGGTAAGGTCCTGGCCGCTTTGAGTTTCGGAGGCGAAGACCAGGACGTACTCCCGGCCGCTGTCCCCCATGCGGATGCGGGGGGTGTCCAGGTCCTCCCGGAGTTTGCCGTTGGGCGAGACGAGGTCCGCCTCCATCATGGCGGCCAGCAGGTTGATCAGGCCGGAGCCGGCGATGCCCTTGGGCTTCACCATGTCGATGGTGATCAGGGTGGGTTCAAAGGTTTCGGGATTGATGATCACGTCTTCAATGGCCCCGGCGCTGGCCCTCATGCCGAACTTGATGCCACCGCCTTCGAAGGCCGGCCCCGCGGAGCAAGCGGCGCAGGCCAACCACGCCTGGTTGCCGATGACGATTTCGCCGTTGGTGCCGATATCGATGAACAGGGTAAGCTTGGGGTCCTTGTAGATGCCGGAGGCCAGGATCCCGGAGACGATGTCGCCGCCCACGTAGCTGGATACCGAGCTGACGCAGAAGATGAAGACGTGCTCCGGCACATCCACCCCCAGGTCCCGGGCCCGGACCAACGGAATGCTGCCGGCAGTGGGGATATAAGGCGACAGGCGGATGTATTTGGGATCGATGCCATAAAAGAGGTGGGTCATGGTGGTGTTGCCGGCTACGGTGATATGGGAGATCTCCTCCGGCGACAGGTTATGCTGCTTCAGCAGCCGGTGCATCACCTGGTTGATGGTGGCCACCGCCGATCTTTGCAGTTTTTGCAGCCCCTGCTCTTTCTGGCAAAAGATGATGCGGGAGATGACATCATCTCCGTAACTCATCTGGGCATTATAGTCAGCGGCCTGGCCCAGGATCGCCCCGTTCGCCAGGTCCAGGAGTTGGGCCCAGACGGTGGTGGTGCCGATGTCCACCGCCACCGCGAAGTGGCGCGGGGTGGTGTCGCCGGCCTCGACGTTCAACAGGAAGGGAGAGCGGTAGCGGCGCCGGGAGAAATCGAGGGTGGCGGTGACCCGGAAGTCTTCCTGGCGCATGACCCGGGCCAGCTTGCGCAGCAGGAAAAAGTCCATGGTGAGGCTTTCCACCGCGTGCTGCCGGGCCAGACCCTGCTCCAGGCGGGCCAGGTCATTGGTATTATCCCCCAGGGTGGGGGGCGCCAGTTCCACGAATCTTTTCTTGAAGGCAGGATCATAGAGGCCCTCGGCCCTCAAAGCACCCAGGTCAATGGGACTGGGCCGGAGACCGATGCCGCCCGGACGCCGGGTCAGGGTGCGGCGATCCAGGAGGGATTCCGGGGGAATGCGCACCACCACGTCGGAAAGCACCCGGGACTGGCAGGCCTGGCGGTAGCCCAGGTTCCACTCTTCGTGGCTCAACAGCGGGGAGTGGACACTGTCCAGTTCCCCTTCTTCCAGGAGGATGCGGCACTTGCCGCAGACCCCTTCGCCGCCGCAGGAGGCGTTGATGTGCACCCCCGCCTGGACGGCGATCCGCAGTAGATTCTCGCCTTCCGGCACCTCCACGACTAGATCATATGGCTTGAAAACGACGCGTTTGCTCAAGATTCGGTCCTGTGGTCAAGCAGGTCGAGATGGGAAGTTTTAATCCGCCTGCCACGGGGCGGTCTACACCCTCCCGGACCGGGCGGCGTCCCTGGAATTTCCCGCGCCAGCCGGCAATCTGGGCATTCTATCACAGGCCCCGGCCAAAAAAAATGCTAAAATAGAATCGAGCCTCCGGCTGGGGTCACACCCGCCCACCGGGGCTTACCAGTTCGAGGAGACCCATGACCACGGCCAGGACGGGCAAATTGCTGCGGAAGCTTTACGAGAGGTTGTATCAGGCCTTCGGCCCCCAGGGTTGGTGGCCGGGGGACACGCCCTTTGAGGTGGCGCTGGGGGCCATTCTGACCCAGAATACCAACTGGAACAATGTGGCCAAGGTGATGGTGCGGCTTAAGGCCGAAGACCGCCTGACCGCGGCGGCCTTGACGGCCCTGCCCGAAGCGGAGCTGGCCCAACTCATTCGGCCCTCAGGGTATTACAATCTTAAGGCCCGGCGGGTCAAGAATTTCTTGAATTTCCTCCAGGAAGAATATCAGGGTTCCCTCAAGCTGATGATGGCTGACTCCCTGGAAAAGTTGCGGCCCAAACTCTTGTCGGTCAAGGGCGTCGGCCCGGAAACCGCAGACAGCATTCTCCTCTATGCCCTGGAGAAGCCCACCTTTGTGGTGGACGCCTATACCTTCCGCGTCTTGAGCCGGCACCAATTGGCCCCGGAGTCCTGCGCCTACGAGGACCTGCGCCGGCTCTTCATGGACCATCTGCCCGCGGACGTGGGGTTTTATCAAGAATACCACGGCCTGCTGGTGCGTCTGGGGAAGGAATGGTGCCGCCCCCGGCCCCTCTGCTCATCCTGCTTCCTGGAGGGCTGGCCGGAGGAAAGACAAAAGGTAAAAGGTAATAGGTAAAAACGGGAAAAAACCGATGGTCTTTTGCCTTTTTTATTTTTGACTTCACCCGCGGCTGGCTTCCTCGCCCTCCGCGGCAACGATTGGTTAGGCTTTTGTTGGTAGTTACCCCTATTTATTCCAAATTGGCCACCGGATATATTAAATCGGCCAATTTCCGTACCAAGGGTTGTTTTAACCAATTACACTCGGTTGGCGCCATAGAGCGAGAAGCCGTCAAGCCACGTAAAACGCAATTTCGACAGAAATATGTGAATTTACATAAACCGCACACTTCCGGAGTTGGCGTCTCAATCTCGGCAAAAAGCCTGGCTGTTTCAGGACTGAATACTGCTTCCGGGGTTTGAGTTGCGAGAGAGCCAATTACACCTAATTGACTATCAAAAGTGGCACAGGGACGTACATTTCCCGCTGGATCCATGGCATAAGTTCTATGCCCGGCGCCGCAACTCCCCGGTTGTCTCATTCTTTGTTGTTGAGAGTCATCTAAGATATGGAAAAAATCTTTGTAATTATTGAATAGGTATTTTTCTTTCTCAGCTACAAGATTAGCATCCAAATCCCAGAATCCAAATTTTTCTGCTGCCCTTCCAAATGGTAAAATGGCAGAATAAGTAAAAGCTGTAGCACCTAATTGCTTTGCCAAGAGTAATGTAGGCTCTACATCTTCCCAGTTATCAGCATCAACTGCCATCGCTACTCTTAACGTGAAATTATGTTTTGATAGGCGGCGGATACCATTGATAGTGCGCGTAAAGCTTCCTTTAACTCCGGTGCGTTTATCATGTTCTTCAGGCTTGTTACTTTCAAGACTAATATTGAAAGCAACTCGATTTTTTATTGGTAGCACCGAATTTACAAAATCATCACTAATCAGCGTCCCGTTAGTAAGGATGGATGTCATTTGGAAGGTGTTTCCGCAAAAATCGGTTATTAATTTAAGGTCCGGATGTAATAATGGTTCTCCACCTGTGATCTCAACTACCGTCAAACCTTTATCTGACAGACTACCCAAAATATTCAATAATTTTTTGGGGGGCAAACGGGTTTCTTTCTGGTGCGGACCAGCATGGCGATAGCAGAAGTGGCAATACAAATTGCATCGTGTCGTCAACTCAACATGCAAAGCTTCCGGATAATAACGCCCCTCGCTTGAAATTAACGCAACCGTGTATTTGCTGGGTTTGTTTTCTAGGACAACAACCTCGTTTTTAATTAGTTTATTGAGATCGATGATTGCTTCCAGAAGAGCACCGGTATCATCATCTGTTTTTGCATCAACGAGGTTTTCTATTATCTCTTTTATGGAAGATTGACCATCACAGGCTTTTAGCATTTCGATTGTTTCCGAAGATACCGAAACAGACATAGCATTAAGTTTTGATTTCACTAACCCATATTCACCATAAACCTGTAAATACGTGCCTTTACTAAGATGAGGATAATTATCTAGCGTAGAGTCTTCGCCAGCCATATAATAGTGCTCCATAAAAAATTGATAGTCGCCTATAAAAATGCGCGACTATCAATTACAATCTTTAAGTTATGAAGATGCTAAGTTAACCCAACTGTCCCTACAAGGCCAGCGAGTCCAGATGCAGCATTCATTTCAGCACATACTGAGCAGACTGCACATACTGCACATGCCGCACAAGGAGTCTTTCTTGTTTCCACGGGCAAATTCAAATCCGTGTCAAGAGCGGGTTGAATTTTTGCCATTATATCTGGTGGCAAATTAAGCTGAACATTGTTACGTGCCAAAACCATTGCTAAAGTCACTTTTTTCTCGCTTTTTTCTTTCATCGCATTGTTGATATCAGTGAAAAATTTGGTGTATGAAGCTTGGTCCAATTGATTTGCAGCCATTTTCATGCCTCCTTTGGTTGGGGTTAAACCTCACTACCAGTAGATAAATCCAAATAAAGAAATGTCAACGCGAGATGTAAAAATAATAAATTATTAACAAAAGCTATTCCGGGAACCGACTCCAAAGATTTTCAGAATCAGGATTGCAAGTCTGTACATGTCAGGAGTTGGCCCCCTCATCCGCCGTGTCATTCATACCCTCTTTTCCCAAGAAATCAGGAAATCCTTACTATCCGGGATCTTGCCCTTTGGCAACCGGTTTTGTCCCACCGAAGAGTGTTCTTCCCTCTAGCCGGGGATGGCGGGCCGGGCCTAAAGAAGGCGGCCTCAGAAAAAAAATTCCCTGGGCCGGGGATTGGTGGTAAGATTTCCCGGTAGGCAGCCATCATGGAGATTATCACCCTCAAGCGCCATTCCCCGGAAGAGTTGATCGCCCGCCTCCGCCAGGTGCCTCTCATGGACCGGCCGGAGGTTATGGTTTATGAGCAGGCATTTATCAGTCTGGAGCAGATTCACACCGATTGCCTGCACCCAGCGCAAAACTACCTGTGGCTGAAGGAGCTCCGCAAGACCCAGGATTTGGGTTGGAGTCTGGCCGAGCAGGGGGTGGACCTGTTCCACCTGGACGGCTTTGTCACCTATACCGTGCGGCAGGACGATGGAACGGAAGCGACCTACGATCTTTATCCTCCCATCGTGGAGGAGTCCATCGAGGCCGACGGCACCCTGGCCCTGATCATCAACGACGGCATGCACCGCCTCTACCTGGCCAGGCTGGCCTGGCTGGTGCCCCAGGTCACCTACATCCGGGGGGTTTCCAGGGAATACCCCTACTACGCCTATCCCCGGCGACAGGGCTGGGAGGGGCTGGACCTGCTGGCGGACAACCCCGACTCCAAGGTTTACCTGAAGAAATGCCACCGGGTGCGCCACAACAAGAGGCTCTTTCGAAACTTTCAGGCCGTATTCCACAATGTGGGCGGACCCCGGAGCCGCCTGCTCAACAAGTGACTCTATTTGGGTGAACGCGGGGAGGTGCGGGGAAAATGATTGACAAGCTCGAGGGCAGGACCTATCTAAGGACTATGGGGCGCTGGCTTGGACCAGTCTTAATCGGCAGTTTCTTGGTGGTTTTTCTCCTGCTAACCTTGAGCGCCCCGGGTCTGGCGGGGGCGGTGCGGGAGGGCAACGCCGGCCGGGAGGGATCTGCGATGGCTCTCCAGACCCTGCCGGTCTCGGGGAAGACCACGCTGGTCGACTTTTACAGCCCCTACTGTCCTCCGTGCATGCACCTGGCGCCTTTTTTGAAGAAGTTGGCGCAGAAGCGGCCGGACCTGGAGATTATCGAGCTCAACATCAACCGGCCCGAGGTGCAGGGCAATATCGACTGGCAATCCCCTCTGGCCCAACAGCTTGGCCTCCACTCCATTCCCTATTTCCTGATCTTTGGCCCGGAGGGGAGGGTGACGGCCCAGGGACCCGAGGCGCGTCAGCAAGTAGTGGAATGGCTCAGGGAGGCCGGCCTTATCAAGCAATGAGCGGCGGGCGCAACTTAACTCTTCCCCGGCCTGGGTCGTTTGCAGGGTGGGGGGAGAACCGGAAAATGATGGAGAGGAGCGGGGACATGAAGAAGCTCTCAGGCTGGCAGGGCCTTTGCGGGTTGTTTCTGGTGATGGCCTTCTGGTGCGGATGCACGGCGTCACCTTTCGCAGCACCGCCCCCGCTGAGCGTGGCCGCGGCCCAGAACACCCTGGATACCTGGAATCCCGGCTATTGCAAGGTGGCCGAGTTCTATGGCTTTTATCAGCCGGAGGCCGCCAACACCCGGATAGCCTACGTCGCCATTGTTAACCCCGGCGCCCAGGCCCAAAAGGCCGAAGTTTTTGCCGCCACCTTTGAGCTCCTCAGCCGCCCCGATGGCCGACAACAGTGGTTTTTGACCGGAGTGGTCACCATCGGCTCAGGGATTTTGACCAAGCGGCAGGGCTGGGACAACCTGTTGGTCCCGGTGCAGGAGGCTTCCCCGGGGGCGGTCCAGAAGAAATCATGAGCCGCGGCAGCCGCAGGGCAACGGCCGCCCCCAGCTCCCGGAAGGTGAGCCTTCGATTTAGGCTCCGGGCCCTTTACCCGCGACCATATCTGAGTAGTTCCCAGCAGTTATTTAGCGGTTGCCTATCTTCGGGGTAAACCCAGGAGAGGCCATCAAGGCCGACCGTTTGCCCAACTCGCCACTGCGGCCCCGATCCTCTCAAGGCTTCCCCATTCCTTCCGGCGGTGCTGGTATCTTGGGAGAGAGAGCTGCGGGGTCCAAAGCAAAAGCCCTCAAAGCGCATGTGCTTTGAGGGCTTTTTTTTAAAAGTGTCGGTTAAGCCGGATTCCCTGTAAGGACAGGGAGGTTGGGATCAACCACCACCCGCCTCAGGCGGGGGTCCCGGCAACGGGTTCAGAGTCGGAGCCAGCTTCTGGTAATGAAGGCCGAAAGCCCGGGTTTCGAAGGCCTGGGGATTGAAGGCCTTGGTCAACTCGACCTCTTCCGGGGTCAGAATGTGCACTATGCCGTATGCATCGACTACTGCAAAGCGCTCCCCCTTCGCCAGGCACGAGGCTACCGTCTCCTGTCCCTTGAGATCCTGCTTGGAGACGCATAGCAACTTCGCGCCGCCCGCCGCTACTGCGGCGGTGCTGATGAAAAATACCGCCACCAAAGCCACCATCAACCCTACCAACAATTTTGACCGCATACTCTCCTTCCTCCTTCCACTAAGGTTGACATCCGGCTTTCCCCCCCCTTGTGGAGTCTCGAGAAAAAGCCGCAACTCCTCTCCGCCCAATGATATATGGCAAGCCAAGTGAATGTCAACTTAATTATATAAAAAATCGCAACCCATTACAAAGGAAAAAGTTAGGAAAAAACTTGGCCTCTCGACGCTTGGGGAAGGCCAATTTGGTCCCAGCCGCGATCCCGAGGCTGGAGCCGGGGAGGGGAGGGCGGTGCTCGAAAATTGAGTTGACGGCTTATAGGCTACCATGGAAGGCTATTTTTGTTAAGAATTCTAATCCAGCCGGACGGGTAAGGAAAGATGCGCCAGCCGCGGGTCAGGCAGGGGAGCAGGAGTTTTTCCATCCAAAAATTCCCAAACGCAGACATTTTTTTGGACAAATTAATAAAATTAGCATAATGTTCTTTTTGGAAAATCCTTCGGGAAATTTTTCTCAAGATAGCGCTTGTCGCAAAATCAAACAAATATTCTTTGGAAGGAATGGCTAGATTTCCGGCGTCAGCGCCTATTCAATTAGTGAATATCATAAATCAGGTTCCTTCTCAACCGGGGGATTCCGATTTTCCGGTTTATCTAAGGATTGGATTTATGGTGAAAGGAAGACGACTCTTAAGCTGGCGGGGATCCTGTTGCTGAGCGGCGCCGCCTCTTTGTATGGCATCCAGGCCCAGGGAGAGAAGGGGCCGCGCGGGTCAACAGGCAGAACGTCAGCCGGTTTTACAGGGTGTAAAAAGGTCTGACACCTGGTTGCCGTCCGGGGCGGGGTGGCCCGCACAAGGCAAAGAGCCAGGGGCCTGAGCCAGGGGCGGTCGGCGGGTTGCCTTGCCCGGAGAGCCGCGTCCGGTCCGGTTGGGCAAGGGTGATAACGCAAGACCACGGCCGGACCAGGGCAGACAACAGACGGGCGGATCCCGGCATGGTACTTGCTTCTGGTATCGGGTCAAAACTAAATACAAACGAGCAAGACGATGGCGAGCAAGACTTCTTCAACACGCATTTCCGGATAGGAAATTGCCGATGGACACCGTGATCTTCTCCGGTCGCATCTCGTAGACAGAAATGCTTCATGAGCGCGAGCGCTGGTACAACCGGTTCATTGCGGAAAACCGGCTGGAAGATTATCGGGTCAAGGATGAATGGAATAAGTGGAAGAACATTCACCGTTCGTTCAGCTACGTGTTCTTCGGCCTCGGATCGATTTTGTTGGCACTGATCGTGTACGCGATGACGTCGCGGTTAAATACTCACGAACCGACGACGCCCCCGTCTTTCACTCAACCCGCCGTGCCGGGAGGCAAACCGTGAAAACGCTGCTGCGAGCGGCTGGTTTATTGGCGCTATTGCTGATGGTTGCCGGGACGGCGCGCGCGATAGAAAACTCGGATTGTTTCGCCTGTCACAGCGACAAGACACTGACTAAGACCACCAAGGCCGGCCAGGTGGTGTCGCTGTTTGTGGATGAGAAGGAATACGCGGCGTCCACGCATGGCAAAAATCTCTGCACCAGTTGCCATACCGATATCACCGAGGTGCCGCATCCGGACGGTTTCACGGCCAAGCCGGTGGCTTGCAGCGCCTGCCACCGGGTGGAGACGGAGATTTACCTGAATAGCGACCACGGTCAGGCGGTCGCCAAGGGCCAATCCGAAGCCGCCTCATGCAAGGATTGTCACGGACAAAACCTGCATACGTTGTTGAACTTCCTGAACCCGCTGTCGCCGGTCAACCGCGCGAACATTCCGCAGACCTGCGGTCGTTGCCATGGCAATACCGCGGAGATGAAGAAGTTCAATCTCTCTCAGCCCTCGCCAGTCGTGACGTACGACCGCAGCGTGCACGGCCTGGCGTTCAAACGCGGTTTCACGCAGGCGGCGGTCTGCACGGATTGTCACGGGTCGCACGATCTGCACAAGCCCACCAACCAGGCCTCGAGGCTCTATTGGAAGAACGTTCCCGGCACGTGCGGCAAGTGTCACGAGAACGTCGAGGCCACCTACGAGCGCAGCGTGCACGGCAAGGCGGTTGCCAGGGGCGTTCGGGACGCCCCGGTCTGCACGAATTGTCACGGCGAACACACGATTCAGGCAGTCGCAGTAGCAAGTTCCAAAGTTTCTGCTGCGCATATTCCGGAGACGTGCGACCAGTGTCACGGCTCGGAACGCCTCGCCAGCCGGTACGAGATGTTGGCGCCGAAGGCCGTGGGGGCGATGCAGGGTTTTCATGGTCTGGCGGAGCAGTTTGGCGAGACGACGGTGGCCAACTGTGCGTCGTGCCACGGATTTCATGATGTGCTGCCGCCGAGCGATCCGCTGTCGTCGGTGAACCCGAAGAACATGCCGCACACCTGCGGCAAGTGTCATGCCGTTATCGGCACACTCACGAAAGGTGAGATTCACAACCTGCCGGGCGCCGAAAAGGGCAAGCCGGGGCGGGTGAACTTTATTACTCTATTTTACATCGTCATCATCGTGCTGACGATTGGCGGCGTGTTGGCGTTCATCGCCAGGAGGAAGAGTAAAGGGCCGAGCGGAAAGGGATCATAGGCCCGGCCATAGGCCCTGCAACCTTTTTTACCCGGCATCCTAGCGGTGACCGCCGCCGGCCACTAAGTAACCAACGCCCCCATGGGGGGATGGGCCAACCCCGCTGATCGCCCCCGTACCAGGCGCTCTAGTTTAATTTCCCCTCTTTCGACCCAAAAGCGAAACCGGGGGATACCACCCGCGTCCCCCCGGGAAAGACTGGCCCACCTGCGCTCCTGGAAGGCCAATTTGGTCTCAGCCGCGGACCCGGGGCCGGAGCAGGGGAGGAGAGGGAGGCGCTCGAAAAATTGAGTTGGCGCCTGGTAGGATACCATGGTAGGGTATATTTTGGGTCTTGAGAATTCCAATCCAACAGGACGGGTAAGGAAAGATGCTCTAGCCGCGGGTTAGGCATGTCGGCAGGGGGTTTTTTCCTCCAAAAAATTCCGGATGCAGACATTTTTTTTGGACAAATGAACGAAATTAGCATAATCTTTTCGTTGGAAAATCCTTCGGGAAATTTTTCTCAAGAAGGTGCTTGTCGCTTAATCCAACAAAGTTTCTATGGAGACTTGGGCTAGTTTTTCGGTGCAGTGCGTACTAATTAGTGAATATCTTCACATAAATCTTCGGTTCCTTCTCAGCCAGGGGGTTTCGATTTTCCGGTTTATCTAAGGATTGGATTTATGGTGAAAGGAAGACGACTCTTGAGCTGGGCGGGGATCCTGTTGTTGAGTGCCGCCGCCTCTTTCTATGGCATCCAGGCCCAGGGTGAGAAGGAACCGCTCCCGGCCCCCGAGATGGGGCGCCCGGATCTGATCAAGATCAACACCCTGGCCGCCTATCAGAAGCTGGAGCTGCCCCCGTCCATCTTTTCGCATGACAAGCACACCAATGCGCTTACCAAGGAAAAGAAGGATTGCAAAACCTGCCACAAGCTGTCCTTCGCCTACTGGTACGGAGTAGCCGGGCGCCAGAAGAACACCCCGCCTTCGGCCCTCAAAGGAATCTATCACACCAACTGCATCGGCTGCCATGTGGAGGAGGCCGCGGCGGGCAGGAGGACCGGCCCCCTGGACGGGGAATGCCACTCCTGCCATAACGCCCAGCCGCAGATCACCGCGGTCAGGCTGGATGCCGGTTTCAACCTGGTATCGCACTACCGGCACATCGCCTCCAAGGACATACCCCCCTACCAGAACTATAAGGACAATTGCGGCCGCTGCCACCACCAATACAACCCTAAAACCAAGAAGACCTTCTACGCCCAGGGCAAGGAGGACAGCTGCCGCGATTGCCACCTGGCCAAGGTGGAGAAGGACGTGGAGAGCCTGGAACAGGCCTCCCACCGGCAGTGTGTCCTCTGCCACCTGGACCTGGCCAAAAAGGGGTCGAAGGATAACCTCCCCACCGACTGCGCCGGCTGTCACGGGGCGAAGGCCCAGGCCCTGGATGCCAAAAAGAATCAGGATTGGGTGGCCACGCTCCCGAATAAAGAAGTGCCGCGGCTTAAACGGGGACAGCCGGATGCGGTCCTGATCACCCACGATCCCCAGTGGGGGGAGGGCAGGGCCGGCAAACCCTTCGTGATGGATCCGGTGGCCTTCGACCACAAGGCCCACGAGAAGTACAGCGACACCTGCCGGGTTTGCCATCATTCTTCCATGGATGCCTGCGAGAAGTGCCACACCCTGATGGGGGCCAAGGACGGGAAGTTCATCCCCTTCGAACCGGCGATGCACACTCTCTCGAGCCGGGCGAGCTGCCTGGGTTGCCATAACGGGCGGCAGGTGGCGGCGGAGTGCGCCGGCTGCCACAACCACCTCAGCAAGTCCTCCTGCATTGGCGGCGCCAGTTGCAAGCAGTGCCACCTTGAGGCCGCGGAAACCGCCATCCCCGGGGGCGCCAGCCCCAGCAAGATCTGCGACTTGGCGCCGGCCCAGAAAACCGCACTGGCGGAGACCCTCCTTAAGGCCCGGAACCTGAACCCGGGGACCTACCCCCTGGAGGGTCTCCCGGAGACGGTGGAGATCAAGGCCCTGGCGAACCGGTTCCAGCCATCCGAGTTTAGCCATAAGAAGCATCTGGAGGCGCTCCTGAATGGAACCAAGGGCGATCCCCTGAAGGGAATCGAGGGCGTGAAGGGAATCAAGGGCAATACCCTGGCCGAATACTTCCACAATGATACGGGCACCATCTGCCAGGGTTGCCACCACCATAGCCCGCCCTCCAAGGAACCACCCCGCTGCAGCAACTGCCACAGCGGCGAGAGCCTCCAGGCCAGGGAGTCGAACCGCCCGGCGCTGCTGGCCGCTTTGCACCGGCAGTGCCTTAACTGCCATACGGACATGCGCCTGAAGAAGCCTGCCTCCACGGCGTGCAGCGATTGTCATAAGGAAAAGCGGAAGTAACCGGCAGGGGCCGGTGGAGGAGCACGTTCATGTTGCGAAGAACCTTTCTGGGCCTGCTGGGAGCCGCGGGACTGGGCGCCGCTTTGGGCAAGCCGGCCCGAGCCGCAGGCGACCAAGAATTTACCGGATATCCCGAAAGCTTCGGGGTGCTGTTTGACTCCAGCCGCTGCATCGGTTGCCGCAGTTGCGAGGCCGGGTGCAATAGGGTCAACGAGTTGCCGCCGCCACCCGAGCCTTTCGACGACCTGAGTGTCTTTAAGGTGAAGCGCCGGACCCATTGGTGGACCTATACGGTGGTCAACCGGTATGAGATCCCGGGCGCCCCGCGGCCGGTATTCAAGAAGTGGCAGTGCAACCACTGTCTGGAGCCGGCCTGCGCTGACTCCTGCTTCGTGGATGCCTACACCAAGACCAGCCAGGGGGCGGTAATGTGGGACGGCACGGTGTGCGTGGGCTGCCGTTACTGCATGATCGCCTGCCCTTTCGAAATTCCCACCTTCGAATACAATCAGCCTCTGCACCCGCGCATCATGAAATGCACCATGTGCAATCCCCAGATCACTACGGGCAAACTGACGGTGCCGGGATGCGTGGGCGCCTGCCCGGTTGAAGCCCTGGTCTATGGCAAACGCCGGGACCTGCTCCAGATTGCCCGTGACCGGTTCCAGGCCTTTCCGGGCCATTACCTGAACCATATTTACGGGGAGCACGAAATGGGAGGCACCAACTGGCTCTATATTTCGGGAGTGCCCTTCCGGACCCTGGCCATGCGTGAAGACCTGGGGGTGGTGCCGGCCCCGGAACTCACCGCCGGGGCGCTGGCCGGGGTGCCCCTGGTGGCCGCGGCCTGGCCGGTGCTCTTGACCGGCATCTTCGCGATTTCCAAACGCAAGGACAAGATCGCCAAGGAGGAGACGGCCCAGGCGGTGGCCCGGGCCGTGGCCCAGGCCCAGGCGAAGGCCGAGGATAAATTAAAAAAGGCCATGACCAAAGTCGAGGCCGAAAAGAAGGCCGCCATCGAGCGGGAGGTCAAGAAGGCCCTGGCCGAAGCCGCCAGGCCGCAGACCCCGGAGGGCGAATAGCATGGCAGAAAACTCTACCGGGAAAAAATCCCTGTTTACGCCTTTTAACGTGGTGGCCGCCATCATCGTCCTGGTGGGCGCGGTGCTCACCGTGCTGCGCTTCACCAGAGGGCTGGGCGCGGTCACCCACCTGTCGGACAACAATCCCTGGGGCATCTGGATCGGCTTCGACCTGCTGTGCGGAGTGTCCCTGGCCGCCGGCGGCTACACCACCTCGGCGGCCTGTTACGTCTTTGGCCTGAAGCGTTATCATTCCGCGGTGCGGCCGGCGATCCTCACCGCCTTCCTGGGCTACTCCATGGTGGTGGTCGCCCTGCTTTACGACGTGGGCCGTCCCTGGCGGCTGCCCTATCCTGTCTTCGTGCGGCAGGGCACCACCTCGGTGCTCTTTGAAGTGGGTTTGTGCGTCATGCTCTACCTGACCACCCTCTTCGTGGAGTGGCTGCCGGCCTGCTTCGAGTGGCTCGGCTTTAAGAAACCCCGGGACCTCATCGTCAGGATGACCATGGCCTTGACTATCCTGGGGGTCATCCTTTCCACCATGCACCAGAGCTCCCTGGGGGCCCTTTTCCTGATTGTGCCCTCCAAGCTCCATCCTTTGTGGTATTCCTCTTACCTGCCGGTCTTTTTCTTCGTCTCCAGCATCTTCGCCGGCCTGTCCATGGTCATCTTCGAGGGGACCCTGTCGCATCATTACCTGCACGGCCAGATGGATGCCACGTACCTGGCCGAGCACGACGGCGTGATCCTGGGCTTCGCCAAGGGAGCGGCCATGGTGATGGCCCTCTACTTCATGATCAAGGTGATCGCCATTGCCAGCGACAATAAATGGAGCTATCTGCTCACCGGCTACGGCGCCTGGTTCCTGCTGGAACTCCTGGGCTTCGTGGCCCTGCCCGCTTTCCTCTACGCCATCGCGGTGCGGGAGAAGAACCTGAAGCTTGCCAAGTGGACTGCGGTGCTCACCGTGCTGGGCATCATCCTCAACCGTTTCAACACCTCCCTGGTCGCCTTCAACTGGCAGCTGGCGCCGGCGGACCGCTATTTTCCCAGTTGGATGGAAATCGCCATCTCCATCTACCTGGTTACCCTGGGACTCCTGGTCTTCCGCTTCATCGCCAGCCGGATGCCCATTTTCTACGAAGATCCGCGCTATCGGCAGCACGCCCCCCATGAAGGTGAGGAAGAAGAAAGTCCGGAATTCGTCGAACATAAACTCCATCGCCACCCCCAAACCTTCGGACACTGAGGAATAATGCCATGGAACACCATTTCTATACCCTGTTTGACTTCCTGGTCTACACCCATGGTGCAGATTACATCCTGATTGGGGTGACGCTCCTGGGCATATTGGGGTTCTGGCTTTACATAACCGGCAGGGACGAGGACAAGGAGATCCATTAGCACCAAGGGCCGCACCGCGGCCTTGGGGAGAACTTGCGCATGCCACAATTGTATGAGCTCATCACCGGCCCCCTGCTGTGGCTGTCCTTCGGAATCTTTTTCGTCGGGCTGACTTTTAGGGTGGTGCGTTATTTCCAGGGCCTGGACTGGCAGTTGGATCGGGTGGCCTACCGTGCCCATCCGGGCCTGGGCCTCAAGGGGGCGCTGCGTTCCATCGCCCATTGGCTGGTGCCTTTCTGGTCCGAGGGCTGGCGGGCCAAGCCCTTGTACACCATGATTTTCTTCATTTTTCATGTCGGGCTGGTGCTCACTCCCCTGTTCCTGCTGGGGCATGCCGTCATGTTCAAAGAGCGCTGGGGTGTGAACTGGCCCACGCTCTCCATGGGATGGGCCGATGTCCTGACCATCGCGGTCATGATCACTGCCGTCTGCATCGCCATCCGCCGCCTCGGCTTGCCCGAGGTCCGCATCGTCACCACCTCCTATGACTTCCTGCTGCTGCTGCTCAGCGTCGCCCCCTTTGTCACCGGCTTTCTGGCGGTGCACCAGGCTCCCCACTATCAACTCTGGCTTTTCTCCCACATCCTGAGCGGCGAGATCCTTCTCATCGCCATTCCCTGCACCAAGCTTTCCCATGTGGTGGGCTTCTTCCTCTCCCGGGGCCAAATCGGCGCCGACTTCGGCATCAAACGCGGCTATAAGGGAAAAGGCTTTGCCTGGTGATTGGCATGGAACAAATATGGTATAACCTAAGCAGAAAAGGTTTTGAAAATACCGATCCACGAACCTAAGGCCAATCCGGGCGCGGGTGGCCTCCCCAGCAAAGCGGGACATATTTTGAGGAGTGAAGAGACATGGAAGGAACCCTTTGCAATAAGAACACCGTAGATGCCAAGGAGTATCTCGATGCGCTCCTGGCCGACAAGAGCGGCAAAAAATATTATGAGGAGATGACGCGTCTCGACGTCGACCAAGAGAAGCTCAGGAACACCTTGGCGGCTACCCTGAAGTCGCGCCTCAGCACGTGGCTGGAGATCTGTTCCCATTGCGCCCTCTGCGCCGACACCTGCTTCTTCTACCTGGCCAATCATAAGGACCCCACCCAGGTGCCCTCGTACAAGATTCAATCGACCCTGGGGAAGATCGTGAAGCGCAACGGCGACGTGGACAACGCCCACATGCGCTACTGCATGGACGTGGCCTGGTCCAAGTGCACCTGCTGCAACCGCTGCGGCTCCTTTTGCCCGTACGGCATCGATATGGGCGTCATGTTCGGCTACCTCAGGGGCCTCTGTTTCTCCCAGGGTTTCGTCCCCTGGGAGCTGAAGATCGGCACCGGCATGCACCGCATCTACCGCGCCCAGATGGACGTGACCGCCGAGGACTGGGTGGAGACCTGCGAATGGATGGCTGACGAACAGCAGGACGAGTGGCCCGGCCTGGAGATCCCGGTGGACAAGGAGGGCGCCGACCTGATGTACACCTTGAACGCTCGGGAGCCCAAGCACTATCCCGAGGATATCGCCGAGGCCGCCATCCTCTTCCATATTGCCGGCGAGAACTGGACGGTGCCCAGCGAGGGTTGGGAACAGACCAGCCTGGCGATGTTCGCCGGGGATTGGGGCGCCTGCAAGATGATGGTGGAGAGCGTCTATAAGGCCATGGAACGGCTCAAGCCCAAGCGGGTCGTGGGGACGGAATGCGGCCACGCCCACCGGGCCACGGTCATCGAGGGCCCGTATTGGGCGGGCCGCCCGGACGGCCGCCCGCCGCGGCCTTACCTCCACTATACCGAATGGGTCGCCGAGGCCCTGCGCACCGGCAAGATCAAGATCGACCCGGCCAAACGCCTCAAGGAGCCGGTGACTTTGCAGGATTCCTGCAACTATATCCGCAACTACGGTTTGGCGGACGTCACCCGGGAGATCATGAGCTACCTGGTGGAGCCGGGCTACTTCGTGGAGATGAGTCCGAACCGGGAGTATAACTACTGCTGCGGCGGCGGCGGCGGCTTGAACGGCATCGGCATCTACCGCCAGCAGCGCAACATCGGCCTGAAGGTGAAAAGGGACCAGATCCTGGCCACCGGCGCCAAATTGGTGGTCACTCCCTGCCACAATTGCTGGGACGCCATCCGGGACCTGGAAGAGGTGTATGAACTGGGGATCAAACAGACCTTCCTGAAGCCGCTGCTCATCAAGATGGCCATCATCCCCGAGCACCTCAAGCCCAAGGCAGAGGAAGAGGAAGAGGAAGAGGGAGAGGGAAAAGAAGAGTAACCTTCCCCGCCTAAAGCGGCCTGGCAAGAAAACGAGGCGCCTGGCTTCCCAACGGAGCCAGGCGCCTTTCTATGTGCCGGGCAGGCGCAGCATTGGAGGTGAAAGCCCTCTCCCCGACCGGATGGAGGTGAAGGCTCTCGAGGCAGCCGCCGCCTGTCAGGCCCGGCTCCCCTTGCAGGTTGCAAAAATCTTCTTAGCTTATGTAATAATGGCCCCCGGCAGGGGAGCCGCCTAATCGTTTCTGACCTTCCGCCACCCTCTCCGGATGAAAGAGAAGACTATGGAATCGAAGCCCTCGGGCCCCGATGCGGTTACCGACAGCCTTAAGCAGGTTAAAGATGACATAACCGCTGCGGTCACCAAATATATAAGGGTCGGTCCCCCTGTGGCGGACCGGAATGCCTATCTGGTTTTCCTGGCCGCCTCCTTCCTGGTTTCCCTGGGTATTCTCTTGCTGCTGGGGTATCTTTATCTTTGGCCGCTGTTTAAACCATTCTACTCCTTCATTTCCAATAAAGAAGAAATCGGCCACCTATTTAGAGGTACAGGCCATTGGGGTCCTTTCCTCTTTATTTTCCTGGAGGCCGTTCAAGTCCTCACCATCTTTTGGCCGGTGCCGTTGGAGATCGCCGGGGGCTTTCTCTTCGGACTGCCCTTAGGGGCGCTTTATTCCATAATCGGCCTGACCCTCGGGTCCGTGCTGGCTTTTCTTTTGGGACGCCGGCTGGAGGCGACCTACCTCCGCCGCCTTATCAATCCCCAGATATTGCAGCGACTCCGTCAAATCATGAAGCGGGAGGGGACTATGGCGGCTTTTATAATTTTCTTAATTCCTGGGGCACTCAAGGATTTTGTCAGTTACATCCTGGGATTTACCTCCTTGCCGTTGAAATTCTTTGTATTGGCCACCATCCTCTTCCGGTTGCCCAGAACTTTTCTCCTCGCCCTGGAGGGGTCTCAAGTCGCCGAGGGCCATTACTGGTTGTCCGTGGGGCTGATGGGCTTTGACTTTTTTTTGGCGGTCTTGATCTTTCGATATCGCGAATACTTATACCGATGGATCAAAACCTGGAATTTGGAAGAATTACCAAAATAAGATTTGGGAATTTTCGGAGTGGAAAATTCAGGTGGTAAGAGAAAAACCGGAAACTGGGAGAGGTGAAGACGTACCCTTTAAATAAATGACCGGCCTGAAACGGCAAGGAGAATCGGGTCGTAATGAAAGGAAGGTCAGAGCCGGTTATTAACCGGCGAATGTTTTTTGTATAATTGTCTCTCTTTTTTGGGATGGAGTTGAGGGTGTGCCGGGAAGGCGCCTTACTGCCACTCAGGGCTGATGCTGAGGCCCTGATCTCCCAGTTTCAGGCTCACCCCTTCGTGCTCCGCCTTCAGGTTCAGCATCACCCCTTTGGAGTTTTTGATTACCAGCCCCGCAGACTCTTTGATCAGGGTGGCGCCGCCCTCGACGCCATAATAGGTGCCGGGGAACTCAGAAAGAGACTTCATATTGTACACCCCCCCTTTGGCCGTCATGGTGGTGTACCCCAAGCCGATCATGTTTAGACCCTTGACCTTAAATTTATAATCCTTCCCTTTATACTTAAGGGTGCCTTGACCCCAGGTGTAGCCAATCCCTAAGGACAGCCTTTTAGTACTAATGGTCACTTCGCCCACACGGGAAGATTTATCTTCTTTTTCTCCGAGCGAAATTGAAGTTACCGCGGCAACCAGCAACACCGCCGTTATCAGGCTCAGTAAGATGCGCTTCGGCGCCATTGATTTTCCTCCTCAGCAGGCGGAAGCAGGGTTACCGGGGGCCGCGTTCCAGTTTGAGGTAAAAGCCGTTCAGCCCGACATTCAACGGCAGTCCTTCCTCGGTGCCCGTCAAGAGAATGCTCACGTCCTTGGTGTTATTAAAGGCAAACATCGCGTTTCCTGTCCTGGCCGGCAAATAGTGCCCGGCGAAATCCCCGACATCCGAAAGATTATAGACATCTCCCTTGACGTGCGCCACGGTATTGCGCACCGCTCCCACCTGGAGACCCTTAATTCCAAAGGCGTATTTTTTCCCATTAAAGAGGAGCACCCCGCGGCCCCATTCCCAGCCCGCTCCGGCGCGCCCCGTTTTGAAGGCGATTCTCACCTGGCCCACGGGATTGGGGTTGGAAAAAGATTGCTGGGCGCCTGCGCCAGAGGCGGCAAACAGAAACAGGGCGATCACGCTGAGGGCAAGAACTGATTTATACCAGCGCGCCATGGCTTTTGCCTCCTCCAGCTCAGCAAGACGCGCTTCGCGCCTTAAATTTTCCTCCCCAGTAGTCGGAAGCCGGCTCCCGAAGAGAATAAGCCGGTTACTCGACCTCTTCCAGTCTAACTCTAAAGCCGTTCGCCCCGATATTTAACGCCACCCCTTCCTCGGTGCCCGTCAAGAAAATGTGCACGCCCCTGCTGTTCTTGAAGGCCTGGCCCTGTTTCCCTTTAAAGATGGCCAATCCGGCCCCGGCCGACACATAGTGCCCGGCGAATTCCGAAACATTGAAAAGATTATAGACATCTCCCTTGGCGTGCACCTCGGCAATGCCCACCGATCCAACCTGGATGCCGCTGACCTTAAAGGTGTACTCCTTCCCCTTATAGGTGAGCACCCCGCTGCCCCATTGCAATCCCACCCCGGCGGCCACGGATTTCAAGGTGATTCTCACCTGGCCCATGGGATAGGGTTTGGAAAAGGGAGGTTCTTGCTGGGCGCCTACGCCAAAGGCGGCCAACAGAAACAAGGCGATCACGCTGAGGACCAGAACAGGTTTAAAAAAACGTGCCATGACTCTTTTCTCCTCCAAGGACAAGATAGTCCCTGATTAAAGATTTGAAAGACTCAACAAAACTTAAGAGTCTATTTGCATATGTCAAGGCTGGGGTTATCCGAATTTTTATTGTCCGGTCCTCTGGCGCCGCAGAAATAGATAATTAAGTTGTAGCCAAGGCAGGGAAGATCTTGCGGAAGAAATTAAAGCACCAATTTCCCATTTTGCTCAGTGCAGATACGATATGCCGAAACGTTCTTACGCAGCCATAAGTGCAATCCTGGCGTTACTGCTGCTCCTGCCGGCGCTGCTGAACGGGTGCGCCGCCCTCCCCCTCGACTACCCGCGGCCGGTCTCCTCCGCCTTGCTCATGCCGGAAAAGACCGACATGGGCAAAATTGTCGATACCCTGGCAGCCAGGCACCAGGGAAAATCGGGGTTTTACCTCCTGCCCAGCGGAGATGACGCCTTCCTGGCGCGCGTCCTGGCCGTAAATCAGGCGGAGCGGACCCTCGATCTGCAATACTACATCTTCGAGGACGACCTGACCGGCAAATTCCTGATGGACCGCTTGCTGGCCGCGGCGGAGCGGGGAGTGCGGGTGCGTCTCCTGCTGGACGGTTGGACGAACGATAAAAAAGGGGATTGGGGGATGGCCATGGTTCAGACCAACCCCAATATCGAGGTGCGCGTCTTCAATCCCTTCGGCGGCCTGAGATCGTCCATCTTCTCCCGGGCCTTCCAGGCGTTCTTCGTGGCCCCAAGGCTCAGGGCCAGGATGCATAACAAGGTCTTCATCGCCGACAACTCCCTGGCCATCGTGGGCGGGCGGAACATCGGCGACGCCTACTTCGGAGCGCGCTCCGAGTTCACCTTTGGCGACCTGGATATCATGGCCATAGGACCGATTGTCAGAAGGATATCCGCCGGGTTCGACGACTACTGGAACTGTCCGCTCTCTATCCCCATCCAGGCCCTGGTGAAGAGCCCGCCAGGCTCCGCGGAGACAGAGGAGTTCCGCCGCTTCCTGGCCGCGAATCGACAAGCCATGCATAATTCGGAGTACGCCCAAAAGTTGAAGGACACGAAACTCATGAAAGGGGTGGAGGCCGGGTATATCCCTTATGTCTGGGCCAACGGGGAGGTACTTATTGATGATCCGTTAAAGGTCATCAGGCCGGATACCGTCACCGGCAAAACTGCCCGGGAGTTAAAGACTATCATGCAGCAGGCCCGGAGCGAGGTGCTGATAATCTCCCCGTATTTCATCCCGGGAAAAGGCGATATAGAGTTCTTCAGGCAACTGCATGAGCGGGGCGTCACCGTGAAAATTCTCACCAACTCTCTGGCCTCCACTGATGTGCCCATCGCGGAGGGAGGTTACGCGCATTACCGCAAGGCGCTACTGGGGGCGGGAGTGGAGCTTTATGAGCTCAAACCTAATCCTGATCAATACCGGTTCTGGCAGCGAGCCGGTTTTGGCAGCAGTTCCTCCAGGGGAACCCTCCATGCCAAAACCGTTATCGTGGACCGCCAGGTGGTCTTTGTGGGCTCCTTCAACCTCGATCCCCGTTCGGAAAGGCTGAATACCGAGGACGGGATCATAGTCAGGAGCGCAGAGCTCGGGGCCCAGGCAACCCAACTGTTCGACCAGGGTATCTCTCCAAGTAATGCCTACCGGGTGGCTATCTTAGATGGATCTCCGGTGTCGGAAGAATGGCATGGACTCGTTTGGATTACCGAAGAAAATGGCCGTGAAGTTCACTATTATCACGACCCCGGGACTAGCCTCGGGTGCCGGATCGAGGTCCGGTTCCTCTACCTGATCGCCCCGAAATCGGAGCTGTGAAAACGCCTGGGCTCGCCGGCCCGAGGCGGGAGGTTAAGATATGGAAGCCGGTTTAAAAAAGGCTCTGGCGCTGCTCATTGTTAAGTTGAAGGGCTGGCTCTCCCTTTCCGTCACGATGCTGCCCAACCTGGTGGTGGCCCTTATTTTTCTCGCCATCATCTCCAGGTTGAGCCGTCCTCTTTCCAAATGGGTAGACCGGGCGGTATTGCGATTCTCCGGATATAGACACCTGGCAGGACTGGCAGGCGCCATAACCAGGCTGGCGGTCTTCATCCTGGCCATCATCCTGGCCCTGGACGTCCTCAAGCTGGACCGGGCGGTGGCTTCCTTGCTGGCCGGCATCGGCATCCTGGGCATTGCCTTGGGCTTTGCCTCCCAGGATGTCGCCAGCAATTTTCTTTCCGGCGTCATCTTGCACTTTACCAATCCTTTCAGCCTTGACGATCTCATCGGCATTGATCCCATCGGCAGTAAATTTGAAATACTTGGCGTGGTTGAGAACATAAATTTCCATTCCACCAAAATTCGCAACCTGGCAGGTCAACTGATTAATATCCCGAATAAAATCATGTTGGGAAACCCGGTCGTCAATTACACCATCAGCGGCAGACGACGGGTCGCTGTACCCTGGGACGTCTCCCAGACGGAGGATTTGCCGAAAGTGGAGCAACTGGCGGTTAAGGCCGTGGAAGCGTTGGAATGGAGGACCCCCGATAGCCCGGTGGAATTGTTCTACGACACCATTGGCGATTACACCATCCACTTGGAGATTCATTTCTGGATCCCCCCGGAGGAAAAGGTCTATCTGATGGCCAAAAGCGAGGCAATCAAGGCCATAAAGCGCACCTTCGAGGAGAACGCCATTCCCATGCCCGTTGCCGCCAGAAAATAAAGCCGGAACGGGGGTTCAGTTGGGGTAGTTCGGGCTTAGGGCTCAAGTTTCGCCCTTGAATGCGGGGGGTGAAGGGAGGGGGAAAAAAATCGGCGCTGCCTTGTTTCCCGGATTTTTCCTCTTATTTTTAGCTAATGGGACCCCGAACCAGCCTCACGGCAAATAGGGAAGGAGGGCGAAGGCCCATGGCTAACATGCTAGACCAGAAGGCTCCGAACAGTTTCGTGTTCTCTGAATACTTCCTGATGCCCATGCCCACCGGCAACAAAGCCACCAACCTCAGAGAATTGCTGCAATTCCTGAAGGAGATGACTGAACCGGTGCTCAATTACCATCTCTGGCAAACCCGGCTGAGCATCATCCAGCCCACGGTGGAATATCCCAATGACTTTGCTCTCTGGGCCGCCACCGCCCTCCGCGACGACCTGCTGGCGGAAAAGCTCAGCGCCATCGACCCCTTCGATTATAAAGACCTGACCGAGGTCCGGGAGGCGATGGTGGAGGAAGTGGAGCAATATCTCTGGGACTCTCCCCCTTATCAGGTCCGGCCCGGATACGAACTGGAACTTTGCGAGGCCTCCGCGGTGGTTTTGCATTCGGGAATCAGCGCCCGGACCCTCGGGGAATTCTGCGGAGCTTTGCAGACCGTGGGATTGAATTCGGTGTACTTCCATTTCGTGGAGGCGCGCCGGCGCCTGGGGGACAGAAAGCTGGATGACTTCTCCCACTGGATCGCCGACAACTTCACCATGCCGTCATTAGTAAGCGCCATCGGCGAGATCGATATCTATTTCTACACCCTGGCGGAGATCCGGGACGCCATTCTGGCTCTGGTTCAGGAGCAAGCGGGGACCACCGATGGACAAACTAAGTGACTATGAACCCATTGCCGGCAAGGAGGTCGTCAGCCAATTGCACCGGCTGGCGGAGCATCTGGGCAAGGTGAGCCTGGTGCACGTCAATTCCACCCGCGTCGGCGGCGGAGTGGCGGAATTGCTGGGGAGCATCATCCCTCTCTGGAGCCAGTTGGGCATCGAGGCTCGCTGGGAAGTTATCGAAGGAACCTCGTACTTCTTCGAAACCACCAAGGCCATGCATAACGCCCTGCAAGGCCGGAAGGTGAATCTGACTCCGGCCATGCTGCAGCACTACCGTGAGGTCAACGCCGAGAACGCCAAAAAATTCACCTGGGAGGCCGATTTTGTGGTGGTGAACGACCCGCAGCCGGCGTTTCTGATCGAGGATATGCGCTCCCGGGGTAAAACCTGGATCTGGCGCTGCCACATCGATATCTCCCGCCCGGACCGGAATGTCTGGAGGTATCTGCGCCGCGCCGTCAGCCAGTACGACGCCTCCATCTTCTCCATGGCCAAATTCTCCCAACTGCTGCCGCACCCCCAATTCCTCCTGTACCCTTCCATCAATCCCTTGAGCGACAAAAACCGGGACCTCACCCCGGAAGAGGTGCAGGCAGTCTTCGACCGCCTGGGGGTGGAACGGGATAAGCCCATCATTTTGCAGGTCTCGAGATTCGATTCCTTCAAGGATCCCGTAGGGGTCATTGAGGCCTTTCGCCTGGCCCGGCGATATGCCCCCTGCAAGTTGGTGCTGGCCGGGGGGGAAGCCACCGACGATCCGGAAGGGGCCCGGATTTTCGCGGAAGTCCAGGAGGCAGCCCAGGGAGAGCCGGATATCCAGCTTTTGCTCCTGCCGCCGGACAGCCACCTGGAAATCAACGCCTTGCAGCGGGGCGCGGATATTATCGTGCAGAAGTCGGTCCGGGAGGGCTTCGGCCTGACCGTAACCGAGGCCATGTGGAAGGGGAAACCGGTTATCGGCGGGGCGGTGGGGGGGATCGTCATGCAGCTCCAGGATTATCAAACCGGGTTCCTGGTGCACTCCCCCGAGGGTTGCGCCTTCCGCATCAGGTACCTGTTGCACCGGCCGGAAATGTCCCGGCGCCTGGGCCAAAAGGCCAAAGAGTTCGTCCGCCAGCACTTCCTCGTGACCAAAAACGTGAGAGATTACCTGACGCTGATGATCCTGTTCAGGCAGCACAACGGCCAGAACCGGTTTGTGGAATTATGAGAGCGTCCAGGTAATTGAGGCAACCGGGATTGGCCCCAATAACTATTATGGCATTAGATCATCATTAAGCATCAAACTATCCGGTGGATACGGGAGTCCGGTCTTGCTGCCCCAACCTCTCCGCAACCTGGGAGCCATCCCCCTGAGAGAGGGCTCCTGCTCCTTCCGGGTCTGGGCCCCCAGGTGCGAGCGCCTGGAAGTGCGCCTGGTCGCCCCGGGAGAGTTGCTGGTCCCTCTGCAAAAGGGCAGGGCCGGTTACTTCCAGGGAGTGGTGGCCGGGGTGGGGCCGGGGGCCCGTTACTTTTACCGCCTAGACGGGGCCAAGGACCGGCCGGACCCGGCTTCCCGCTTTCAACCTGAGGGCGTCCACGGACCTTCCCAGGTGGCGGCCGCCGGCTTCGCCTGGGAGGACCAAGGCTGGTGCGGCCCGGATCTCAGGGATTACGCCATCTACGAACTCCATGTCGGGGCCTATTCACCGGAAGGAACGCTGGCCGCCATTATCCCCCATCTGGAGGAACTCAGGGAATTGGGGATCACCGCGCTGGAACTCATGCCCGTGGCCCAATTCCCCGGGAATCGCAATTGGGGTTATGACGGGGTTTACCCCTTTGCCGTGCAAAACAGCTACGGCGGTCCGGAAGCCCTCAAGCGTCTGGTCAACGCCTGCCACCGCCAGGGTCTGGCCGTGATTCTGGATGTGGTTTACAACCATTTGGGCCCGGAAGGGAACTATCTTTGGGATTATGGGTTCTATTTTACCGGCCTTTATCGCACCCCCTGGGGGGACGCGGTCAACTTCGATGGCCCGTATAGCGATGAGGTCAGAAGGTTCTTCATCGAAAATGCCCTTTATTGGCTCGACGACTGCCACGTCGACGCCTTACGCCTGGACGGGTTGCATGCCATCATGGACCGCTCCCCCCGGACCTTTCTGGAAGAACTGGCCCAGGCGGTGCATACCTGGGGAGAGAGGTCGGGCCGGCGCGTCTACCTCATGGCCGAGAGCGATCTCAACGATGTGCGCCTGATCCGCACCCCGGAGCTAGGAGGCTGCGGCCTGGATGCCCATTGGAACGAGGATTTTCACCATGCCCTGCACACCCTGTTGACCGGGGAGAAAGACGGCTATTACCAGGATTTCGGTGAGTTAGGGCAAATGGCCAAGGGTTTCCGGGAAGGATTTATCTATTCCGGGGAATACTCCCCCTATCGGCAGCGGCGGCACGGCTCCTCCTCCCGGGGCCTGCCGGCGCGGCGGTTCATCGTCTTTGCTCAAAACCACGACCAGGTGGGAAACCGGGCGCTGGGCGAAAGACTGACTCAACTCCTCTCTTTTGAGGCCTTAAAATTGGCGGCGGGGGTAATTATCCTCTCGCCCTTTATTCCCTTCTTATTCATGGGGGAAGAATACGGGGAAGTCGCACCCTTCCAATATTTCATCAGCCACACGGACCCGGAATTAGTGGACGCGGTACGCCGGGGGCGCCGGGAGGAATTCGCCGGGTTCTTAGGGCAAGCAGAGCCCCCCGACCCCGCAAGTGAGGAAACCTTCCAACGCTCCAAGCTCAACCATAGCCTCCGGCAACTAGAACCCCACCGGGTTCTGTGGGATTTTTACCGGGAGCTGCTGGGAATCAGAAGAAATTTTGCGGGTTTAAGCGGCTCGAATGAGGAAGACCGGCAAATCGATCTTTTTGAGAAGGAAAAGGCCTTGCTGGTCCGCTGCCCGGGGCGGGAGTTGGAGACCGCCTTGTTAATCAATTTTGGTGGCAAGCCTGCTTCCCTATCATTTTCATTGCCGGGGGGCCGCTGGGACAAGGTGCTCGATTCGGCTGAAGCCCGGTGGCGCGGCCCCGGCAGTCCGGCCCCAGGGCCGCTGCAAGCTGACGGGGAAATTTCCGTTACCCTGGCCCCGCAGTCGCTGGTCCTGTTGGCCAGGCGTGAGGAGATATGATGGACAGGTGCATCTGTATTCACGGCCATTTTTACCAGCCGCCCCGGGAAAACCCCTGGCTCGAAGACATCGAAGTCCAGGATTCGGCCTACCCCTTCCACGACTGGAACGAGCGCATCAACGCCCAGTGTTACGCGCCCAACACGGCCTCCCGCCTCCTGGACGTGGAAAACCGCATTGTGGACCTCCCCAACAATTACTCCAAGATCAGCTTCAACTTCGGCCCCACTCTACTCGCCTGGATGCGGTTCAAGACCCCGGAGACTTACAAAGCCATCCTGGCGGCGGACAAGATGAGCCAAAACAATTTTTCGGGCCACGGCTCCGCCCTGGCCCAGGCATACAATCACCTGATTATGCCCCTGGCCATCCCCCGGGACAAATATACCCAGGTCCTGTGGGGGATTCGGAGCTTTGAGTTCCACTTCAGCCGCGCCCCGGAAGGCATGTGGCTCCCGGAGACCGCGGTGGATCTGGAGACCCTGAACCTGATGGCGGAGTTAGGGTTGCGGTTCACCATCCTGGGCCCCCATCAGGCCAGGCAAGTGCGCCAGATCGGCCAGGAATCCTGGATGGATGTGGGCAGCGGGTCCATTGACCCTACCATGGCTTACCAGGTCAATCTGTCCTCAGGCCGCAAGCTAGCCGTCTTTTTCTACGACGATCCCATTTCCCGGGCGGTGTCCTTCGAGGGCCTGCTCAAACGGGGGGAAGACCTGGCCCTGCGGCTGGCGGGGGCCTTTTCCGAGGAGCGCCAGCGGCCTCAACTGGCGCATATTGCCACCGACGGCGAGACCTACGGGCATCATCAACGCTTTGGCGACATGGCCCTGACCTACGCCCTGCACTACATTGAGGAAAAGCAACTGGCCAAGCTGACCAACTACGGAGAATACCTGGCAAAATATCCCCCTACCCATGAGGTGGAAATCCTCGAGGATACCTCCTGGAGTTGCGCCCACGGAGTAGAGCGGTGGCGGCGGGATTGCGGCTGCAACAGCGGCGGCCATCCCGGTTGGAACCAGGCCTGGCGCACCCCCTTGCGGGAGGCGCTGGACTGGCTCCGGGACACCTTGGCCCCGCTTTTTGAAGAGAAGGCGGTCCAATATCTCAAAGACCCCTGGGCGGCCCGGAACGACTATATCCAGGTCATCCTGGACCGCGACCCCAAGAACGTGGATGCCTTCCTGGAACGGCATGCCTCCCGGGAGCTGTCCGGCGAGGAAAAGGTGGCGGTCTTGAAGCTCATGGGGGTCCAGCGCAGCGCCATGCTCATGTACACCAGTTGCGGCTGGTTCTTCGACGAACTCTCGGGCATTGAAACGGTGCAGGTTATCCAGTATGCCGGCCGGGCCCTCCGCCTCATGGAGGAGGTCGGGGGAGTGGCGCTGGAGGCCCCTTTCCTGGAGCGGTTGGAGAAGGCCCCCAGCAACCTTCCCGAATATGGGAACGGGCGCCAGGTTTATGAAAAATTCGTGAAACCGACCGTGCTGGATCTGGAGAAGGTGGGGGCGCACTACGCGGTCAGCTCCCTCTTCGAGGTCTACCCCAAGAAGGGCAAAGTCTATTGTTATTTCGTGGATCAGGAGGATTACCAGCTTTCCGAGGTGGGAATCGCCAAGCTGGCGGTGGGCCGGGTGCGGATTACCTCGGAAACCACGGGGGAGGCGGCCACCATTAGTTTCGGCGCCCTCCATTTCGGTGAGCAAAATCTCTGCACCGGGGTCCGAGAGTTTGATAATCTGGAAGCTTATGGAAAAATGGTGCGGGACGTGTCCGCAGGCTTTGGCACCGGCGAATTCCCCGAAACCATCCGTCGTCTGGACCGGCACTTCGGGGCCAGCTCCTACTCCCTGCGCTCCCTCTTCCGGGATGAGCAGCGCCGGGTGCTGAACCGCATCATGGAGGCGAGCCTGGAAGGGACTCGCTTCACCTATCGCAAAAGTTATGATAACCATCTGGCTTTTATGCGGTTCCTCACCGATTTGGGCATCCCCTTGCCTGAACCTTTGCCTTGCACCGCGGAATTTGTGTTGAATTTCTATCTGCGCCAGGCCTGTGAGCACGGAGAATTAGATCCGGAGGCCGTTCAGACTCTCCTGGTGGAGGCTCAGGCTCTGAAAGTGGCGCTGGATGGCGTCAGCCTCGAATACACCCTAAGGTTGACCCTGGAACAGCTGGCGGCAGGGGTTCGGGAGAACCCGGGCGATTTGAACGGTCTGCGGCAACTGGCCAAGGTGGTCAGCCTGGCGAAAACTATGCCTTTTGAAGTGATACTGTGGAAAATACAGAATATTTACTTTGAGATGGTCCGCACCGTCCTGCCGGAATGGCGCTGGAAGGCCGAACACGGCGAAGCCGAGGCCAAAGAGTGGCTGGCGATCTTCCTGCCATTGGGCCGGGACCTCTCGGTAAAAGTAGATTAGCAATTAGCATCCGCCTGGGTGAGAGAAGATGACCAGCCATAGAGTGCCCGGGGCTACCTACCGGCTGCAATTCAGCCGCAACCTCAAGTTTGCGGCCGCGCAGGCCCTGGTCCCCTACCTGCATGAGCTGGGGATCACCGACATCTATGCCTCTCCCCTTTTCCAGGCCAGCCGGGGCAGCCTCCACGGGTACTCGGTAACCAACCCCATGAAGTTTAACCGGGAGCTCGGCCCCCCCCGGGCCTTCGATAATCTGGCCCAGGCCCTGAAAAACCTGGAGATGGGGCTGCTGTTCGATATCATCCCCAATCACATGGCCTTGAGCCCTGACAATTCCTGGTGGATGGAAGTCCTGGAAAACGGGCAAAGTTCGCCGTACGCCATCTTTTTCGATATCGACTGGCATCCCCCCAACCGCATCCTGGAGGGCAAGCTCTTGCTCCCCATCCTGGGACGGCCCTACGGCCAAACCCTGGAGGACCAGGAACTCCAGCTGACCCTGGAGGAGGGCGGCTTTTTCATCAATTATTACGAGCACAAGTTTCCCTTGGCCCCCAAGACCTACCACCAGATACTGGCTCCGGTGCAGGAGCGGCTGGTGCACGACCTGGGCGAAGAGAATCCGGCCACCATCGCCCTCATGGGCATCGTCAGCCTGATCGCCAACCTGCCTGCCCTCAACCTCACGAGCTCCAGGAAGGTCAAAGACCAGCAGCGGCAGAAGGAGATCATCAAGAAGAATCTCTGGCTTCTCCACCAGGGGGCCCCGGAGGTGAGAAGGGTGTTGGAGGAATCCATCAAGACCTTCAATGGCCGGAAGGGAGAAGCGGACACCTTCAACTCCATGGATCAGGTCCTGCAACGGCAGCATTACCGTCTGGCCTACTGGCGGGTAGCCCTGGAGCTTATCAACTACCGGCGCTTTTTCAGCATCAACGATTTAATCGGTATGCGCATCGAAGACCCGAAGGTATTCGAAACCTTCAAGCACGGCCTTATCTTCGAACTGGTGGACGAAGGGAAGGTTTCGGGACTGAGGGTCGACCACATCGACGGACTCTACGACCCCCAGGAGTACCTGGAGCGCCTCCAGTCCCGTTTCTCCCGCCCGGAAAAAGCCCAACATAAGAAGCCAACTCCCTTTTATATCGTCGTGGAGAAGATTCTGGCCCCAGGGGAGAGTCTGCCCAAGTCCTGGCCGGTATCCGGCACCACCGGTTACGATTTTTTAAACCAGTTGAACGGCACCTTCGTCGAAAGCCATGGGTTTGAAGAGCTGCAAAGGATTTATGACGGATTTGTCGAGACCACGGTTGACTTGCCGGAGTTGATCGCAGACAAAAAGAGGCTCATTCTGGGGGCCATGTTCGGCGGGGAAGTGGAGAACCATGTCTACTATCTGAGCTTGATGGCGAGACACGACCGGCAGGCCCGGGACATTTCCCGGCTGGACCTGAGGGAAGTTTTGGTGGAAGTCATGGCCGCGCTTCCCGTCTACCGCACCTATATCCGCAGTCTTAAGGTCGAGCCCCGGGATCTGGCATATCTGGAGAGGACCTTCGCAGAGGTCCGCCGGCGCCATCCCCACCTGGACCGGTTGGCCCTCGACTTCCTGGAGCGGGTGCTCTCCCTCAAATTTCCTCCCTATCTGACGGAGGAGCAGAAACGGGACTGGCTCATTTTCGTCATGAACTTACAGCAGTTCACCGGCCCCATCGTGGCCAAGGGATATGAAGACACGCTCTGCTATATCTATAACCCGTTGATCTCCTTCAATGAAGTCGGCGGGTGCTTCCGCGCCGTGAGCGCCGCGGACTTTCACCGGTTTAACCGGCAGCGGCAAAAGGCCTGCCCCCACACCCTGAACGCCACCTCCACCCATGACACCAAGAGGAGTGAAGACGTCCGGACCCGCCTCAACGTCCTTTCCGAGATTCCCCTGGAGTGGGAGGCCTGCCTGGCGCGCTGGAGCGGCCTGAATCAGACCAGGAAAGTTGAGGTGAACGGCAACCTGGCGCCGGATCGGAACCAGGAGATTTTTCTCTACCAGACCATGCTGGGGGCCTGGCCGCTGGACCCGGCAGAGATACCGGCATTTAAGGAGCGGCTCAAGAGTTACCTGATCAAAGCGGCCCGGGAGGCCATGGTGCACACCCGTTGGGTCTCCCCCCAGGTGGAGCATGAGAAGGGGCTGCTGCTCTTTGTGGACCGAATCTTGGATGAGTCGGAGAATCAGGAGTTCCTGGCGGATTTCCGCAAATTGCAATCCCGCCTCGCTTACTATGGAGCCCTAAATTCTTTATCCCAGGTGCTGCTGAAGGCCGCCTCGCCCGGGGTGCCGGATTTCTACCAGGGGACGGAACTGTGGGACTTCAGCCTGGTGGACCCGGACAATCGGCGAAGTGTCGATTTCGCTAAACGGGTTCGATTGCTCCGGGAGCTGAAGCGGCAACAAGGGAGGGGACGGGAATCCCTGATGGAGCAGATGCTTTCCCATTGGCAAGACGGCCGGCTTAAGCTCTATATAATTTATCGGGCCCTCAACTTTCGTAAGAATTTCCCGGACCTTTTCCTTAAGGGGGACTATCTCCCCCTTAAGGCCCAGGGAGATCGTGAAAAAAACTTGCTGGCCTTTGCCCGCCGGCAGGGAAACGACTGGGTTCTGGCGGCGGCAGCCAGATTTTATACCCAAATTGCCTCGCCTGATCAGCCTCCCAGCGGTGGGGAAGTATGGGGTGAAAGTGCTTTAGTGCTGCCTCCGGAAGCTCCGGGGAAATGGCTGGACATCTTAACCGGCCAAACCTGTGAAGCCGGGAAATCCGCAAAAACCCAGATTCTTCCAATCCGAAGTATCTTCAAACACCTGCCGTTGGCTCTCCTGTCCGGCTCGCACCAAAACTGAGCACCGGGGCTCCCTCCGGGCAGGGCGGAGCTAGGGGCGCGGCGGCCCTCGATATCAGGCAGCTCCTCAAAGAATTCACTTGACAGTCAAGCCGGGAGTGTGCTAACGAATTTGCCATCCTCTAATATCAGGCGTAAATGCGGTGGTCGGGGCGACAGAGTTAAGAGATTGACGGTAAGGCGGGAGCCGGCCGTCTTTTTTTTGGACCTGCGCCCCCTAGCCGCCGCCGGCACAGGAACCAAGGTTAAAAGGAGTGAGGAATGGCGAACAATAACGGTACGGTCAAGTGGTTCAACGAAGCTAAAGGCTACGGTTTCATCAAACGCGAGGACGGCCCCGACCTATTCGTCCACTACACCAATATTGCGGGCGAAGGCTTCCGCACCCTGAAAGAGGACGACCCAGTGGCATTCGAGATAAGCGAGGGCCCCAAAGGACTGCAAGCGATCAATGTCAGCAAGATCCTCGCAGCCACCGCCATCGCCGCCGCTGTCGAAGAAGAATAGACTGAAACTAGCCTGACGTTGATAATTGGTCGACTTAGTCAAGGTCCATTTTTTTTGGGACTTTCCAAGCAGGTCGTTCATAAGAACCTGGTCGAGACCGGTTTTTGGATTATGAGACAAATTTTACTAGTCGAGCCAGGTTACCGCAACAAATATCCCCCGCTCGGATTAATGAAGATCGCCCGGTGCCACAAGCTGCTAGGGGATAACGTGGTATTTGTCAAAGGGAAATCCCCCCTTTTCCAATCAGATCAATGGGACAGAGTTTATATTTGTACATTATTCAGTTTTTTTTGGCGAGAAACTATCGAAACTATAAAATATTATAAGAAATGTGTTTCAGACCAAAGGGATGTCATAATTGGCGGAGGTCTAGCAACAATATTGAATAAAGAAATAAGAGACATTTTCCCGAACATCACAATCATAGCAGGTCTTTTGGATAAAAAAGGAGTTATAGATAAAGACGTTAATTATATAATTGACTTATTGACGCCAGATTATACCATTCTGGAACAGGTTGACTATAAATATGGGGTTCATAACGCATATATTGCGTATATGACCCGTGGTTGTAAAAATAAATGTGAATTTTGTGCAGTTCCTCAAATTGAACCGAAATTTAAGCATTATGTTCCTTTAAAAGATAGTATTAATCTAATAGAAAGCGAAGTTGGTCCTAAAAAAGACTTATTATTGCTCGATAATAATGTTCTTGCGTCTGTGCGTTTTCCAAAAATAATTAAGGAAATATTTGACCTTGGTTTTTACAAGGGCGCAACTCTCAACAAAAGATCCCGATACGTTGATTTTAACCAAGGATTAGATTTACGCCTTCTAGATGAAGGGAAAATGAGTTTGTTAGGGGAAATACCTTTGAGGCCCTTGCGGATAGCATTTGATAGTATTGACTATAAGGACCGATACATAAAGGCTATTAAACTAGCTGTAAAATATGACATAAGACACCTATCCAACTATATCTTGTTCAATTATAAAGATACACCTCGTGATTTTTTTGAGAGGCTGAGAGTAAATGTCGAGATGAACAACGAAATCGGAACCAAGATTTATTCATTCCCCATGAAATATATCCCCATCCGGGAAAAAAATCGGCGTCATTTTATAGGGCCTCATTGGACATGGAAAATGATCCGCGGTGTTCAATGCGTGCTTAATGCCACGAAGGGAGTTGTCGGACCGAGCCTAAAATTTTTTGAAATAGCATTTGGAAAAAATTATCAAGAATTCTGCAAACTTATAAATATGCCGGAGCGATATATAATTTACCGCTTAAAATATGAGTGCGATGGAGCTGGCGAGTGGACTAAACTCTTTGATAAGCTTAACGATTCCGATCGAGCTATTTTCATAGATTTAATTTCATCGGATAGATATGACCATATCCTTCCATCAGGTAACCAAATAGTAGACTCATTGATTGAGCATTATATTGGCGATTTATAAAATGAAAAGCAGACTACTAACAAAAATATCTGAAC
>JBAVAG010000063.1:0-7553 GCA_049585595.1 Desulfobaccales bacterium
CGTCATACCTTTGGAAAATTTGGTGGCGCAAACTGGCAACATCTTCGTGGAGGTGAGTGATCCGGAGTCGGCCCGCACCGCCCTGGGGGTCCTGGAGAAGGGAGTGGACGGCCTGGTGGTGGCCACCACCGAGGCCGGGGTGATCAAGCGCATCGCCCGCCTGGTCAAGGAGGCCTCGCTGCCGGTGCCGCTCTCCATGGCCCGCATCAGCCGGCTCCGGCCCCTGGGCATGGGGGACCGGGTCTGCGTCGACACCTGCGCCAACCTGGGCCTGGGAGAGGGCATGCTGGTGGGAAACTCCTCCGCCGGCCTCTTTCTGGTGCACGCCGAATCCCTGGAGAACCCCTACGTGGCCCCCCGCCCCTTCCGGGTCAACGCCGGGCCGGTGCATGCCTACATCCGGGTTACCGGAGACAAGACCAGATATCTGGGGGAACTGGCCGCCGGAGATGAAGTGCTGGTGGTGGATCATCAAGGCCGCAGCCGGCCGTCGGTGGTGGGCCGGGTCAAGGTGGAAAGCCGTCCCCTGATGCTGGTGGCCGCAGAGGCCGGTGGCCAGGAGATCACCACCATCCTGCAAAACGCTGAAACCATCCGCCTCACCCGCCCTGGCGGCGAAGCGGTCTCCATCGTCGCCCTTAAACCAGGAGACGAGGTCCTGGTGGCCCTGGAAGAGACCGGACGCCACTTCGGCCACAAGATACAGGAAACCATCGTTGAGAAATGAGCCATGACCGAAAAAGAAGCCATCCGCCAAGAGATCGACGCCCTGGACCAGGAATTGCTCACCCTCCTGAACCGGCGCCAGGACCTGGCCCAAACCATCGGCCGCATCAAAAACCAGGAGGGCCGCGGGACTTTGGACTTCCAGCGCGAAGAGGAGGTGCTGGCGAACCTCATGCACCTCAACCCCGGGCCTCTGAGCCAGGCCGCCTTGCGTAATATCTTCCGGGAGGTCATCTCCGCGGCCCGGGAGGTCCAGATCCCCTTTGGGGTGGCCTTCCTGGGGCCGGAGGCCACCTTCTCCCACCTGGCGGCGCTGAAAAAGTTCGGCCGGGCCACCCGCTACGGCCCCCTAACCACCATCCAGGAGGTCTTTCAGGAGGTGGAAAAGGGCAAGTACCAGTACGGGGTGGTGCCCATCGAAAATTCCACCGAAGGCATAGTCAACGTCTCCCTGGACCTGTTTGCCGACAGCTCCGTCAAGATTTGCGGCGAAATCTACCTGGAAGTCTCCCACGACCTGGTGAACAAATCCGGCCAGCGCCAGGATATCGAGGTGATCTACACCCATCCCCAGGCTTATGCCCAGTGCCGCGGCTGGCTCAGCGCCCATCTGCCCCACCTCCCCATCCTGGAGGTGGCCTCCACCGGGGTGGCGGCCCAGAAGGCGGCCAAGAACCCCAATGCCGCGGCCATCGCCAGTTCCTTTGCGGCGCCCCTCTACGACCTGCGGGTGGTGGAGAGCCGCATCGAAGACCAGCCGGGCAACGTCACCCATTTCTTTGTCATCGGCTCCGACACCCCCGGTCCCACCGGCAGCGACAAGACCAGCATCATGTTCGCGGTGGACAATATCCCCGGGGCGTTGTACAAGACTCTGAAACCCATGGCGGAACGCTCGCTCAACATGACCCGGATCGTCTCCCGGCCGGTGAAAAACGAGGCCTGGCGCTACCTGTTTTTTGTGGATCTGGACGGCCACCAGGCTGACCCCGCGATGGCCGCCGCCTTGGAGGAAACCAGAGCCCTGAGCGCCCATTTCAAGCTGATGGGCTCCTTCCCCCAGGCCGCGGGGGTCGAGAACCTCAGTTGAGAGAAGACCGTTTTCCGTTTTCCGTTTTCCGCATGACAAGTCGGGGTGAAATTTCGGGAATCGCGCCAATCATGCCTCAACACCGAAAACCGAAAACCGAAAACCGAAAACCATCTCTACGCATCTGCGTGCCGGTGGTGGAGGCCACGGTGAACCGGGCCCGCTCCAGGTACCTGCGGGCCGCCCGCAAGGGCCTGTGGACCGAGCTCCGGCTCGATTACCTGGAGCAGCCCGATCTGCCGAAGCTGTTCCGGAGCCATCCGGGGCCGGTCATCGCCACCAACCGGCTGGCGGCCGAGGGCGGCAAGTGGTCCGGAGCCGAGGCGGGCCGCCGCCTGCTCCTGGAAGAGGCCCTGGCCTTGGGAGCGGACTTCCTGGACGTGGAACTGGCCGCCGATCCCGCCTGGCGCCGGGAGCTTTGGGCGCGCCGGGGCCGGGCCGGGATCATCCTCTCCTGGCATGATTTTTCAGGGACCCCGGAGACGGCCCGTCTGGAAGCCGTCTTGCAGGAGATGTTGGCCCAGGAGGCCGGGATCGTCAAGCTGGTGACCCTGGCCCGGCAGCCGGAGGACAGCCTGCGCCTCCTCTCCCTGATCCCCCTGGCCCGGGCCGCGGGCCGGGAGATCATCGCCTTCGCCATGGGCCCGGCGGGCGCCTGGTCCCGGGTGGTGGCGCCACTTTTGGGGAGCTTCCTCACTTTCGCCCCCTTCACCAAAAACCGGGCCTCCGCCCCCGGTCAGTTCACGGTGAACGAAGTGAAGCGCCTCTGGAAGTTGTTGCAAAAGAAAGCTGTCAGCTCTCAGCTATCAGCTAAAGCAAAGGCAAAGGCAAATTGCCAATAAAAACTGTTTTAATGAATCGTGGGGTCATTTATTGAAGGAAGGCTGTCAGCATTCAGCTATCAGCTAAAGCAAAAGCAAATTGAAATTGCTGATGAAAACTGTCCTAATGCATCGCGAGGCCATTTATAACCCCACCTGATTCTGGTGTTATGTCCCACAATTATCCTAACAAAAGATTTGAGACAACCCCCCCTCCCTGAGAGAGGAGGGGGTAGGGGGGAGGGTGGCAACATTACGGTAAATGAACAATAAATTACCACCCCCACCCGTGTCGCCCCCTCAAGGGGGAGGGAAAAAGGCAAAGCATTTAAGCAACGTTTCCGTGGAACACAAGATAGTTTATGCCACCATTAACCAGGCTTAGCTTTTAGCCTTTAGCTGATAGCTGCTAGCTGATAGCTACCATGATCAATGGCCGCACCAAAATCTACGGTATCCTAGGGCGGCCGGTGGCTCACAGCCTGAGCCCGGAGATGCACAACGCCGCTTTCCGGGAGCTTAAGCTCGACGCGGCCTACGTGGCCTTTCCGGTGACCGACCTGGTCCAGGCGGTGGCTGGGCTCCGGGGCCTGGCCATCCAGGGGGTGAGCGTCACCATTCCCTTCAAGGAAGAGATTATCCCTTTGATCGATGAGTTGGACCCCCAGGCAGCCTTGATCGGCGCAGTGAACACCTTAGTCAACCGGGACGGGCTTCTCACCGGCTATAACACCGACTGGCTGGGGGCCTTGCGAGCCTTGCAGGTCCGCACCAGCCTCACCGGGGAGCACGTCCTCATCCTGGGGGCCGGCGGCGCCGCCCGGGCCATCGCCTTTGGAATCCTTAAAGAGGGTGGCCGGGTCAGTCTGGCCGACCTGGACGCGCCCCGGGCCGCGGCCCTGGCCCGGGACCTGCAATCGGAAGCCATCCCCCTCTCGCGGCTCGACCAGTGCCCCGCCGCCATCCTGGTGAACGCCACTCCGGTGGGCATGGAGCCGCAGGCCGAGGAGATCCCCATCTCGCCTCAGTACCTGGGCCGCTTCCGCCTGGTGATGGACGCCGTTTACCGGCCTTTGGAAACCAGACTGCTTAAGGAGGCCAGGGCCCGGGGGGTGGCCGCCATCGACGGCCTGCAGATGCTCATTTACCAGGCCACCGCCCAGTTCGAGTTGTGGACCGGGAGGCCCGCGCCCCTAAAGACCATGGCCCGGGCGGCCTACCAGGCGTTGGGGGCAGGGGAAGCAGGTAGTGTCCAGGACGGCTTATTATGGGACCCGGGAGATTAAAGACTGTTTTCTGTTTACTGTTTTCTGTTTTCTGTCTCTAATAAAGGAACTTTAACTTGGATTTTGCTTTTGACTTTTGCAGAAAACAGCAAACAGAAAACAGAAAACTGCTCTAAACGATGGTTAAAGAAATCCAACCCTGTGGCCCGGTCCAGGCCACCCTGACCCTGCCCGGCTCCAAGAGCTACAGCCACCGGGCCCTGGTGGCCGCCAGCCTGGCTGCCGGGGAGAGCCTCCTGATCAACCCCTTAAGGGCCGAAGACACGGAGCTCACCGCCCAGGCCCTGGAGAAGCTGGGGGCCGGCATCGACTGGGAGGGCGCCGCCGTCCGGGTCCGGGGCGCCGGCGGCCGCTGGCTGCCCCTCGCCGAGCCTATCTATCTGGGCAACTCCGGGACCTCCATGCGTTTTCTCACGGCGCTGACGGCCCTGGGGCAGGGGAGCTACCGCCTCACCGGCACGGAGCGCCTGTGCCAGCGCCCCCTGGACGAGCTCCTTAAAGCCCTGGGGCAACTGGGGGTCCGGGCCGCCGCCGAGGGGGGCGCCGGCTGCCCGCCGGTGGTGGTCCAGGGCGGCCTCCGGGGTGGCCGGGCCGTACTTTCCGGAGCGGTCAGCAGCCAATACGTCTCGGCCCTGCTCCTCATCGGTCCCCTGGCGCCGGAGGGAGTGGAAATCGAGATTACCGCGGAGTTGGTCTCCCGCCCTTACGTGGACCTGACCCTGGAGGTCATGGGGGCCTTCGGCGTCTCTTATTATCGCCAGGGCTACTCCTATTTCCAGGTGCCGGGGGGGCAGACCTACCAGGCCCGGGATTATGCCATCGAGGCCGACGCCTCCAGCGCCTCGTACTTCTGGGCCGCGGCCGCGGTCACCGGCGGCCGGGTGACCATCGCCAACCTGGACTCGGATTCCTGCCAGGGCGACGCCTCCTTTCCGGAGGTCCTGGCGCGGATGGGCTGCGACGTGGCGGACACTGAAGCCGGCCTGAGGGTGCGGGGCCTGCCGCTCCGGGGCGTCCAGGTGGACCTGGCCGCCATGCCGGACCTGGTGCCCACCCTGGCGGTGGTGGCCGCCTTCGCCCAGGGGGAGACGGTCATCACCGGGGTGCCCCACCTGCGCCACAAGGAATCGGATCGCCTGGCCGCGGTGGCCGCGGAGCTCAACAAAGTGGGGATCGCGGCCCGGGAAACCGCCGACGGCCTGGTTATCCCGGGGGGCAGGCCCCAGGGGGCCGCCATCGACCCGCATCAGGACCACCGCCTGGCCATGAGCTTTGCGGTGGCCGGCTTGAAGATACCGGGGGTGGTCATCCAGGACCCCGGCTGTGTGGCCAAGTCCTTTCCGGATTTCTGGGAGTATCTCGATAATCTGTGCCAGGGCGGCCGCTAGTGCTATGTCCCACAGTTATCTCACCAAAAGATTTGAGATAATCCCCCCCTCCCTGAGAGGGGAGGGGGTTGGGGGGAGGGTGGCAACATGTGGTAAATGAAAGATAAATACCACCCCCACCCGGTGTCGCCCCCTCAAGGGGGAGGGAAAAAGGCAAAACATTTATGCAAGGTTTCCGTGGGACACAATACTAGCCCCCGAGGAATTTCCCCTTGTCCTTCACCACCCGAGTCCTCATTATCCTCACCAGCCTCAATCTCCTCCAATATATGGACCGCTATCTCATTGCCTCCCTGGGCACGCTGGTGAAAGGGGAGATGGGCCTCAGCGACCGGGCCTTCGGGTTGCTGGGCACCGCTTTTTTCCTCGTCTATCTATTGACCTCCCCCATCTTCGGCTACCTGGGGGACCGCTGGGGCCACGTCCGCCTCATGGCCTGGGGCGCGGTACTGTGGAGTCTGGCCACCAGCCTGACCTATTGGGTCGGCTCTTATTTCACCTTGCTGCTGGCCCGGGGGGCGGTGGGGGTGGGCGAGGCCTCCTTCGGCACCCTGTCGCCGGCCTACATCGCCGATATCCTGCCGCTGTCGCGCCGGGCCCGGGCCATGGGCTGGTTCTATGTGGCCCTGCCGGTGGGCTCGGCCCTGGCCTATCTGGTGGGGGGCCTGACCGGCAGCCATTGGGGCTGGCGTCCGGCCTTTCTGCTGGCGGGACTGCCGGGCCTGGCGATGGCCGCTCTCATCTGGCGTCTCCCGGAGGTTCAAACTGGCGCGGTCAGCCAACCCGCCCCCCCCGCCGGCGCCAACAATCTATGGTCGGAGTCCTGGAGCCTGCTGAAAATACCCACCATGCGCTGGGTCAGCCTGGGCTTCGGCCTGAGCACCTTCACCCTGGGGGGTCTCGCCTTCTGGATGCCCAGCTACCTGGAGACCTACAAGGGCCTGAGCCTGGCCCAGGCCAATCTCCTGATGTTCGGGGCGGTGGCGGTGGCCGGCGGTTTGGGGACCCTGGCCGGGGGCTATCTGGGAGACCGCCTCCTGGTCCGGACCCTCAATGCGCCCCTCTGGGTCACCGGGGTGGGAATCGCCCTGGCGCTGCCCCTGGCCGCCCTGGTAATCTTTGCGCCGGTCCCTGCCATTTATATTCCGGCCTTTGCCCTGGCGGTCTTCCTCCTCTTTCTCAACCCCGGATTAATCACCGCGGTGGTGGTGAACGTCGCCGGCGCCCGGCGGCGGGCCCTGGCGGTGGCCCTGAATATCATGATTATCCACCTGATCGGGGATGTGCCTTCGCCTTATCTTATCGGCTGGCTGGGGGATGCCACCAGCCTCAAATGGGGGGTCTGCCTCACTTTGGTGGCCCTGGCCGGGGGCGCTCTCGCCATCTTCGCGGCCTTGCCTCATTTCCCCAGGGATCTGGCCAACGCCGGCGAAGTTTAGGGCAGTTTTCTGTTTTCTGTTTTCTGTTTCTGTTTCCGGCTCTCCGAGAGGATGGATAAACCGTGCCTGGAAATAAACCTCAAGTCCAGAATGGGAGAGGCCGGCAAATTTTGCCATTGACGCCCGGTGATGGAAAGGTTATAAAACCTGATACAGATACTCGTCCACGACGCGGGGTGGAGCAGCCTGGAAGCTCGTCGGGCTCATAACCCGAAGGTCGCAGGTTCAAATCCTGCCCCCGCTACCAAATAATGGCAAGGGCTTAGATGAATTTCTAAGCCCTTTTCCGATATTAGACCGCTGATCCCCATCAATGAGCACACCATTGGCTTCCCACGGCGAACACCCCTACGGCGATGCCGGCCAGTTGATCTTGCTGGGCATATTTCTGATCGTTTGGGTCGGAGATTCCTTTTTTCTGCACCTATCGACGTTCCTTAAAGATTACCTGCCGGTGTCTATCCGGCTGATCCTTTTGGTTTCCTGCCTGGCCGCCGCGGCTCTCCTGGTCATGTCCAGCCATGGGGTAGTCAGTCATTCAGAGCCCCGCCGCCGCGGCCTGATATTCACCGGAGCCTTCAAGTATGTGAGGCACCCCCTGTATCTCGGGTGCATCTTGTTTTACCTTGGCCTGGCGCTTGCCACGGCCTCCCTCTTTTCTCTGGCTCTCTGGGTTGCCATCTGCCTCGTCTATAATTATCTTGCCAGCTATGAAGAGAAATTACTGGAAGCCGAGTTTGGCGAGAGCTATAGTGTTTATAGAGAACAAACCGGAAAATGGCTGCCCAGGATGCCTTTTAGCC
>JBAVAG010000064.1:0-27478 GCA_049585595.1 Desulfobaccales bacterium
GCCCTCTCCCCCATTGGGGGAGAGGGTAAAAAACAAGCTAACTCCATAAGTTAACCAAAGAGATGGAGATTTGGCGGTCTAGATTAACGGGCGATTAGCAAAAACCTAGCCGGAAACTACTGCCTAAATCCCCCTTTTTCAAAGGGGGGCTTTAACCATCCGCGATCTCAAGGCTCCTCTTAAGTATTTTTTCGTTAAGCCCAAATTTGAAATTCCAGGTTGAAGCCAATGGCCTCCCGCACTTCTGCCATGGTTTCTCTGGCCTGCTCCCGGGCCCGTTTATTACCCTCTTCCAGGATGTCCCGGACTTCATCCGGGTGGGCCTCGAAGTGGCGCCGCCGCTCCTGAAGGGGAGCCATATTCTCGAGCAAGGCCTCAGCCAGCAGCTTTTTACAATCGACGCACCCGAGGACCGCGCCCCGGCAATCCTGAACAATCTCGGCGAGCCTTTCCTTGGGCAGGTTGAGGCGATGAAAAGGGAAGGCCAGGCAGCGGTCCGGCTCCCCGGGGTCCCGCCGGAAGGGGCGCAGGGTATCGGTGGTCATCTGGCGCACCTTCCGGGCCATCTCCTCAGGGGGGTCGCTCAGATAGATGCAGTTGTCATAACTTTTGCTCATCTTGCGGCCGTCGGTGCCGGTGAGTTTGGGAATCTCGGTGAGCAGGGCCTCCGGCTCCGGGAAGATGGGCCGATAGAGGTGGTTGAAACGCCGGGCGATCTCCCGGGTCATCTCCACATGGGGCACCTGGTCCACCCCCACCGGCACTCCCTCGGCCTTGTACATCAGGATGTCGGCGGCCTGGAGCACCGGGTAGCCCAAAAACCCGTAGGTGGTCAGGTCCTTGTGGGCCAACGCCTCGATCTGGTCCTTGTAGGTGGGGTTGCGCTCCAGCCAGGGCACCGGGGTAAACATGCCGAAGATGAGATAGAGCTCGGTGTGCTCCGGAATGGCCGACTGCACGAAGAGGGTCGATTTCTTGGGGTCGAGCCCGGCGCTCAGCCAATCGATGATCATCTCCGGGATGAAGGCGCTGATGGCCTGGGGGGCCTCGTATTCCGTGGTGATGGCGTGCCAGTCGGCCACGAAATAATAGCAGCGGTAATGCTCCTGGAGATTGAGCCAATTGTAGAGGGCGCCGTAGTAATTCCCCAGGTGCAGCCTGCCGGTGGGGCGCATGCCGCTTAAGATGCGCCTCTTATTAGATCCCCCGGATTTCGCCGGGTTACTGGTTGAATCGTCAAATGCCATTATGATTCTCGCTCCGACAAGGAAGATGCGTCTCACGCCAGACTGATTTGGCAGTTGGGAAACCGATGGCAGGCTTGAAGGGCGCCTGAGCCGCGCCACCTCTCAGGTGCAAATAGCGCTAGGTAATCCCCTCCACGTTCTCCCGGAAATCCATGCTACCCCAACGGGCCAGGTCCTTGGGCACCGCCATTTCCGCGGCCAGACCGGCGGCCTCGATCACCAGGTTGCGGCAAAACAGGGCGTGTTCCTTGCAGAGCCAGGTCTTGCGCCACTGGGCGGTCAACGACCGGCATTGGCTGCTGCCGAAGCGCTGTTTGAATTCGTTGGGCAGCCGGTTGAAGAGGCGGTAAAGGCCGGGGCGGCCGTGTAGTTCCTCCTTGCCGGATTTAAAATCGGGGGGGAGCTGCCGCCGGCCATAGACCGTGCCCAGGGCCGCCATGGCCCCCACCAGGGCGCCGCAGGTGTCGCCGAAAAGACCGCCGCCACCCCCGAAACCGCTCATAATACACATGCATTCATGGGGCAGGCCCGTGTCCACCACGGAGATGAAGGCTTCAAAGACGCTTTCGGCACAATTGAGGCCGGAGCCAAAATTGGCCTTGGCCTTATCTCGGACCTGGGCGATCACTTCTTCAGGTTGCATTTGAACCTCCTAATCAAGATACCTTTTAACAAAACCCTTTAGGTCCTCCACCACCGCTGGCAATTCCCGGTCTGTATTTAAACGCAGCAGGGGCCGGTCCTCGGGCCCCGGGGGGTCAAAATCCCTGGTCTGGGCCTCGAAGAGCTCCACCCGGCCGTCGGAAACCGCCTGGAGGTCGGCGCGCCTGATCCCCAGACGCCGGCGGGCCTCCTCCGGGGGGCAGGCGCAATAAACGAAGACTACGGGCACCCGGTGCTCCCGGGCCAGTTGCCGCGCCCGCTCCCGGTCCCCGGCACGCTTAAAGGAGCCGTCCAGGATAACCCCGCTACCCTCGGCCAGGTGCGCCGCGGCCAGGCGGAGCATCTCCGCGTAGGTTCGGGCCGAGAAATCTTCCGCATAAATCCCCTGGCCAAAGTCCGTTTCGGCCCGGTCGCCGGGAGCTAACCCCGCCAGGGCCTTGCGCACCCGATCGCTCTCGATGACCGGCCAGCCCCTGGCCTGGCCCAGGGCCCGGGCCAGGGTGGATTTCCCTGCGCCCATCAGGCCGAAGATCACCACTAGGCCAGCCACCGCTCCCCTTCCTCAGCGTACTCTCCGGCCAACCGGAAATAGGCCCTGGCCAGCTCTTTGGCCTGGGTCCTGGCCTGCGGGGCCAGTTCCGGGTCCTGGGCGGTGAAGGCGGCGATCTTGCCCCTGACGCAGGCCCGGTAGCACTTGTAAAAATCGAGCATCAGCAAGAGATCCGGGTCTGCGGTGGCCCGGGCCAGATGCTCCACAAAGTGGCGGCTGAACTCGCGGAAGCCGTGAAAATCGAGGTCCATGGCCAGGAAATCGACATCCGCCGCCACATCACCATATCTGAATCGGGGATTAAATTCAATGCAGTCGAAGATATATACCTGATCGGCCAGGCAGATGTTTTTCATGTGCAGGTCCCCGTGGCAGTCGCGGATGCGGCCTTCCCGGATGCGCCGCAAAAACAGGGCCCGGTGCTTACTCAGGAAAGAGAGGGCAAATTTTTCGATACGGTCCAAGATCTTTCGGGAAATCACCGGGCCCACCAGGTTCTCGATGCGGGAGAAATTCTCCTGGTGGTTATAGAGGACGATGGCCGGCTCCCCGAACTTGTCGATCCTGGGATTGCTGGCAGCCTGGGCGTAAAAGGGCGCCAGCCGGGCGATGATGGCGTCCAGGTGTTCCCGCGAGATCTCCCCCCGGTCCGCCACTTCGTCCATCATGCGCTCCTGGGGCAGGCGCGCCATCTTCAAGGCGTAATCGACGGGCTGGCCCCGGCCGCCCAGACGCACCTTGGGCGCCAGGCCGCGGGAAGCGGTGATGGGCAGGACCTCCAGATAGATATCCGGGCAGAGACGACGGTTCAGGAGCAGCTCTTCGTGCAAATAATGGTGGCGCCGGCGCAGGGTGGTAAAGTTGAGAAACTCCAACTCCACCGGCTTCTTGACCTTGTAGGCGAAGCGGTCGGTGAGGAAGACATAGGAGATATAGGTCTGGACCAGCAGCACCCGGGAGGTGGGCTCCGGGTAGGCCGCGGGGTCCATGAGGGCCGCCGCCAGGTTCATGTTCTCAAGATAATCACGGAACCGGCAGCGGCCAGGGGAGCATCCGGCGGTAGCCCGAGGCTGTGAAGATTAGGTGGCCGCTTTCGAGGCAAGGGTGGGGGCGTAATCCAGGCGAAAATATTTTTTCCTTTACTTCCGTCCATGTCTCTAGTAATAAATGATACATCTCAGGGCATGAAACCCTGAAAACCGTAACCGAGTATAAGTGAAATTAAGGGCCACGAAGGCTTGGGCGCTCGCAGGCGCTGGGTATTCGTGGCCTTTTTTGTGTGAAATTAGTGGAAAAGTCGATTACAGGACGACTAAGGGAGGTTCTTAAAAATGTGTGAAGCTGCCGCCTATGTTCTGAGAAATGGACAGGAGGAACTGCTGCTGCCGGATGTGGACATCATTGAGCCCGAAGGCGACGGCCTGCGTTTGGTCAATATCTTCGGGGAGCAAAAAGTTATTAGAGGTAACATCGAGCGGGTGAACCTGATTAACCATAAAATCATTCTGAAAGAAAAATAACGCCAGGCAGGCTATTAGCCGAGAGCAAACTGAGGGATGGCGGAACGACAAATGGAGCGTCTCCGCCGGTTCGGCCTTCGACTTAGTGGGGAAGGCCGGCAGCATGAAATACGCCCCCATGTTCACTGTGAATTATAATTTTTAAGCCGAGATATTTTGGCGAGATTTCCAGGGCAATGATAATCTAAAACGAGATGGAGGATAAATCATGCACATTCCCGACGGTTACTTGAGTCCCTCGACGTGCGTGAGCTTCGGCCTGGTCATGATCCCCGCCTGGGTGGCGGCGGCCCGGAAGGTGAAGCACTGGCTCAAGTCGAGATACGTTCCCTTGATGGCCATCGGGGCGGCCTTTTCCTTTACCATCATGATGTACAATGTGCCCATCCCCGGCGGCACCAGCGCCCATGCGGTGGGAGGCGGGCTGCTCGCCGTGGTGCTGGGACCGTGGGCCACCCTGATTTGCGTTACCATTGCCCTGGCCATCCAGGCCCTGCTCTTTGGGGATGGCGGCATTTGGACCTTTACCGCCAATTGTTTCAACATGGCCCTCGTTCTCCCTTTTATTTCCTACGGCGTGTACCGGTTGATCAGCGGCAAAGCAGAGCTCAATGCGAAACGCCGCTGGGTCGGAGCAGCAATAGGAAGTTATCTGGGGATCAACGCCGCGGCCCTGTGTGCGGGAGTGGAGCTGGGACTGCAACCTCTGCTGTTTCACACCGCCAATGGCGTCCCGCTCTACTGCCCCTACCCGCTCAGTGTCGCGGTTCCGGCCATGCTGTTTGCCCACCTGATTCTCGCCGGCCCTCTGGAGGCGGTGGTGACCGCCCTGGTGGTCCGCTACCTGCAAGCCTACAACGTAGATCTGTTGAACATCCGGGCATTGCCAGCCGCTGCCGCTCCGGCAACCAGCGTGAGCTACCGGAAGTTCTGGTGGGCGCTGGGAGCCCTGATCGTCTTGTCTCCTTTGGGGCTGCTGGCCTCCGCCACGGCTTGGGGAGAGTGGGGAGGCGAAGAGTTGCAGAAGATGCTCGGTTATATTCCGGCCGGGATGCAGCGCCTGGCGGACACCTGGTCCCATGCCCCATTCGGCGATTACTCCCTCCCCGGCTTCGAGAGCTTCTGGTCCTCCGCCCTCATCTACATTATTTGCGCCATTATCGGTGTCGGCGTCATCTCTCTGCTCACTTATCTATTCTGGCGATTCCAGCTTGCAGAGAGCGAGGGACAGAATTGACCCAAAAGGGAATTATGTATTTAACTTCCCTGCGAATTATCTGTTGTAGGTGCGGGGTCTAAACTAAAAAGGTAATAGGTTAAAGGTAAAAGGTAAAAGGTAAAAGGTAAAATAGAATTAAGAATCTTTTTTACTTTTTACTTTTGCCTTTTAACCTGCTCATTTCAAACCCCGCCCAGGGCAAACCCAAATTGCCCGAGGCCGGTGCCACTGAGACGCCGCCCCTACGGCCGAGACGGAATAGGGAGTCAAATATAAAATTCCCAAACTGAGGGAGTTCCGAATTGAAGGCCGGAGTGAGTTCGGTTCCATCATGGTTGCAAGAGAAAATACCACCGCCTGGGCCCCAGGCGGCGACCGGGCGGTCTTCCGGGCGCGGTTTCCTGGAAAAGACCTTGCAGGCGATTGCCGAAGTCCTCAAGAATGAGGTCTTTTCCGAATCCCTGGCAACCCAGCCGGGTCTTTTGCAGGGGTTGGATCCACGCGCCAAACTGGTGACGATCCTCTTTCTGATCGGTGTCGCGGGATTGTTCCAACATATCTTCTGTTTGGTCTTGTTCAATCTCTGGCTTTTCTGGCTGGCGAAGAGCTCCCGGGTGCCGGTGGCAACTTTCGCCAAAAGAGTATGGGTGGTGGTGCCTCTGTTTACCGGGATAGTGGTCTTGCCCACCCTGTTCAATGTGGTGCGGCCCGGCACCCCGCTCCTCTCGTTGTTTCATCTGAGCCAGCCGCTGCAACTGGGTTACTGGACCATTCCCCGGGAGGTGGCGATAACCAAACAAGGGGTTGAAGCGGCAGTGCTGCTGATATTGAGAGTGGGCGCCTCCGTTTCCCTGGCCGTGTTGCTGACCCTCACCACCCGCTGGCAGACGCTGCTCAAGGCCCTGAGCGTACTCAAGATTCCTGCGGTATTTCTCACGGTCTTGGAGATGACCTACCGGTATATTTTTCTCCTGCTGCTGGCGAGCACTGACATGTTCATGGCCCGCAGGAGCCGGCTCGCTGGCCGGGCGAACTCCCGGGCCGAGCGCCGGTTTGTCACTGCCGCCATGGGTAATCTCTGGAGCAAGACGGCGGCCTTGAGTGAGGAGGTCCACAGCGCCATGCTGGCGCGAGGCTATGATGGGGTGCCCAAGTCGCTGCTCCGGTTTAAGATGAAGCGCAGCGATTGGGTCTGGATGGGTTTGGTGCTCGTTGTCGCCATGGTGTTTCTGGGAGGGGACCGTGTCCTCGGCTGAGACGGCCAGGGCGCCGGTCTTTCAACTAGAAAAGGTGGGCTACCGTTATCCGGGTGGGGAAACCGGGGTTCGGGACCTGGACCTGCTCGTCCACGAGCAGGAGCGGATTGTTCTTTTGGGCGCCAATGGGTCGGGCAAATCGACCTTGCTTAAGGTTCTGGATGGCCTGTTTTTTCCTCAAGAAGGGGTAATCCAGGCCTTCGGCCAGGTGTTGGCAGAAAAGAGTTTGAACGACGACGGATACAATCAGGCCTTCCGGCGGCGGGTGGGGTTCGTTTTTCAGAACTCCGAAGCGCAGCTTTTTTCTGCCACCGTGTGGGATGAGATTGCCTTTGGTCCCTTGCACCTGGGCCTGGGCGAAGAGGAAGTGCGGCAACGCGTTGGGGAAGTCCTGGAACTTTTTGACCTGGAAGACCTTAAAGACCGGCCGCCTTTCAAACTGAGCGGGGGAGAGAAGAAGAGGGTGGCCTTGGCCGCGGTCGTGGCCACCAATCCAGCCGTGTTGTTGCTGGATGAACCTACGGCGACTCTCGATCCGCGCACCCGGCGCTGGGTGATCGACATGCTGGCTCAGTTTGGCGTGTTTGGGAAAACGCTCATCACGGCTACCCACGACCTCGATATCGTTGAAGAGATTGCCGATCGCGTCCTGGTATTCGCTGAGGACCATCGGGTGGTGGCCAATGGGACCCCTGGGGAGATTCTCTCCGACCGGGATTTGCTCTTCCGCGTAAACCTGATCGATCCGCGGTTTCACAAACACACCCACGATGGTGAGCACCGCCATTATCACCTCCATGACTGAAACCAGGGGCGCCCCAGCGCCGGGACCGGGGAAGGCATTGAGGATGCGTTTCCTGATCTGGTCAGGTTGGCGAATTTTCAATCATAATTAGATTGAGGAAAAGGAGGTGGGCAGATGACGAAAGGTTGCGAGTTGCTAAAAGGCCGCTGCACCCAGGACCATTGTTGTGGACTGAGGCTGACGCTGGCTGTAATAGGTCTGCTTCTGGCCCTTTTTTGCTTCGGCCTGATCGCGGCAGATTGGATACATAAAGGGAGCCTGTATTATCTCGATTTCCAGGCGCAGCGGCTGGTGGGCGGAATAATCAACCCAACGCTGACCATATTCTTTACTCATGTTGCCTTTTTTGGCAGTCAACCATTAATATGGTGGTTAGCAGGATTGATCATCATTATGCTATTGTTAAAAAAGCAGTGGTGTACTTCTGTCTCTCTGCTAGTGCTCGTCTTGGTAGGCGACCGCATCCTTTCTTTCCTAAAAGACCATTTCCACAGGGCCCGGCCCCTGCCGCAGATAGTACCTGAGCATGGATACAGCTTCCCCAGCGGCCATGCCTTTTATTCGATGGCTCTCTATGGCTTCATAATTTATTTAACTTGCAAATTGGTGAGGAATAGCTGGTTAAGGAGTCTAATTTTCATCTTATGCCCCTTGTTAATACTCCTCATCGGATTTAGCCGTGTCTATCTAAACGTGCATTGGCTGACCGACGTTCTCGGGGGTTTTTGCGCCGGATTCTCCTGGCTTATGCTTAATATTCTGGGGCTGGAGATCATAAAACACCGCAGGCAGGAAAGCGGAACCGTGATTGACACCAACCCCGGGTGAGTTATAATATATTAAAAATATAGTCAAAAGGAGGTGATCCCCAATGTGCTGCAACAGCAAAGAGAAGCATGAGCACGAACACGCCCACGGGGCCGAGGCTCATACCCATGACGGCCGCGAGCACAGCCATGAGGCCGCCGTCCATAGCCATGAGCATACCCATGACGATGGCCATCACAGCCACGAGCATAAGTGCTGCCAGTAACGGAAAGCCACGGGTCCGCTAAAAAATAAGCCACGAAGGCCGTATCTGGTCTGAAGACCGGATGAGCGTTCGTGGCTTTCCTTTCTTTCTGTTCTCTCACCCCTGGCGTGATGACCTGCGCCGGGGCGCCGCTCCGGAAACCGTCAACGGCAAGAACCGATAAAACCCCGGACCAAGGCGGCGATCTCATCTGCAGCCGTGTCCAAGGCGAAATGACCGGCGTCGAGAATGTGAACTTGAGCGTCCGGCACATCCCGGCGATAGGCCTCCGGTTCCGAGAGGTCGAACGAGAGGTCATACTTACCCCAGATCACCAGCAGCCGCGGCTGCGTCTCTCGCAACCATGCCTGCCATTTCGGGTAGGCGTCCACATTGGTCCGATAGTCGTAGAACAGGTCTATTTGAATGTCCGCCTGCCCCGGCTTATTCAGGAAGGCGAACTCGTCCGTCCACAGATCAGGGGCGTAGCGATCCAGGTGGGGATCGTTTCCGACATGGCGGGTGCGTGTCGCCGCCAGCGACAGGAGATTGGTGCGCAGCGTGCCTTCGTTGGCAGCGCGATCGGCCCAAAAGGCCCGCCGCGGCTTCCAATTCTCCCCCAGACCTTCGTTGTGCGCCACCGCGTCCTGGACGATGAGGGCCTCGATCCGGTCCGGATGGGCCAGGGCCATGCGAAAACCCACGGGGCCGCCGTAATCCTGCAGGTAAAGCGTGTAGCGCGAGAGCCCGAGCGCTTCGGTAAAATGATTCAGGATCTCGGCGTAGTGATCGAAGGTATAGGCGAACTGTTTCGGGTCCGGCCAGTCGCTGTGCCCGAAGCCCGGGTAATCGGGCGCCACCAGGTGATAGCGATCGGCAAGCCGGGCAAAGAGCGGTTCGAACATGCGCGACGAAGAGGGCAGTCCGTGGAGCAGGAGAAGCGTCGGGGCCTCCTTTGGTCCCGCTTCCCGATAAAAAATTGAGAGTCCGTCAACCTTAACCGTGCGGTAAAAGACGTGGCTTGACATGGGAATCTCCATCCTCTCTTGACCTTCGAGATTATCCCGGCCAGGTATAACGTCTAAGGCATTGCTGATGTGCTCTTGGAAAATTTTGATTACTCCCGGGTAATGGAGCAGGCCGGCGGCTTCCAGGGTGACGCTCAGGCCGGCTTCCTTAAGCGCGGTTTGCCAGGAATCGTTAGGCCCCGCCAGATCTTCCTGGAAATGCCTCCCCGCCACCAGCATGAGGGGCAGCAACCGTACCCGCTTCAGGCCGGATGCGACCACCCGGGCGATGACCTCTGGCCGGGATGGGTGGCCTTCCACGACGCCGATGTGGACCAGTTGGCCGAATCGCCCGGATAACAGGTTTTGCAGCGCCGGGTAGGTGGCCCAACTGGGGTGATCGGTGCCATGTCCCACCAGGATGATGGCCTCGTCGCGCTTCAGCGCGTCCACTTTAGGCGCCAACGCTTCCAGAAAAGCGCCATAATCCTCCGGGGTCGAGAGGAGCGGCAGTCCCATGGCTGTGCGTATCCCGCAGGCCTGCACCTCTGCCACCAGGCGATAAAATTCGTGCCCGGCCAAAAGATGCAAGGCCTGCACCACCGCCCACTCAAAACCTTTCGCCCGCAATTCCTCCAGCAGTTCTCCCGGACCTTTCCACTTGCGCCCTCGGCGCTGTTGGTCAAAGTCCCGCACCATACGGGAAGAAAAGGCCCAATGAACTTCGTGGTCAGGGAAGGCTGCCCGGATCTGCGTATCCAGGAAAGTGTAGGACTGTCGGGCTGAGGTGGTGGTGCCGAAGGCTGCCAGAACTATGGGGACTTTCATGATTGCATCTTTAGGAGGTTTAAGAATCGGGAATTAAGATGAAGGGCGGGCTTGCGACCCGCCCCGTATGTCAATTCTCCCCGCTCAACTGCTTCCCCAATTCCGCGTACAGCCGCCGCCAAGGAATGTCCAGGTCCTTGATGCCGAGTTTGTCAAGGCAGAACAACCGGACTTGGACAATCCACGCATACCGCAGTATCTTGGGCCGCAACTGCTCTTCGATTTGGGCCTCCGGGATTAGGTGGTCTCGGATCATGGCGCCCTCCTTAACCTATATTATTTCCCATTCAGCATACTTTGTTGCGGTGGGCTGAGAGGGAATGCCGAGACTGTTTCTCGAGACTATCTCATATTTACACCGAAACGGTCTTAATGTGTGACTATTTTCCCCAAGATGGACCTGGAAAACGCTTGCAGGACAGGGCCGCATCCGCGAAAAATTTACAGGCAGGCGCCGTTAAAAATTGTAACTCACCGTAACGGTGGGGGTGATATATTGATTGCCGAATTTCCCGATGGCGTCGAAGGCGCACCCGGCTTCGAAGGACAATTTCTCCGTGGCCATATATTCGATCCCCGGCAGAAAGCCCAAAACGGTGGTGGGGGATTGGAATCCCTGCGATTCCGTACCGAAATTGGACCAGCACCAGTTGCTGAACATCTCCAGCAGCAGCACCCATTGTTTGTTGACCGGATACTCCGCCGCCAGGTTGAAGGTCACATTTTCCCGGTTGCGGACGTCTTGCGGAAAGTCGCTGGCCCGCAGTCTGAACACGTTAATCGGGCTGTTGAGCCAGATATTGCTGGAGAGCAGGAAGGGCTTTACCCATTTGAACAGGTTGACACCGGTGATGAAATTGAAAGACCCGGTGCCGATGGCGTCCTGCGCCAATAACTGGGGGTTGAGGTTAGAGGCGTGGCCGCTGGGCCAGCCCACCCCTCCTTCCAGACTGACCGCCGGCCGGGTCTCCCCTTCCTCCAGGATCAAATATTTGGCCACCGTGGTAATGTCCCCAATCCCGGCGTAGCTGGCGGAACGTTCGCCATTGGGACCGGAGGCATCCAGATCGTTGCACCAATTAACTAGGAAGGGCGCCACGATGTAGGTTTCCAGGTTTTTGATGGGGCCGTAGGTAAATTTAACCGGCAGATCGAAGGTGTAGAAATTCCCCCCGGCGCTTACGGTCCGCCAGTTGTGGCTGAAATCGGCCGCATAGAAGTTCAGGGCCCCCTGGACCTGCAGGCTGGCCTGATGCTCCCCAATGGGAATGGGGGTGTCGGTGAGGATGGGGCCGGCGGTGGTGGGCACCTCCTCCTTTTCCTCCGCGGGCGCCGCCGCCGGCTGGTCCGGAGCAGCCGCGGCCCCTTGGTCCTGGGCTGTAGCCGGACCGGCCGACAGGGTTAAGAACGCCAGAATCATGGCCAGGACGAACCAAGGCGTTTTGCGTGCCATCGGGTTTTTCATGGTTACCCCCCGTCTAAATAATGATTGGCTTGCCTCAGGCAGCCATACTCCTTACCCCGCCAGGTTAACCCCACTTAAGCGATCCTCAATTTCTGCCATCCTTCAGGTGGCTCTCGGCGAATTATCCCTGCCTGGAGTTATTTTTCTTACAAAATGATTTTATGGTTCTACCCAGGTCCGGATTGCCTTCCGGCTTGCCTGGGCCATTGATACAGCAGGATTTTTCCAGCACCCGCCTTGCTTGTCCGATGGTGAGCGGCAGTTGTTCCGTCTGCAAACAACCTTGCTTCCTGAGTATTTCAGTCAAATGGGCCACCCTCGGCAGCCGCAGGCCGATCTTGCGGATAATATCCTTCTGGGCGAACACCTCCGCGGTGGCGCCTGAAAGGATGATTTCTCCCGCATTCATCAGGTAAACCCGATCCGCCAACAGCGGGATGATATCTGCATCGTGGGAAGAGAATATGAGCGTCATACCCATTTCCTTATTGATTTTGTTGAGCAGCGTCACGAGACTGCCCGCGCCTTGGGGATCGAGCGCGGCAGTGGGCTCATCCAATACGAGGACATCGGGCTTCATGGCCAGAACGCTGGCCAGCGCCACTCTTTTCTTCTCGCCACCGCTCAGATTGTGGGGGCTCTTGTCGCCGTAGCCATGTAGGCCGGTGGCCTCGAGAGCCCAATTGACCGCTTGGTCCAGCTCCTTGCCGGTGACCTGCATATTCATCAGCCCGTAGGCCACTTCCTGCCGCACGCTGGCATTGAAAAGCTGGTCATCGGGATCCTGGAAAACCATCCCAACCTTGGCGCGTATCCGATATAAGTTCTTTTTTTCAACCAAAAGTCCCTCAACATAAATCCTGCCCGAGGAGGGCTGGAAAAGCCCATTAAAAGTGTTAAACAGCGTAGATTTTCCGGCCCCGTTCGGTCCGATCACCGCAACCCGCTCGCCTTTTTCGATTTGCAGGCTCACTTGCCGGAGTGCTGGGAATCCGCCCGCATAGGTGTAGCAAACCTCCTGGACATCGATAAGGCTCATGGCGGTTTCCATTTTCAGATCAAATAGTTGATTGTCAAAACCATAAGAGGCAAGGCCGTCAAAAGCAGGCCCAGGCGCATATCCCGAGAGGGAACCGGACCCGTGAAAAAGACCGGAGCCGTATTCTCCTCGCTGTAGCCCCGGGAGACCATGGCATGGTATATTTTTATGCTGCGGTCCAGGGATTTTGTCAGGACATGTATGGCTATGCTCCCGACATTGCGGGTCTTTTCCATCCAAGAAAGCCGGCGAGTTGTCCTGCACATCTGGGCATGGTGCATATTGCGGCCCACTTCAGTCATGATGAAAACATAGCGGAACATCATGTCGGCAATATCGACCATGAGGCCCGGAAGTTTGAAGATGCGCAAGGTCTCCAGGATCTCCACCATGGGCGTGCTGCAGGAAAGCACGCAGGCCATCGTCACGGCCGCCATAATCCGCAGCATAATCAATAGGCCCCGCCAGATACCCTCGGAATAGATCACCAAAGGAAAAGGCTTACTGAGCAAGGTCGCCACCGGATGGCTGCCATTGGTAAAGAGCAGGGTCACGAAAACCAGCCAGGCGACTCCGAAGGGGATCAGCAGACGTAGGGCCAGGAGGCGCCAGGGCAGACGCAGCGTAGAGAATATGGCGATGGCAGCCACCCATAAGGCGGCCGCCAAATACCAATGACTGACAACCGCGGCAACAATAATGGCAACCAGGAAAAACACCGTCTTCATACGCCCGTCCAGGCGGCGCAAGGGCGTGTCCAGGATGCCCACCGATTTGAAAAAATCGAGGTCCATCGTTATTACATACCTTCGTCCGGTGGTGTTTCCTCTTTCCTGCAGTCTTTGCCGAACAGCACGGTCCACTGGTGCCCCACGATCAATCCCACGAAGAAATTGGCGATGGAAAAAGCCCCGACCTCGGCGTCTCCCGGAAGCTCAATGAACGGATGAGATTTGGCGCCGGCGGCCGTGGAAGCCAGCGCATTGACGGCATCGTCGGTGCCGCTGCCTTCCATCTTGTGACTGGACATGTAATAGCCGGATATGAAAATCCCTGCCAGGAAAATGAACATCGCCACCAGCATCGCTTTGGTGAAGCCGTCAAACCATTGAACGGCAGGTTTCTGGGTCTGCATCGTTTCAGCTTGCATGCTGCTCACTCCTTTGAACGGGTTTCTCGCTCTCCAGCAAGACGCCGGGAAGCAGATCCGGGCGCCTGGCGACCATCACCTGAATAACCGCCGCGGTGAATATCGCCTCCACAACTGCCAGAGGAAGCTGGGTGGGGCCGTAGCCCATAAAGAATATCAGCCACTGCTTAACTAGCGGCACATTTCCGTGAAGGCTGATGGCGAGCTCCAAGGCACTGACCAGATAGGTGGCCAGATCGCCGAAGAATCCCGCCAAACCCGCGGCCAGCCAAATCGGGGAACCAAACATCCTGAAGAGTTTCCAGACGAAGTAGCCGATAAACGTACCTGCAATCCCCATGGAAACGGTATTGGCGCCGATCGTCGTGATCCCGCCATGCCCCAGAAATATCGCCTGGAAAAACAGGACGATGGCGGAAATAACCACGGTGGCGAAGGGACCTACGATAATCGCGGCCAGCGGCGTACCGCAGGGATGAGAGCACGATCCGGTCACCGGCACCGGCAGGTGCATTGCCGAAATCACGAACACGGCCACTCCCACCATGGCGAGAAACGGCTTATAATACAAATTTTCCTTAACCCTTCTTTTGATTTCCATGACCCCGGGCACAATCATGGCCGCGGTGACGGCATACCAGGTGGCGCACGCCTTCGCAGTCAAGATGCCATCTTCAATATGCATTTGCCTCCTCCTTTTCCATCTTCATTTTTAGGCAGGATTTCCACGCCTGCCAGTTCTGGCAAAATAGCCAGACGCTCCCGATCCACTTTACTGAGCCGTCCTCCAGTATTAGTTTTTTACAAAAAAAAAATCCTTAAGTCACAAAGACTTAAGGATTGCACCCAGCTTCTTGATCCTTAATGCGGCTTACCCCCCGTATACCTCGTAGGAGCTTAAGCCTTCATCCGGGCAGGTCTTCTGACTTCCGGTTCTTCCTAGCGCCTGCGCCTTCCCATCCCACTTGAGTGAGACAGTGACCTCATGCAGGCTTCGTCCCCGGTTACAGCGGCGGGACCATGCCGGACTTGCACCGGCTTCCCTATTATGCCCTATATGGGCACCCGAATTATTTATGACATTAAATATAGGACTTCTTCACTGCCTGTCAAGTAAAAACTGCGCCTGCGCCGCGGCGGCCAGCGCCTGTTGGTTCACCTCTAGTAACGCCTCTCGGGAATATCTTTAATATCTATTTGCCCCAAAACTCCCCCCTCCCTTGAGGGGAGGTGGTTGGGGGGAGGGTGGCAATTAAGTGAGCAGTTAGCAGCGAGCAGTGAGCAGGAAAAGATAACTGCTTACTGCTTACCGCTCACTGCTCCAAATTTACCACCCCCTCCCGGTGCCGCCCCCTCAAGGGGGAGGGAATAAAGCGGTTTCCTTTATCGGGGTTTTTTTAACGAGACACTACACTAGGCCCCCTGGGCAATCTCTTCCAGGGTGCGGCCGCTGAGGACCGATTCCGGCCGGGTCCGCGTGAGATCGGCAGAGGCAGCGGCCTCCTCATCGTCGGCCTTCACCAGCAGCCAGGCCTCGTCTTTGCCCGTCTTGAACCGGGTGAGAGAATAGCCGCCTTTGAGCTTGCGCCCCTCCAGCCAAACCTTGAGGTGGCCGTGGGCCAGGGCCTCCGGGAGGTCAAGGGCCTCCCCCTTCTTTTCCGTGATATTGACGAACCTTCCGGTGTCCCAGACCAGCACGGTGCCGGCGCCGTACTCTCCTTCCGGGATGACCCCTTCAAAACCGGCGTATTCCAGGGGGTGGTCCTCGGTGGGCACCGCCAGGCGTTTATCCCGGGGATCGCTGGAGGGTCCCTTGGGGATGGCCCAGGATTTCAGGACCCCGTCCACCTCCAGGCGGAAGTCGTAATGGAGGTGGCTGGCGGCATGTTTCTGGACCACGAAGATGGGTTCCGCCGACCTCTCCCGCCCCCCCGGCGAAGGCTCAGGGGTGCGGCGAAAATCCCGTTTGGCCTGGTAATCTTTTAAGGTCCTGGCTGGCATGGGTATCCTTCTTGGCAGAAGTTTCGTCCTTAAAATAAACATCGGCTGGGGTCTGTCAATGCGGCCGCCGAGGACCGGCTTGCCATGAGGGCAGGGGAGGGCAATGAAGTAGTGTCCGGCAAGGTTTTTGCTAATCTGCCGTAGAATCTAGGCTGCCAAATCTTCTTTGGTCAACTTTAGGAGTTATCATCCTTTTTCCCCTCCGCACCAATGGGGGAGAGGGCAGGGTGAGGGGGGAGTAATCAGAAGCCACCCCTCACCCCACCCTCTCCCCTCGCAGGGGAGAGGGAGTTTTGGCGCTTCCGGGCTGCCCCCGTCTTCTCTGGCTTAAGGCTTGCGGCTACATTTTTCAATTTTCATTCGCCAGTCCTTATGCAAAATCTCTGCCGGAAAGTACTGAGGGCAGCGGCGTCCAGGGCCCCTGCTCTGGCGGGCGCCACCCGTCCGGATAACCCCCTGAGCCGCCCGGGCGCAGTTGGCAGGCACCCCCAAGGCGCCTGCGGCGCGGCCTCAAGAATGAAGGTTTGACTGGCCGTTTCCCGGGAAACCGGCGGGAATGACCGCGGGGGCCAGAGTTAGCGGAGAAATCTAAGGAAAAATATTTTTAGAAGAATTAGACGCTGACCTATTGACAATAATAAAAGATTTAGTATATAAATATAAGATTTACTACGCTTCAAGGAGGGCTACGGCCATGCACTGTGTTAGTCTTAAACCCGGGGTGGATTGCACCTTTATGACCAAGAAAGGCTGTTCGTTCAACGGCGGCCAATGCAAGCCAGTGGTGGACGCCTGTGGCGGCTGCGAGCGGACTCTCCCTTTTGAAAGCTCCAGCTTCTGCGGTTCGTTTCCCGATCCCGAAGCCAAATGGCGTCGGGGCCCCTGTAATCTGGCCACCCACGCCAAAAATGGCAAAAAAGAGACGGTCCAGAAGATCAATCCGCTGAAGGCTTCCAAGCGGCAGGCGGCCGGCCGCTAAATCTTCTTCACCTGCGTTGAACGGACAGCGCGGCTCGACCTACTTAAAAAGAGTCGCGCCGCGCTGGCCTCTATTCTTCCCTAACCCCGCGCTGCCCTCACTTCCCTAACTTCGCCAGGGCCTCCTCGATGCGGCTCAAGCCGGTGGCTATCCGCTCCCGGGAGGTGGCATAGGAAAACCGCAGGCACTGGTCTTCCCCGAATTCATTGCCCGGCACCGCAGCCACGCGGGCCTCGGTGAGCAGGTATTCCGCCAGGGCCTGGGAGTGGGTCTGCCCCGCCCCGGTCTTAAGCTTGGGGTAATAAGCGGAAAAGTTGGGGAAGAGGTAAAATGCCCCCCCGGGCTTGTTGCACTTGACCCCGGGGATCGACAGGGCCCGGCGGCAGATGTCGTCCCGGCGCCAGGCGAATTCCGCCGCCATGGCGGCCACCGTCTCCTGGGGGCCAAGAAGCGCCTCCACCGCGGCCTTCTGGGCGATGGAGGTGGGGTTGGAGGTCGACTGGCTTTGGAGATTGGTGGCCGCCGCGATCCCTTCCTTCGGCCCCGCCAGGTAGCCGATGCGCCAGCCGGTCATGGCGTAGGTCTTGGACACCCCGTTCAGGACAAAGGTGCGGGCCTTCAGCTCCGGGGCCAGCATGGCGATATTGGCGAAGCTGGCGCCATCGAAAATGATCTTGTTATAAATGTCGTCGGAGATCACGTAAAGACCGTGGGCAAGGACCAGCTCTCCCAGCGCTTCCAGTTCCTGCCGGCTGTAGACTCCGCCGGTGGGGTTGGAAGGGCTGTTGATGAGCAGGGCCTTGGTGCGGGGGCTGAGGTGTTCCTTTAATTCTGCGGCGCTGAGCTTGAAACCGTTGGCCTCCCGAGTAGGGATGATCACCGGCACGGCCCCGGCCAGCAGGGCCATGGGCACGTAGGAGACCCAGTAGGGGGCCGGGATGACCACCTCGTCCCCGGGGTCGAACATGATCTGGAAAAGATTGTAGAGCGCATGTTTGCCGCCGCAGGAGACCATGACCTCCCCGGGCGCATAAGAGAGGCCGCAGTCGGTGGCAAACCTCTGGATGATAGCCTCCTTGAGCTCCGGAATGCCTGACACCGGGGTGTAGCGGGTGAAGCCCTCTTTAATGGCCCGAATGGCGGCCTCCCGGATATTTTCCGGGGTGTCGAAGTCCGGCTCCCCTACCCCAAAGTTGACTAAGTCGACCCCTTGGGACTTGAGCTGGTTGGCTTTGGCGTTCAAGGCCAGGGTGGCGGAGGGCGGAATCTGCAGGATACGTTTGGCGAGTTGCATTAATACTCCTTTTCGTTAAATTGAGGCTCAGGCGCCCCAGAGCAATTCATTGAAAATTAACGAATATTATGTTAATTGTCAACTTGGGAGGACGAGTGCAAGCGCTCGCCATTATTAGCAAGAAGCACAAGGCCGACGCCTGGCAGGCCGGCCAGGCATTGCAGGCCTGGTTCACTTCCCGGGGGCTGGCGGCCCTTCATTGGGAAAATGAACCGGAGCCGGACATCTCACCCCCCCTGCCTCCGGGAACGGAGTTCATCCTGGTCCTGGGGGGCGACGGCACCATTTTGAGCGTCGCCCGCCATTACGGGCGCCTGGGTCTGCCCATCCTGGGGGTCAACATGGGGGGCCTGGGATTCCTCACGGAAATCACCCTGGAGGATCTCTACCCCTGCCTGGAAGAGCATTTCTTGCCGGGAAAATTTGAGGTGGATGAACGGATGATCCTGTCTGTCAGCCTCATCCGGGAGGGAGAGACCGTCTGGCGGGAAAACGTCTTGAACGACGCGGTGATCAACAAGGGAGCCCTGGCCCGCATCGCCGAACTCACCACCTGGATCGACAAAGAATACCTTGCCACTTTCCGGGCCGACGGCCTGATCGTCTCCACCCCCACCGGTTCCACCGCCTACACCCTGTCCGCCGGCGGGCCCATTGCTTACCCGACCCTGGGGACCATCATCCTGTTGCCCATCTGCCCCCACACCCTGAGTAACCGGCCCATCATCCTGCCGGAGACGGTGACCGTGGCCGTCACTATCCAGGAAAAGGTCCAGGACCTCTACCTAACCCTGGATGGCCAGGTGGGCCGCGCCCTTAAGGCAGAGGATCGTCTGGAAGTGCGCTCCGGCGACTACCATGTCAAGTTGGTGAAGCATCCCAGGCGCAGCCACTTTGAGATCCTGCGCACCAAGCTGGGCTGGGAGGCGCTGGGGACGACCTGCCGGTAAAAACACGGTTTTCGGTTTTCTGTTTTCGGTTTTCTGTGAAGGGCAAAGGCAAAATCAAGAACCCTTTGCAGTCAGAAAACCGAGAACGGAAAGAACGGAAAACGGAAAACTGAAAACGGGACTAACCGATGCGCCGTAAACTTGAAGATTATCATGATGGGGCCCAGGACGGCCTGACGCCCCTCGCTTCCCTCAACCTTAACGCCATCGAGGATTTCGATGAGCTCCTCAGGGCCATGGGGCGGACCGCCTTCGGCGGCCGCAGTCTGGGGGAGGCCGCCGAGGTCCTGGAGGCTATGTTGCGGGACCCCGACTGCACCGTGGTGGGCACCTTCTCCGGGGCCATGAGCGTGGCCAAGATGGGCCTGCTCATCTGCGAGATGATCGACCGGGGTTGGCTTCAGGTGATTGTCAGCACTGGAGCCCTGATCGCCCACGGCTTTATCGAGACCCTGGGCCGGGTGCACTACAAGTATCCGGAGGGGGTTCCCGACCGGATGCTGTTCCAGCAGGGTTACAACCGCATCTACGACACCCTGGAGATGGAGTCCAACCTGGACTATGCCGAAGACGTCTTCCGGCAGGTGTTGGAGGGGTTGGATCAAGGATACGTCTGGTCCTCCGCCACTATCTGCCGGGAACTGGGGAGATACCTGGCGGAGCACAGCGAGGCCCCGGGAATCCTGAGAAATGCCTACCTGAAGGAGGTGCCGGTATTTATCCCGGCCTTCACCGACTCGGAGCTGGGTCTGGACCTGGCGGTTCACATGGTGCGCCGGGCGCAGGCGGCCGGACGCCCGCTCTCCGAGGCCATGGCCGCAATGTCGCTTAAGTTCAATCCCTTCCTGGACCTGGCGGCCTATGCCGGGCACGCCCAAAAGGCCAGGAAACTGGGGATTTTTACCATCGGCGGGGGGGTGCCCCGCAACTGGGCCCAACAGGTAGCCCCCTATCTGGACCTGCTCCAGTCCCGGCTGGGGCTCGACCTCCCCGAAGTGCGCTTCCATTATGGGGTGCGCATCTGCCCGGAGCCGGCCTATTGGGGCGGCTTAAGCGGCTGTACCTTCAAGGAAGGGGTTTCCTGGGGGAAATTCGTCTCGCCGGAAGAGGGCGGGCGTTTCGCCGAGGTCCTGAGTGACGCCACCATCGCCTGGCCGCTTCTGATCAAAGGGGTAGGCCAGCGCCTTGAGAAAAATCCAATTATTTAGAGTGTCCAGCCAGCTTTATCCGGTTAAGAATCCCAAGTGGGCCGGCCCGGCGAAGACGGCCAGCATCAGCACCACGGTCCAAAGGGCGTAATCCGTAATCAGGCGGGGCGATCAATCGCTCAACTCCCCCTCTTGATTAAATCCTGGCTGATACTTAAATTGGTAATGATAGCAAAGCCAATTATCATGAGGAGAATTTGCCATGAAACTGAGCACTCGCAATATAATCAAGGGTAAGGTCATAGACGTGAAAACAGGCATGATCATGGCCAAGGTCAAGGTGGATATCGGCGGCGGCCAGGCGATGACGGCCCTGGTCAGCGATGAGGCCGTCAAGGAGTTGGATATCAAGGTGGGTGATCCGATCAATCTGCTGATCAAAGCCACCAGCGTCATGCTCGGGAAAGATTAAAGGTTTGGCGCCGGGGCGCACCAAGCGTGCGCCCCGGCATTATTTATGAAAAAGGCCTGTCCTGATCATGGGGGACCTGCGGCGGGCCGCAGCCGGCGCAGGTGCAAAGTTTCTCTTCCTTCACGGTGTGGTATCCCTCTCTGACTAATAAGAGGGCAATCACCAGGCCGAATATAGGGTCCGCCTGCCAGAGGCCGTAAAGGTAATTGAGCCCCAGGCCGATGAGCAGGGCCACCGACAGCAGGCCGCAAGCCAGGGTCTGCTTGGAGTCGGCCTTCAGACTGGCGCTCCCCAGGGACTCCCCGGTGCGGAATTTTACCAGATAGAGGGCCGGCATCACCAGTGCCGAGGCCAGGGCCACGCAGATTCCCAGCAGGCTGGGTCCGGGGATTTCGGCAAACAGGAGCTTCCGCGCCGCTTCATAAAAGATATAGAAGGCCAGGAGGAAGAAGCTGTAGCCGATGATTTTCACGGCCCGCCGCTCCAGCCGGGCCTCAGCGGCCGGGGAGCGGCCCCGCCGCGGGCTAAAGCGCCAGATCATCACCCCGCCGGACAAGACCTCCAGCAGGCTGTCCAGGCCGAAGCCCACCAGGGCGATGCTGCCGGTCAGGGCGCCTGCCAGCAGCGACAGCAGGCATTCGGCCAGGTTGTAGGCCACCGTGAACCAAGCCAGCCGCAGTGCTTTTTGTCGCAGATTCCCGGTCATAAATCTCTCATAACAGGGTTTTGTAGGGGGGGACCCACGTGTCCGCCCCCTGAAACCGCACAGTGGCACAGGCTTCCAACCTGTGAGTGGGGGGCGCCCTCTGCCCGTTACTGCCATTCTCCCAGCGGACTCACCCCAGGAAATACCCGACGATATAATTAAGGGCCAACCCGGAAACGAGCAACCCTAAGCCGGTGCGGATTATCTTGCCGGTAAAATATTTCTGCAGCCGGGCCCCCAGGTACATGCCCAGGAAGCCGCCGGCCCCGAACAGGACCCCCAGAAGGAAATCGGGGGACACCCCCAGGGAATAATAGATACCCACACCCGCAACCGATGTGACCAGGGTTCCCAGGAGGGCGGCGCCAGCGATGGTGTACATGGGCAACCTGAAGATGGCGGCCAGAAAAGGGGCGATGAGGGCCCCCCCGCCGATGCCGTAAATGCCGCTGATGAGGCCCGTCCCCAGGGCCAGGAGGAGGAGGGCCGGCGGATAGAAGGTGAAGGTCTCCCCCAGAAAATCATAAGAGACTTGCTTCCAAGACCAATGGGAGGTCCGCACCCGGGCTGCCGCCGGCAGGCCGCGGCCGGCGCTCTGGCCGGATTCCCGCAGGACCTGCTGGAGGCGCTTCTGCACCTGGGCCTCAAATTCGTGAATCCTGGCCTTTTTGCGTTTGGCCCAAGGCGTCTGTTCATAAAGCAGGCGCAGGCCGATATAAAGCAGCACACAGCCCACAAAGAGCTTGAAATTTCTCGGGTCCGGCAGCCAGTCGGTACGGATCAGCGCCCCAAAATAGAGGCCGGGCAAGGTGCCCAGCACGGTGACGCAGGCCACCGGCCAGTTCATCCGCCCTTCTCGGATATAGCGGTAGACCCCGCTGGGGATGGCGACGATGTTATACACCAGGTTGGTGGGACTCACCGCCGGGCTGGAAAAATTGAGAACGCTCACCTGAAAAGGCAACAGCAGAAAGCCACCGGATAATCCTCCCATGGAGGTGAAGGTGGAGACCACCAGGGAGACGATGGGGGGTACGAGGGGGTTGACCTCCACCCCTGAGACGGGAAAAATCATTTACCAGCCTTTTGTTTGTGGCGGCTCTGCCTTGGAGCTGGCTACTCCCAGGAGTCCTCCACTGCGGTGAGGACCCCCAGTTTCAGCGGCTGGATCTTGCGGTAAACCTGGTCCGGGGGCCACTGGTGGCCATCCACGCTGAGCAGGTCGCGGTCGATGGCAATGTCGAAAAGGCGCTGGTTTTCCTGGAGGTAAGGAATGATCAGGTTCCAGTCGGCGGAGGTTAAGGGGACGATTTCGCCGCCATTTAACTGCTCCTCCACCACCTGCTGGTAGGGGTCCCGGATGTAGAGGGCCCCTCCCGAGGCCAGGGAAAACAGGTTGGAGCCGGGATAGGGGGTCTGTTGCGGCCGCAGGCGCCCCCGCGGGTCGTATTCCAGGCCGTTGACGATGACAAAGCCGCCGCCCTTAAAGACGTCGCCGGCCATGAAGGATTCCGCCAGGAAGTCCAGGGCGGTGCCGTTGATTACCACCCGGGGCCGGCCCACCGCGTTGATCAGGGGCCGGCCGGCGGCGTTGCCCAGAACATAAACCTCACCGCCCTTGGCGCCGTACATGAAGGTCTGGCCCACGTCACCATGCACCACCAGCTTCCCCTGCTTCAGGATCTGCCCCAACTGGTCCTGGGCGTTGCCGTGGACCTGGAGGGTCATGCCGTCGATGCCCGAGGCTAGGTAGTCGCCGGTGCTGCCGTAAGCGTCGATGCGTACCTCCTGGGTGTCGGGCCCGAAGCCGCAGCCCAGGAAACGCTGGCCCTGGTAGCCGTAGGTGATGAATTGCCGCCACCCCAACGTAAAGGCCTGGCACAGGAGGCGGGCGTCGCAATCTCCTCCTTCCGGGGGAAAGCCGGCGGCATTGAGAACCAGGACCGCGTCCGCCCGGGGGGGCGCCTGCAAAAGCTCCCGGTGGTCCCAATCGAGCCGGCGGTAGCGGCTGGGATGTTTCTTCCCCAACAAGGGAGTATCCTGGAAGATGCGGATCAGGGTTTCCATGAGGATATGGAGAAGATTGCTGCGCTTCTTGTCCCCCGGGTCGTAGCGCCGGTCCAACAGCAGGGTCAGGCCGTTGATGGCCGCCTCCTTGACAGGGTCGCCCAGCGCCGTCTGCTTCACCACCGCCTCCAGGATTTCCCGGAAGCCGGCGTAGGAGCTGGTGGCGGCGATTTCGCTCATGGCCTCATAGAGCCGCCGGCCGCTCTGGTCCTCCAGGTTGGCCGCGGCCAATTGGGCCGCCCTGGGGTCCTCCTGGTAGCCCAGCTCCAGCACGCTGCCGTCCCAGGGGAGCTGATGCCAGGGCACGGTCCGGGGTTTGCCGAACTTGTCGTGGCAGGATAGCACCCGGCGGCCGTTATGGGGTTCCAGGGAAAAGATGAAGGCGCCGCCGTCGGTGGCGCTGCCGCCCCGGGCGTTCCAGTAGAGGTCGGCCACGGGGCAGATGCGGGGATCCTCCTGGGCCAGGCTGGCCAGGGTGGCGTCGATGGCTTGCTTCTCCGAACAGATGAGGCCAATCTGCACCTCGCCATCCTGGAGGGCAAAGACCTGGGGCCGCAGCATGGAGGTGTCGGTGATACCGATCAGATCGAAGCTCCGGCGTTCCGGGTCGTTCCTGGCTATGATGAAAAACCAGGGGCCATCCGGGGAACCGTGGATATTGGCCGCCTGGAGCTGCCGGTAGACGTGCTGGCGCTCCGGAGGCAGCAGGTCGAAGTCCCGCTCCGTGGTGGGGGCCATGGACTCGATGACGTATTCCAGGGAATAGCCGTAGAGCCGGTGCCAGAGGTCGAAGATGAGCACCGCCACCTCGGTGTCCGTCAGGAACTGGGGGAAGAAATGGCGCTGGCTCAGGTATTCGCTCACGGAATAATAATTGGCAAAGTCGCCGTTGTGCACCAGGGCGGTGTTGAGGGCTGCAAAGGGGTGGGCGCCGCCGGGGTGCCACACCCGCCCCCGGGTGGGGTAGCGCTGGTGGGCGATCCAAATGTGGGCCTTGAAGTCCAGCAACTGGTAATAGTAGGCGACTTCCTCGGCGTAGCCCACGATCTTCAGGATCAGCATATTCCGGCCCTGGGACATGACAAAGGCCCTCTTCTCCCCCAGGGAGGCGTAGAAGGTCTCATTCAGCTTGTAGCAATTCTGGGCCACATACTCGTCTTCGACCTGGCGCCAGGGAATCCCGTAGAGCTTCTGCTGCTGGATGAAATGTTGCAGGACTTCGGGCTTCACCCGCACGAAGTACTGCCAGACGTCCGGGGGCTTAACCACCAGGCCGGGGATATCCCGCCAATCATCCACGGTGGGGAGACGGCGGGCGTAGTCCACCTTAAAGACCGGGGTGATGAATTGGGCCTCCACCTGGGGCCGCGCCTCGATGTCCAGATAGGCGATCTGGATGAGGTAATCGTCGTCGAGGATCTCCTGGGAGACCCCCAGGTAAGCCGGGTCCAGGCCCACCGCGGCGATGCCGCCGCCCTTGCCGTTCCCCCGATTGTGCATCTGCACCGAGGGACAGACGATGTGGCGGCCGGCCACCGGCACGCTGGCGGCAAATCCGGTGACCCCGCAACCACCTTCATCGGCGGCCTTGTGGATGCGGCTTTCGCCAAAGGGATTGGCAAATTCCCGGCGGGTGTTGAGCAGCCTAAGCCCCGGATGATCATGTTTATATGAGTGACTCATATTTTTTCTCTTAAAAAAGTGAAAATTATTTTAAAAGACTTGGTAAGTTACCAAGTATGCCACCGAAAATTGAAGTGACGAGAGGATGTTCAATGAACGCTTTCAATCTTGACTTAGCCTCAATCTTATCTTCTGGCGAAGCATCAATATCATTGATCTTTAAAATAATTTGTTCAATATCGAACATAAATGATTGATTAAAAATATTTTGTGTTATCACAATGCTAATGGGGGAACCACTGCCTGCACCTTCTACAATATCTACTCCGTATGCTGTGATCCTACCAACGGCAATAATCCCCTCCATACCGTTTATAGGATCAAATTTAATCAAGCTATGCTGGCCGAGTTGATCGGAAATCCTATATAAATCTTCAGATGCAATCGGCGGATCGAAATCCTTGGGGATGGGAGCAAAAAACCTATCCCTCCGTTTTTCATAAAATTTTTCGAGAATGACCCCTCTTAATTCATTATCTTTCATAGTCTATAATCTCTGCACAAATTTCTTGCAGTTCATATGGCGATCCGTGGATGTCGAAACCCGGCGTGCCACAGGGCGCTTATAACTGCTCACTGCTCACTGCTCCCTGCTAACTACCTTCGCAAATCATCATCCACCGGGCGGTCGAAGTAGTCGAGGTGGGCCAGGGTATCCGTGCGGCCCACCAACTCCCGGATGCTCTTGAGGCCCAGACGCCGCAGGATCTCCTTCAGAATCTTGCTCCAGGAGTAGTACATATTGCTGATCCGGTTGCTCCCCCATTCGATGGTCATGAGGTCCACCAGTTCCGGGTCGGTGGTGGCGAGGCCGCGGGCGCAGCCCCGGCCGGATTCGCAGTTGTGGCAGCGCAGGCACTCCAGGGCCACCAGGTCGGCGGTGCCGATCTGGACTCCATCGGCCCCCAGGGCGATGGCCTTGGCCACGTCGAAGGCGCTGCGGATGCCCCCGGAGGCAATCAGGGTCACCTGATCCCGGATGCCCTCGGCCTTGAGGAACTGGTGCACCTTGGGAATGGCATATTCCACCGGCATGGCGATGTTCTTCTTGGCAATATCCGGCGCGGCCCCGGTGCCGCCATAGCTGCCGTCCAACTGGACCACGTGGGCGCCGGCATAAAAGCTCCCCACCGCCACCATGTCCACGTCGGTAGGGGTGGAGACCTTCACCGACACCAGGGCCCGGGGATTGATCTCCTTGATCCAGTCAATGTGCTTCTTGTGATCTTCCACGGAATAGACGCTGTGGAAGGGGAAAGGGGAGAACAGGGAGCTGCCGGTCACGGACTCCCGCATGCGGGCCACCGCGGGGGTCACCTTGTCCCCCAGCAGGTGGCCGCCCAATCCGGGTTTAGCCCCCTGGGCGTATTTGAACTCCACCATGCGCACCCGCTGGATGGTGTCTTCCCGGACCCCAAAGAGGCCGGTGGCCACCTGGGTGACGATATTGTCGTCATAAGGGTAGAGTTCTTCGGGAAAGCCGCCCTCGCCGGTGGATACCATGGTGTTAAAGCGGATTGCCGCCCGAATCCGGGAGAGAATGGTATTGATGCTCACCGAGCCGAAGGACATGCCGCCGCCGTACCAGGGCACCGCCAGCCGCACTTGGGGCCGGCCATCTCCCCGCCGGTTCAGCTCCAGCTCCAGGGAGATGTCGTCCTCGGTCAGCTTGAAGTCCGGGCGGTGCTTGGGAAAGAGAAAACGCATTTTATCGAAGCCGCCGCCGGAGTCTCCCAGGCGATATTCGAGGTCGGTATAGGGGAGGTTGCCCCATTCCGCCTGCCACCAGGTGCTGAGGAGCATGTCCGCCGGCCAGCGACGGTCCCCCAGGGTGCCGTACACCGGGTGGAGGCTGAGCCTAAGCGCCTTGGCCGGGCATTTGGCGACGCAGAAAAATTCCTTCTCCCGGCAGGCAAACCCCAGGCAGAGGTGGTTCCGGGGACGCCGCAAGTAGCCGCCGGACTTGGTATGAACCCCGTAAGGGCAGGCTTCGACGCAGCCGCCGCACTTGATGCAGGCGGATTCGTCACGCCCCACCAGGTACTTGCTCAAGGGGGTGCGGAAGCGGGACGGGGTGGGAACCGGCTGCCAGGGCTCGCCTTCGCTCCAGGATTCCAGGGGAATGACGGGAACCGTTTTTTTCTTCGCTTGCGCCATTTTTTAGTCTTTTTCTGAATTTAGTCGATTTAACTTTGAACTTTGAACCGGCCAAGGGGCCGTTCCGCATTTGTTTGCTTATAACCGGTAGCCGCAGGCTTCAGCCTGCGTCCCATTTCGCCAAAAACCGTTGGGGCGGCGTCCCTGGCCGCCAATCCGGGATTGGCGGGCGGGGACGCCCGCCCCACCAAAAGTTTCTTACTCTCCGACCCTCCTGGTTTCACCCTCCGGCCGGGCGAAGAGCGGGGCAAAGATTTCTC
>JBAVAG010000065.1:0-52164 GCA_049585595.1 Desulfobaccales bacterium
GTTGCTTGCATCTGACCATTTCTTAGGGACAAAATTTATATTTGATATTTATCAAGCTAGGAAACTTGTTAAAGTTGTGTTAGGGTCGACACTCAACACTGATGGTGTGACTTTTTCTTGGCAGGAAAGCGGAGATAATTCACTTGGAGTTCTTTTCCGTTACCTTATCGAATCGTTAGATTGGATAAATTCTCTAGATAAAAAGAATCCTGACGATTATTTGAGGGCTAAAGATGACTTGCCCCACTTTGCCGATTTGAGATATCAACAGTTCCCCTTTAGGCATACTCAATTGTGGGCAGATGCCGACATTAGTCAACTTAATAAACACATTCAGATTTATAATTCTATCATAAAATATTTGAATCAAGCTAATTTGGCATTTGTTAGAAATAGTATTGATCATAAGAGAGGAGCATTAGATTTCCCAGATAGTGATGCGCTATTGGCGTGTGTTACCAGAGTTCGTGAAGCACTTGAATTAGCTGATGTAGGAAGGTTCCTACCAAAGGTTTACTGGCTACAAAGGATTAACAATGATAGGTTTGGTTTGTTTGAGTATGAACTTATTGATTACAAAAATAGGCCTCTAATATTGCATGGTCCAATGATGATCTCCGGCGTGCCTGAAATTTCTTACCGGGAACCATGGCTCATTGCTCCTGGAAACTTACTTGGTGGGACCTATGCAAATATTTATTTTAAGCAGCAGGAAAGGAGTGAATATCGAGAGTATTGGAAGGATTATCCTCGTAGACGACATATACCCCGCACGCAAGCAGAAATTGCCGTCGAATCAGAGGCAGATTTAACCAAAGAGCCTTGACTGTTAACGCTTAAAGTGAAGTCGCACAAATATACCGTTATTCATTAAGAATACAAATTAGTCTACTTTTCGTCCACCCTTTTCGATCGGCCGCCATGAATCTATCTTGCACAAATCTTGCCATTATAGGAAAAATCACTTTTCCGCTAGATCAATTGAAAATCCATAAAATTCTTCGAACAAATCCCTAAGAATTTGCCTTTCCCGCTCAATACGGCGACATGGTGTATTTCTGTTCGGCCCGGGGGACGTACCATTTGATGAAGTTGTAGTCGATGCCGGCGGGGGCGGGCTTGATGCCCCGGAAGCGCTTGGAGATGGCGGGCAGGGCGTCGGGCCAGTAGAGGAAGGTGTAGGGCTGGTCCTCCGCCAGAATTTCCTGGAGCTTGAAATAGGCCTGGCGGCGCTTTTCCCGGTCGAAGGTGTGCCGCCCCTCCTCCAGCAGCCGGTCCACCTCCGGGTTTTGGTAATGCGTGAAATTGAGTTCCCCCGGCTTGGTCTTGGTGGAGTTCCAGATGTCATTCTGGTCCGGGTCGATGCCGGTGCTCCAGCCCAGGATTACCGCCTCGAAGTTGCCCTTCTCGATGAATTCCGAGACAAAGGCGGCCCATTCCACGGTGCGCACCTTCACCCGGATGCCCACCTCCCGGAGGCGCTGCTGAATGATCACCGCGGACAGCTCCCGAACGTTGTTTCCCTGGTTGGTGAGGATGGTGAACTCAAAGGGCCGCCCGTCCTTGACCAGGATGCCCTCGGGGTTGAGCTGCCAGCCGGCCGCGGCCAGCAGGGCCCTGGCCTTCTGGGGGTCGTAGGAGAATTTGGGGACGTCCGGGTTGTAATACCAGGCGCCGGGCTTGTACGGCCCGTAAGCCTCCTGCCCCAGGCCCATGAGCACCCCGTCGATAATCTCCTTCTTGTTGATGGCGTAAGTGAGGGCCTGGCGCACGCGGCGATCGGCAAACCTCGGATCCTCCAGATTGTAGCCCAGATAGACGTAGGAAAATTGGGTGTAGCGGTATTTATTGTACATCCGGGCGAACTTGGGAGTCTCGCTCTGGCGGCTATACTGCAAGGGGCTGAGGAGCATGCGGTCGAGATTGCCGGTCACCAGCTCCAGGAACATGGTGGCCGTGTCCGGCTCTACCTGAAAGACATAGCCGTTAAGATAGACCCGGCCCTCGAAGTAGTCGGGATTGTCAGTGAGGACGATCCTCTGCCCACTCTGCCAGGACAGGAATTTATAAGGCCCGGTGCCGATGGGGTGGCGGGCCAAAGGGGATTTGGTGAGATCCTGGCCTTCCAGCAGGTGCCGGGGGATGATGCCCATTCCCCAGCTATCCAGGGCCGGGGCGAAGGGTTGGGCGTAGGTGACCCGGAAGGTGTAGTCGTCCGGGGCCTCGGCCTTTTTCACCTGGAGGTAGTTGCCGGAGTAGGCGGTGGGGGTCTTGGGATTCACCATCACCTGGTAGGTGAAGAGGACATCCTGGGCGGTGAAAGGGGCGCCGTCGTGCCACTTGACGCCGTGGCGCAGATGGAAGGTGATGGTGAGGCCGTCCGGGGAGATTTCCCAGGACTTGGCCAGGGCGCCCACCAGGTTGAGGTCGCCGTCGTACTTCACCAGGCCGTCGTAAACCAGGCCGTTGATGTCGCCGGAGGCGCTGTCGGTGGCCAGGGGAGGCAAGAGGGTGCTGGCGTCGCCGATGGAGCTGTCGATGAACCAATCGCCGTAAGCGGGGCCGGTGTCGGGGCCGCCGTACTGCTTCTCCTCTTTGGCGGCCTTGCAGCCCGCGGCCGTTAGGGTGAGGGTCACCAGGGCCAGGCAGCCGAACAGGAGCAGCCGGCGCCAACGGTTGGTTATCTGCATTGCCATTTGATTTTTCGTTATTATTCTCGTTCCCAAGTTTTATTTAGGAACGCCCGGCCTAAGCTGCCCCTGGGAGTGCGAAACTTTTGCAAATCATACGGTTCCCAGGCCCAGCAATGAGGGTGGGCACTGCCCGCCGATTCCTTAAGGAGTGCGATTGCTAGCGGCCCTGGATTCCCATCTGGCCACCGGCTGAAAGCCGACGCCACAAAAATCTCCCCGATTTTCTCTTGCCCCGGCCCGGTCTTTTGGATAAATTGAAGGTAGGTCGGGACGTGGCTCAGCCTGGTAGAGCACAGCGTTCGGGACGCTGGGGTCGGAGGTTCAAATCCTCTCGTCCCGACCAGTCTATCCAGAAATATCGGGTTCCAACCATAAAGGGCGCAGGCTAAAGCCTGCGGCTACCAAAAACCCCCCCGATTCGGTCTTTGCTGATCTCTCCCTGGGCCTATTGAACATGGAGCACGCCTGGCCTCTGTAGTGCGGCGGCCACAGGCCGCCCTATAATAAGCAGGGGTGCACCCGCCTGGGCGTCATAGAACAGGGCGGACACCTGGTTCTGCCCCTACCGGCAAATTGTAAGGATCACAGGCGAGACGCCTGTGCCACTTTAAGGAAATGGTGGGCAGTGCCCACCCTACATCTGGGCGGGGAAACCCCGCCCCTACACAAATGGTGGGCAGTGCCGCCCCACCTTTGCTCTTTTTTGGGGCGACCCAGCGGGTCGCCCCTACGTACGCGGGTTAGGGGAGAGGGCAGGGGCGTCGCCCCTGGCCCCATCCCCCAAATAATTGCTCCCACCTCTCCCTTAGCCCCGGCGGCGCCAGCGCGGGCCGCCGGGGGTGTCGGTGATCTCGACTCCCTGTTGGGCCAGTTCCTGCCTGATCTCATCGGCCGCGGTCCAATCCCGGCGCCGGCGGGCCTCCTCCCGGGCCTGGACCTTCGCCTCGACCTCTTCGTCCCGGGTGGCGGCTGGCGGCGGGTTCATCACCCCCAGCACTTCATCCACCTCCCGGAGACGGTTGCTGACCGCAGCCGCAGCTCCCCGCCCCAGGGCTCCCCGGTCCAGTTCGGCGTTGAGATCCCCTACCAGGGCGAAGAGGCCGGAAAGGACCCGGGAGATGTTGAGGTCGTCCTCGAGAGAGGCGACGAACTCCTTTTTTAACTGGAAGAGGCGCTCTTCGATGGCGCCGTCCGCGGGCCGGTCTGCGTCTGCCTGGGAAAGGCGCGCCAGGAAGTGGTCCAATCTGGCCCGGGCCTGGGTTGCGGCCCTGAGGTTCTCAGGGGTGAAGGCCAAAGGTTTGCGGTAGTGGGTGGCCAGCAGGAAGAAGCGCAGGTCGGCGCCACTGAAGCCCTGATTGGTGAGGTCCCGGACTGCGGCGCCGGCCTCGTCCTTCAGGGGCCGGCCCTCCTTGAGCACCCGTTCGCAGTGGAGCCAGGCGTGGGCCAGGGGCTTGCCGGTGGCGGCCCAGAACAGGGCGTTCTCGTTCTCGTCGTGGGGGAAAAGGGACTCCACCCCGCCCACGTGGAAGTCCACGGACTCCTTTAGGTGTTTCAGGGCCATGGCGGCGCTCTCCAGGTGCCAACTGGGGCGCACCTGGCCCCAGGGAGTCGTATAATATAGGCCCTTCTTCAGCTCCGAAAGCTTGGCCCGTTTCAGCAGGGTGAAATCCCGGGGGTTTTCCTTGGCGTATTCGTCCAGGTCCACGGTTTTGCCCACCCGGATCTTGCCCAGGTCCACGCCGGAGAGGCGGCCGTATTCCTTGAAACGGGAGATGTCGAAATAGACGGAGCGCAGCTTTTCATAAGCGAAGCCCCGCTCCAGGAGTTTGCGGGTAAGGCCGATCATCTCCTCGATATGGTCGGAGGCCAGGGGATAAAGGGCTCCCTCCCGGAGGCGCAAGGCCCGCAGGTCCTCAAAAAACTCCCGCTGGTAGCGGCCGGTGAACCCGGGCAAGTCCTGGCCCGCGGCTTCGGCCCCGGCGATGGCGCGGTCGTCCAGGTCGATGAGGCTCACCACCTGGCGCACCTTGAGGCCCCGGGAGGTGAGATAGCGGCCCAGGAGGTCGGCCAGCACCAGGCGCCGGGCCACCCCCAGGGAGAGGTTGCTGTAGAGGGCCGGGCCGTCGGTGAAGATGGCCGCCTCCCCCGGGTGCCGGGGTTGGAAGGCCTCCTTGGCCCGGGCCAGGGTATTGTAAAAGCGGAGGCTGGGAACCTCTTTCTCCACGAACAGGGGGGTGGAGAGATAACGTTCGCCGCCATCCGGAGCGATAACCACGATAAAGCCTTCCGCCATCTCCCTGGCCTGGCGAAGGGCTACGGCCACTGCGGCCCCGGAACTCATCCCCAGAAAGAGGCCCTCCTGCCGGGCCAGGCGCCGGGTGGTCTCATAGGCCTCTTCATCTTCGATATTAACGATGGCGTCGGTCTGGCTCTTGTCGAAGATTCCCGGCTTATAAGACTCCTTCATGTTTTTCAAACCCTGGATGGCATGGCCCAGGAAGGGTTCCACGGCCACCACCCGGATGGCCGGATTATATTCCTTCAGATAGCGGTATAGGCCCATGACCGTGCCGCTGGTGCCCAGGGTGGCCACCAGCATGGTGATCTGGCCGCCGCTCTGTTCCCAGATCTCCTGGGCGGTGGCCCGGTGGGCCCAAGGGTTGACCGGGTTGTTGAACTGATCCGCCAGAAAATATTTTTGCGGGTCTTCCCGGCTCAGGCGGTAGACCTCCTCGATGGAGCCATCGGTTCCCAGGTGGGCCGGGGTGAGGAGGAGCTCGGCCCCCATGGCCTTGAGAATCCTTTTGCGCTCGAGCGACGCAGATTCGGGCATGGCCAGCAGCAGCCGGTAGCCTTTGACGGCGCATACCAGGGCCAGCCCGATGCCGGTGTTGCCGCTGGTGGCTTCCAGGACGGTCTTCTCCGGGGTGAGCTCGCCCGCCGTCTCAGCCGCCTCGATCATGGCCAGGGCCGGCCGGTCTTTGACTGACCCCCCGGGGTTGAAGTATTCGAGTTTGACGTAAATCTTGACCCGGGGATTGGGGTTGAGGCGATTCAGGCGCACCATGGGGGTGCGGCCGATCAACTCCAGAATATTGGCGGCCTTGCCTTCCATAGATAACATCCCGAAAGTCGGAAACGAGCGCCTAGAATTCTTCCTTCACCGTGAATTCACCCTCTGGCCCGCCGGCGGATTCGAGTTCGCCGGTCAGGAAATTGTTAATCAGGGTGATCAGGGTGGCAACAAAATGGCGCCTGGCCTCCGGGGCCTCTTTCAGAACGTCCAGCAGCCGGTAAGTCAGGGACAGAATCACCATTCCGGCATCCGCGGGTGAGACTTGCCGCTGGTTGAAGATCTCCAGAATTCCGTTCACCAGGGGCCGCAGGCGCTCGGCCATCTCGGCGTCGATTTCCTCCGGCACAGATTCGTTATCAGAAGCAGTCATGAGAGTCCTGGCAACTTCCTGAGAGTCTAAAAAGATATGGGAAACGTAGCACATTCCCTGGCCGTTTGCAAACGCCGCCAACTGCCGGATGGCTTCGGCAGGAAGCGACCCCCGGGCGAGTGGAGAGGGGAGGGTAAGGGGGGTGTCTGTTGCCGGTCCAGGGGATGGGCAATGGTTTATGCAGTTACGGACAATTTGTGCAGCCCCATTTCCCAGGTTCCTCCCTTGCCAGAAGCTGAAACCGGATTATTTTCTTAGGTATCAGATTAATTTCAAAGAACCGGATGCCTTACCTCAGGAGGATAACATGGGACAGTTGATTGCCGTTGCCGCCCCGGACGGGATCCTGGTTGCCGCCGACAGCCGCGCGGTGGTGTTTGAGCCTTATGGGGAGGAACATTTCATCACCCTGGACCGGATAGTAGCCGTTACTCCCCAGGCGCTGCTGGCTTCAGCCGGGGCCATCGAGGCCCACGATCTCTGCAAAGACTTTGCCGCCTTCGCCCGGGAGGAAGGGCTGGCGGACCTGAACGCCCTCATCGAGGCGGCCATCCCTTTCTTCAGCGGCCGCTATGATGAGGTCCTGCGCCGCCTGTGTGAAAAGGCCCCTCCGGACCCCATCGTCAACCTGTATCTGGTGCTGGCGGGTTACTCCGCCGCCGGCGGTGACCTTTGCGTCATTTGGGACCGGGCCCAACCTCCCAAAATCGAATATAACCGGGTGACCAAGGTCTTCACTCTGCCCCGGCGGCTGGGACTGGAATTTACTCTCAACCGGCTCCTTAAAGAGAAGGTTCCCATTTCCGGCTTGGTGGCCGCGGCTCGGGCCGGTATGGAGAAACTGGCCGCCCAGGATGAATATCTGGGCCCCCCCTACCGGTATGTGACCATCACCGGGGCGGGGATCTCCGAGGCCTGAGTCCTTTAGGGATCTGACGATCAGAGAAGGGCCTCGGCGGCAGTCGTATCCGGCAGGATTTTGAATGGTCTTGTAGGGGCGCACCCATGTGTGCGCCCCCTAGGAAATGGTGGGCAGTGCAGGGGCGGGTTTTAAACCCGCCCCTAATGGGCGGACACACGGGTCCGCCCCCACGCATAACCAGGCAAAGTCACCCCTGGCCCGGTGTCGGCCCCTTGCTTAACCGCTCACCGGCCGATTAGGGTTTGACAACCTGTCCCTCTTTTTCTATGGTTAGCTTGGAGGAGGAAGGTTATGAGCGGCGGCGCCAGGCGTTGCCTGTTTTCCCGGCAGGACCTGGAGGAGCGCATCCGGGAGCTGGGGGCCCGGATCAGCCAGGACTATGCCGGCCTAAACCCGGTGCTGGTGGGCGTCCTCAAGGGCGTGTTCATCTTCATGGCCGACTTGGTGCGGGCCCTGGAGTTTCCGGTGGAGGTCGATTTTGTCCGCCTCCGCAGTTACGGGGGCGGCACCGAGACCTCCGGTGAGGTGAACATTACCAAGGACGTGGAGGTTACCTTGCGGGACCGGCATGTCCTCATCGTGGAAGACATCGTGGACACCGGCCTCACGTTAGCCTTCCTGAGGACGCACCTGGCCAGCCACCGGCCCCGGTCGTTGAAGATCTGCTGCCTCATCGACAAATGGGAACGCCGGGAGGTGGAGGTCCCTTTGGATTACGTGGGATTCCCGGTGGCCGAGGGGTTCCTGGTGGGCTACGGCCTGGACTGCAGCGAGCAGCAGCGCACCTTGCCGGAGATCTATGTCCTGGAAAAGGAATAAAGAAGCTGTCAGCTATCAGCAGTCAGCTAGTGGTCTGTTGCGCAATTGGTTATCCATATTAAAAAGACTGGTTTTTACCCCCCCCCTTTAGAAAAGGGGGGTAGGGGGGATTTAGTATAACCTCTCGAAATCCCCCTAAATCTCCCTTTTTCAAAGGGGGACTTAACCTGCCAAACCCTGCCTTCCAGTCCTGATATTATGCAAGCTAATTATGAAACACTCCACTGGCAGCTCAAAGCGAAATACCAAAGGGGATAGCCAAATCCTAACCTCGTTCCCCAAATAGCTGAAAGCTGACCGCTGAAAGCTGATAGCTCTAAAATGACCGGCGCCGGCCATTCTCCCTTGAAGAAAATCCGTTTCGCCGCCATCGATCTGGGCAGCCTTACCGTGCGTCTGGCGGTGGCGGAACCGAGAGGACCCGGGCAATTCCAGCTCCTGCTGCACCTCCGGGAAATCACCGGCCTGGGCCGGGGCCTGGCCCAGACCGGGGAACTGGCCCCGGAGGGCATGGTCCAAACCCTTAAGGCCCTGGCGGGTTTTAAGCAGGCGCTGACGGATTATGGGGTTGAAAACTACCTGGTGGCGGCTACCCACGCGGTGCGGGCCGCCAAAAACGGCCCCATCTTTCTCAAGAGGCTGCGCGAGGGGCTGGGCCTCGACGTTCGGGTTCTGGCCCCGGAGGAGGAGGCTCGCCTATCCCTGCAAGGGGTGCTCTCGGCGCTGGCTCCCCCCTATCTGCGGACCCCGGTCCTGGTAGCCGACGTGGGCGGCGGCAGCTCCGAGTTCATCCTGGCGCAGCCGGGACGGGAACCGCAGTTTGCCAGCCTGCCCCTGGGGGTCCTCACCCTGAGCCAGGCCCATCCACTGGACGACCCGCCGGACCCGGAGAAGGTGGCCGCCCTGAAGCGGCTCCTCGCCCAGGATTTGGCGCGCTTCCGGGATCTGAGCTTCCCGCCGCCGCGGCTCGGCGGGGCCAGACTCATTGGTACGGCCGGGGCGGTGACCACCCTGGCGGCCCTATACCTAAACCTGACCAGGTACGCGCCGAAGCGGGTCAATAACCTGATCCTGACCCGGACCCGGGTGGCGGAGCTGAGCGAGCTCCTCTGGCGGCTGCCTGAGGCGAAGCGGGCCAGGCTTCCCGGGATGGAGCCCGCCAAGGCCGGGGTCATGGTGGCCGGGGCCTTGCTCATCCTGACCATCCTGGAGGTATTCGGCCAGGACTCCCTGGTGGTGGTCGACGCCGGACTTCTGGACGGAATTTTGGCAAGTTTTAATGAAGATACGATGAAGTTTCGGGTTTCGGGTTTCGAGTTTTGAGTTAAAATAGGCAGAATATTCTAAGAGCTTCAAGTCTATTAAAGTCCCTCTTTGGAAAAGGGGGATTTAGGGGGATTTCAGGAGGTCGTTTTTAAATCCGCCCTGCCCCCCTTATTCAAAGGGGGGGGTTAAAAAACCTTATTTTGAAATGGCTGGGCAATTATGAAATATCACCCTGGCTTGCAGTAAGCGCTGGTTTTTCTTTTATAAAAGTGGGCAGCGGACTCGAAACCAGGACGACCCAATCACAGGCTGGAAGCCTGTGCCACTGTCGCCCCTACTCTCAAAACTCGAAACTCAAAACTCGAAACTCAAGGATGCCCCCATGAGCCCAGACGCCATTCACTATGCCTTTACCTTCGATGACCTCCTGTTGCTGCCCGGGGCCTCGGCGGTGCTGCCCAGCGAGGTGGACCTCAGCACCCGCCTCACCCGGCGCATCAGCCTCAACATCCCGTTGTTGAGCTCCGCCATGGACACGGTTACCGAAGCCGACACCGCTATTTCCCTGGCTCGCCAGGGGGGGATCGGCATCCTGCACCGCAACATGTCCATCCCCGCCCAGGCCCTGGAAGCCGAAAAGGTGAAGAAATCGGAGTCCGGGATGATCATCGACCCGGTGACCATCGGGCCGGAGGCCCGCATCGCCGACGTTTTGCAGATGATGGAGCGTTACCGCATCTCCGGGATTCCGGTGGTGGAGGGACGCAAGCTGGTGGGCATCGTCACCAACCGGGACCTGCGTTTCGAGACCAACCTGAATCAGAAGGTCAAGGATGTGATGACCAAGGACCACCTGGTCACCGCGACGGTGGGCATTACCCTGGAGGAGTCCAAGGCCCTGCTCCACAAATATCGCATCGAGAAGCTGCTGGTGGTGGATGAAGCGGGCGACCTGCACGGGCTCATCACCATCAAGGACATCGAGAAGATCCGGAAATATCCCTGGTCCTGCAAAGACGAGTTTGGCCGCCTGCGGGTGGGGGCCGCGGTGGGGGTGGGCCCGGACCGGGAGGAACGGATCGACGCCCTGCTCAAGGCCGGGGTGGACGTCATCATCATCGATACGGCCCACGGCCATTCCAACCGGGTGGTGGAGGCGGTGGCCGATGCCAAGCAGAATTTCCCCGAGATGGAATTGATCGCCGGCAACGTGGCCACCGCCGAAGGGGCCCGGGACCTGGTGCGGGCCGGGGCCGACGCCGTGAAGGTCGGGGTGGGGCCGGGCTCCATCTGCACCACCCGGGTGATCTCCGGGGTGGGAGTGCCCCAACTCAGCGCCATCATGGACTGCGCCCGGGTGACCCGGGAAGCCGACGTGCCCCTGGTGGCCGACGGCGGCATCAAGTATTCCGGAGATGTGACCAAGGCCCTGGCCGCGGGGGCGGAGGTGGTGATGATCGGTTCCCTCTTCGCCGGCACCGAGGAGTCCCCGGGAGAGACCGTGATCTTCCAGGGGCGCAGCTACAAGATCTATCGGGGCATGGGCTCGCTGGAGGCCATGAAGACCGGCAGCCGGGACCGCTATTGCCAGGAGGACGTGGACCTGGAATGCAAGCTGGTGCCCGAAGGCATCGTCGGCCGGGTGCCTTCCCGGGGCTGGCTCTCCGACGTCATCTATCAGCTCATGGGCGGCCTGCGCTCCGGCATGGGCTACGTGGGGGCCGCAACCATCCGGGAACTCCAGGCCAGGGCCAAATTCGTGCGTATCAGCCCCGCCGGCCTCAAGGAGTCCCATGTCCACGACGTCATCATCATGAAGGAAGCGCCCAATTATTGGATGGATTAGGCGAAGTAAGCAGTGAGCAGTGAGCATTGAGCAGAAAAGGCGGGCAGCTTTAAAGCGTAGGGGCGGACCTAAGTGTCCGCCCCTTTTTTTCGCACTTTAACAGGACCTGATTTTTGGGTAGCCGCAGGCTTTAGCCTGCGCCGGCAGAGGTTGGACGCCACGAGTTTTTTCCACACGCGTTCCCAAGTCTGACTTGGGAACGCGTGCGTGAATTGGAGGAAGGCGGGCAAGGCGCAGGCTAAAGCCTGCGGCTACCAAAGACAAATGCAAAGGGAGAGCCATCGACTCTCCCTTTTTGATGGTGTGCGTTGCGCACCCTTTGCTTTTAGGTGCGACCCAGCAGGTCGCCCCTAATTATGGGAATCCGCCTTCTTACGCCGCCTTGGCCTTCTTGGCCTTCTTCAGCCAGGCCTCCCGGGCCTCGTGGTTCATGGGGCTGGGGCCCAGTTTCAAGGCCCGCTCCACCATCTCCCTGGCGATGGCCGCGAAGCGCGGCCCCTCCGAAGATGACAGGTTGAACATCTCCAGGCGTTCCGGCTCGAAACCCATCTGGGCAAAGTCGTGCTTCACCTTGTTGACCCGTTTTTTGGCCTGGATATTGCCCCTCAGGTAATGGCATTCGCCCTCCAGGCAGCCGGCCACGAAGACCGCGTCCGCCCCGGCCTCGAAGGCCTTGAGCAGGTGCAGGATGTCCACCCGCCCGGTACAGGGCAGCATCAGGATCTTGATATCCGGGGGATATTGCAGCCGCATCGAACCTGCCAGGTCCGCAGCGCTGTATGCTCAGTAGCGGCAGCAAAAGCCGATGATTTTGGGGGCAAATTCGCCGGTCATGGCTCTCTCCTTCCTTTAGCCCGCGGCCAGCGCCGTTTCCTGGGCGATGATCTGGGAGTCGCTGAAGTTTTTCAGGGTAATGGCCTTGGCCGGGCATTCGGACGGGCAGATGCCGCAGCCCTGGCACTTGGCCGGGTCGATATAGGCCGCGTCCACAGTGTAGTCGATGACCGGCACGTTGAAGGGGCAGGTGCGCACGCAGGTTAGGCAGACGGCGCACTTGTCCTGGTCCACCACCGCCACGATGCCGCCCACCTCCACCTGGTCCTTGGCCAGGAAGGTGGCGGCCCGGCCCGCGGCGGCCATGGCCTGGGCGATGGACTCATCTATGGGCTTGGGGTAGTGGGTCAGCCCGGCCAGGAAGATGCCGTCGGAGGGCAGGTCCACCGGGCGCAGCTTGGCGTGGGCCTCATTTAAGAAGCCTTCGGCGTTGCGGGGCACCTTGAAGATCTCCCCGAGCTTCTCCACCGGATTGGGCAGGATGGCGCTGGCCAGGGTGAGGAGGTCGGGCCGCAGGACCACCGGCATCTGCAGGATGGGATCGAAGATGGTGAGCTTAAGTTTGTCGCCCTCCTGCTCCACCTGGGGTTTGGACTCCAGGTCGAAGCGGATGAAGATCACCCCCAGTTCCCGGGCCTCTTTGTATAGGAGCTCCTTTTCCCCATAGGTGCGCAGGTCCCGATAGAGGACAAAGACGTCCAGGTCCTTCCGGAGCCTTTTTAGTTCGATGGCGCTCTCCACTGAATGGGTGCAGCACAGGCGGCTGCAGTAGGGGCGCTGCGGCTCCCGCGAACCGACGCACTGGATGAAGACCACCTGGCTGGCGGCGTCGATCCTCGGGTCCTTGCCGGCGATGAGCTTGTCAAACTCCAGGGAGGTGAAGATATTGGGATTCCGGCCGTAGAGGTACTCCTCCGGCTGGTAGGCCTGGCCGCCGGTGGCCATGACGGTGGCGCCGTGGTCCACCTGGCGCTCGCCCGCCGGGGTGTTGATGGTGGTGTTGAAGTTGCCGATGAAGCCGCTGGTTTCCTTGACCTCGGAGTTGAACAGGACTTCGATTTTGGGGTGATTCTCCACCTGTTTGACGAGGTCTTCCAGGTAACCCCGGTAGTTGTACCCCCGGGCGCTGGTCACCAGGTTCCAGGCATTGCCGCCCAGCTTGTCGCCCTTCTCCACCAGATAGACCGGAAAGCCCATGCCGGCGAGGGAACGGGCCGCTTCCATGCCGGCCACCCCGCCGCCGATGACCAGGGCGTTCTTGAACACCGGGAAGGCCTGCTTGTGCAGGGGTTCCAATTGCACCACCCTGGCCACCGCGCCCCGCACCAGGTCTTTGGCCTTGGCCAGGGCCTTAGCTGGCTCGTGCATGTGCACCCAGGAGTCCTGGTCCCGGATGTTGGCCATGTCAAAGAGGTAGGGGTTGAGGCCCACCGTCTGGATGGTTTCCTGGAACATGGGCATGTGGGTGCGGGGCGAGCAGGAGGCCACCACCACCCGGTTCAGGTGATGCTCTTTGATGGCGTTCAGGATCTTATCCTGGGTGTCGGCGGAGCAGGTGAAGAGGTTCTGGTCCGAGAAGACCACGCCGGGCAGGGTGGCGGCGTATTCTGCCAAGGCCGGCACGTTGATGACCCCGCCGATATTGATTCCGCAGTTGCAGACAAAGACGCCCACCCGGGGGGCTAGGCCGGCGACGTCGATCTCCGGGGGCAGCTCCCGCACCTTGATCTGGGTTCCCCGGGCCGGAGCCAGGAGTTCGCCCGCTGCGGCCGCGGCCGCCGAGGCCTCCATCACCGACTGGGGGATATCCTTGGGGGCCTGGAAGACGCCGCATACATAGATGCCTTCCTTGCTGGTGTCCACGGGAGCAAACGGTGAGGTGGCGGCAAAGCGGGTGTCGGGCTTAACCTCGATACCCATGGTCTTAGCTAACTTCAAGGCGTCCTGGGAGGACTCCAGGCCCACCGACAGGACCACCATGTTGAAGACTTCCGTTTTCAGTTCGCCGTTCTCCGCCAGGTAGCGCACGGACAGGTCGCCGGTGCCCGGCACCTCGTCAACGGTGTGAATCCGGGAGCGGAGGAAGCGCACCCCGTGTTCGTCTTCAGCCCGCCAGTAGTATTTCTCGAACTCTTTGCCCATGGTCCGCATATCCATGAAGAAAATGGCGGTGTCCAGGGGGTATTCCTTGCAATGCTCTTTGGCAATCACCGTCTGCTTGATGGCGTACATGCAGCAGACCGCGGAGCAATAGCTGTTGTCGCAGTGGTTGATGTCCCGGGAGCCCACGCATTGCAGCCAGGCGATCTTCTTGGGCTCCTGGTGGTCGCCGGGCCGCACCAGGTGGCCGGCATAGGGCCCGGAGGCGGAGAGGATCCGCTCAAACTCCAGGGAGGTGACCACGTTGGGCAGTTTGGAGTAATGGTAGGCCGAATATTTTTGGGGGTCATAGACCGTAAAGCCCGGGGCCAGCACCACGGCGCCCACCTCCAGGTCGCGGGTGGCAGGGCCCAGGTCATGGGCCACGGCCTGGGCCTGGCAGGAGAGGGCGCATTGCATACATTCGGAGCAGACCCCGCAGTTGATGCAGCGGGCCGCTTCAGCCACCGCTTCATCTTCGCCGTATCCCAGGTTGATTTCTTCGAAGCCCTTGATCCACTGCTCCACCGGCAGGGTCTGCATCAGGGCCCGGTGCTTCTTCTCGATGTCGGCCCGGACGGGGGACCACTTGCCTTCTTCCTTGGCCAGGGGCTTGAGGGGCGCCTGGCGGCCGGCCTTCAAATCCTGGCCCTGGAGGTAGCGGTCGATGGAGATGGCCGCCTCGCGGCCCGCAGCCACCGCGGCAATGGCGATATAAGGGCCGGTCTCCACGTCGCCGCCGGCAAAGACGCCTTCCCGGCTGGTGGCCTTGGTATCAGGGTCCGTCTGGATGAGGCCCCGGGGGGTGAGCTCGATGTGATCGGCCGCGGTGATGAACTTCAGGTTGGTCTTCTGGCCGATGGCCATGATGACCACGTCGGCGTCCTCGGTTTTGGTGCGATCTTCAAAATAGGTGGGGGCGAAGCGCCCCTGCTCGTCGAAGACCCGTTCCACCGCCTTCAATTCGATGCCGGAGACCTTGCCGCCTTGCTCCAGGATCTGCTTGACGCCCCAGCGGTTGACGATCTTCACCCCTTCGTGCCGGGCCTCTTCCACTTCCCAGGTGGAGGCGGGCATCTCTTCCGGGGATTCGAGACAGATCAGGGTGACTTTGCCCTTCTGGCGGACTGCGGTGCGGGCCACGTCCATGGCCACGTTGCCGCCCCCGATGACCAGCACCTTCTTGCCGGCCAGATTTTGCTTCTTGCCCATGGCCGAGTCTTTGAGGTACTCGACGCCCCAGAGGACCCCCCGGGACTCGTGCCCCGGCACCGGGATGCGCACCGATTCCTGGGCGCCGACCCCCAGGAAGACGGCGTTGAAGCCGTCCCGGGTCAGCAGGTCGTTGATGGTCCGGTCCTTGCCGATGGGGGCATTATAGTTGATCGTGACGCCCAGCCGCCGGATATAGTTCACTTCCCGTTGCAGCACTTCCCGGGGCAGGCGGTATTCCGGGATGCCGTAGCGCAGCCAGCCGCCGGCTTCGGGCGCGGCCTCGAAGATCACTGCCTGGATACCCTTCAGGGCCAGGTGGTAGGCGCAGCTCAACCCCGAGGGGCCGGCGCCGACGATGGCCACCTTCTCGCTTCTTGGGGGAATTTCGGGCACCGGCAGGGCGTCCCAATCCACCGCGTCGGCCACAAAGCGCTTCAGGTTGCAGATGGCGATGGGCTCATCGACTTCCTGGCGGCGGCAGTCGGTCTCACAGGGGTGGGGGCAGATGCGGCCGATGGTGCCGGGCAGCGGCAGCCGGTCCATGATGATGGCCAGGGCTTCCGGGAATTTGTGTTCCTTGATCAACTGGACGTAGCCCTGGGCGCTCAAATTGGCCGGGCAGGCCCGGACGCAGGGGGCCCGGTCCAGCTTCTTGATGGCGAAGGTGGCGGGAATGGCCTGGGGATAGAGGCGGTAGATGGCCTTGCCTTCGCCGAGGCCCAGGTTGAATTCATCGGGAATCCGCACCGGGCAGACCTCGGTGCAGGCGCCGCAGCCGGTGCATTTGGCCGGATCGATGTAACGGGGCTGGCTCTCCACGGTCACCTTGAAGTTGCCCGGCCCGCCGGCAATGGCCTTGACTTCGGACAGGGTCAGGATCTCGATATTCAGGTGACGGCCGCATTCCACCAGCTTGGGGGAGATGATGCACATGGAGCAGTCGTTGGTGGGGAAGGTCTTATCCAATTGGGCCATGACTCCGCCGATGGCCGATTTCTTTTCCACCAGGTGTACGTAAAAACCTGCGTTGGCCAGGTCCAGGGCGGCTTGCACCCCGGCGATCCCCGCGCCCACCACCATTACCTTGCCCACCGGATCTCGCTTCTCGGCTGCCATAATATTACCTTCCGTCATGTTTATATGCGTAATTTTGTTCGGGTTTTGTGAATTTCTCCACTATCCATCATAAAAAATATTACCCGGGTTGTCAAGAGAGATTGCACCGGGAGAACAGGGCCGAACCCCGCTTTTCCAACGGTCCGCCTTGACCGGGCCGGAGAAATGCTTAATTAACTCCTATCGATAAATGGGTTTCAAGTCCCCCTATGGAAAATGGGGATTTAGGGGGATTTTAGAAGGTAACTTTAAATCCCCCCTTGCCCTCCCTTTTTCAAAGTGGGGTTAGAAAACCAGGTTGAAATTTCATAGCAATCATGAAGCACCACCCCAAGCGGGACGCCTGGGTGAGCGCGGCGCGGAATTTTTTTTAAAAGGAAGGGTGGCCAATGACCATTCAAGAAGATCTTCAGGAAATTGAGGCCTTCTGCGACATCCTGGGCCTGCGGGAAGAACCCCTGGGGCTGTATTACACCCCCGTGGCCCCCCGGGAGGCCATCTCTCCCCAGGCCGCGGTGCTGCCCAGCGCCGAAATGGAGAGGGCCGGCGAGTTGGATTGGGAGGCGACCTTCGCCAATTTCTCCTGCGTCATCGGGGTGCTCTGGAGGGCCCGGAGGCTTAAGAAACCCGCCTGCTTTGACCAGGCCCGCTTCGGCTGCCTGGGGGGCGCCTTCTATTTGGGGTTCCTAAAACCCCAGTTGGAGCGCATCGCCCATTACGTCTCCACCGGCCAACCTGGGGTTTTCGAAGGCGAATGCTACCTGGACTCGCCCGCGGCGGTGCGCCGCTTCTTCGAGGTCGTGGACCCCAGGCCGGCCCCGGAGCAGTTCTGCGTGTTCAAACAACTCAGCCAATTCAGCGCTGACGAGACGCCCGAGGTGGTGATCTTTTTCGGCCGGGCCGAAACCATCTCCGGCCTCCACCAACTGGCCACCTTCGTCACCAACGACTTTGAGGTGGTGCAATCCCCCTTTGGCGCGGGCTGCACCAACATCGTCGCCTGGCCCCTGAAGTACCTGGAGCGGGGCCAGCTCAAGGCGGTGCTCGGCGGCTGGGACCCCTCGGACCGCAAGTTCCTCAAAACCGATGAGATCACCCTGGCGTTGCCCTACGAGTTGTTCGGGCGCATGGTGCGGCGCTGGCGGGAGTCCTTCCTCACCAAAGAGGCCTGGAAAACGGTGCGCCAGAAGATCGACCTGAGCCGCAAGGCCTGGAAGGAGCAGTAGCAGAGAAGAGACCTCTGCTAAGAGTCATTTTGTCATCCTGAGCGAAGCGAAGGATCTCGTATTTACTTGTAAATTATGAGATTCTTCGGTCGCTTCGCTCCCTCAGAATGACAGATGCAGGGACTTTCAAAGAGTTCTCGAGTAGTCAGAACCCAGGAAACCTAGTGGCACAGGCCTCTGGCCGGTGAATGGAAAAGTTATTAGTTTCTCATAACAGGAAGATACGAAAATCAAAGCGGGAGTGGCAGAATGTCCAACCAGGGTGATGGCTTATGTGCCTGAGTATCGCATTCCGCAGAAGAGATTTCGGCTGCAGTCCCCACCTGAAAGCGGCATCTAAAGCCATCCCCCCTCCAAAATACCATTGAGAATATGGAGATCATCTCTGCAATTTTTACCTCTCTGAGTACATGTGCGCAGTTTGGCAAGATATCGACGGCAGGACATTCGAGGAATAATGTTATCTATGACCAGAGCCTTGAAACTGCAGAGATGAAACGTCCAGTCCTTCTCCAAGGCGTTCAAGACAGAAATAGACATTTTGAACTATTGCCTTGCTGAGGTTCAACGATTAAAGTTAACCTATCTGTAAGATTCTCGCATAATTTGTGATTCAAGGACATTCACAAAACGCGAACGTCCCGGCAAGGCAAGCTAGCCTCAAATTCGTTGTGATTTGAACCTCAATCCCCTCCAAAAACCTCATGAGGCGATTCCATGGCCACAGAAGGTTTCAAACGCAAACTCACCGTCATCCTCAGCGCCGACGCGGTAGGTTATAGCCGCCTCATGGGTGAGGATGAGGTAGCAACACTGAGGACACTGGAAACTTATAAAGGGGTCATCACGGCTTTGATCCAGCAGCATCGAGGCCGGGTGGCGGGTTCTCCTGGAGACAATATCTTAACCGAATTCGCCAGCGTGGTGGATGCGGTGCAATGTGCCGTGGCGATGCAGAAGGAGATTCAAGCCCGTAACCAAGAGCTACCCGAGACCCGGAGAATGCAGTTTCGCATCGGGATTAACCTGGGAGATGTGATCGAGACGGAAGATAGCCTCTACGGCGACGGGGTGAACATCGCGGCGAGGCTGGAGTCCCTGGCGGACCCCGGTGGGATCTGTGTCTCCAAGGCCGCCTTTGATCTCATCGAGACCAAGCTTCCCTTGGGGTACGAGTATCTGGGGGGGCAGATCCTTAAGAATATCGCCAAACCGGTATGCGCCTACAAAGTCATAATGGAGCCAAGGGTAACGGTAAAGGCTCCGCCTCAGAAGGTGGAGAAAGCCTCCCAGCAGCAGATGGCCTTTCCCCTGCCGGACAAGCCGTCCATCGCAGTCCTGCCCTTCCTGAACCTGACCGGAGAGCAAAGCCAGGATTTTTTCTGCGATGGGTTAAGTGAAAGCTTGATAACGGCTCTCTCCAAAATGCCACAACTATTCGTCATCGCTCGGGATTCCACCTTCAGGTACAAAGGCAAGGGGGTGAAGACCAAACAGGTGAGCGAGGAGCTGGGGGTGCAGTACGTCCTGGAGGGGAGCGTGCAGCGGGCGGGGGATCGGGTGCGGATCACGGCGCAGCTCAGCGATGCCCTCACGGGACAGTATCTCTGGTCGGAGCGCTACGACCGCAGCCTTAAAGACATCTTCGACCTGCAGGATGAGATTACCATGAAGGTCCTCACGGAACTTCGGGTAAAGATTTTCACCGTGGGCGAAACAGCTCGCATAGTAACAAAGGAAACGGACAACCTTCAGGCTTACTTGAAAGTTTTGGAAGCGGATTGGTACAAAAATCAGAACAACAAAGGAGCGAATGCGGTGGCCCTACGGCTTTCACTGGAAGCCGTGAGACTGGACCCAAATTACCCAATGGCCCATATCGTTCTATCCCGCGCGCTCGCGCAGGAAGTATGGCTCGGTGCCAGCGAATCGCCCCAAGAGACGCTCGCCAATGCCATGAAAGAGGCGCATAGGGCCATTGACCTGGACAGCTCCTCGGCTGAGGCCCTAGCTGCTGCTGCCAATATCTTTTTGTTGTTACATCAGCATAATAAGGCGATTGAAGTAGCAGAGCAGGCTGTGAGGCTAAACCCCAACAACGCTAGTGCCATATTTTTTCTTGCAACGTCTCTGAATTATTCTTTTAGGAGTGAGGAAGCCCTTCCTTTACTTCGACAGGTCATTCGATTAAGTCCTTTTGCCCCCGTTGCTTACTATCAATTCGGTGTCGCTTGTCGTGAAACCGGAAGATTTGAGGAGGGGATCGCGGCAATCAAGAAAGCCCTGCAGATTGCCCCCAATTCTTTGCTTGCCAATGTTATTCTGGCCAGTTTGTATAGTTACGCTGGGCGCGAAGATGAGGCTCGGGCTGCCGCCGCGGAGGTCATGCGAATAGACCCCAATTTCTCTCTCATAAAGTACGTTAAAGGAATCCCCTGGAAGGAAGGGCCGCAAAGAGACCGCTTTATAGAGGCCCTGCGTCAGGTGGGGCTAAAGTGAGGGCCTGGTTCTGTTTCTTGCTCTCCTCCCGACCACAGTGGCACCACAAGCTGGAGGTGGACCATGAAGCTGCAGTCGTTTTCCGTTCCAATCGCGGCCCGTCGGCACGGCGTTCGCTGGAGGCTTGTCCTTCTGGTCGCTGGAGCGGCGCTCGTAGTGTCGAGCCTCGGTGCCGCGCAGACGGATGCTCCGGGCGAGTCTGTTATCATTCCTGGAGCCGAAATTTCCGGCTGGGGCCAAGTCGACAAGGTTCCGGGTCGTTTCGGTCTTCCTGCCGGCTCGAAACCCAAGGTGCCCGCAGTGCTGATTCTGCACGCTATCTTGGGGGTAGACGGCCGAGGCGCCTTCTACGCCAAGGCGTTGCAGGAAGCGGGCATCGCCACCCTCGAAATAACGATGTTCCCGCCGGGCGCTCCACCACGAGCCGGTCCCAAGGCAACGATGCCGTATGCCGCGGCGGCGCTCAAGTGGCTGGCGGCGCAGCCTACCGTCGACGGTCAGCGGCTGGGGGTAATGGGCTTTTCCTGGGGTGGCTACATGACGGTAGTGATGTCAAGTGAACTTGTGCAGGAGCGACTGGGGAAGGATGTACCCAAGCCAGTAGCATTTGCAGCGTTCTACCCGACTTGCTCCATCCTGGTCCGCAGCCTTGTGAACCGTCGTTCTGCCTTCTACAACGCGTACAAATGGATGAGTGCGGCGCCCATGCTTATCCAGGTGGGCACCCGCGATGATTTTGAGGAAGGCGAACGTCCGTGCGACGCGCTTCTCGCGATGTGGCCGGCGGCAGCGCGTGAGAACACGACCGTGCGCTACATCGAGGGCGCAACGCACGACTTCGATTCGCAGATGCCAGGCGGGCAGGTTTACGAGAGTAGGTTCTCACACGCTCTACGTGGCGGAATGGTCAGTGTGGTCCCGAGCCCCAAGGATGCAGCTGAAGCGCGCCAGGCGGTCGTCAGCTTTTTCGTCAAGTATCTGCATCCTTGACGGGGGACGGATTCACCTCAGCGGGTTCCTTTGTCGTTGCGTCTCGTCAGTGCGGCCTTGCTAATGTACTGCTGTTTCGCTTGGCTTGGCGGCGTCGGTTCAGCGTCGTGCCCAACCCGGCGCTGAAGGCCCAGGCCCGCGAAATGAGCCTCGTTCGCCGGCCTCGCGTTTTCCACTCTCCGTGCCATAGATGGCGCCACGCGGGCCCAACTTACCTTCATCGTTGGCCAGCCTACTGTCTATTCTTTGTACAGAGGGGTCCAGCCCAAGATAGCTCTCCTGATCCTGAGGTCATGAGGCCATCCCTTCGCCATCGCCCCGATTGCCCAACATGGAGAGATTTGGCATAGGATTCAATTGGGCAAAAGTGTCGGGTACTGCTATATCTACGCAGCTTCAATCAAAATCAGCGCTTGTCGATCTGATTTCCATACCTGAATTCGAGCTTCTCCGGCTTCTCCGGGCCCATGCCAGAGGCCTTCGCCCCCACTTCCCCCAAAATTGCTTGCAATGACTGCGGTAAAATAATAAATTTTATTAGATAAGGATACTGGCAGTATCTGTCTTGCCCTGTCGCTACCTTCCCTGGCAGATCGCCTTCATAAGGAGTCTTTGGATATGGATGAAAAATGCCCTTCGGGGGCGGACCCCAAGACTTGCGGGGCGGAGCCCCAATCCTGTCCTGGGTGCAGCCCCTCTCATCACTCTGAGGCGTCCCCGGAAGAGAAGAATCTCACCCGGGCCCTAAAGCGCATCCGCCACAAATTGGTGGTGATGAGCGGCAAGGGCGGGGTGGGCAAAAGCAGCGTGGCCGTCTCCCTGGCCCTGTCCCTGGCCCGGCGGGGCCACAAGGTGGGTCTGATGGACGTGGACCTGCACGGCCCCAACGTCCTGAGGATGCTGGGCCTCAAGGAACCCCTGGACCTCCAGCACGCCCAGTTTCCCCTGCCGCCGGACCTGTTCGATAATCTGCGGGTCATCTCCATCGAGATGCTGATGCGCAACCGGGACATGGCGGTCATCTGGCGGGGCCCCTTGAAGCACCAACTGATCCGCCAGTTCCTTACCGAGGTGCAGTGGGACGACCTGGACTACCTGGTGGTGGACTGCCCGCCGGGCACCGGGGATGAGCCCATGAGCGTGGCCCAGACGATCATCGACGCCAAGGCCGTCATCGTTACCACGCCCCAGGAGATCTCCCTGGCCGATGTGCGCAAGTCCCTCAATTTCTGTCAGAAGATCGATATGGAGGTCCTGGGGATCATCGAGAACATGAGCGGCTACCGCTGTCCCCACTGCGGCGGGGATATCCCCCTGTTCAAGCAGGGCGGCGGCGAGGTCATCGCCCGGGAGGCCAAGGTTCCCTTCCTGGGGGCCTTGCCCTTCGACCCTCAGGTGGTGGAGGCCGCCGACCAGGGGCAGCTCCTGGAGATCAAGGACAGCCCCTTTTTTAAGGCCCTCACCCCCATAGTGGAATGGCTGCTTACGGCATTACCGCTCACGGTGAGCCGCCGGCAGCCGGGGGTCCTGAAGTTCGCCCTGCCGGTGAGCGGCGGCAAGCTTTCCGAAAAGTTCGGAGACGCCTCCCATTTCGCCTTGTTGACCGCCGGCAACGGCAGCCTAAAGGACCAGGAGCTGGTGCCCGCGCCTCCCCATGAGCCCGGGGGCCTCCCCGAGTGGCTGGACGAACTGGGGGTGACCCACGTCATTGCCGCCGGCCTGGGGGCCAAGGCCGAGAAGCTGCTGACCCACAAGGGCATCGAAGTCATCGCCGGCCCCCCCCAGGGGGATCCGAGAATACTGGTTGAGCAATACCTTAAAAAAACCAAGGGCCCCGCGGCCGCCTGCGGTTCCCACTGCACCAAGGCTTAAGCAGCGGTTGCAGCTTATGAACCTTTATCCCCTCTCCCCCGATGGGGGAGAGGGTTAAGGTGAGGGGGAATTTAATCTCTTTTCCGCTCCCCCACTAATAATTAGAGAGCGCAGGCTAAAGCCTGCGGCTACCAAGCAGATGGATTGATTTCTGCCCCCAACATAAAACCGATGCAAGCTCTCCTGACAGATCATTTCTATCCCTCTTCTTCCCAGTCCAGCACCAGCAGAATGGCGTCTTCCCGGGTATCCTGGTAATAACCGGGACGGCGCCCCACTTCTTTAAAGCCGAAGGAGGAGTACAAGGCCAGAGCCGGGGTATTGGAGGGCCGCACCTCCAGCCAGGCGGCCTTGGCCCCCAGGGTCCGGGAGCGGCGCAAGGCCTCCTGGAGCAGGAACCGGGCCACGCCCCGGCGCCGCTTTTCAGGATGCACCGCCAGGTTGAGGAGGTGCATCTCGTCGGCTACCAGCCAAAAGACGATGTAGCCCCAGAGTTCCCAGGGCTGGGGAAGAGAGGGTCCGGCCACCAGGAAGTGGCCCAGCGACTGGTTTAACTCCGCCAGAAAGGTCCAGCGGGACCAGGGGGTGGGAAAGGACTCTTTTTCTATGGCAAAGACGGATTTGAGATCCGTCAGGCCGGCCTCGCGGATGGTGAGGCCGGGGCTCATTTCTTGCGGTGCAGTACTTCGCTGGCTACGGTGATTCCGGCTTGGCCGGACTGCTTCAAGTCCTGAGCCACCTCCTGCAAATCGGCCTTATTGCGAATCTGGGGTAATTTCATCAGCATGGGCAGGTTCACCCCGGTAACCACCTCCACCTTGCCCTCCTTGAGGAAGGGCAGGGCCAGGTTGGAGGCGGTGCCGCCCAGCATATCGGTGAGGATGATGACTCCAGAGCCGTTGTTGATCTGGGCCAGGCCTCGCTGAATCATCTGGCGGGAGACTTCCGGGGGGTCGTTGGGGTCCAGGGAGACGGCCTGCACACCTTCGCCGCGCCCCAGGATCAGATCCCAGACGCTCATCAGGGCCTCGGCTAGTTCCTTGTGAGTGACGATTAAAATACCGATCATTAATGATCTCCTAAGGTCCGCGGCAGGTCGCGATGGCTGAGGGTAAAGGGAAAATTCCCCTGATTCAGGTGCTCCGCCAGGAGGTTGACAATGACCACCGAACGGTGCTGGCCGCCGGTGCAGCCCACCGCCAGGGTGAGGTGGGCCTTGCCTTCCTTCTGGTAGCAGGGCAGCAGGTAATCCACGAAACTGAACAGGTGCTTTAGGAAGGTTTGGGTTTCCGCTTGGTTGAGGACGTAGTCCCGGACTTGAGGGGCCTCGCCGGTGAGGGCGGTCAGAGCCTCCACAAAGTAGGGGTTGGGCAGGAAGCGGACGTCCAAAACCAGGTCGGATTCCGGGGGGATGCCGTTCTTGAAGGCAAAGGAAACCAGATGGAGCCAGAGGCGCCGCTGGGGGGAAAGCTTCGAGTATTCTTTTTGGATCAGCTCCCGCAGTTGATGAGGGGTGTAATGGGAGCTGTCGATGATGCGCTCCGCCAGGCTCCGCAGCCCGGCCATAGCTTCCCGTTCCGCCCCCAGGGCCTGGGAGATGGATTCCCGGTCCGCCAGGGGGTGCTGCCGCCGGGTCTGGCTGAACCTCCGGATGAGGGTTTCTTCATTGGCCTCCAGGAAGATGAGGTGGAGTCTGAACCCCCTTCCCTCCAGGCGGTGGAAGACCCGGGTGTAATTCTTCAGAAACCCCTGGGTACGGACGTCCATCACCAGGGCGATTTTGCGGCCCTCCCGGGAGGCGCCGTTCTGCATTTGCAGGAACCGCGGCAGCAGGCCTAAGGGGAGGTTGTCGACGCAGAAATAGTCGACGTCCTCCAGGGCGCGCAAGACCGTGCTCTTCCCCGAGCCCGACAGCCCGGTAATGATCAGCACTGGGGCAGCCTGCGGCGCCAGCTCGGACTGCCCCGGGGTTTCGGTCTCAGGCCCCATGTCTCAGAGTCGCCCCCTGCCCGGGAAAACCGGAAAACGCAACGCTGTAGCGGATATTAACCTAAAATTCCGCATCTCTCTCGACGATCAGATGGTAAATCTCTTCGGCTCCCTGAGCCTGCATGAGGCTCTCCCTGAACGGCTGGCTCATGAGCATCCGGGAGATCTTGGCCAGGGTCTTGAGGTGTGGGCCCGCGGAATCGACCGGAGCCAGCAGCAGAAAGAAGAGGTTGGACGGTTTGCCGTCCATGGAGTCGAAGTCGACTCCTTTGAGGCTGCGGCCGAAGGCCAGCACCAAATGGGAGAGCTGGGTCAGCTTGCCGTGGGGGATGGCAATGTGGTCGCCGATGCCGGTGCTCCCCAGGCGCTCCCGATCCAGCAGCACCTCCACGACGTTTTTAAGGCTCAGCTCGTCCTGACCATCCGTGATGGTCCTGGCGAGTTCCTCCAGGACCTCCCGCTTTTTGCTGGCTTTAAGGTCCGGCACGATCCTCGCCGGCTCCAGGATCTCCGAGATTTTCATAGGACCGCCGCTTCTCCTATTGCAAATCGGGCTCCACCAGGATGAAGGAGCCATCCTGACGCCGGTACAAGATGCTCAAACCGCCATTGGCCACGTTAGTGAACACCACCAAGTCTTCCCCCCCGGTCTGCATCATCTCCACGGCATCGTCCACCAGCAGGGGGGACACCTCCACCCGCTTGCGGCGCACCGCCGGCAGGGTCGGAAACTCCTCGGCCTCCTCCACCACTGCCGCCGCCGACCTGGCGGTGCGGTCCCCTTTGGGCCCCCGCTGTTTGTCCCGGAATTTCTTCAACTGCATGCCGATCTTGTCCATCACCAGGTCGATGGCCGCGTACATGTCGGTATTCTCTTCTTTGCCCTTGATAACCCGACCATTATTGTCGATAGTGACGTCGGCCAGGTGGCGGAATTTCTCCAAACCCAGGACCACGTGGGCCTCCACCGGTCCTTCCAGGTAACGGCTAAACTTGCCCAAACGGTCGGTGACGTAATTCTTCAGGGCCTCTGAGGGTTCAATTTGCCGAAAAGTGACGGAAATCTGCATTTGCTCCTCCCGTAGGATGGCTGCGCCGCGGCGAGATTAATGGGCCTGATTCCCGGGCGGGCTTTTGCGCCGGAATCCGGGTTTTTTGCGTTTACTGGAAGAGAGCACTTTCAGCATGCCGCGGTATTTGGCAACGGTGCGCCTGGCGATGAGGATGTCCTGCCGGCGCAGCAGGTCGGCGATCTCTTGGTCGCTTAAAGGGTTTTCGGGGTTTTCGGAGTGCACGAGCTGCCGGATCTTATCCTTGACGCTCTCCGAAGCGATCTGCTCCCCCAGGTTCATGTTGATGCCGCTGTTGAAAAAGAACTTCAGATCGAAAATCCCCTGGGGGGTGTAGACGTACTTATGGGTGGTCACCCGGCTGATCGTGGATTCGTGCATCTGCACGTCCTCGGCCACCTGGCGCAAGGTCAGGGGTCGCAAATGCGACAGGCCGTGATCCAGAAACTCCTGCTGGTAGCGGACGATGCTCTCGGTCACCTTGTACAGGGTCTTCTGACGCTGGTGAATACTGCGGATGAACCAGAGGGCATTGTCCAGGTGTTTCTGGATGTAGCTGCGCACCCCCTCCGGCAACTGGCCGGGGGCCCGCATGGCCTCCAGGTAAAAGGAATTGATCCGCAGCCTGGGCAGGCCGTCTTCGTTCAAGCGGATGACGTAGTCGCTGCCCACCTTTTCCACGTGGACGTCGGGGTTGATGTAGTCGACATCCTCGCTGTCGAAGCCCCGGCCGGGTTTGGGTTCCAACTGCATGATGACTTCGGTGGCCCGGACTACCTTTTCCAGGGAGACTTTCAGCTCCCTGGCGATGGCCTGGTAATTTTTGTTGGCCAGATTGTTCAGGTGGCCGTCGATGATGGCCGACACCAGGGGATCCGAAGTCCCCAGCAACCGGACCTGAAGTTGCAGGCACTCTTTTAAATCCCGGGCCGCCACTCCCGGCGGATCGAAGCCCTGGACCACCGCCAGGACCTCTTCCACCCGGGCCGGCTCGACCCCTAACTCCCCGGCGATCTCCGCAACTTCGGCCCGCAGGTAGCCGTCCTTATCCAGGTTGCCGATGATCAGGGCGCCGATGGCCTCACCTTCCTGATCCAGTTCGGCCATATGCAACTGCCATGTGAGGTGGGATTTCAGGGTGGTTTTCTGGGGGTTGAGGCTCTCGAAGGGCAGGGCCTCCCGCTCTTCGTATTCGCCCATGGGCGGCGGCATGAGCCGGTCTTTCAAGAAGCCTTCCCAGTCCCAATCTTCCTGCTGAGATGATTTGGCTTCTCCATTATCGCCGTCCCCTTCCTGGGACGGCTCACTTTCCCCGGAAAAACCCGGAGCCTCCAACGCCAGATCCCCCTCGGGCTTCTCTGGTGCCTCGACTTCGGAGTCTTCCAGGACCGGATTGCTCTCCAGGGCTTGCTGGATCTCGCCCTCCAGCTCCAAACGGGAGAGCTGCAGCAGCTTGATGGCCTGCTGCAGCTTTTGGGTCATGATCAGCGACTGAGTCAGCTTGAGATTCTGGCGAAGCTCTAAGGGCATTGATTAATCTTCGAGTTCGTTGAGATGCGATTTATCCGGAATTATAACTTAAAGGTTTCTCCCAAGTAAATTCTTTTGGCCAGTTCGCTGTTCACCAGCATCGAAGGCGACCCTTCTTCCAGGACCACCCCTTCATTGAGGATATAGGCCCGGTCGCAGACCCCCAGGGCCTCCCGGACGTTGTGATCCGAAATCAGCACTCCCAGCCCCCGTTCCTTCAACTGGCGGATGATGTTCTGGATATCGGTGATCGCCATGGGTTCGATGCCGGCAAAGGGCTCATCCAGGATGATGAAATGGGGCGAGGTGACCAGGGCCCGGGTGATCTCCACGCGGCGGCGTTCTCCGCCGGAAAGCGACGAGGCCTTCTGCTGGGCCAGGTGGCCGATGCGCAACTCGGCCAGGAGTTGTTCCAGGCGCTCCTGGCGCACCCCGGGGTCCGGTTCCACGGTCTCCAGGATGGCCAGGACGTTCTCGGCCACCGTGAGCTTGCGGAACACCGAGGGCTCCTGGGGCAGATATTGCAACCCCTGCCGGGCCCTGCGGTAAATGGGCAGGGTGGAGATATCCTGGCCGTCCAGGAAGATCTGGCCGCTGTCAGGCTGCAGCAGCCCCAGGATCATGTAAAAGGTGCTGGTCTTGCCGGCGCCGTTGGGACCCAGCAGACCCACCACTTCCCCGCTGTTAACCTCCAGGCAGACCTGGTCGACTACCCTGTGGCCGTTATAACTCTTGATAAGGGTCTCAACGCGGAGGCGGTGCATAATTTAAGGCCGCCTATCCTGCCGGGGTTTGGCCGCCGAGGGCACCGCTCCCGGGCCGCCGGCCCCCGGTTGCTTGGCGGGGTAGAGATTGGCCTCCACCCGCTTCTGGGGAGAGCTTTCGGCCCGCATGGTGTTATCCGTCAGGTTGAAGATGATGCGCTCCCCCTTCAGGTTATTCTCTTTCTGCCAGACCTGGGGGTTGCCCACCAGCACTATTTCGTTCTTATTCTTGTAATAAGTGGCTTCTTGACCGGTGGCCACCCGGTCTTCCTGGACATAGCGCACATTGCCGATGGCCACAATGTGGTCGATCTGGTCGCCTCCCATCTCATCCAGGGGTGAGCCCCCCGCCGGCTTGCCAGCCGCCGCCCCGGGGGCGGCCCCGGCCGCAGCCCTTTTCGGCCCGTTGGCCTTAGCCCCGGCCCCGGCCCCGGCCCCGGCCTGCTTGGGTATGAAATAGACCTTCAGTTGATCGGCGTACAGGATGGATTGCTCATAGGTGGCCTTCACCTTTCCCGTGAAAATGGCAATCCCGGCATTCTGGTCCGCTTCCAACTTATCGGCGATGATGTGCAGGGGGAATTCTTCGCCGGGTTTGGCCGCCGGCGGCGCTCCCGGGACCGCCCCGGCAGCCGGGCCAGGCCAGACCGCCAGCAGGAGGATGGCCAGCGCCAGGTATTCTTTTATGGTTTCCATGTTCCTTATGGCACCTTGGTTCCTTCTTGCACCTTGACTTCAGTTAAGTGATGCTGGGACAGGACTAACCTTTTCTCCGCCAGCCACACCCGCAGTCCCTTGCCCTGAATCCGGAGATCCGGTTTGCTCAGGATCACTTCTTCCGGACAGACCAGGACGCGAGCGTTGGGGTCGTAGGTGGCGACGCTGGTCTTAACCAGCAGGTCCCCCTGGTCCATCTCCACGTTGCCGGTCAGGGTTAAAATCCGGGTCTTGGTATGGAACAGGCCCTCGTCCGCCTTGACCTTAAGGTGTTCCCCCGGTCCGAAGAATTCCACCCGGACCTCCGTGAGGTTCACCTCTCCCTGGTCTTTGCTGATGTCCGCCTTCTTCCCCACCAATACCCAGCGTTTGTCGCCATCCTGGATCTCGGTTAAGGACAGGGTCTCCATGCGGGACTGGGCTTCCGCGGGCGGGGGTTTGGGCGGCGGCGGGGCGGGGCGGTTCAGCTCCTCAAGGCCCCAGGCGCCCAATCCCACCAGCACCACCAGGAGGGCGACCCAACTCCATCTCGGCAGCCTCCAGGCGCCAGCACCTTTTTTAGGGACGAAAATTTTCATGCCAACTTAGTCGTCTTTCTAAGGGAATTATATTAACCCCAGGAAAAAGTGTAAAGGCTTATCTGGCTGGGTGAGGGCGGGCGACGGGTTTGCTGGAGCGGGGATAATGGGAACAGCCGCCTCGGCTGCGACTTTTCAAAGCATTTCTAGAAGCGGTCCCGGCCGCCTTATGCGGGGGGCGATCCTGCCTAGAGGCTCCCGGCCAGCCGCGGGCTCACTACCTCGGGCCATTTCCCCTGGGCCTTGAGGAGCAGGTCGCAGACCTCCCGCACCGCGCCGCAACCCCCCGCACAATGGGTAATCCAATGGGCCGCGGCCGCCACTTCCGGGACGGCGTCGGCCACCGCCGCCGCCAGCCCGGCCCGGGCCATGATGGGCAGGTCCACCAGGTCGTCGGCCACCACCGCCACCTGAGTGGCTGCAATCTTCAGGCTGGCCTCCAACTCTTGCATTACCGCTAGCTTGTCCCGCAGGCCCTCAAAAAACCGGCTGATCCCCAACTCCCGGGCCCGGTGGTAGGCGGCATCGGAACGGCGCCCCGACAAAAAGGCTATTTCAATCCCGGCCCGCTGCGCCATCTTGAGGCCGTGGCCGTCCCGGACATGGAAGACCTTGAGGGTCTCCCCCTGGGGCCCGAAGTAGAGGCGCCCGTCGGTGAGCACCCCGTCTACGTCCAGGAGCAGCAGGCGGATGGCCTGGGCCCGCCGACGGATATCTTCCGGGTAGTCCTGAAAATTCATGCGGCATCTTCCTGGAGTTACCGCGGTCAGGGAGAATTTGAAATCAGTTTTCTATTGCCGTGTTTAAAAAATATCTTAAAAAATATCCGGATGGTTACGTAGCCGCAGGCTTCATTCGGACAGCCGCAGCAGGATGCCGCCCCGCAAGGCGGCCCGCAAAGTGTATTGCACTAGTCCATAGCAGGCAAGCAAATATACCACACTCAAAGAGAAGCCGTAAAGCAGGGGCCGGTTGGAGTGCAGCGGAAAGCCGTAAAAGTGGCGGAAGTACTCGAGGAAATAGGTGAGCGGGATGAAGCGTGCCAGCGCCTGGGCCCACGCCGGCAGCACGCTGACCGGATAATAGAGCCCGCACAACAGCAGCATCAGGTAGGAGAAGGCCCAGGCCGCCACTTCGGCCCGCTGGCCGAAGCGCAGCACCAGGGCGATGACCAGCGACCCGATGATGGCGGCATTGATGAACATCCCAGCCAGGAATACCGCTAGGCCCCCCGGCCCGAGGCGGCCCAGGTCCATATGGAAGAGCCAGACGCCCAGGACGGCCATGCCCACAAAGACCAGGAAGCCCCGGATCACCCCCACCAGGCCGCAGCCCAACAAGATGTGGGTCAGGCGGATGGGGGCGATGAATTCATGCTTCAGGCTCTTGGACCAGACGGAATAGAGCAGTGCGTAGGACAGGTCCAATTGGGCGATTTGCACGGTGTTCATGGAGATGGCGCCGATGAGGATGAAGGTCACCGTCCCCGGGGAAAGATTGAGGAAGCGGGTGAGCAGCCCCACCGAGAAGATGCCCATGGCCGGCCAGAAGAGCATCTCGAAGGCCGCGAAAACGTTGCGCCGGTTCACCAAGCCGCTGCGCACCGAAAAGGCCCAGATTTTCTGGAAACTAGTGGGTAATTTCACGGTAGATCTCTTCTAAGTCCACGGGTTTGAGCTTCACCTGGGCCAGCTCCCCGCCGCCGTGGGAGACGGCCTCCAGGACCGCGGCCAGGCGGAGTTCAGCCCGGTCCAGCACCAGGTCTACCCGGGCATCTTGAACCCGGGAAGCCAGTACCCCGGGCAGCCGTGCGTACTCCAGGGCCGCCGGGGCGCCCTGGAAGGTCAGGCTCAAATGGTCTCCCAACCCCAAGCGCCGCTGCAACTCGGCAATGCTGCCCCGGGCCGCCAGTCGCCCTTCTTTCAGGAAGGCCACCTCGCTGCACAGCATCTCGGCCTCCCGCAAGTTGTGGGTGGTGAGCAGGATGGTGAGCCCGGTCTCCCGGTTGAGGCGCAGGATTTCCTCCCGGATATGCTGGGCCATCTCCTGGTCCAGGCCCGAGGTGGGTTCGTCCAGAAACAGGAGTTCCGGGTCGTTGATCATGGCCTTGGCCAGCATCAGGCGCTGCTTGAGGCCGGTGGACAGGCGTTCGAAGAGCACCCGGCGCTGGTCCGTCAACTGGAAAAGGTCGAGGAGGTCCTCCACTTTGGCGGTCAGGGCCCGGCCGCCCAGCCCGTAAAGGCGGCCGTAAAAACGCAGGCTCTCTTCGGCGGTGAGGCACCAGAGGAAATGGGCCCCGGCGGCAGCCAGGTTGATGCGCTGCCGCAGCCGGGCCGCCTCCCGCACCACGTCCAGGCCCAACACCCTGGCGCGGCCCTGGTCCGGGCGCAGTAAGGTGGCCAGGATGGAGATGAGGGTGGTCTTGCCGGCGGCGTTGGGCCCCAGGACCCCGAAAATGGCCCCGGGGGCCACTTCCAGGTCCACCTGACTGAGCACCGTCTTCCAGGGACCGAACAGCCGCTCCCGGAACGACTTGCTGATACCCTGGGCCGAGATGGCGTTTTCCATGGTGGTCCGGCTCCTAACCTGCATCCGGAGCTGGCAAAGGCGTCGCCCGCAGCCCCGGCTGGGCCAGTTCCTGCCCCCTTGCTCAAAATGATTAAGTCTATCAAACCTGGCCCCGGGGGCCAAGGGGGCCGGCTTGCAAATCTGTGCGGAGTGCGGTAAATTAGGGCCAATGGACCAGGAAGAGCGCATCGTCAACCCCCGGCCCCAGGTGGAGGACCTCGGCCTGGAGGCGGGGCTGCGGCCCCGCACCCTGGCGGAGTTTGTGGGGCAGGAGGAACTGCGCCGCAACCTGGATATCGCCCTGGCCGCGGCCCGGGGCCGGGACGAGGCGGTGGATCATATCCTGGTGCACGGCCCCCCGGGCCTGGGGAAGACCACCCTGGCCCATATCATTGCCCAGGAGATGGGGGCCAACATCAGGCCCACCGCCGGCCCGGTGGTGGAGCGGGCCGGGGACCTGGCGGCCCTGCTCACCAACCTCCAGGCCAGGGACGTCCTGTTTATCGACGAAGTGCACCGCCTGCCCACGGTGGTGGAGGAGATCCTCTACCCGGCCATGGAGGACTTCACCCTGGACCTGATCATCGGCCAGGGGCCCGGGGCGCGCTCCGTGAAGCTGGAACTCCCCAACTTCACCCTGGTGGGGGCTACCACCAGGGCCGGCCTGCTCACCCCGGCCCTGCGGGACCGCTTCGGCTTGATGCTCCGGGTGGACTTCTATAAGGTGGAGGAATTGGCCGTAATTGTCCGCCGGGCCGCGAGGGTGCTCGATATCGAACTGCAGGAAGAGGGCGCCTGGGAGATCGCCCGCCGTTCCCGGGGCACCCCCCGCATCGCCAACCGCCTCCTGAAGCGGGTGCGGGACTACGCGCAGGTGCGGGGCGACGGCCGCATCAACCGGGAATCGGCCGACGCCGCACTCACCCTGCTACATATTGACACCCTGGGGCTGGACCGCATGGACCGGCTGATCCTCCAGACCATCCTGGACACCTACGACGGCGGGCCGGTGGGTCTGGGGACCCTGGCCGCCGCACTGTGCGAGGAGGAAGGCACCCTGGAAGACGTTTACGAACCCTATCTGATCCAATCCGGCTTCCTGCAGCGAACCCCCCGGGGCCGTGTGGCCACCGGCCGGGCCGCCGAGTATTTTCGCAAGATTCCGGGAAAGGGACCACACCCTAAACTTTTTTGACGAGACCGCACCTGCCTGGTCTGGTGAGGTTTTGCCGGGAGTTCAGGGGCGATCCCTTCAGGCCGGGAGCCTGGGCCACGGCCGCCCCCAGGTGTTGGCAAGCCCTCTATTGGGGCTAAGAAAAGCGCTTCAGACCTTTCTTGACATCCGCTGGAGCCGGGTATATGAAGGAACCTGTGAAAACCAAACTGATCTTTATTACCGGCGGAGTGCTCTCTTCCCTGGGCAAGGGAGTGGCGGCGGCGGCCATCGGCGCCCTTTTGGAGTCCCGGGGCCTGCGCATCACCTTCCAGAAGCTGGACCCCTACATCAACGTGGACCCCGGCACCATGAACCCCTTCCAGCACGGCGAGGTCTACGTCACCGAAGACGGGGCCGAGACCGACCTGGACCTGGGGCATTACGAGCGCTACACCACGGTGACTCTGGGCCAGGAAAACAACTTCACCTCGGGCCGCATCTACCATAACGTCATCACCAAGGAGCGCCGGGGAGACTACCTGGGGGGCACGGTCCAGGTCATTCCTCACATCACCGACGAAATCAAGCAGTCCATCCTCCAGGTAGCGCCCTCGGCGGACGTGGCCATCATCGAGATCGGCGGCACCGTGGGCGACATCGAGAGCCTGCCATTTCTGGAAGCCATCCGCCAGCTCAAGGGCGACCTGGGCAAGGACACCGTCTGCTATATTCACCTCACCCTGGTGCCCTTCATCAAGACCGCCGGCGAGGTCAAGACCAAGCCCACCCAGCACAGCGTCAAGGAACTGCGCTCCATCGGCATCCAGCCGCACCTGCTGCTGTGCCGCACCGAAAAGCTCCTGACGAAGGAGATCAAGGCCAAGATCGCCCTCTTCTGCAACGTGGAGCCCGATGGGGTGATCACCGCCCAGGACGTGGACAACATTTACGAGATTCCGCTGCTCTTCCACCAGGAAGGGTTGGATCAGCAGTTGGTGGAGATCCTGAATATCTGGACCCGGGAGCCTCAGTTGGGACCCTGGGAGGAACTGGTGCAGCGCATCAGGCACCCCAAGGACCGGGTGCAGATCGGCATCGTCGGGAAGTACGTGGACCTGAGGGAGTCCTACAAGAGCCTGCACGAGGCTCTGGTGCACGGCGGCCTGGCCAACGAGGTCCAGGTGGCCCTCACCTATATAGATTCGGAGCAGGTGGAGCGGGAAGGAGCCGAGGGCTTGCTGGGACACCTGCACGGCATCCTGGTGCCCGGCGGCTTCGGGGTGCGGGGGGTGGAAGGCAAGATCCAGGCCATCCGCTATGCCCGGGAACACCGCATCCCCTACTTCGGCATCTGCTTCGGCATGCAGTTGGCGGTCATCGAGTTCGCCCGGCACGTGGCCGGCCTGCCCGAGGCCACCAGCGAGGAGTTCGACCCCGAGGCGGCCGAGCCGGTCATCTACCTGATGCGGGAATGGTACGATTATCGCCGGGATGCCATCATCCATCGGGACCGGGAATCGGTGAAGGGCGGCACCATGCGCCTGGGAGCCTACCCCTGCGTCCTCAAAGAGACCTCCCTGGCCGGCACGGACTACGGCCAGACCCAGATAATGGAACGCCACCGCCACCGCTACGAGTTTAACAACTCTTACCGGGAAAAACTGAGCGCCGCCGGTCTGGCGATCACCGGGACCTCCCCCAACGGCGAACTGGTGGAGATTGTCGAACTCCCGGACCATCCCTGGTTCCTGGGTTGCCAGTTCCATCCCGAATTCAAATCCGGTCCCATGGACCCCCACCCCCTGTTCCGGAGCTATATCCGGGCCGCCCTGGAATTTAAGCAGAGCAACGTCAAACCCGGCGAAGAGATCTGAGGGACCAAAGGGGGCCCGGTGGACAGGCAACGATGGTTGACGGCCCTAATTCTGCTGCCGCTCCTGGCGCTGGCGCTGCTCTGGGGCGGGCTGGCCCTCTTCGTGCTGATGCTCCTGGTGGTCAACGCCTTGGGCCACTGGGAGTTCCTGGGTATGTTCCAGGGAGAGGCGGACAAACCCCGGCGCTTTAAGGCGGTGTTGCTGGGGTCCTTCATCCTGCTGAGCTTTGGCGCCGCCCATCCCAGCACCCAGGGGTCCATTACCGCCGGGGTCCTGGCCTGCAATCCAGCTATCGTCCTGTTCGCCCTTTTCTTTTGCCTGTTCATGCTTTTTCTCTTTTACCTCTTGAGCTATGAGCACATTGCGCAGGCAGGCCAAAGTTTGGCGATCGACATCCTGGGCCTCCTCTATCTGCCCTTCCTGTTGGGGCACCTCATCTGGCTGCGGTTCCTCGTGGATGGTGAGTGGTGGGTCCTCTGGTTTCTCATGGTTATCTTTGCCGGGGATACCGGGGCCTATTATGTGGGCCGGACCCTGGGTAAGATCAAGCTCTACCCCGCGGTGAGCCCGGGAAAGACCTGGGCCGGGGTGGCGGGCGGCCTGGCCGCCAGCCTGGTGGTGGGGGTGGCGGCGGGGAAATGGCTGCTCCCGGGGGTGGGGGGACTGGCACTGGCTGCCCTGGCCGTGGCCCTGGCGGTGGCGGGCCTCTTGGGGGACTTGTTCGAATCGATGCTGAAGCGCCAGGCCCAGGTGAAGGATGCCTCCAAACTGCTCCCCGGCCACGGCGGGATGTTGGACCGCCTGGACAGCATTCTGTTCAGCGCCCCGCTGCTGGTCTATGCCCGCCTGTTCTTCCTCGGTCGGTGAAGGTTTAGCCCGCGGCCGCTTTGGCACTATCTGATGGGATGGTTCATAATTAGCTTTATGTAATATCAGGACTGAAAGGCTGGGTTATGGCAGGTTAAGTCCCCCTTTGAAAAAGGGGGATTTCAAGAGGTTATACTAAATCCCCCCTACCCCCCTTTGCCAAAGGGGGGATAAAAAGGCTGGATGCCTGTGCCACTGTAACCCTGGCGGATTAAGCCCTTATTTGGGGGCCGGGACGCTCGCCGGTTTGACGGCGGGAGCCGCGGCCAACACCTTCCTGCGGTAGGCCCCGGTAGCTTGGTCCAGTTCGGCCACCGACAGGTTGTACTGATAAAGGGCCATCAGGTAGTCGCCCCGGAAGACCCCGTACCGTTCAAAGGCCTGAAAGATGTCATCCATCTTGCCCAGGCCCATGTCGAAATTGCCGAAGGCGGTAATCAGCCAGCGCCGGGAGTTGACGTAGGCCTTTTCCAGGCCCTCCGAAGATTTGTAATATTGCTGCACTTCCCCGTACCTTTTGGCCACTTCTATCGGGATGCCCATCAGGGCAGCCCTTTGGTCTTCCCGCAACTTCTCCAGTTCCGCCTGGGCCTGGCCTACCTTGGCCTTGAGGATGCCGAAGTCGAAGTGCCATTTGGCCCCCACCATGGGCAGGGCCCCATAGTCGTTGAAATAATCGTTGACATAGGGGTCCGGGTTATATTTGCGGCCCGGGGCGCCGGCCAGTTCGCCCACCACCGCAAAGAAGAAGGAGGGCAGGCGGTCGGCCTTGGCGGCGTCCACCAAGAGTTGCCGGGCCGCCAGCCCCTCTTTTAACTCCCTGAATTCCGGACGTAATTCCAGTGAAGTTTCGATATAAGTATCCAGGGTGCCGGCAGGGGGGCCGGGTGTGGGCAGGCTCTCGGGAACCCGGAAATTCTGGTTTTCGCCATAGCCGATGAGGGCCTTCAAGGCCCGATAAGCCGTTATGGAGCCCTCCTCCGCTTCGGCGCTCGATTTTTCCAAGGCCCCTTCGTAGGCGGCTACCCGGTAGCGGTCCGTTTCCTTGGCATTGGGGGAGTTCATGGCGAGGAGCCGGTCGACGCGCTGGCGGGTGTCGTTCAGGTAAGTGCGGGCCTCTTTCACCGCCTCTTTGCCCTGATTCGCCAGTATCAGGCCATAGTAAGCCTGGGCGACCTGGACCACGACCTCACCCTGCTGCGAGGTCACCTCTTCTTCCTTCACCTTGACGTTATGGGCGGCGGCCTCCTCCCGGAAAGCGATCTTGCCGAAGGTGTACAGGGGCTGGATCACACTGAAATCGAGGTGGCCGAAGACATTCATCCCGTGCAGCTTGTCTACGGGGTCGGGCCAGAAGAGTTGGCCCGGCACTTCCCGGATCTCTCCCAATTTGGCGTCGGGCACCACCCCGCCGGTGGCGGTGGTGTCGAATTGGGGCCAGCGGTAGCCATGGGCCTCATTTTTCTGTTCCTTGGCAAACTTGACATCACTGCGGCTGGCCTTGACCACCGGACTATATTGAAGCGCCATCGCCTGCAGATGAGGCAGATCCAATACCAGCGCCGCAGCATTGGGCGCCTCTGCTGCTAATGCCAACGCCGCCGGCGCCAGCAGGAGCGCCAGGCCCAGGATCAGGCCACCTAAACGACCCCGTGCGAACATAGCTCCCCCTCCTTTTTGAAATCAATTGCTTTTTACCTTAGGGGTTAAAAGGCTAACAGTCAAGCAGGATTTGCGCAACCGCTCGTTTTATTCCCCTGGAAAAAACCCAACCGAGGCCGAAGTGAAAGATTGCCTTGGCGGCCCCGGATTGGATATGATACTGGCGAGGTGATTGAGGATGCCGGGACCAAAAAAGATTTTGCTCACGGGCGGGGCTGGCTTCATCGGTTCCCATCTGGCTGAGGCCTTTCTCAGGCAGGGCCATGAAGTGGCGGTGGTGGACAATCTCAGCAGCGGCCGGTGGGAGCAGGTGCCGGCTGGGGCCCAATTCTACCAGTACGATATCCAATCCCGGGAGACCTTCGACCTGATTGGCCGCTTACGGCCCCAGGTATTGGTGCACCACGCCCCCAGATGAGCGTGCGCCGCTCGGTTGCGGATCCGGTAATGGACGCCTGGGAGAACATCCTGGGGACTGGCAACCCCGCCTGACCCTGGCCGAAGGTCTGGCCCGCACCGTGGCCGCCTTTCGAGAGCGGGGTTAACAAAGCTCCATTATCTCTGGGGGCGGGTCCCTCGCTAACTTTTATCTCCCCTTGTCAGATCAGAGAAAAAGATTTAGATTAATAAATTGTTTGCCGTCCGGCAGGGCGGCGGCGGCCTGGGCTTCCAGCCTGTGATTGGGCCGCCTGCCTAAAGTGGGCCCTGCCCCCTAAGGTTGGCAATCCCAAAGAAATCTCGAGCGGATGGGAATGGCATGGAAACGATGATCGAAGTCCGGGACCTGACCAAATATTACGGCCCGCTGCTGGCCGTCGAACACCTCGACTTTAAGGTGGCGGCCGGGGAGATCGTGGGGTTCCTGGGTCCCAACGGCGCCGGCAAGACCACCACCCTGAAAATGCTGGCGGGTTTTCTGACACCCACCACCGGCGTCGCCCGGGTCAACGGATTCGACTGCGTCGAGGATTCCCTGGAGGTGCGGCGGTCCCTGGGGTATCTTCCGGAAAACGTCTCCATCTATCCGGACCTGACGGTGCTCCAGTTCCTGCGGTTTGCCGCCCAGGCCAAGGGGGTGGAGGCTGCTGGACAGGCGGCGGAGATCACGAGGGTCATGGCCTCCTGCGGCCTGGAGGAAGTGAAGGGTAAGCTGGTGGCCGCCCTGTCCAAGGGCTTCCGGCAGCGCCTGGGGCTGGCCCAGGCCCTGCTGCACCAGCCCCCGGTGCTCATCCTGGATGAACCCACCATTGGCCTGGACCCCTTCCAGATCGTGGAGATTCGCAGCCTCATCAAAAATCTGGAAGGCGCCCACACGGTGATCCTGAGCAGCCATATCCTGCCGGAAGTGGCCCAGTTGTGCCACCGGGTGATCATCATCAACCGGGGCCGGATCGTGGCCAGCGATACCCCGGAGAATCTCTCCAGGCAGTTGGGCCGGGGCGCCCGCATCAGCCTGGCGGTGCAGGGCCCGGAGGCCCAGGTCACCGCAGCCCTGGAGACGGTTCCGGGGGTGTCCCGGGTGCTTAACCGCGGCGAGGGCCGCTACCTGGTGGAAGGCGGGAATGACCAGGATTTAAGACCGGAATTGGCCCGATTGCTGGTGCAGCAGGGCTTCGGCCTGCTGGAATTGAAAGCCCAGGAATTCACCCTGGAAGAGGTTTTCCTCAACCTGGTGACTGAGGAGGAGATCGAGGCGGCGTCATGAAAAATTTTGGCGGTTTCGCGGCATTGCTCAAAAAGGAGCTCATCATCTATTTCGCCGGTCCCATCTTCTACATCACCGGCTTCTTCTTCCTGTTGCTGACCGGATATTTTTTCTATGTCAACACTGTCTATTACGGGATTACCAGCCTGGCGGCGGCGGCGCAGGCCACCGACCCCCAGGTGGCGGCGCAACTGAATCCCCAGAACATGGTGTACCAGCCCCTGTTCATGGTGCTTGCCATCATCTTGATGTTTCTGGTGCCCCTGCTCACCATGCGCCTGTTAGCCGAAGAGAAGCGGTCCGGGACCGCAGAACTCCTGTTTACCTTTCCCCTGGCGGACTGGTCCATCATCCTGGGTAAGTTCGCAGCCGCCTTCATAGTCTACCTCATCTTCCTGGCCTTCACCGTCAGCTACTCCCTGGCCCTCTGCTTCATGATCCGTGTGGATTTGGGCGCCGTGGCCGCCGGCTACCTGGGGGCGGTGCTGCTGGGGGCCTCTTTTCTGGCCCTGGGCCTGTTCGCCTCCAGTCTCACGGAAAATCAGATCATCGCCGGGGTGGTGGGCTTCGCCCTGCTCCTTTTATTCTGGGTCATCGGCTGGTCGCAGGAACTGGGAAGGGGAGGCATTCTGGCCAGGGTAATGCAGTTTTTGTCGCTGACTGAGCATTACGAGAATTTCAGCAAAGGGGTAATCGATACCCGGGATCTGGTTTATTGGGCCAGCTTCATCTTTTTCTTCCTTTTTCTCACCAAGAGGCAACTCGAATCCCGGCGCTGGAGAGCATAAAAGTGGAACCGCTGGACGGACTCAACAAACGAAAAGTAGTTTACGGCGCTGGCTCCCTGGCCTCGGTGCTGCTGGTGGCGGGAGTTCTCATCGTGGTGGCCTTGTTGGCCAATTGGCACCAGGTGCGCTGGGACCTGACCCAAAGCCAGAGCCAGTCCCTCACTCCGGTCACCCTGAACCTGCTTAAGCAGGTGGACCACCCTTTGACCATGACCGCCTTCGTACCCGAGGGCTCCCCCGAGCGGGAAGCCGCCAAGGACTTGCTCCGAAGGTATGCTTACTACAACCCGAAGGTGAGTTGGCAAATGGTTGACCCGGAGCGGGAACCCCTCAAGGCCAAGGAGGCAGGCTACCGCTTTCCCGGCAATGTCCTGCTGGCATATGAGGGCCGGCGCCAGATGGCGGACAATTCCGACGAGGACAGCATCAGCAACGCCCTGCGCCGCATCTTGCAACCGCAGCGCCGGAAGGTCTATCTCTTAAGCGGCCATGGCGAACGGGAGCCGGCCGACCAGGAGCCCAGCGGCCTGCAAACGGCCCAGCGGGCCCTGGAGAACGAGGGCTATGAGGTTGGCAGCCTCAACCTGGTGACGCAGACCGAGGTGCCCCAGGATGCCGCGGCGGTCATCGTGGCTTCTCCCAACAAGCCACTCCTGGGCAGCGAATTGGATGCCCTGAAGGGCTACCTGAACCGGGGCGGCCGCCTGCTGGTGATGATGGAGCCCTTCCAGGATGCCGGGCTGAAAGCTTTCCTGGCTGGCTACGGCATCAACCTGGATGACGGCATTATCCTGGATGTCAACCAGGTCAGCCAGTCCCTGCACCTTAGCCCGGTCATGCCTCTGGCGGTGCATTATGGTCCCACCCGGATAACCCGGGATTTTAAGAACACCCTGACCCTTTACCCCATGGCCCGCCCGCTCTCCCTGAATCAGAAGGTGGAAGGGGTAGTCTTGCAGACCCTGGTGAGCAGTATGCCCAGCAGCTACGAGAAGATAGGCCAGGGATGGGTGAAGAGCGGCCAAGGGGCCTTCGATCCCAAGACGGACAAGAAGGGCCCCTTTATCATCGGGGCCCTGGCAGAAATCAAGACGGAGGGGGCCCCGGCAGCTGCCGCCAAGGGGCCGCAACCGGCCGCCGGGCAGCCGCAGGAAAAGAACCCGGGCTACCTGGCGGTTTACGGCAGCGTCGATTTTGCCTCTAACGCCTACTTCAATCTGTTGGGCGACGGCGACCTGTTTTTGAATACCGTAAACTTCCTGGCCGGGGAAGAGCAACAGATCATGGTGCGGAAAGCCTTGAAGGCCCAGTTCCTGGTGTTATCGGGCCGAGAGCTCTGGATCCTGCTCCTGGTCAGCCTGGTGTGGGCCCCGCTGGTGATGCTGGTGGCAGGAATCCGGGCCTATCGGCTGCGGAGGTCCAGGAAATGAATCCCCGCCGCCTGATTCCCTATGCCGTGGTCTTCCTGGTGCTGGTGGCGGCCTACCTGAGCCTGTGGCGGCAACAGGTGCGTCGTGAGGCCGAGGAGTCCCAGGCCAAACAGGTGTTTTCTTTCAAGACCGGGGAAATTAGCGCCATCACCCTGAAAAGGCCTGGCGGGGAGATTCAATTGGCCCGCCGGGGAAGCAACTGGGAGATCACCCAGCCCCAGCAGGCCAAGGCCGACACGGTCACGGTGGACGAGATGTTGCGGCAACTGGCCGATCTTAAGATGGTGCGGGACCTGGGGCCCGGGGACCTCAAAGTCTTCGGCCTGGCCCAACCGGCCTTGCAGGTCTCCTTCATCGCTCAGGGTAAGCAGCACAGCCTGACTTTGGGGGAAGCGGTCCCTGGGGGCGAGGGCTTCTATGCCCGGAAGGACGATTTTCCCGGCATCTTCATCATCCTTCCCGGCGCCCGGGATTTCCTGAACCAGCAACTTTTTGCCCTGCGGGATAAAACCCTCTGGGCCATTCAGGTTGACCAGGTCAAGTCTCTCAAGATTCGCGACGCTCAGAACCAGGTGGATCTGGAGAAGGGCAACGGCAATACCTGGCAATGGGTAGGACGGCCCGGGATGCCCCTGAGCGCACCAAGGCTGGAACGCTTGCTGCAGGAACTTTCCGAGGTGCAAGTTACCGAGTTCCCGGCAGCCCCCCCGGCGGACTTGCAGGCCGCGGGCCTGGCCCCCCAGGCCAGGATGGAAGTCAGCGTCGCCAGCCCCCAAGAGGTCGAAACTCTATATTTGGGGGCCGAGACCCCCAAAGGAGTTTATGCCCGGGTGGGGGCCCAGGGCCCGGTGGTTCTGGTGGCCCGGGAGCTTCCGGAGGGGATTCGGCGGGGGGTAGCCAACCTGGAAGACCGGCGGCTCTGGACCGGCCTGATCCCGGAAGTGGGCCGGGTGGACTGGGGACCTCCAGGGCAAACCTGGAGCGCCCGGCGGGAAGGGGGGGTCTGGAAGATCACCGGGCCCAACCAGGTGGAAGTGCAGAAACCCGAGTACCTTTTGGGGATGGCCCTGATTAACCTTCAGAAGCTGGAATCATCTCGTCTGGTCAGCTTGCCCCCGGTCGGCGCCCCGGCCGCCCCCGTCTTCGTGGTGGCGCTCTTCGACCAGACTGGCAAGCCTCTTTTCCGTCTGGAGCAATTGGGTAACCTGGCAAAGGGCCAGGGGGAGACGGAAGTCCGGACCACCTCCGGAGGCAACACGGTGACCGCCCTCATCCCCCAAGCGGACCTCACCCGTTGGCAGAAGGAGATGACCCTGCTCACCGCACCACCGCCAGCCGCGCCAGCCCAAAAATGATTCGGTAGCTCCTGGATAAGTCTGAAGCTCGGCCAAGGCGAGCTGCGGCGGCGCCTCTGCCCTTATCCGGGCAATTTTCCGGGCCGCGGCCTGCCAATCCTAAAATCGAGACATGCTATAATTTATCTTATGATTCTGCTGACCAATGACGACGGCATCTACGCTCCGGGCCTGTGGGCCCTTTATCAGGAATTGAGCCAATTGGGGGAGGTGGCGGTGGTGGCCCCGGAGAGCGAACAGAGCGCTGTGGGCCACGCCATCAGCCTGGTTAACCCCCTCAGGGTCAAGAAAGTCAGCCTGGACGGCGGGGTCCAGGGTTGGGCGGTGAGCGGCACCCCCGCGGACTGCGTCAAGATCGCCCTCTCGGAGCTGCTGCCGGAGCCGCCGCAAATGGTGGTTTCGGGACTCAACCTGGGTCCCAACGTCGGGATCAACGTCCTTTACTCCGGCACCGTATCCGCGGCCACCGAGGCCTCCATCCTGGGGGTGCGGGCCGTGGCCGTGTCTCTCAATTCCTACAAGGCCGACGCCGATTTCGCCGCCGCCGCCCGGCTGGCCCGGGAGACGGTGGCCCGGCTCCACTCCTGGCCCGGCTGGAAGAACGGGGTTTGCCTCAATATCAACCTGCCGGCCCTGTCGCCGGACCGGGTCCTGGGGGTTAAATTCACCCGGCAGGACGTGGGTCCTTTGGTCGAGCACTTCGAGCGCCGGGTGGACCCCCGGGAACACGTCTACTATTGGCTGGCGGAGATCAGGGAACGGCGCCTTCCGGACCCGGAGACGGACTACGGGGCCCTGGCGGCCGGCTTCATCACCATTACCCCCATTCACCACGACCTCACCGATTACCGCACCCTAAACGCCCTCAAGGTCCATAAGTGGGAGTAAGGATTTTCCAGCGGTGGGAGCCCGGGTCCAGGAAGGCTGGCCCGCCGCGCCCACTGACCGACCCGCGGCCGCGGCTCTGGCCCGGGGATCCATTCGCTAATTTTTCGGATTTTGCTCAGGAAGGTTAGGGGACGGGTTCCCTCATCCAGCTCCGGGAACTTTCCAGGGGAGTTCAAGGTTGCCACTCTGCAAGCAGAACTGGCTTATACCTGCACCCCCCCCCATAATTATTATCCCAAGACCAGCGACACCGAAAACGGCACCACAGGGGAAGGGAGGCGCCGCTCCCCGGCGCCATCATTTTACCACTTGGCGTCAAAGATCTTGGCAACTGGCGCAAAGAAGCCGCGATCAGGCTCCTTTTTGGGGCTCGCCAGAATCTTCTGGCACTCTTGGATTTGCTTTTTAACTTCGATCATCTTGGGGAAATCGGGATATTCATCGGCCACGGTCTGGTAGCGTCCCAGGGCCGCCTGATAATGTCCGGTTTTGAAGTAGAACTGCGCCACGTAAAACTCATGGTCCGCCAGGTCCTGGCGGCATTTGCCCATGAATTGCTCCACCTTGGGGAGGTATTCGGATTGGGGATACTTCTTTTTCAAGCGGTTAAATTCATCCATGGCCTTGGTGGTGAAGGTCTGGTCCCGGTCGATGGTGGAGCGCTGCAGGTAGAAACAGAGCCCCTCACGATAGATACAATAAGGCACGGCCTTGTTGGTGGGATGCAGCTTTTCGAATTCCTTGTATGCCTGGAGGGCCTCGTCGTATTTCTTGGCGTAAAAATAGGCGTCCGCCAGTTTGATCTGGGCCAGCATGGCCTGGTCGCTGTAAGGATATTTATCCCGCACGACCTTGAAGTTATCGATGGCGTCTTGGAACTTCTTCTTTTGCAGATCTGTGAGGCCTCGGTCGGCCATCACATCCGGTGTCCCATCGACTTTCTTGCTCTCGAACCAGCCCTTGACGGTGGAGCAGCCAAAGGCAAAGGTTAGGAATAAAAGGGGAAGAAGCAACCTGGCGACGCGGGGGGCTAAAGTCTTGGTCTTCATATCTCACCCGTGTAAAGAGGTTTACCAGCTAGTATACCGTAATCTGGGCGGCCCCTGCCGCCCCGGGGTATCTCCATCTGGCTGCCGCTGATCTATCGAGTGATGGTAGCAAGAAGATGTGGGTGCCGCAGCTCATAGGGCTTTTTTCAGGGCATTCTCGATGATGGAACGGGAAACCGCGCCGGTGATCTGGTCCACCACCTGGCCGTTTTTGAAGATGATCAAGGTAGGGATGGCCCGGATGCCATATTTGGCAGGAGTCTTGGAATCTTCGTCGACGTTCATCTTGGCCACCTTGACCTTGCCGGCGTAATCCTTCGCCAGCTCTTCCACCACCGGGGCGATAGCCCGGCAAGGACCGCACCAGGCCGCCCAAAAGTCCACCAGGGCCGGAATATCCGACTGCAAGATTTCCTGTTCGAAATCGGCATCGCCCACCTGTAGAAGATCGGACATCTCACACTCCTGAGTTGAATTGACCGTATTGCGCAAATTTAATATATTGGCCGCCTCTTGTCAACGACTTTTAGAACCACCGGGGAGCCGCGGAGCCACCGCCAGAAAAAAAGCCCGAACCTCTCGGATCGGGCTTTTCCGAAGACGGCGGGCGAGACGCCCGCCCTACCTGTTGAGGTTTTAATCGGCTTCCACCTTGGGCCGGGGCAGCAGGCCCGCGGCCTCGATGATCTCCGGAGCCCGTTCTTCCCATTCGATGGCCATCAGGTGGATGCCGGAGACGCCCTTGATGGACAGGCACTCATGGATCTGTTCCACTGCGATTTTAATGCCCTCCGCGGCCACCTTATCCTTAGGCACCCCTTTGAGCCGGGTGATGTAATGATCGGGCACGTCCAGGCCGGGGACGAATTTCTTCATATAGTTGGCCATGCCCACGGATTTCAGCGGGGTAATGCCGGCCATGATAAAGGCCTTTTCCGTGAGGCCCATGTCATTAGCCACCTCCATGAACTTCCGGAAGCGCTCCATGTTGTAAATGCACTGGGTCTGGATGAACTGGGCCCCGGCAGCAATCTTCTTACCCATGCGCACCACCCGGAACTCCTGGGGATCGGCGAAGGGGTTGGCGGCGGCGCCCAGGAACATGCGAGGCCGGCCCTGCACCTCGGTGCCGCTCACCATCTTGCCTTCGTCCCGCATGGTCTTCACCGTGTTAAGCAGCATCACCGAGTCCATGTCGTGGACGTTTTTGGCCTGGGGATGGTCGCCGAAGGACTGGTGGTCGCCGGTGAGGCACAGCAAATTCTTGATCCCCATGGCGGCGGCCCCCAGGACGTTGCTCTGCAAGCCGATGCGGTTCATGTCCCGGGTGACCATCTGCATCACCGGCTCTATGCCCATTTCCAAAAGGATCTTGGAGGCGGCCATGGAACAGAAACGCACCACCGCGGTCTGGTTGTCGGTGACATTCACCGCGTCCACGATGTTTTTTAGAAAAGTGGCCTTGTGCCGGAAATGCTCGGCGTCGGCCCCACGAGGGGGGCCGCATTCGCCGGTGACTGCCTTCTGGCCGCTTTTGAAGAGCTTTTCCAGTTTGCTTCCCGCAGCATATTCGGCGGTCATTGTTTCAACTCCTCCCGTATCGATGTGCGCAGCCCGCCGTCGCGGCTGGTGGACCAATTCTTATATAACTTGACTTCGGTGAGTTTGTGAAGCTCCCCCAGGTTCTGCAGACGATCATAAATGAGCTGCCAGATGCAGGGGATGCTGCCCTTGCCCACTTCGCAGATGCCCTGGGAAGAGCCGCCGCAGGGGCCGTTGAGCAACTGCTTGGCGCAGCGGGTGATGGGGCAGAGGCCGCCGAAATCGCCGATGATGCAGTTGCCGCAGGCCTGGCAAAACTCCTTCCAGACCCCGTGCTCCACGGCGCCGCCGATGCTGGTGGTGTTGACCCCGGGAAAGACCTTAAGGTAGGGGTAGCGGGCCACGATGTACTGGGGCCCGACGCTGCAGGCGATGGAGACCACAGCGTCAGCGTCGGCCACCAGGTCATCCAGGGCCTCGATGTATTCCGGGTCACACTGCCGTTCGCAGGTATATTCCTTCACCTCCAGCTCGTCGCCGGCGGACTTGCGGGCAATCCGGAGTTCGGAAGCCAGGATAGCCACTTCCTTCTCACCGCCCACGCAACAAACAGTGACGCAACCTTTGCAGCCGGCCACCACAATCTTTTTAAAATCCTTGACCTTTTCCAGGATTTCCGCCAGGGGCTTCGATTCCCCGATGACCATAGGGTTCCTCCTCTCCCATTAATGCAGAGCAAAAAAAAAGACGCCTGCCTCCCCCTCCCTGTATTCTAAACCCAACCGGGGCGGCGCCGCCCCGGAAGCGCGGGGTGGGGAAATGGCGGCTGCCGGGCCGCTTCCTGGAAATTTGCGGGGATGGGCCTGCCCTCGGACTTGTACATCTATTCACGTAATTTTATGGAGAAAGAAAGGGGTTGTCAAATATAATAATCCACCGGAATTTCGCTTCTGCGGCTTTCCCAGAGTAAAAAATTTATTGACAAATTCATGGCTGGTCGTTTAAATGGAAGACTATGTGAAAAAAAGTATGAGCCCGGCGTGACCCCATCCAGGCAAGGGTCCGCTTAGGGTCGAGTTTGCGATTACCCCCGGCGTTTCTTCAAGTCCGGAACAAGTCAATTATTATAATACCTTAAGGAGGCGGTTTTTATGGCGAAGTATGATCCGGTTAAACAGAAAGACTGGCAGATTGCGGAAATTGCCGAAGCGGAGATGATCCCCTTTGACAAGATGTGCGATAAGCTGGAAATCCCCAAAGAAGAGCGCATCCCGCACGGCCAGAAGATCGGCCGCGTCGACTACTTGAAGTGCCTGGAGCGCCTGAAGAGCAAGGCCGACGGCTATTATATCGACGTCACCGCCATCACCCCGACTCCCCTGGGGGAAGGGAAATCGACCACCTCCTTGGGCTTGATCGAGGGCCTGGGGTTGCGGGGCGTCAACGTGGGCGGCGCCCTCCGCCAGCCTTCCGGCGGCCCCACCATGAACATCAAGGGCACCGCCGCGGGCGGCGGCATCTCGCTCTTGATCCCCATGACCGAGTTCTCCCTGGGCCTCACCGGCGACATCAACAACATCATGAACGCCCATAACCTGGCCATGGTGGCCGCCACTTCCCGGCTGCAGCACGAGTTCAACTATGACGACGCCCAGTTGGCCAAGCGGAACCTGAAGCGCCTGAACATCGATCCCAAGAACTTCGAGATGGGCTGGATCATGGACTTCTGCGCCCAGGCCCTGCGGAATATCACCATCGGCCGGGGCGGCAAGATGGACGGCTTCCTGATGGATTCCAAGTTCGGCATCGCGGTGTCCTCGGAAGTCATGGCAATCCTGGCGGTGACTACCTCCCTGGCCGACTTGAAGGAAAGGCTGAACAACATTACCGTGTGTTATGACAAGAAGGGGAACCCCATCACCACCAAGGACCTGGAAGTGGGTGGCGCCATGACCGCCTGGATGGTGCCCTCCATCAACCCCACCCTGATGCAGAGCGTGGAGAAGCAGCCCATCTTCGTGCACGCCGGCCCCTTCGCCAACATCGCGGTGGGCCAGTCCTCCATCATCGCCGACCAGGTCGGCCTGAAGCTCTTCGACTACCATGTCACCGAGTCCGGGTTTGGCGCCGACATCGGCTTTGAGAAGTTCTGGAACGTCAAGTGCCGCTTCAGCGGTCTGAAGCCCCACGTGGCGGTGCTCACCACCACCGTCCGCGGCCTGAAGTCCCATGGGGTCAACGCCGGCTCATTGCCGGTCCCGCCGGGCAAGCCGGTTCCCAAAGAATATTTCGAGGCTACGAAAGAAAACTTTAAATGGCTGGAAGACGGGGTGCAGAATGCGGTGCACCACGTCCGCACCATTAAAAAGGCCGGCATCAAGCCGGTGGTCTGCATCAACGCCTTCCATTTCGATTCCAACGAAGAGCATGACTTGATCCGCCGGGTCTGCGAGGCGGAAGGCGCCCGGGTGGCGGTGTCCAAGCACTGGCAATTCGGCGGCGAAGGCGCCCTCGAATTTGCCGACGCGGTCATGGATGCCTGCAAAGAGAAGCAGGAATTCAAGTTCCTTTATCCCAACGAGCTGCCGCTGCGGAAGCGGGTTGAACTGATCGCCAAGGAAGTGTACGGCGCCGACGGCGTGGACTTTGCCCCTGAGGCCGCGGCCAAGGCCAAAAAGTTTGAAGCGGATCCCAAGTACAACGAATACGCCACCATGATGGTGAAGACGCACTTGAGCCTGACCGCCGATCCCACCAAGAAAGGCATCCCCAAGGGCTGGCGGTTGCCGGTGCGCGACTTCCTGATTTACAGCGGCGCCAAGTTCATCTGCCCGGTGTGCGGCGCCATTTCCCTGATGCCCGGCACCAGCTCCGACCCGGCCTACCGGCGGGTGGACGTGGACACCAAGACCGGCAAGGTTACCGGCCTATTCTAAAAGACCATCCGGGTTTAGGGGAGCGGGCGCTTTTTAACCCCAACAACCAAAAACCCAAGAACCCGATAACTGAAACCCTCCAGGCCTTCCGGGGCCTGGAGGGTTTTTTATGCGCCTCCGGCCCTCCGGGCTCCATGGGGCAGCCGGATTTTTGGGACTGGTCGAAGCTGTTTCCTGGTCGAAGTGGCTTTTGTGATATTTATCACTTGCTTCTTGCAGCGGCGGCATGGTAAAAAATCAAAGATTATGGATAAACGTGTCCGGTGCAGCTAAGGGCCGGGAGCATTGGTGCGGTGGCTAATTTTTCCCTTAGTGAGGAGATTGGTGGCTATGTTTGAGATAGTGGAACGCCAGGAGATGGCCCAGGGGACGGTGATCAGCAACTGGATCAAGGCCCCTAAGATCGCCCAAAAGGCCAAGCCGGGACAGTTTGTCATCCTGCGGGCCGATGAGACCGGGGAGCGCATCCCCCTGACCATGGCCGACACCAACCCGGCAGAGGGCTTGATCAACATCATTTACGCGGTGGTGGGCAAGTCAACCGCTCTGTTCAAGACCCTGCAGGTGGGCCAGGGATACCTGGACGTCATCGGTCCCCTGGGCCAGCCCACCCATCTGGAAAAAGTGGGCAAGGTCATTTGCGTGGGCGGCGGCACCGGCATCGCCGTGCTGCACCCCATCACCCGGGGTCTCAAACAGGCGGGCAACCACGTCTTCTCGGTCATCGGGGCCCGCACCAAGGACCTCCTCATCCTGGAGGACAAGATGCGGGCGGCCTCCGCGGAACTGATGGTCTGCACCGACGACGGCACCTACGGCCACCATGGTTTCGTCACCGACAAGTTGAAGGAAACCCTGGAGGCGCACCGGGACATCGCCCTGGCGGTGTGCATCGGGCCGGTGCCCATGATGAAGTTCTGCTGCAAAATGACCAAGGAGTATGGGGTCAAGACCCTGGTGAGCCTCAACCCCATCATGCTGGACGGCACCGGTATGTGCGGCTGTTGCCGGGTGAGCGTCGGCGGCCAGATGAAGTTCGCCTGCGTGGACGGCCCGGAATTCGACGGCCACGCCACCGATTTCGAAGAGTTGACCCTGCGGCTCCGGGCCTATTGCTCCGAGGAAAAGCTCTCCTATGATCAGTTCCTGGGGATGCCCGCCACCTGCTCCTGCGGTACGCCCGGATCCTTGCCTGAATAGAAGCCTCAAGGAGAAACGAGAATGAGCGAAGAAGTCCAAGCTCCCAAGAAAGAGAAGATTCCCCGCCAGAAGATGCCGGAGCAGGAACCCAAGGTGCGGGCCCGCAACTTCGAGGAAGTGCCTTTCGGCTACACCCCGGAGCTGGCCAGGCTGGAAGCGCAGCGCTGCATCCAGTGCAAAGACCCCCGCTGCAAGCAGGGCTGCCCGGTGGAAATCGATATTCCCCAATTCATCGCCGCTATCAAGGAAGGCGAATTTGAGGCCGCCATCCGGAAACTCTGGGAAAAGAACTCCCTGCCGGCGGTGTGCGGCCGGGTCTGCCCCCAGGAGGTGCAATGCGAAGGCATGTGCATCCTGGGCAAGAAGGACGCCCCGGTGGCCATCGGCAACCTGGAGCGCTTCGCCGCCGATTACCAGAGGCTTGAAGGCCGAAGCATCCTCCCCCCCAAGGCCGAGGCTACTGGCAAGAAGGTTGCCGTGGTGGGCGCCGGCCCCGCCGGACTCACGGTGGCCGGCGACCTGACTCTCAAAGGCCACGAGGTTACTATTTACGAGGCCCTGCACGGTCCGGGCGGGGTGCTCCTCTACGGCATCCCCGAGTTCCGGCTTCCCAAGGCCATCGTCGCCCAGGAATGCAACTTTCTGGAGCGCCTGGGGGTCAAGATCGAGGTGGACTCGGTCATCGGCGCCAGCGAAACCGTGGATGAGCTCTTGGCCCAGGGCTTTGACGCCATCTTCCTGGGAGTGGGCGCCGGGCTGCCGGTGTTCCTGAAAATCCCCGGGGAACACTTCATCGGGGTTTATTCGGCCAACGAATACCTGACCCGCTCCAACCTGATGAAGGCTTACCAATTCCCCAAATACGACACCCCCGTCGTCAAGGGCAAAAACGTGGCCACCTTTGGCGGCGGCAACGTCGCCATGGACTCGGCCCGCACCGCCCTGCGGCTGGGGGCGGAGCACTCCTATATCATCTACCGGCGCTCCATGGCCGAATTGCCCGCCCGTGGCGCGGAAGTCCACCATGCCGAGGAAGAGGGCGTCGAGTTCCTGCTGCTCGCCAACCCGCTCCGATTTCAGGGCGACGAGGGTGGGCGGCTCACCGGGGTGGAGTGCCTGAAGATGGAACTGGGCGAGCCCGATACCTCCGGACGGCGGCGCCCGGTGCCGATCCCCGGCTCCGAATTCCTGGTGGAGATCGATACCGCGGTGGTCGCCATCGGCTCCGGCTCCAACCCCCTGCTCACCAAGAGCACTCCGGGCCTGGCCCTGAATAAGTGGGGGTACATCATCGCCGACCCCAAGACCGGCAAGACCTTGAAACCCCAGGTCTGGGCCGGGGGCGACATCGTCACCGGCTCCGCCACCGTGATTCTGGCCATGGGCGCCGGCCGCCTGGCCGCCAACTCCATCCACGACTACCTGACCATGGGGTGGTAGTGCGCTAGTAGAGACTTTGGGGGAGGGGCAAAGGGCCGAGGGCCCTTTCCCCTCCCCCAAACCCCCACCCCAATCCCCATGAGTAGGGGCGACCCGTTGGGTCGCCCCTCTTTTTATTATGCTCTAGTAGCGCCGGCCTGCGGCCGGGAAAAAATCTGGCATTATTCTTGGCC
>JBAVAG010000066.1:0-24805 GCA_049585595.1 Desulfobaccales bacterium
CTGGGCATTTGTGAGGCGAAAGGCCATTTTCGGACCGTGCTTCTGAGCACTAGTCTGACCACCCGGCCGGGTTTTAATCTTTATCCTAATGTGGACTCGCTGGTACAAGAGCTGAACAAACAACCAACTAAGGAAGACTAAATTATTTGGCATACAATGTCCGTACATCTATTTATTAGAACTTATACCAGCAACCCCTGCCTGATGCGGCTCAAATTCGGTTAAATCAACCGCTGAATCAACAGGACCAGCAACAGGGTGATTAAAATATAGGCGGCATAAAGGTTGACGCTGCCGCTGTGGATTCTCGCCAGCAAGGCTGCCAGCCTCTGCGCCAGTCTGGCCACCGGGTTAAAAATCGCCCGTTCCAGGATATGTTCATCCAGGCGCCGGCTCTTCAGGGCAATGAGGAAATGGCCCGCTACCGCTTCTTTCCTCTCGCTGAAAGTAGAGGGCCGAAAGATTGCCTGAAAGATCACCCTCACGGGATTGGAAAACCCGGTGGCTGTGTAAGTCATTTCCGGAAATAAGCAGCGCGCCCCTCCCTCCCAGGCGGGCCCCCGGATCACGGTCCTGGCCCTGGTCAAGAGGCGAATCACCAGGAAGCTGCCGGCCAGGAGCAGAATCAGGACCACAAAGGTATAGGAAGTGGACATGGCAAAGACCACGGGGTTACGTTCCGTGCCTCGATGCAGTATCACCAGTCCCGGCCCCGGGAGAATAGAGCGGCCCACCTGGGCCCCCAGGTCGTGGAATTCGGCCATGAAGGCCTCTCCAAACTGGGCATTCCCTTTGGGGGCCGTAAAGAAGGGCGGCACCAGTTCCGCCGCCATTGGCGCCCCGCTAAAAGTGGCAATGGTCTTATCCAACACCGGAATCACATACGTTGGCAGAATGCCGAACAAGAGGCAGCTGACCGCCAATAGGGCCAGCGGCGTTTGCATGGAACGAGGCACCTCAACAGCTTGGGAAGCCTTGGTGGATCTGGCCACCCCCAGGAAACACATGGCGAAGGCCTTGACAAAACAGGTCACCGCCAGAGCCGCGGTCAGGGCCAGGGCTGCGGCACAGAGGGCAAAGACCATCTTTACGGCCACGGATTTGAGGGCGACGCTTTGCAGCATGGTTTGCAAGGTCAGCCATTCACTCACAAAGCCATTGAAGGGCGGCAGGGCGGCAATCGACAGCGCCCCCGCCAGGAAGAAAAAGCTCGTCCAGGGCATAACCCGGATCAGCCCTCCCAGGCGATCCATCTGGCGCTCTCCCGCACCGTAATCGACCGCTCCGGCCCCCAGGAACAGCAGCGCCTTGTAAAGCGCATGGTTCAGAAGGTGGTAGAAGGCCGCAATGAAAGCAATGCCTGCCAAAACCGGCATCCCCGAGGCGCGGAAGATAAAGCCCGCCCCCAGGCCCGCGGTGATGATCCCCATATTCTCAATAGAACTGTGGGCCAGCATCTCCTTCAGGTCATTCCTGATGGTGGCGTAAAGAATCCCCACCAGAGCGGTTACCGTGCCCACGATTAAAACCAGGACTCCCGGTCCCACACTGGTGATGGGGAGCAGGTCTCCATTGAGGCGCACGATGCCATACAGTCCCAGGTTAAGAATGACGCCGGAAAGGATGGCGGAGATGTTGCTGGGAGCGGCCGGGTGGGCCCGCGGCAGCCAGATATTGGTCGGCACCAGGCCCGCCTTGACGCCGAAACCGAAAAAGGAGAGCAAAAAGATGGCCCAGGCCAAAGGCTCGCTGATCCCGGCCGCCGCGGCCCTTAAGGAAGCAAAGTCGAGGGCGGCCGCGCCCCGCCCCAGCAGCAAAAAGGCCAGCACGGCCGCCAGGGTTCCGGCTTCCCCCAGGCTCAGCATGAGGTAACCCGAGCGGGTGGTTTCCTCCTTTTCGTGTTCATAGTTCACCAGCAGATAGGTAAATATCGACATCGCTTCCCAGGTCAGCAGAAAGGAAATAATGTCGCCGGCCGCCAGGAGGAGGACCAGGGAGGCGAAGAGAAGATGGTAATAGATGCCGAACGACTTGAGGCTATATCTTCCCCGATATTTTTTCAGGTTCATGTAGGGCGCGGTGAATATGGAGACGGGAAGAAATACCGTTGCGGCTGAAAAGATGAACAACGCCGAAAGGCGATCTATCCTGAAGAGCATCTGTCCCAGGGAAAAGACCTGCCATAGCTTTATCTGGAAGGGATGACCGGAAAGGAGGATATTGCCGCTCAGCAGTAAAAGGGCCAGGGAGGCCAGAGAGCCGATCCAGGCCAGGGCCACGGGGTTTCTCCTGGCGGGAAGCGTCGCCGCCAGGATGGCCCCGGTGGCACAGAGGATCAGAAATAAGAAAAAGAGGCTGTTCATATTAAACATTGATCTGACCTCCCGGAGGCGAAGCGGCGGGCAGGCACATCTTGGGCTGAGCGCGGCCGACCATGGCCAGAAGGGCGTGCAGGATAGCCAGGGGTGGAGGTGGACACCCCGGGAGCAGCATATCCAGGGGAACCAGGCTGGCGGCTCCCCCCTGGGAGGCAAAACTCGTCCCGAAGATTCCCCCAAAAATGGCGCAGGCTCCCAGGGCCAAAACTCCCTTGGGGTCAGGCATGGCTTCATAGGCCTTGAGCAGCGGCTGCCGCATATGGTCGGTGACCGGTCCCGCCACCAGGAGCACATCGGCCTCTCGAGGCGTGGGAGTAAGAAAAAACCCTAAGCGGTGCATATTGTAATAGGGTTTGTTGAGCTGCTCGATTTCACTCAAACAGGCGCCGCAGGCGCCGGCGTCGATCACCCTGAGGTGCAGCGAGCGCCTGAAAGATTTCCGGAATTTTTTCTCCATCTCGGCCTGGAATCCAGGGGAGGCGGCCCATTCATAATTTCCCCGGCTCTCCCACTTTAGGGGAGCTGTGAGGAGGCGGAGACAGCGATAACAATGGATGCAACGCTCGTCCCGGAAGAATACTTGCCGGCCCTCTCGAACCAGGGCGGCGGTGGGGCAGCAGGCGGCTACTGCGCCTGCCTGTTCGGAGTCCGCAAAGGTTTTTGGCAAGCCTGCAGGAAAACCCGGCGTCACCCCGGAGGCGGTCTCCTCCCTGGCAGGGTAAGCCGTGGTTACGATTCCTTTCCGCATGCCTTCCCAGACCCATTTCCACATAGCTCGCTCCTATCTGTCACATTCCGCGTTGGAGAGTCCAAAGGTCGCCATAATAATGGGAAAATCCTGGAACGCAAAATCCTCGGCGGCCAGATGAAAGCCGTGCCAGTTGCTAAAGGATGGCGTGGTCAGATGGTATCGGGCCACGACGCCTTTCTCATCAATCCTCACCCAATGAAATGCGGCCCCGCAGGGAGCCTCGGCCCAACCTAAGGCTGCCCCCGGGTTGATAACCGGGCCAGGAGCCGCCACTTCACCTTCCGGCAGGGATGGGATTAATCCCGAGATGATTTTCACAGATTGCTCCGCTTCGCGGAAAAGCACCCGGAGGCGGGCGTAGCCGTCACCTTCCTCTTCTTTAGGCACTTCGAAGGGGACCTCGGCGTAGGCGGCATAAGGCAACGCCTGGCGCAGGTCCCAGGCGATGCCGGAAGCCCTGGCGACGGGCCCCACCAGACCATAGCTGCGAGCAGACTCCCGGGATACCATCCCGACTTCCTCCAACCGGTCCAGAAAGCTGCTGGAATAGCGTAATAAGTTATAGAGTCTCTCCAAATTGCCAAACAGCACCTGCAAGCTCTGGCCGACAAGGGCACATTGCTTTTTATCGAGATCGAGGGTCAACCCTCCGGGCCGGTTCAATCCGAAGAGATAACGATGTCCGGTGAGTGTGCAGCACAGGCGGAGGGCCTCTTCTTCCAAAATTCCGGCCTGGCTGGCGGCCACGGCCAGCGCGGTCGAGTTGCAAATTCCGGTGATGGCGGCCAGATGGTGACGAAAGCGCTCCAGCTCGGCAAAAATGACCCGTAAAGCCTGGGCTCGCTGCGGAACTGCAATTTGACAAATCGCTTCCACGGCCTGGCAGAAAGCCAGGGAATGGGCAAAGGCCGAGGTTCCGGAAAAGCGTTCCGAAAGGAGGAGCGCCTGATCCACCGGTCGGCCTTCAGCAATCTTTTCCACGCCTCGAAACTTGTAAAAGAACCTGGGGGTAATGCGAATCACGTCTTCGCCCACGCTCTCCAACAAAAAGAGGGCGGATTCGGCTGTGTCGGAAAAAACCGGGCCAATGGGCATCATAAAGACGCCGCGGGCTTGAACTACCCCGGCAGGACGCCAGTAAGGATCATCCTGGTGGGGGTAGGGCCGGCTGCCGTCGAACTCTTTCCGCAGGGGATGGACTTCATCCGGCCACTCTTCGTGCAACACGAAATTTGCCAGGCGCGGATGGCCTTCAAATTCCAGGCCGAAAAGATCCCGCACTTCCCGTTCATGCCAATCTGCGGCATGGAAGATCTGACTTATGCTGGGAAGGGTATTTTCCGGGTACCCGAGGCGCAGGCAAAGATGAACCTGTTCACCGGATGACCCGCTATAAAAGATGTAGCGGCAAAGCCAGGCATCCGCGGCTTCCTCGACTACCATACTGGCAAAGCCATATTCCATCTCGTAAAAAAGCCAGCGGCTCAGGTCCAGCAGATGGCTGCGGTCACATTCGACGTAATACTGGCGCAATTCATCATTGAATCTGACATTGAGCTGCCAATGCCAGCGCTTGGCAATGGTCTCAGAGAGGTGAATGGGCCCGATATCATTCGCATAATGTTCCCCCATTTAGTTACCTCCTAATGCAGACGCAGCATGATGGATCAGTTGATAAAGTTGGTCCGGAAGGTAAATCCCAAATAAAATTACCGGGATGATTGTTATAAGAAGGGCTATGATGCAGGGAACCGGCAAAATATTCCGCCCGGCGGTTATTGATCTTCCGAATAAGGCCCGCTCAGTCCGCTCGTCGATCACTAGGATTTCCGGACTCCCAAAAACCATCCGATTGATATGATACAAGATCCCAAAGAACCCCACCCCGATAAACAAGGCCAGGAGCCCGATAACCAGGTATTGGCCATTCATGATCCCGGCTTTCATTATGGAAAATTCGCTCAAAAAGACGGCGAACGGAGGAGCCCCGGCAATCCCCAACCCCCCCACCACCAGGAAAATCGCGGCCAGGGGTGAAATGCGAATCAGCCCGCGAATGGCCGCAATGTTTCGAGTGCCCGTCGCCATCAGGGTGGCGCCGGCTGCAAAAAAACAGAGGGATTTGGTGACCGAATGGGCGACAATCTGCAGCACCGCGCCGAAATGAGCGGCAGAACTCCCCAGACCCGCGGCAACCAGGATGATGCCCATATGTTCTACGGTGGAGAAGGCAAAAAGGCGTTTGTAATCCTTTGCCTGAATTATGAGAAAGGCTGCCACTCCTGCAGAAACCAGGCCAAAGCAGACAAACCAGATGCGGGCGTAAGAGGCGGCGCCGCCTGGGAACATCGGCAAGAGCCTCATAATGCAATAGAGAACCGTGGTGGTTTCTATGCCTGACAATATGGCGCAGATGGGTGAAGGCGCCTGGCTGTGCGCATCTGGAAGCCAGGTATGCAAGGGCGCCAGGCCCACCTTGGTGCCAAACCCGATAAGAATGAATAAAAAGGACGTTTTAAGGAGAGGAGCTGGAATCTTGGGGGAGTTCGCAATCAGATTGTTCCAGGTAAAGGCCCCCGGGCCGCTGAGGCTCAGGCCCCAATAGAGGAGGAGGATGCCAAAGAGGGCCAAGGCGGCCCCCATGCAGGTGAGCACCATATATTTCCAGGCCGCCTCCAGGGCTTCCGGGGTGGATTCGAAACTGACCAGGAAGACCGACAACAGGGTGGTTAACTCGACGGCAATCCAGACCAGCGCGATCTGAGAAAATATCGGCACCGCCAGCATGGAAAGCAGGAAGAGATTGAAGCGGCTGTAATATCTCCGGACCTTTCTGGCGTCAGTCGCCTCAACCGTGGACTCTAGGTAGCCCCACGAAAAGATGGCGGCGGTCAACCCGATAAAGGCAACGAGGACCAGGATCAAGGCGCTGAAGCTATCGCAGGAGAGATAATCCCTGACCGCGGTCAGCTCCCCTCCAGTAGTGGTAGCCAGGGCTACCCGCAAGGATAAAAGAAAAACCGCCAGGGTTCCCAGGACCGTCACTGCGGGGGCAAATCTCCTCCCCACCGGGATCAGAGAAAACGCGGCCGCGAGGGTGGAGATTATCAAGATGCATATGAGCTCCATAAAATCCTACTCCTCCCTTAGGGCTATCATCTCGCCGACCGCGGTCTTCCCGAGCGTTTGGCGAATCTTCTTGGTGAGCAGCCCCATCACCAGGGCGATGATCAGCACATCAAAAACCGCGGCCAATTCGGCGATGAGAGGCAAAGTAGGCGCAATCGAGACGCCGGTGAAAAAGGCGCCGTTCTCCATGGCCAGAATCCCCAAGACCTGGGGCACCGCCTCACGCCGGACGGTTACGGTAAAGGCTCCCAGGATGAGGCTCGCCAGGCCGATGGGCAGATTGATTCTCTCAAACCCGCCGGCGCTGGCGATGGTCAGCAGCGGATCGACGATATAATAAGAAAGTATGGTAATGACCAGGGCTATGAGTAACGAAGCCGGTATATTGATGACCTGGGAAATTTCCCGTTTGGCGAAACTTTCATAGCCCACGGTGCGACGCAGGAGCCAGGGAATAATGACCACCTTGGCAATGACAGTGAGTCCGGCCACCACGATGAGGTGAATCGAACTATAATGAAAGCCGAGAATTAACGCGCTTGTTGCCAGCAGCAGGGACTGGAAGACATATAGCCGCAAGCAGGTGAGCATCTGGCGGATCGCCAGGAGCCCGAAGGCGCTGAGCAGAAAGACCCCGCCCACCAGAGCGTTTAATTTGGGGAGGAACGATAGCAGCAAATCCTGGCCACCCATATTTTCTCTCCTACATCAGAAACAGGTCGATAATCATGGCGGCAACCGAGGTGACAAAGGCAGCCCCGAGAAATTCCGTGATCCGAAAGAGCCTCAACTTAGCCAATGACGACTCGACGGCGACCAGGACAAAAACCAGGATGATAATCTTGATCAGGATCAAGGGAACCGCTAACAAGACTTCCCAGTAGCTCACCCCTTGGGCCAAACCCCAGGGTGCGACCAGGACATTCAGGAAGATGCAGCACAGCACAAAAAATTTCATGGCCCCGCCCCATTTCATCAGGGCCGCGCCACTACCTGAATATTCCAGGCCCTTCGATTCATCTATCATGGCTAATTCAAAGTGACCCGAGGGATTATCCACGGGAATTCGCCCGGTCTCCGCAATAATGAGCATAAGGAAGGCCAACAGCATCAAGATATGGGAGGGTTGGAAGAAGTTGGCCAGCGGGGTGACCCAGTGCTTCTGAACGATATACGGGATAGTGGAACCGGCGATAAAGGATACGGTAAAGAAGACGATCATGAACACCGGTTCAGCCAGGAAGCCCACCATCCGGGTGCGGCTGGCCCCCATCGGCCCATACGGATTTCCGGTATCTATCGCGGCCAGGGTGGCGAAGAACCCGCCCAGGGCCAGGATAAACCCTCCGGCCAGCATATCCCCCATGAAGGCGAAGAAAAGTGGATAGCCTGTCAACACTGGAATGAGAAGGGTCACAAAAATAGGGGTAACGAAGACAATGAAGGGCGTGGCCCGAAATATCCAGGAACTGTGCTCCGAGATGACTTCGTCCTTGTGGAACAGCTTCCAGATATCCCGGTAAGGCTGAATAATGTTTGGCCCCCGTTTTGACTGCACATTTTCCTTTAAACGGGCGAGAATGCCTTTGATCAGGGGCGCAAAAGCCATGACCATGATGACTTGAATTACATTAAAAATAATCTTAGCCGTCATAAGGGTTACTCCAGCTGGGATCGAGGCTTCTCCCTAATTTATCTCGGGTTCCGGCCTCCGGAAAAAAAGATGCCCGGCCAAGTGGTGGACCCTGCGGTGTGCCAGCCTTGGCCATTATGGTCTTCCTGAAACCGGTGCGGCGCAGCCCATAAAAAAAGCCCCCGATCTCACCAAAGGTGAAACCAGGAGCCATCAGTGTCATCACAGTTCGGGCGGATGATCCTCGCCCCGGCGGACTCCATCGCCTAAATTTTAGATAATTTAACCCCGGTTCCCGGCTTGGTCAAGGAAAATGTGCCATAATTCACAAATCCTCACTTTAGCTATCTGGAAACGCAGTGAAAAAACTTGTACGATAAGTGAGTTATCAAGGCATGAAGATTTTGCTAGACACCGTGGACCAACCCCATTCTGCTTCCTGGGCTTTAACCTGGACTAAGAGACGAACCGGGGAACTGAATAAGGAATTACTGAGGTTACGATGAAAAAATCAGGGATCATCGGCGTGATTCTAACGATATTGCTGTCTGGGTCGGCCTGGGCTGCCGGTATCTGGGAGCCGAATAAGTTCGGCTACGCCCCGCAGCTAACGACTCAAGGCACCCCGGATTACGGCAATATCAGCACCAGCCAAGCCAGGATTGATGCTCGCCTGGGAAAACAGATTTGGGTGGGCGACCCGAATTACGGCAGCACCATCCCTGCCTGTGTGAACGCAATCGGCAGTAACTCGGTAATCCTTCATTACAGTGGCCCCCAGGCAATCTCTACAAATCTTACCATCCCGGCCAACATTACTCTGGCCCCGGAGAATGGGGCTATCCTGACAATAGCCTCCGGCGTCACGCTGACCATCAACGGCCCCCTCCAGGCAGGACCATGTCAAGTATTCTCCTGCTCTGGCACCGGGCAGGCAGTTTTTGGTCCCAATGCGGTGAAATCCCTGCTGCCGCAATGGTGGGGAGCCAAGGGCGATGGCGCGACCGATGACACCGCGGCCTTGACCCAGGCCTTCAACTGCATGAACCGCGGCGCTCCCACCGGACAATATCTATCCTTCGGCGCGGGCCCGCCGCTAGAACTGACCACCATGTTCTATACCACCGGCAATTTTACGGTGAAGAGCGGCACGGGTATTTATGGACTCCATCGGGATACTTGCGGTTTTGTTTTGGGTCACGGCTCAGGAGATTTCATCAGTGGAGGGTCCAACAGCGGGTATTACCTCAACTGTATCAGTTTCAAAAGTTTTACCATAAAAGGAACCAGTTACGGCGACCCTGGATATTCATCGGGTATGCACCTTACCAATGTAGTCCAGTGTCTGTTTGAAAATGATTACTTTTGGCAAGTCGGTTCATTGGCGGCGATAGAGCTAACGTCCGATTATCCAGCAAATTGCATATCAGTTAATATTAACAATACCGACATTCAACTGTGTCAACTACATGGAGTCTTGTTTGATAACCTGAACCATAGTGGGTCTGCATGCTGCTATATAAACGAGTGCCGCATACAGGGTAACGGCGGGGTCGGAGTCTATTCTCCCGCCTTTGTTCCCATCAACATAACGGTATCTAACGCTGATCTGGAAGGCAACCGCGAGGGCTGCTTAGATATTTGTTTTGCAGATGCCTGCTGCGTCATTAATAACCACGGCGAGGGTGGCTCTGGCGATGCGTCTCTGTCGGGAAGCGCCCCCTTCCGGTTTGGTTGCAGCGTTTACAGCGGTAACGCCGGTCTCACTACTAATTTGGTGTTTACCGGCAACAGCATAGGTGCAAACCCCGGATGTGCTTATGCGGTGGACTTCGGCTATGCGGATAGTGCGCCCTGCCAAGCCAGCATTATTGCAGGAAATGGCCTGGCAGGAGATAAAACCACCACAGCAGGGATGGCGTTTGGACAGATTTACGGTGGGACTATCATTCAAAGCAACCTGATGACGCCCAACACCAGGCCGATAATGATTTACAAGCAAGTGGACGAACTCGCAGGAGGAACCTATCCGCCTCTCGTTCCTGGCGACACGGTGGCGATTAAGATACCTCTCCGGTCTGCGGGGGTCCCGCCTTATGCGGTTAATTATACGCTCATCCCCGCTCAAGATGAATCCATTACTGTTACCGGCGGGATGCCTGGGCAGGATTTGTTTCTCCTAATAACCACTTCCGGGACCAGCTGTTACAACCTGACATTTGGCAGTGGCTTCGATTCCACCGGAACCCTGGCAACCGGCACCGCTGACGGCAAGAACTTCCTGGTACATTTCAGGAACATTAACGGCATTTTCTATGAGGTCAGCCGCACGGCGGCGATGAAGCCTATGACGAATTTGGGGAGTTAAAAAAGATTACAGGCTGTGGTGTCTGTGCTTAACGATTTGGGGAAGGTTGACACAAAATTGACACTAAACGCCCTAAAACGAAAGGGGCTGACAGCCACAAGGTTGCCGACCCCTTTTAATTCCTTCCTCATTAGTGATGAGGGGACTTAAACCCCTGACCTCCTGCATGCGAATGAGAACAAGGAGAAATCGGGAAAGCCAATCAGAATATGCATATTGCCGGATTCATTATAAAATTGGTGTATAGCCATTATAATGAAACCGGCCTAATAATCCCCCTATCAAAGGGTAAATGGTAAACATTTGGTAAACGATTTTAGCCCCGGTGCCCGTTTAGGCCGGGGCTTTTTTCATAAGGCACCGGTGCTTTCGCTATTCATTTGATATCGCAAGGTTCTGGAAGGTGCGGATAGTGGCAGTGACTGTTGAAAAAGCTATTTTGTGAAAGGTGCTGCTCTCTGGATCGGACGGGTTTTCGAGTTTAGAATGTTTTTTGTGGAATGGTAGCGTCTATCAGCTTTTTCTTAAGATTTATTTCCCCTCTAAGAGTCATCTTCCTCCATATTTTCGCTTAGGTGAAGCCATAGTTCGTGATCTTTTCTATATTATGAACCATGCAATACAGTAACCACTGGATATTTACTTTCACTTTTCCCCTCAGGGTAAACCGGTCCAGGCGCTTATGAGTTCGGATGTTGGCAAAGACGGGTTCGGCTACCGCGAAGCGCTGCGGGTAAATCTGGCGCCCCAGTTCGCTATCAACCTTGCCGGCCATCCGCCTGGAAAAGTTGGTGAGTTCAACCCCAATCGGTACCCGCAAATATTTTCGTTTGCCCCCTTTGTTAGTGATACAGCGCAGTTGCAGAGGGCAACACCGACAATCCTTTTCCTCAGCCACATATATTCTGTGCACCAAACCATCTCGACAAGCTTTTTTCGCTATCCGCCTGAGTCTATTGCCTTGCGGGCACCGGTAGTGGTCGGTGGCCTCCTCGTAATGAAAATCATCTAAGGCAAACCTCTTTCGCCGGGGACCAGTACCGCCGTTGGGCCGCATAGCGGGGATCCCGCCGCCGGAAATAGAGGTCAGGGATATAAGCATCCAGGTGCAGTTCCTGGCATTTCCGCAGATTGGTGTCGCTGTGGTAGTTGGTGTCGGCGGTGAAGATTTTTCCAGCAAAGTACTCCTCACCGTGCCCCAGACTCTGGAGATTCTCCAAAGCTCCCTCCAGCATGGGGGGTCCATGGGCATGATCCTGACCGCGGCCAAAGGCTTCGGCGTGGATGATTACCTGGTGTTTGCCATCGATGAGGGCCTGGCTGTTATAACCCTGGATGACGCCATGGGACGTTTTCATCTTGGCCGACTCGTGGTCCGTGAGGTTGCTGCTGATCTCCTTGCCTGTGGTCCCATACTTGTTGTTCTCTCCCCTCGATATAAATTTGAAAAATTTCCCGGACGGATCATATTAACCAGGGGGAGGCGGGACTCCTATCCCGGGGTTTGGGTTCAGGAGGCGAAAATCCTTTGGGTTGACGGTGGCTACGCCGGTGGGGGAGCCGCGGGGCGAGCAACTGCTGCATTGGGGACCCCGGGGGCAGGGGCCCGCCGGGCAGGAACAGGCAAAAGAGTGGGAGGTGACCCTGATTCACCCCAAGGCTCCCCAGGATGCCCTAACGGCCCGATTGAGGGGAGGGCCATGGTTTACTTTACTATACGGCATCAATGCTCATCTTTGGAACTCTCTGCATTTCCCCACCAGGGGGCATGGCCGTGGTCTTCGCTTCCACCACTTGGAGTCGGCCAGCGCAAAGACACAACCTCCCGCTTTTTACCTCCATTCAGGCCGACCTTGTGGGGAATAGTGTGGGGAATGGATTTTTAGATCAAAAAAAAGGGCTTAGAATTTCATCTAAGCCCTTGATTATTCTTGGCGGGGACGACGAGACTCGAACTCGCGACCTCCGGCGTGACAGGCCGGCGTTCTAACCAACTGAACTACGCCCCCGGCGGCGTATGTTCAAAGTTGCAAGTTCAAAGTAAAAGAATCTAATCCGCAGCTTGCAACCAAAACTTTGAACCTTGAACCTTGAACTTTGAACTAATGAATCTGGTAGGCGGAACAGGGCTCGAACCTGTGACCCCCGGCTTGTAAGGCCGATGCTCTCCCAGCTGAGCTATCCGCCCGCCCCGGTAATAGTCACCCATGGCGCCCCGGCTGTCAATAGTAATTAACGGGGGCGGAAACGGGATTGCATTCTCCCTCGCCCTGACCCTCTACCCCACCGGAGGAGAGGGAATAATAGCGGACTACGGTTTTCCGTTTTCCGTGAAGGGCTGGACCGCTCACCCAGTTGGTGCGCAGTGCGCACCCTACAATTGGCGGCCAGTGCGCACCTACCCTCAATGCGCCTGGATCTCCTCCACCGCGGGGACTTCGGGGCGCAGGAAGGCGGCCGGCTCCGGGACCGGCGGCGGCGCCTTGAACAGGCTCTCCGGGTCCGTGAGGACCAGGGCCCGTTTGAGCACCTCGTCCATATGATCCACCAGCACCAGGTCCACCGTCTTCAAGATGCGGGCCGGGATCTCCTTGATGTCCTTCTCATTGTCCCGGGGGATGAGCACCGTCTTGATCTGATGGCGGTGGGCCGCGATGATCTTCTCCTTGAGACCGCCGATGGGCAGCACCCGGCCCCGCAGGGTGATCTCCCCGGTCATGGCCACCTGCCGGCGAACCGGAATCTTCAGGAGCGCCGACACGATGCTGGTGGCAATGGTAATGCCCGCGGAAGGGCCATCCTTGGGAATCGCCCCTTCCGGCACGTGGACGTGAATATCGATGGTGCGGTAAAATTCATCCGGCAACCCGAGGTTGGGGGCCTTGGAGCGCACGTAGCTCAGGGCCGCCTGGGCCGATTCCTGCATGACTTCACCCAGTTTCCCGGTGATCAGCAGCTTGCCGCGTCCAGGCATCACCACCACTTCCGTCTGCAGCAGCTCCCCGCCGAACTCGGTCCAGGCAAGCCCCGTGGTCAACCCGATCTCATCGGCCTCCTCGGTGCGCCCGAAACGGTATTTGGGCACCCCCAGGTATTTGGCCACCATCTGGCTGGTCACCTTTACCTGGTGCCCCCTGCCCTTGACGGCCACTTCCCGGGCCACCTTGCGAATGACCGCGGCGATCTCCCGCTCCAGGTTGCGCACCCCGGCCTCCCGGGTATACAGGCGGATGATGGTGAGGATGGCATTTTCTGAAAACTGGATGTTCTCCGCGTCCAGGCCGTTGGCGAGGTACTGCTTGGGGATCAGAAACTGTTGGGCGATCAGCAGCTTTTCCAACTCGGTGTAGCCCGGCAGGCGGATGATCTCCATGCGGTCCTGCAAGGGCGGCGGGATGGAGTAGAGGTTGTTGGCGGTGGTGATGAACATCACTTCGGACAGATCGTAATCGACGTCCAGATAATGGTCGTTGAAGGCGAAGTTCTGTTCCGGGTCCAGCACCTCCAGCAGGGCCGCGGAGGGGTCGCCCCGAAAATCGGTGCTCATCTTGTCCACTTCATCCAGGCAGAAGACCGGGTTGTTGCTCTTGGCCTTCTTCAGGGATTGCATGATCTTTCCCGGCAGGGCGCCGATGTAGGTGCGCCGGTGTCCCCGAATCTCCGCTTCGTCCCGCACCCCGCCCAGAGAGAGGCGCACGAAGTTGCGTCCCAGGGCCCGGGCCACGGACTTGGCCAGGGAGGTCTTCCCCACCCCCGGCGGTCCCACCAGGCAAAGGATGGGGCCTTTCATCTTTTTCACCAGGCTCTGCACCGCCAGGTGCTCCAGGATGCGCTCCTTGGGCTTCTCCAGGCCATAGTGATCCTCCTGCAGGATCACTTCCGCCTCCTCCAGGTTGTGCTTGTCCCGGGTGCGCTCATACCAGGGCAGAGACAGCAGCCAATCGATGTAATTCCGGGAGACCGTGGCTTCGGCGGACATGGGGCTCATGAGTTTGAGCTTTTTGAGCTCATGTTTCACCTTGGTGGTGGCCTCGGCGCTCATCTTCTTGCGGCGGATGCGCCCTTCCAACTCCCGGATTTCCCCCGCCATGTCCTCCTTTTCCCCCATCTCCTTCTGGATGGCCCGCATCTGCTCATTGAGGTAGTATTCCCGCTGGGTCTTTTCCATCTGTTTCTTGACCCGATTCTTGATGCGGCCTTCGATATGGAGGATTTCGTTTTCGCGGTTAACCAGGGTGAGGACGGCCTCCAGGCGGTGGTTGGCGTCCAGGTCTTCCAGGAGCCCCTGTTTCTCGTCGGCCTTGACGGACAGGTGCCCGGCGATGAGGTCGGCCAGACGCCCGGGGTCATCCAGGCCCGCCAGGCTCTGGAGGGCCTCCTGGGGCACCTTCTTGTTAAGCTTGGCATAAGTCTCAAAGCCGGCAACGGCGGTGCGGTGCAGCGCCTCGGTCTCCGGGGTGATTTCCCAAAACTCGTTAAGTTCTTCAGCCTCTACCTGGAAAAACTGGGAACTCGGCAGGAACTGGCGGATAACGGCCCGCCCTTTCCCTTCCACCAGAACCTTGACGGTGCCGTCCGGGAGGCGCAGGAGCTGCAGGATGGAGGCCAGGGTGCCGAGCTTAAAAACCTCGGTTTCCCGGGGCTCATCCTTGCGCGGGTCCTTCTGGGTGCAAAGGAGAATATGTTTCTCCAGACCCATGGCGTATTCCAGGGCATGGATGGAACGCTCCCGGCCGATGAACAGGGGCACCACCATGTGGGGAAAGATGACGATGTCCCTAAGGGGCAGCATGGGCACGGCAACCTGATGGCGCCGATCCGGCTCCCCTGGCATCCGGTTCTTGGGAATGCGAAAGATCATGATTGCACCGCCATCCCGGGTTTATCCCAGGGCTCCCCTTCCTCCTCCGGCTGGTAGGTCAGGATGGGGGCTGCATGTTTGATAATGAAATCCTCGGTAATCAGGCAATCTTTGACATCCTTCAGAGATGGCAGTTCGTACATCAGGTCCAACATGGCCCGTTCCAGGATGGCCCGCAGGCCCCGGGCCCCCGATTTGCGCTTCAGGGCCTCCTTGGAAACCGCCACCAGGGCCTCTTCGGTGAATTTCAGGTTGACCCGGTCCAATTCCAGCAGCTTCTGATATTGCTTCACCAGGGCATTCCTCGGTTCCTTAAGGATGCGCACCAAGGCCTCTTCATTCAGTTCGTCCAGGGTGGCGAGTACCGGCAGGCGGCCGACAAACTCGGGGATGAGCCCGAATTTCAGGAGGTCCTGGGGTTGCACCTGCACCAGGATTTCCCCCAGGGGCTTCTGGCCCCGGGTTTGGATGTCAGCCCCAAAGCCCATGGCCTTGCGGCCGGTGCGGGCCCCGATGATGTCCTCCAGGCCATTGAAGGCGCCCCCGCAGATAAACAGGATGTTGGTGGTGTCCACCTTGATGAATTCCTGCTGGGGGTGTTTACGGCCCCCCTTGGGCGGCACCGAGGCCAGGGTGCCTTCGATGATCTTTAGCAGGGCCTGCTGCACTCCTTCGCCGGAAACATCCCGGGTGATGGAGGGGGAATCGGTCTTGCGGGCGATCTTGTCCACTTCGTCGATATAGACGATGCCCCGGGAGGCCTTCTCCACATCGTAATCCGCCGCCTGGAGCAGGTTGAGGATGATGTTCTCCACATCTTCGCCCACGTAACCGGCTTCCGTCAGGGTGGTGGCATCGGAGATGGTAAAAGGCACGTTCAGGATGCGCGCCAGGGTTTGGGCCAACAGGGTTTTGCCGGAGCCGGTGGGGCCGATGAGCAGGATGTTGCTCTTCTGGAGTTCCACCCCATCCAGGTCCGTGCCGGCGTTGATCCGTTTATAGTGGTTATAGACGGCCACGGACAGGATCTTCTTGGCCCGTTCCTGGCCGATGACGTATTCGTCGATCTGCTTCTTGATGGTGGCCGGCTCCGGGATGGCCAGCCGGACGTGTCTGGCTTCGTCTTTTTCATACTCCTCGGCGATGATGTCGTTGCACAGTTCGATGCACTCATCACAGATGTAGACCCCCGGGCCGGCGATAAGCTTCTTCACCTCGCCCTGGCTCTTGCCGCAGAAAGAGCACAAAAGGTCAGCATTCTTGTCGATGCCGCGTTTAGTCATAAAGTTAGACCTCCCCAAACCTGGGCGCTGCTCGCCTTCCCGGGCTTGGCTATCCTAGCTGCTCCGCCTTAAAGGATGTTATCGTCATTTCCCGGCGGATTCTTCAGTCCCGGGACTCTATTCCCGAGGCCGTCCTGAGAAGAGTTTGCCCTCTTCCCGTTTGATGATGACGTCGTCGATCAGGCCGTACTTCTTGGCCTGGTCGCCGGACATATAAAAATCGCGTTCGGTGTCGTGGTGAATCTGGTCAATGGGCCGGCCGGTGTGATAGGCCATGATTCCATTCAACTCTTCCCGGAGCCGCAGGATCTCCCGGGCCTGAATGTCCACGTCGGTGGCCTGTCCCTGAAAGCCCCCCAACGGCTGGTGGATCAAAATCCGGGCGTGCGGCAGGGCGAAGCGCTTGCCCGCAGCGCCGGCCGCCAGCAACAGGGCCCCCATGGAGGCCGCCTGCCCCATGCACAGGGTGGCCACCGGAGATTTGATGTACTGCATGGTGTCATAGATAGCCATCCCGGCGCTCACCATGCCTCCCGGGGAATTGATGTAAAAATTGATCTCCTTGTCCGGGTCTTCCGCTTCCAGAAAGAGGAGCTGGGCGATGACCAGGTTGGCCACGTCATCGTTGATGGCCGTGCCCAGAAAGACGATGCGGTCCTTGAGGAGCCGGGAATAGATGTCATAAGCCCGCTCCCCCCGACTGCTCTGCTCCACCACCATGGGAACCAGTTGCATATTATTCTTCGGCCTCCGGCGCCGCCTGGGGCGCCTCACTGAGGATGGCTTGGTCCAGCAACATCTTCATGGTCTTATCCTCCAGCAATTGCCGCTTCAGCGCGCCCATGAGGTCATGCTCCTGGTAGAACTTGCGGACCTCGGCGAATTCCCGGCCGCGGCTTGCCGCGATGCTGGCCAGGGCGGCGTCCGCCTCGGCGTCATCCACCGTAAGACCCTCCTGGTCGGCAATGCGCTCCAAGAGGAGATTTACCCTTACCCGCCGCTCCGCCAGGGGCTTGATGGCTTCCAGCATCTTGGTCTGGTCCACGTCAGCCGGCTTTACCCCGTACTGGCTCAGGCGATTCCATTGCTCCCGGAAGAGATGTTCCTGTTCCTCCTGGATGAGCGAGGGCGGCGCCTCAAAAGTGGTCCGGGCCAGCAACTGGTCCTTAACCTGGTTTTCCAGATTGGCCTGCCGCGTCCGCTCCTTCATCTTAATAATATCCTCTCTCACGGCCTCACGCAAGTCAGCCACCCCTTGAAAATTCCCTCCCAGGCCCTTGACAAAGTCATCATTTAGATCCGGGACCACTTTCTCTTTGACTTCATAAATCTTCACCTCGAACTCCACCGACTTGCCTGCCAACAAAGGATTGGCAAAGTCATCCGGCAGGCTCACTGGAAAGCGGCTCTCCGCCCCTTCCTTAAGACCCATGAGGTTGCCCTCGAACTCGGCGTTGAACTTGCCGCTGCCCACCTCCAGGAAGACGCCCTCCGCCTTGCCGCCCTCCGCCGCCTGGCCCGCGTAATAGGCCTGGTAATCGAGCTTCACGAAATCGCCCAGCTTGGCCCCGCGGCTCTTGGCCAGGGAATTTAGCTGGGCATGGGATTGGCGGATTTCTTCGATCCCGGCCTCCACCTCGGCGTCGGTCACCGCAACCGGGGGGGCCGACACCGTAAGCCCCAGGTAATCCTCCACCTTGAATTCCGGGGTCACTTCCAGCTCCACCCGGTAGCGGTAAATCTCACCGGCCACCACCGCCGGCGGCGGCTCCGGCCAACTCAGGTGCACCGGCTTCAGGTCTTTCTCCTTTAAGGCCTCATCCAGGGAGCGCCGCACCAGGGCATCGGATACGTCTTTGTCGATCTGTTTATGGTAATACATCTCCAGGACGCCGCGGGGCACCTTGCCGGGACGGAAGCCTTTGACCTTGACCCGCTTGCCCAAGTCCCGGTAGGCCTTGTCCACTTCCTCGGCCACCTCGGTTAAGGGCACCTCGATCGAGAGCCTCCGTTTGACTTCGCTCAGGTTCTCCATCTCCACTTTTACTGCGCTTTCGGTCATCGTCTCATCTCTCTGGTCAGAAGAGTTCAAGGTTCAAAGTTCAAAGTTCAAAGTTCAAGGCTGAGACCTCTGGGAAAATCAACTTTGTCATCCTGAGCGAAGCGAAGGATCTAGTATTTCCTCAGTACTTATGAGATTCTTCGGTCGCTTCGCTCCCTCAGAATGACAAAAAGGCCCCTGCCTGACTATCCCAAAAAGTTGTCAAGAATTGGCGGCGCAGGCGGGTTTTTGACCAGGCCCGGCCTCCCCCGCAGGGCGTGCGAGAGGGGGGACTCGAACCCCCACGGTTGCCCGCTGGAACCTAAATCCAGTGCGTCTGCCTGATTCCGCCACTCTCGCCGGTTTCTCCAGGTAAATTTATTTATTTTCCCCCTCCAAGTCAAGCCGATACCGCCTGCGCTTCTGAATCGGCCCGCTGCTGTTGTCTCCCCCAGGATTTCATGTTATGAAGTAAAGGAGACCTGTCGCTTTAAATCATCCAGATACTATTTTAAAGGTTATGGTGATTAAGGTATATAGAAAAATAACCTATTAAGAGGTATATTCACCACAATTGTCACATTTTATTCGCCTGGGCAAGGTCTCTTGCGCCCATAGACGTCAAAAAGCCCTCCGGGGGTCCAAGACTTGATGCAGTTGTCTTCGTCAGTCCGGATTAATTACAATTGCAATTGTTATTAATTTTCTTGCTAAGGTTCGAGATCGGCGCGGCTTAACTCGCCTAAAGGGGAGGCAACCATGGCAATCGAAGAAAAAGAAAAAGACGAAATTAAGCAATTACGGGAGCGCCTGGCGATAACCCCCAGGCTGGTATGGGACCGGGTGGATGCGGGCGAACTGGCGGCTATCTTTGCCTACGCTGACCATTACAAGGCCTTTCTGGACCGGGCCAAGACCGAGCGGGAGGCGGTCCAGGAGATCGTGCGCCAGGCCCAGTCCCGGGGCTTTACGGATCTCAGCACCCGGTCTCCGGGGCCCAGAGGTTTTTATAGTTACAGGGGCAAGAGCATCGCCCTGGTGGTCCAGGGCAAAAGGCCGCTCAGCTCCGGGCTGCGACTGGTGGCCTCGCATATCGACTCCCCCCGCCTGGATCTGAAGCCCTATCCCCTTTATGAGGACACGGACCTCACCTTTCTAAAGACGCACTATTACGGGGGCATCAAGAAATACCAATGGCTGACCCGGCCCCTGGCCGTCCACGGGGTCGTCCTCAAGGCCGACGGCGCCAGCGTGGACCTTAATATCGGCGAAGACCCGGCGGACCCGGTGTTCACGGTGCTGGACCTGCTGCCCCATCTGGCCCGCAAGGCCCAGATGGAAAAGAAGGTGACCGACGCCTTCGAGGGGGAAAAGCTCAATGTCCTGGTGGGCACTCTGCCTTTGGGGAATGCCGAGACCAAAGAGCGCTTTAAACTGCACTTTCTGAAACTCCTGGAAGAGCGCTATGGTATCAACGAAGAAGACTTCACCAGCGCCGAGGTGGAAATAGTGCCCGCGGGCCCGGCCCGGGACCTGGGGTGGGACCGCAGCCTGGTGGGGGCTTACGGCCAGGATGACCGGGCCTGCGCCTATGCTGAATTGGCGGCCATGCTGGACCTGGAGGAGCCGGAGCACACCTGCGTGGCCCTGTTCTATGACAAGGAGGAAACCGGTTCCGACGGCAATACTTCCGCCAGGAGCTGCCTCCTGGAAGAGATAGTGGAGCTGCTCCTGGAGAGCCAGGGGGAAAGTCCCCAAGGCCGGCGCCGGGTGCTGATGGCCTCCCGGGCCATTTCCGCCGACGTCACCGGGGCCCTGGACCCGGACTGGCCCGAGGTCTCTGAAAAACACAACGCCGCCCGTCTGGGCTACGGGGTGGGGGTCAGCAAGTACGGCGGCAGCGGCGGCAAGTATTCCACCAGCGACGCCAACGCCGAGTATGTGGCCTGGCTCCGCAAGGTCTTTAATGAGCACGGGGTCATCTGGCAGGCGGGTCAGTTGGGCAAGGTGGATGAAGGCGGGGGCGGCACCATCGCCAAGTTCCTGGCCGTTCACGGCCTGGAGATCATCGACTGCGGCACCCCGCTGCTTTCCATGCATTCCCCCTTCGAGGTGGGCTCCAAGGCCGACCTCTACATGACCTTCAAGGCCTACCGGGCCTTTTTCGGGGCAGGCTAAGGGGGGGGTAGCTTTTCTGGGGTATGGTTTAAGACCCGCTGGCAGGGGAGGGGTCTCAGTGGCACAGGCCTCCGGCTTGTGGGTTTGCCTAGGCAGCGAGGAAGAGGAGACCTAAGGCTCGAAATGCTACCTTCCTTCGGTTGTAGGGGCGGGGTTTCCCTCCCGGGCGGCGAGACGCCGCCCCTGCCAGCGGGGGGGAGTGGCAAGGGCCAGTGGGCGCTTCCCTTGCAAATCCGGAAAAAAGTGGTTAACTTCTGGCCAGCGGCAACTTTTCTCGAAACTCAAAAGCGGGCGACCCAGCGGGTCGCCCCTACAAACCGGGCGACCCAATCACAGGCTGGAAGCCTGTGCCACTGTCGCCCCTACAAGCGGTTATCTCAGATGGGTAAATTCTTTGATCGATTCAAGCCGGATGCCCCGGAGGCCTCCATCTCCACCTGGGGGAATCTGACCAGCTTCTATAGCCTCCTGGTCTTTCTCATTGCCATTCCCTTTATTCTCATTGTCCTGTTGGTGTGGCTCACCAGCTTTCTGGGAATGAGCTCCTGGCTGTTCGCCGGTTTTGCCGTCCTGTGCGCCTATATCGGCTGGCGCCTCTACCGCTGGTGGCGGACGGCTATGAACCGGATGACCGCTCAGGGGAGCGAATTTCACGACCTGATGCGGGAGGCGGCCAGGAACGGCAAGAACATGGAGATCTCGCTCCTCAACGGCGCCTTTACCCTGCGGTATCACGGCGCCGGGAATCTGGCTGCGGCCCTGCCGGGGCGGCCCCGATCCCTGGCCCTGGCCGGCCCCCTGACCATGGAGGCCGAGGCCGAAGAAATGCACCCCTGGCTGCCGCCGGAACGCTTGCGGGAGGAACTGGAGGGATTTGTGCGGCTCCGGGACGAAGGGGTGATCAGCGCCGAGGAATTTGACCGCCTCAAGGTCAGCCTGCTGCAAAGGGTCTCTGCCTAGGGGGCTGAATCAGAACCCAAGGGACTATTAACCGGGCATCTTCCGAGGCTTCGCCTAGGGAACCTGTAGGGCGCGTCTTACGCGCCTTTTTTTGGTGCGTGAGACGCACCCTACACCAGCAGAGCCAGGGGGCCGATCTTTAAATTTAGGTAAATAGGGCGGGCTGTGCCCGCATTTTTAGTTTTCCGAGGGTTACACAGAGTCTGCGACGCAGCGTCCTGGCCCCAAAAAATCGGCGGCCCCAGGCCGCCCTAGAAAATCTGTCTAGTAGGGGCGGGTTTTAAACCCGCCCCTACAGGGTCGACCATACGAAATTTTGCCCGGCTTAAACCTCCGGCACGGGCTGCTCCGGTTCAATTTCTTTCTTGCCTATGGCGTACTCCGGCCCGGAGGTCAGCGCCCCCCCATCCCAAAAATCCCGGCGCTGGCGGTAGTAGCCGTGGAGACGGACCAGTGTGCTGGCCAGTTGCCGGAGGGACTGGTCCCCCAGGTGGTCCAGGCAGGATTGCAGCAAGGCCAGAAAGGCGCCGGGCAGGTAATACCCCTCTTTCCCCAGGCTACCCCGATATGCTACCCGGTAACCATCCGCCGGAAGCTCAAAGAGATCCAGCTCATAGGTGCGCAGGGCCGGCAGAGCCTGATCGTTCACCAGACGCAGTTGCCCCAACGGCAGGCGGGGGCGCCGGGGATGGCCTTCGCTGCTCAGCACCCGCTGGCACACCTGTTCCAGAAAGCTCATCAATTCCCGGGCTACCCGGACCTCGTTCATCTCTGCTAATTCGAACAAAATGCGGGCGTAGATGTAAACCACCAGCGGGATGGTGTCGGCCTCAGGGTCCTGGCTGCGGAGCCAGAAGATGTGCGGGGTCACCTGGTCCTGGGGGTAAAAATCGATTTTGACCGTAGCCTTGTGCAGGCCCGGTTCCCGGCGAAACCGCCCCAGTAGCCATTTAATCATGGTTTAAAGGAGATGCAGGTCTTTCTTCAGATTCACCGTTCTAAACCCCGCCTGGCCTCTGGACCCCCTGCGCGGGTGCCTCTGGCAGGAGCGCCACCTCAACCTCGACCCAGGCGGCGCCGCAGACCGCCAGACAGCGCCAAAAATGTAGATTCACCTTACCCAATGCACCGCCGAAAGTCAAACCATTTCCAGGGTTGACGGGACCGGGGGCAGCTTCCCCGGAAAATTGCGGTTTACAAGCCTGGGGAGATATTTTATAAATTAAAGCTAAACGGAGAGAATCGGTGTCCAAGTCGCCCCAGCCAAAGCGGGTGCTGCCCCAGGGAGTGCCCGGCTGCTTAAAGAAACGGCAGCTCCTCAATGACCCGGATTTGAAAGCGGAACATTGCCGGGAGTATGGCGAAAAGTTTCTGGCCTTGGGATGGTGGGAAGACGCCCTGGGATTTTTCCAAAAGTGCCAGGATTCTTCAGGACTGGAGAAGGTTAAGAATCACTGCCTGGAGACAGGGGACGCTTACCTGCTGGCCCGGATGGGGGTTCCCCAGAACCCGCCCACCTGGCGGCGATTGGCAATGCGGGCCCAGGAACTGGGAAAATTGCGCTTTGCCCTGCGAGCCTATGAGCTGTCCGGTGACCCCGATAAGGCTGGCATGGTGGAAGCACTGATATCCGGCTCAGAGACGGAAAAGACGCCAGATCAAGATTGACCATGATTATCCGGGATTGTTACCGCATTCTGGGAGTAGCCGCCAACGCCCCTCTGGCAGAGATTCGCCGGCGCTACCGGGCCTTGGCCCGCCAACACCACCCGGACCACCACCCGAACGATCCCGAGGCCGCCTTCCGCTTCCGGCAGCTGGCAGAGGCTTACGAGACCATCCAGCAAGCCCGCCGCCGCTCTCGAGGCTCCACTCAAAACCTTAGGAGCCCCAGGTTTCCTGAAGATGATGAGTGGTTTCAAGAATTTTTTGGAATCGCAGGCAACCCGGCCCGTTTGCGGCAATCCGCCGGGGCCGACTTTCGCTACGATTTACAGATCTCCTTGGCGGCCGCCTTGCGCGGCACCCAGGCGGTGATCCAGGTGGATCGCACCTTTGTCTGCCGCCCCTGCCGGGGCACCGGTCTGCCCCCCGGGGGCGGCTACGCCTCCTGCCCCGCCTGCCGGGGCCGCGGCCGCACTCATTTCGGACCGGGAATGCTGCGCTTCGGGCCCCGCTGCCCCCAATGCGGCGGCAGCGGCAAGATTATCGACCAGGCCTGCGACCATTGCCATGGCCGGGGCGCCACTCCCGGCAAACGGGAGTACCGGCTTAGGATTCCCCCGGGAATCCCGGACGGCGCTCGCATGCGCCTGGACGGTGAGGGAGGGCCAGGTTTTCAAAACGGCCCCCCGGGAAACCTGGAGGTAGTCATTCATGTGGCCCCGGATGACTTCTTCACCCGGATTGGCAACGATATCCATTGCCAGGTGCGGATCTCCTGCGCCAAAGCGGCCCGGGGCGGGGTCATCCTGGTTCCCACCTTGGACGGCTACCGGGCGGTGGAACTCCCCCAAGACGCTCAGAGTGGCTGGGTCTTCCGCCTCCCTGGAGCCGGAGCCCCCGGCGGGCCCCGAGGGGCGCCGGGCGATCAGGTGATGGAGATCGTGGTCAACCCAACCGAGGACTTCCAGATTGGACAGAATCAGCGGTTCGCCGAGCGGCCCAGCCTGGGAAACGAGGAGCGCACTGGGGTAGGACATGAGTAAATTCACCCACCTGGACGAGACCGGGCAGTTGCGTATGGTGAATGTGGGCGATAAAGCCGAAACCCGGCGCCGCGCCAGTGCGGCCTGCCGCATCATCGTGGGTCCCAAGGTCTTTCCCCTGCTCCAGGCCGGCCGCCTTCCCAAAGGCGATGTTTGGGCGGCGGCCAGACTTGCCGGCATCATGGCCGCCAAGAACACGGCTCAATTGATCCCCTTATGCCATTCCCTGCCTCTGGCCTTCGTTGAGGTCGATTTTACCCTGGAACCCCAGGAATGGGCGGTGCGCATCCAGACCCGGGTCGAAACCCAGGCCCGCACCGGGGTGGAGATGGAGGCCTTGACCGCCGCGGCAGTGGCTGCTCTTACCATCTACGATATGTCCAAGGCGGTGGATCGCGGCTTGGTGATCGGCGAGTTGCTCTTGCTGGAAAAGAGCGGCGGAGTTAGCGGCGATTACCACCAGCCGCAGCCCCCCCGCGAAATCTCGAGTTAATTGGATATGGCCGGAGTATGAT
>JBAVAG010000067.1:0-6094 GCA_049585595.1 Desulfobaccales bacterium
TTTGGCGGCCAGAGGCCGCCCTGTGCGGCTGTTTTTGGATTCCCGATTCCATCACGGCCGTAGGGGCGTCGTCTCGCCGCCCTGGGCGGGGAAACCCCGCCCCTACAAAAGATTAAATTCCCCCTCACCCTAACCCTCTCCCCCATCGGGGGAGAGGGGATAAGATAATCGAGGGATGAGAGCTCGACAGGGTCTCTAATTTTTTTTATCATCACCGCTAACGGGTACTGACCGATGCACCATTTCAACTACCAGGCCGGCGAACTCTACTGTGAAAACGTCCCGGTGCGCCTGATCGCCGCCCGGGTGGGAACCCCTTTTTATCTTTACAGCGCCGCCACCCTGGAACACCACTTCCGGGTGTTCACGGCCGCCTTCCGGGGCTTCCCCCATATCGTCTGCTTCGCGGTGAAGGCCAACGCCAACCTGGCCATCCTGAGCCTGCTGGCCCGCCAGGGATGCGGGGCGGACATCGTCTCCGGCGGGGAACTCCGCCGGGCCCTGGCGGCCGGGGTGGAGCCGGGGCGCATCGTCTATTCCGGGGTGGGCAAGCGCCCCGAGGAGATCCGGGCGGCCTTGAAGGCCGGCATCCTGTTGTTCAATATGGAATCCTCCCAGGAGCTGGAGGAGATCAACCGCATCGCGGGTCTCATCAAGAAGAAGGCCCCGGTGGCCCTTAGGATCAACCCGGACATCGACCCCTGCACCCATCCCTATATCTCCACCGGGCTCAAGGAGAATAAGTTCGGCATCGATATCGAGCGAGCCCTGGAGGACTACCGGCGGGCCATGGAGCTGCCTCATCTGGAGGTCCTGGGGGTGGCCTGCCACATCGGCTCCCAGATCACCCGGGTGGCCCCCTTCGTGGAGGCCCTGGAGCGCCTCAAGGACCTGGTGGGCCGTCTCCGGGCCCAGGGCATCGGTATCCGTTATCTCGACCTGGGCGGCGGCCTGGGAATCCGCTACGACCAGGAAGAGCCCCCGCACCCCAACGAGTATGGCGGCAAACTGGTGGAGAGGCTGAGGGGGCTTGACGTCACCCTGATCCTGGAGCCCGGCCGGGTGCTGGTGGGCAACGCCGGCATCCTGGTGACCAAGGTGCTCTATACCAAGGAGAGCGAAGCCAGGCATTTCATTATCGTGGACGCGGGCATGAACGACCTGGCCCGGCCCAGCCTTTACGGCTCTTTTCATGCGGTCTGCCCGGTGGCGCAAGGCTCCCGGCCCATGCTGACCGCCTCCCTGGTGGGGCCCATCTGCGAGTCCGGGGATTTTCTGGCCAAGGACCGCGAGCTGCCGGACTTCCAGCCGGGGGAACTGGCGGCGGTGATGAGCGCCGGCGCCTATGGCTTTTCCATGAGTTCCAACTACAACGCCCGTCCCCGGGTTCCGGAAATCTTGGTGCAGGATGGCGAATTTTATGTTATCAGAAAACGGGAGACTTATCGGCAGCTTACCTGGGGCGAGTCCATCCCGGAGTTTTTGAAATAGCGGAAAAAAGTCTTTCCTCCCGTCACCATCGGCATTTAGAGAATAATAAGGGTATTGAATCTATTTCTCAGGAAACCGAATCGCCAGAAAATCCCCCTAAATCCCTCTTTTGCAAAGGGGGACTTAATGTCCGCATCCCTTTGTTCCCCCCTTGGTGAAAGGGGGTAGGGGGGATTTTAGGTTACAGGACCAAATGTGTGGAAAACCAGCTGCACATCCCTTTTTATAAGATGCACGGCGGGGGCAATGACTTCGTCCTCATCGACCACCGGGACCGGTTTATTCCCGAGGCGGAACAGCCCGCCCTGGCTCGCCGGCTCTGCCACCGCCAGCTGGGGGTGGGGGCCGATGGCCTCATCCTCATCGAGGCCGGAGCGGCGGCCAACTTCCGCTGGCGTTTCTACAACGCCGACGGCTCCGAGCCGGAGATGTGCGGCAACGGCGGGCGCTGCGCGGCGCGCTTTGCGGTGCTCTCAGGGATCGCCCCGGAAGATTTGTCCTTTGAGACCGTCTCCGGGGTCATCCACGCCGAGGTCCGGGGCCGCCGGGTCAAGCTGGCCCTGACCGGGGTGGAGGACTTCCGGCTCAATCAAACTATCCCCCTGGAGGAGGCCGACGTCATCGGCCATTTTGTGCAGGTGGGGGTGCCCCACCTGGTGGTGCCGGTGGACGACCTGGAGGCGGCGCCGGTGACCGAGTGGGGCCGGCTGCTCCGCTTCCACCCCATGTTTCAGCCCGCGGGCGTCAACGTCGATTTCGTCCGCTTCACCACTCCGAACCATCTCTCCATCCGCACCTACGAGCGCGGGGTGGAAGACGAAACCCTGGCCTGCGGCACCGGCTCGGTGGCCGCCGCCCTGGTGGGGGCCTGCCTGGGGCGGCTCACTTCCCCGGTGGCAGCATTGACCCGGGGCGGGGAAATACTCAACGTGTTCTTCCGCTCCCAATCCGGGGCTTGCCGCGAGGTATATTTGGAAGGCGACGCCCTGGTGGTTTATCAGGGCGAACTCTGGTTAGAGGAACTCAAGTAAGGAGGTTCAACATGCTCAAAGGAGCCATCACCGCCCTCGTCACCCCCTTCAAGAATGGCCGTCTCGATGAGGAGGCCTACCGGGCCCTGATCGAGCGCCAGATCGGCGCCGGGATCCATGGAGTCGTCCCCTGCGGCACCACCGGCGAGTCTCCCACCCTTTCCCATGCCGAACACAAGCAGGTCGTCTCGATCTGCATCGACCAGGTGAAAAAACGGGTCCCGGTGGTGGCGGGCGCCGGCTCCAACAGCACCGCCGAGTCCCTGGAACTGACCCAGCACGTCCAGGACGCGGGCGCCGATTATGCCCTGATAATCACCCCTTATTACAACAAACCGACCCAGGAAGGCCTGTACCAGCATTATAAAACCATCGCCGCAAAAACCAGGATTCCCATCGTGGTTTACAACGTGCCGGGCCGCACCAGCCTCAACCTGCTGCCGGAGACCATGGCCCGGCTCTCGGAGCTCCCGAATATCGTCGGCCTCAAAGACGCCACCGGGGACCTGAAACAGGGGGCCAAGACCCTGGAGCTGTGCGGCGATAAAATCACGGTGCTCTCCGGCGACGACTTCACCACGCTACCCCTGCTGGCCATCGGCGGCCAGGGGGTGATCTCGGTGGTTTCGAACGCCGCCCCCGGGGACATGGCCGAGATGTGCAACGTCTTTTTCAAAGGCGACCTGGCGGCCGCCCGGAAGCTGCACTACAAGATGTGGCCCCTGATAGAGGCCATGTTCTATGAGACCAACCCGGTCCCGGCTAAGACGGCCATGAAGCTGCTGGGAATGATCACCGGCGAGGTGCGGCAGCCCCTGTGCCCGCTCTCCCAGGCCAACGAAGCGAGGCTGCGCCAGGTGATGCAGGCGTATGGATTGATTAAATAGTTCAAGGTTCAAAGTTTTGAGGCCTTGCGAAAGTCCCCATTTTTGTCATTCTGAGGGAGCGAAGCGACCGAAGAATCTCATGAATACTGAGAAATACGAGAACCTTCGCTTCTTTCAGGATTTCAAAGTTGGTTTTCGCAGAAGTCTCAAGTTCAGAGTTCAAAGTCAATACGATGAGTTACCATTTTTGTAGCCGCAGGCTTTAGCCTGCGCCGCACCGGCGAGACTCCTGCACCACCATAAAAGCCTGTTTAAGGTTTGGGATTTTAACTTTGAACCTTGAACCTTGAACTTTGACCTAAAACCTCACGGAGGTTTCATGATCAAGGCCATCGTTTCCGGCGCCGCGGGGCGTATGGGCGGCCGGATCATTCACCTGTTGGAGGCGGAGGCGGGGATCACCCTGGCCGGCGCCTGCGAGCAGCCGGATCAGGCCGCGGTGGGGAAAGACGTGGGCTCGGTGGTGGGCTTGCCGCCCAAGGGCCTCCGGGTGGCGGGCTCCCTGGCCGAAGTCCTGGGGCAGGGGGATCTGGTCATCGAGTTCACCCACCCCGAGCCGTCGCTTCACCATCTGCGGGAGGTAGCGGCCGCCGGCAAGGCCATGGTCCTGGGAACCACCGGGTTTTCCCCGGCCCAGGTGGCCGAGATCCACGCCCTGGGGGCCCGGACCCGCCTGGTGTTCGCCCCCAACATGAGCGTCGGGGTGAACCTGATGTTCAAGGTGGCGGCCGACGTGGCCCGGGTGCTGGCGGAGGGCTACGACGTCGAGATCGTCGAGGCCCACCACCGCCTGAAAAAGGACGCGCCCAGCGGCACCGCCCTGAAGCTGGCCCAGGTCATTGCCCACGCCCTGGACCGGGACCTGGAGAAGGTCGGGGTCTATGCCCGCCAGGGCATCATCGGCGAACGCCGCAAGGAGGAGATCGGCATCCAGACCATACGGGCAGGCGATATCGTCGGGGAACACACCGTGCTCTTCGGGGGCATTGGCGAGAGGTTGGAGATCACCCACCGGGCCCACAGCCGGGACAACTTCGCCCGGGGGGCGCTCCGGGCCGCCCAATGGGTGGTGGCCCAGCCGCCGGCCTGCTACGACATGCAAGACGTCTTGGGGTTGAAATGAACATCTATTCTTATCTATGGGGTAGATAATGCGCTCGAAAATGTATGATCAGCGGCCATTCCCAAAGGGGACCGACCCCGAAATTATTATAGATTGGGGCGATGGGGCTCCAACCGACCATATTAGGGAGATTAAAAATAGGGCGGAGTCCGAGGACATTTTGCGGTCGTTTTTCATCAAGAATAATATGAAAGGCTACATGACGGTCTTCTTTGGTTCTAATTGGGGGATGGTAACCTTTGATAGCAATTCCATGGAACCTTCTGATTCGGGGAGATGGGATGAAGATGGTGAGTTTCTTGAGGTTTCATATATAAATGGAAAGGTAAAACACATTTTCCCGGATGGGACGGAGGAAGACCCCGACGGGTTCCCCAGCGAGCCTGAAGATGAGGAAGAATAGAGAATCTTGTATGAATCAAGAAAACCATCAACAGGTATCTTTGATGAAGTTGGGTGAAATTATTAACGGGGGCCTGACGGAGTGTCTTATTATCCCCTCTCCCCCGATGGGGGAGAGGGTTAGGGTGAGGGGGAATTCAATCTCTCTTCCGCCCCTCATAATAGATAACCTTTAAGGGGCAAAAACGACATGCGCATCGTACGCTTTGAGTTGCAGGGCCGGACAGGGTACGGCGTCATTGAAGGCGAAAAGATTTCGGTCTTGTGGGAAACCCCTTATGACGGCGGTTGGGCCAAGACCACCGGGGAGGTGCTCTCCCTGCCGGAGGTGACGCTGCTGGCGCCCTCAGAACCCAGCAAGATCGTGGCCGTGGGCATCAACTACCGGGACCACTCCGCGGAGACCGGCTACGCCGTGCCCCCCGAACCATTGCTGTTTATGAAGCCCAGCACTGCCGTGATCGGGCCGGACGCGGAAATCGTCTATCCCGAGATGAGCCGCCGGGTCGATTACGAGGCGGAGCTGGCGGTGGTCATCGGCAAGACCGCCCACCACGTCCGGGAGCAGGACTTCCGGGATTACGTCCTGGGTTATACCTGCTGCAACGACGTCACCGCCCGGGATTTGCAAAGGAAAGACGGCCAGTTCACCCGCTCCAAGGGCTTCGATACCTTCGCTCCCCTGGGGCCCTGGATCGAAACGGAGATCAAGGACCCGGATAAGCTGACGGTGGAAAGCTACCTGAACGGGGAACGCCGCCAGCACGGGAACACCGGCGACATGGTCTTCGGGGTGGCCACCCTGGTCTCCTACATCTCCCGGATCATGACCCTGCTGCCGGGGGACGTCATCGCCACCGGCACTCCCTCGGGCATCGGCCCCATGCAGCCCGGCGACGTGGTGGAGATTAGGCTGGAAGCCATCGGCACCTTGCGCAACCGTCTGGTATCATGAATTAATAGTTGCAACGACATGACAAAATAAGGTTTTTTTACCCTCCCCTTGAAAAGGCGGGTAGGGGCAGTGGTGTCCAGCAGAGATTTTGCATAAGGACTGGCGAATGAAAAATGAAAAATGGAGCGCAAACCTAAGCCAGAGAAGACGGGGCAGCACGGAAGCGCTAAAACTCCCTCTCCCCTGTGAGGGGAGAGGGTTGGGG
>JBAVAG010000068.1:0-1960 GCA_049585595.1 Desulfobaccales bacterium
CTTACTGCTTACTGCTTACTGCTTACGGCTTACCGCTCACTGCTCACCGGGCGACCCAGCGGGTCGCCCCTACTCCAGGCTTCTAAACCAAGCCCTGATCCTCGCCCCGATGAGCTGCAATTCCTCCGGGTCCCCCAGATGCTCCTTCAAAAATCTGGTGAAGTCCTCCATCACCTTGAGGCCCGCCGCCTTTAAGTCGTAATCGCCTCGGTCCAGGTTTTTGACGGCCGTCGCCGCCCTGGCGATGGAGTTGAAGGCCTTGGGGTCCAGTTCCTCCCCGTTTTCCAGGGCGTCCAGCATCTTTCCCAGGGCCAGGCGCAGCCGTTCCGCCAGATTTTCGGGGTTTGCCAGGAGGGCGCTGCGCTTTCTGTCCCACTCACCTTTTTTCTGCCACCCCAGCAGGGTCGTAAGGTCCACCTTGAGCCGGGAGGAGATCTCTTCCAGGGTGCGCCCTTCTTGAACGAAGAGACGCTCCGCCCGGTTTGGGAAGCTATTTTCCCTGGGGCCGTCCAAACCTTAACCCTCCAGCTCCGCCTTCAGTTTCCTGGCCACTTTCAGGACCGAGGCCAATTCTGAGGCAGCCGCCAGGGCGTGGTCCTCCTTGATGGAATCCAGGTCCTCATCCAGGATGCGGAAGGTATTGAGCTGGATGGCGCCGATGAGCTGGTCGATGCGGATGAGCAGGGCTTGGAAGCGCTCCCGCTTGTTGGCCAGGGCGCCCTTCTTCAAAAGTTCCAGGTGGTCCATTTGGCCTCCGCAACTGTTTCCAGTTCCCCGTTTTTAGTTTTTTCTGGCAACCGCTGACTGACAACTGTCAACTGGCTAAAAGCGCTTGAGCAACCACAGCAAATTGGATAACGCATAGAGGATGGCCGTGCCCGCGGTGAAGATGCCGGCATACCAGGCCAGGCGCCGCTGCATCTTGTTGATTTGGTCCCGGATCTCCATGATGGGGCATTCGTGACCTGGGTCACGGTGGACCTGGCAAGGGCAGTTCTCCTGCTTCCCCAAACGGCCCTCCAAATTCTTGAGGCTGCCGTCCTGGTCGCAGAGGCGTCCCTTGATCTGCATCTCCAGCCGGTCGATATCCGCGCCCAGGCGCCCATAGGTGCGATCCAGCAGCAGCGGGATATTCTCCATATCCCGGGCTGGAAATCCTTCAAACAAGGATGATCTGGCCATAGATTTAAGCCCGTCCCTTTTGCGAGCCCGAAGGCCGCGGCTCCAGGCGCCAGACTCGGGGGAAACATCGGGCTAAACCAATCTCTTCCCATCCCCTGCTCCCTTTGCTCGTCATGGCTGGAACACCGGGGGAAGGCCAATTATGGTCAGGCCAGACCAATTAGCCCATCCAGATTCAGTTCTTGGCCCCTGCCGAGTCTCATCCGGAAAAAATTCCTCTTGGGGGGAGTGGTAGCCGCAAGCTTTAGCCTGCGCTCATCGACCTTGATTAGCTCCAACCGCTGATCGTGGGGCTTATCATATTGATTTTCTGAGAACTTTCCAGCACAGGTAGGTCATGTGACACAGGATATATTTGGCTGGATAGGTTTTCTGTCGAAAGATGTAGTTTGCAAGTGCAATTAGGTCTTGCCAGACCCATCAACCCAACCAGATTTAGTTTTTGGCCCCTGCCGCGTTTCATCCGGAAAAAATTCCTCTTGGGGGGAGGCGCAGGCTTTAGCCTCCGTTCATCGACCTTGATTAGCTCCAACCCCTAATCGTGGGGCTTATCATATTGATTTTCTGAGAACTTTCCAGCACAGGTAGGTCATTTGACTCAGGATAGGATCGATTGGCTAAATAGACGCAGATCACTCTTATTGGCCCCGGCCGAGGAATTCCAACAGCCAGCCGAGTCGGGTAAACCAAGAAGAGGTTGTTTAATCGAAAAGGAAAACGGATGACCGGGAGATGGTGACTTAAAACGATGGCATCTCATATCTCCCTCCCCCTGGAG
>JBAVAG010000069.1:0-31406 GCA_049585595.1 Desulfobaccales bacterium
GTCTTGGAGTTGGAGACCTTGCCGCCCACCAGCAGGGCGACGCCGCCTTTCTGGGCGTCGAACACCGGCAGGGCCGGGCACATGGTGTAGCAGTTGCCGCAGTACATGCAGCGCTCTTCGTTGATGATCACGCTCTTCAAGTTCTTGTCCGGATTGGGCCGGATGGCGCCGGTGGGACAGGCGGCGATGGTGGTGGGAATTTCGCAGAGATGGCGCAGCCGCTCGTGATTGACCTTGGGCGGGGTGCGGTGGATTCCCAGGATGGCAATGTCGGAGCAATGCACGGCGCCGCACATGTTCAGACAGCAGGCCAGGGCGATGCGCACCTGGGCCGGCAGCTTGTGGCTTCCAAAATACTCATACAGATCGTCCATGACCGCCTTGACGATGCCTGAGGCGTCGATGGCCGGGGTATGGCAATGGACCCAGCCCTGGGTATGGACGATATTGCTCACCGAGTGGCCGGTGGCGCCAATGGGCACGCCCATCTTTTTGCAAGCGTCCTTGACACCGGCGATGTTGTCCTGTTTGGTGAGCAGAAACTCGACGTTGTTGCGGCTGGTGAAGCGCAGATAACCGTCGCAGAATTTGTCGGCGATGTCGCACAGTTCTTTGACGAAGTCGGTGGTTACGAGCCGGGGAGAACCGCCCCGGACGGAATAGACCTTGGCGCCGGATTCGGATACGTGCACCAGCACTCCGGGTTCCAGAATCTGGTGATATTTCCATTTGCCGTAGTTCTCTTTGATGACGGGCGGCAAGAATTTATCAAATTTGGGTGGTCCGATATCGGTGATACGCTCAGCCATTGTCTTAATTCCTCCTTATCTAATCGCCCCTAAGTCAGCAAAGGACTTCTCTGGGCGCTGATCTTACAGTTTGATGTATTTGCGGCCCTTTTCCTCGGCCTCGAAATCTTCCGGGTGCCAGAAGAAGAAGGGGTTGGCCCGGGGGGTCCGGATGGTCTGCCGGGGCGGTTCCAGGCCCACGGACTGGAAGAAATTCCGCATGCCCAGGCGCAGCATCAACTCACCGGTGCGCTCCCGGTTCTTGCCGTTTTCCGACCACCATTCATGGATGTTGCCCACCAGTTCCATGAATTCGTCATAGGGCGCTTCCATGGGCATGAAGGGCACGATCACCCAGCTCATCTGGGCGCCTTCCAGGATGGGGGCGTGGGAGCCCAGGAGCAGAGTGGCGCCGGTCTCGGTGCCGATCCGCAGGGCCTCAGGCATCAGGCTGATGCAGTGCATGCAATGGTTGCAGTTCTTGTTGTCGATGGCCAGCTTTTTGCCGTCATAGCTCATGCAGATAGTGGGGCAGAGGTCGGTGACATCGGCCTTGACATCCAGCTTGGCATAAGGAGTGCCGCCGGCCCGGGGTTTCAGTTCACCGGCCGCATAAGCCGCCACCGCAGCCTGGTCAATGCGAATGTCGTCCTTCCAGACGCCGATGACGCTCATATCGGCCCGGGCCACCGCGGCCACGCAGTCGTTGGGGCAGCCGGAGCATTTGACCTTGAACTTATAGGGGAAGGAGGGGCGGTGCATATCGAACTGGAAATTCTGGGTGACCTGGTTGCACAGGTCCATGGTGTCATAGCAGGCGTATTCGCACCGGGCTTGGCCCACGCAGCAACTGGGGGTGCGCATGGCGGAACCGGAACCCCCCAGGTCCCAGCCTTTGGCGGTCAGTTCGGCGAAGGTGGGCTCCAATTCGTCGGTCGTGGTGCCCAAGAAAATCAAGTCGCCGGTGGAGCCGTGCACGTTCAGGACCCCGGAGCCGTGACGGTCCCAAATGTCACACAGTTCCCGCAGGGCCTTGCTGGTGTAGAACCAACCCGAGGGCTGGTTGATCCGAATGGTATGGAAGTGCTCAACGCCAGGGAATTCATCCGGCAGGTCGGAGTAACGGCCGATGATGCCGGAGCCGTAACCCAGTACGCCCACGATGCCCCCGTGTTTCCAATGGGTGATCTTGTCTTTATAGGACCGATCCAACTGCCGTAGTAAATCGCGGGTTGCCGGCTTTCTGGCGGCCACCCGCTTCAGGTCCTTGACGAAGCTGGGCCAAGGTCCGGTCTCGAGTTGATCCAACAACGGGGTTTCGGACATTAAACTCTCCTCCCTCTCTTAATGGTCCCCAAAGGGCTTATTCTTTTTTTCACAAAATCATTTCTATCTCATAACATCAGGAGAGATTTGTCAACTAAAAAAATGGAGTCTAGGATGCCTCCAGGAATTGCACAGGTCCCAGTTCCTGCAAGGCCTCGGCGCACCGGGCCGCCGGCCCCATCACCATGACGACCAGGGACTCGGGGTGCAGATGCTCCTCAGCCGCCCTGGCCGCGGTCTTCAAGGAAACGCCGCGAATTTGGTCACAATAACCCTTAAGGTAATCGAGGCCCAGGTCGAAGAGATCGATGGATAGCAGTTGGCGGCTGATACCGTTGGGGTTCTCCAGACCCAGGGGGAAATGGCCCACGTGATAACTCTGGGCCTCCTCCAGTTCCTGGGCAGTGAGTCCCTGTTGGCGGAAGTCCCGGACCACCTGGCCGATTTCCTTCACCACCGCGGCGGTGTTGGCCGCCGGGGTAAAGGTGGAGATGATGAAGGGACCCGGGGCCCGGCGGAAGGAGAAGCTGCTGCGGATGCCGTAGGTGAAGCCCAGATCCGAGCGGATGCGGGTCATGAGCCGGGAGGAGAAGCCGCCCCCACCCAGGATGTAGTTTACCAGCTTCAGAGGGAAGTAATCGGGGTGCGAGCGGGGCGGGCCCAGGTGTCCGACCCGAATCTCACTCTGGGTCAAATCGGGCCGGTCCAGGACATAGATGCCGGGGGAGCAGAGCTTATCAGGGGCCGCAGTGAAGGCCTGGCTGGCGGGGCCACCGCCGCGAGAGTTCCCCCAGAGGCGCTCCGCTTCCCGAACCAGGTCGGGGAAAGCCACCATGCCCACCGCCAACAGGGTGGAGGTTCCGGGAGTGAACTGGCGCTGATAAAAGCCTTGCAGGTCAGCGAGGGAGAGGGCCGGGAGCGTCCTCAGGTCGCCCGCCGCCTGGTGGCCGTAGGGCGAATCTCCGAAGAACAGGCGCAGGTAGCGCAGAGTGGCCAGCTCCCGGGGGTCTTGCAACTGTTGCACCAGCTCGGCGCGGCGGCGCTCCCGGATCAGGAGGAACTCGTCCTCCGGGAAGGCCGGGGTCTGGACGACCTCCGCCAGGGTGGCCAGATGTTCCTCAAAATCCTCAGCCAGGCCCTCCAGAGAGACCAGGGTGGCGTCAAAGCCGGAGTGGCCCGAGAGGCTCGCTCCCCGGGCTTCGATATTCTGGGCCAATTGCAACTGGCTGCGGCTGGAAGATCCCAGGGTGAGAAGCTCCGCGGCCCAGTCGGCCACCCCGGGCTTCCCCGGCGGGTCGGTCTCTGAGCCCCGCTTGGCCATGAAGGTGAGACTCAGCCAGGGCGCCCGGGCGTACTCCACCCCCAGCAGGTTCATGCCGTTGGCCAGGGTAGCCTGGTGGATTTCGGGGATATAGTCTATCATAGCGTTTCCTTTTAGTTAGCAGTGAGCAGTGAGCAGTTAAAGACAAGTGATCAGTGGCCAGTGGACAGTGGTCAGGGTGGGCACTGCCCACCATTAATTAAAGTTAATTTATAATCTTCCTCTATCGCTCAGGAATTGATTTTTAAATAATCTTTCTCAGGTTCATAATCTATTCTTATAGGGCGGCCTATGGCCGCCGACCCGGGATGCCCGACCCTCTGTGATTTGCCTTTTTCTGATCACTGATCACTGATCACTGCTCACTTCTCACGCCAGCGGCCCTAGTTTGGCGCTCTCCTCGGGCGAGACCGGCTGCAGGGTGACCACGGTGCGGTTGTCGGCGCGCAGGTAGGCCTGGGCCACTCGCAGGATATCCGCTTCGCTGACCGCCTCGAAGGAGGCCAGGATGCGGTTGGCCCGGGAGGCGTCGCCGGTCTTCAGGTGAAAGAGTCCCGCCAGCAGGCCCCGGAAGAAATTGTGGGAAAGGCTTTTGACCATTTGGGACCGCACCAATTTCTTGGCCCGGGCCAACTCGAGGGATTCGACTCCGTCCTGGCGCAGACGCTCCAGGGACCGCCACATCTCCTCTTCGAGACCCGTAAGGGGGACCCCCGGGGCGGCCACCGCCACCACCACCAGGAGGTCAGGATCCTGGCCCGCAAAGGGCAGGGGGGCCAGCTCCACTTCCAGGGAGGCGGCCTTGCCGGGGCGGACAAACTCCTGGTGAAAGCGGGAGGCCTTGCCGCCGGTGAGGATCATCGACAAGAGCTGCAAGGGATAATAGTCCGGATGCCCCATGTCCACCACATGGTAGCCCGCCAGCAGGGCCTCCACCTGGGAGACCTTTTTGACCACGGCGCGGCGTTCGCCCCGCTGGGGGGGCTCGGTGAAGGGGCGCGGCGGGCTCGTCCCGGGGTTGGGGATAGCCCCGAAATAGCGGTCCACCAAGTCCCGGGCCCGCCCGGGGTCGGCGTCCCCAGCGATGACCACCGTCAGCTTGCCCGGGTGGTAATGGCTGCGGTAGTAAGCCAGGCAATCCTCCAGGCTCAGGTGGTGCAAATCCTGGTCCCAGCCGATCACCGGCCACTGGTAGGGGTGCTGGGTGTAGGCGGCGGCGAACAGTTCCTCTTCCACCAGACCCAGGGGACTGTCCACGCTCCTAAGTTTGCGCTCGCTGATTACTACCTGCAACTCCGGGGCGAAGGTGTTGTTATTCAGCTTCAGGTGCAGCAGGCGATCGGCCTCCAACTGGAGGCCCAACTCCAGGTGCTCGGAGGGCAGGTTTTCGAAGTACGAGGTATTATCCCGGGTGGTGAAGGCGTTGATCTCGCCGCCCCGGGACTGGAGGATGCGGGAGAATTCTTCGGGCCCCCGGGTCTCCGTGCCCCGGAACATCAGGTGCTCGAAGAGGTGGGAGATGCCGGTGATCCCCGGCAATTCGTTCCGGGAGCCCACATGATAATGGAGCTGCAGGGAGATGATGGGGAGACTGGCGTCGGGCAAGACCAGAAGGGTGAGGCCATTATCCAGGGTGTGTTGCACCAGGTCGATTCCCGGCTGCCAGGCCGCCGGCGCGAACTTGGGGGATGGAGTCACGGGTTCCTCCTGCGGATTTTTCGCCTTCCCTCGCTCAGCAGGGGAGGCGCTTGGATTGATATAGTGTTGGTCTCCATATATGGTGTTGATCAAGTGAAAAGCTAGGTTACCAGGGTTTCAATTTACTGACTCCTGGCTACTGACTACTGACTACTGGCTACTGGCAATTCCTCCTAGTGAACGGAGGAAGGGGGTGGATAACCGCTCCAGCGGCGCAGCAGATCCTCATCCACTTCCATGGTCACGGGTGTCATTTGGGCAATGGGAATGGTCTTGGGGGACTCGCCCTGGAGGACCCGCCGGGCCAGGGCGGCGGTGTCCGCCCCCAGGCGGCGGTAGTCCAGGACCAGCCACAATAAGGCCCCCTGGTGCGACCCTTCGGGATAGCCGCTCACCACTATGACCTTGAGGCGCCGGCCCCAATCCAGCACCAAGGGGGCGTAGCGGCTGGCGCTGGCCGCGGGAGGAAGATAGAGCACCCGGGCGCCGCCTGCCAGGAGGCGTTCCAGGCCGGGGCGATCCGTGGCCGCGGCGTGGCTCTCCTCGATCAAGGGTTTGATCCCGAACCGGGGAGCCAATTGGCCAAATTCCCGGGCCAGGTCCGCAGCCACCCCGTCGGTGGGATCGTATAAGAGTCCCCAGGGAGTGCTCCCCAGGAGGCCGGAGCCTTCCTTTAAGGCTGCTTCCAGGGGGGGCGGCGAGGCGATCCCGGTGATGTTTTCCTGGTGCTCCCCGGGATGCTCCGGCGCATAGGCGGCGGTGGTGAAATAGGGATTGGCCACCAGGGCGAAGACCACCGGGGTGCTCTTCACTGATGGCGTCGCCTGCAGCAGGGCCGGGGTGCCCAGGACCACCAGCAGCCGAGGCCGGAGCTGCTGCGCCCGCCGCAGTTGCTCCCGGATTTCCGGGTCGGCGTCCGGGGCGCACAACACTTTCAGGGGAAGGTCCTTGAGGTTTTCTTCCAGGCCCGCAATGGCCTGGCGCATCCGGGGCGAATCCGGGGAGCAAAAAATGACAACGGGATTCTGCCGGGAAGAGCGGCAGCCCCAGGTGGCCAGCGCCAGGACCAAGGCCAAAGACAGGAATATGAACAGGACCAGAAGCTTTCGGTTTTGGATTTTCGGTTTTCGGTATGTGCATCTCTGAGTGGGAGGGCTGGTGGGATGCTTCATATTTGCCAGGACGTTTCGAATGACGATTTTAACCCCTTCCCAATGGGACCTCAAGACCCTGGACCGGTTGCCGGATACTATTGGCCCAAGTGAGCAAAAAGCCTCTCAATGGATGATTTTTCCTATCCGGTTCCAGCGCACCTGGAATTGTTGAGTGTCCCAGGAATGGTGGCGAATCAGCCCCTCCAGTCCCCCCAGGAAGCTCTCGACGAATTTGGGTTCCCCGGGAGGCCCCTGCCACGAGAAATAGATGATCGTGGCTTTACCCTTGAAAGCGCTCATGTTGACGAAACCCCAAAAACGGCTGTCGAAGCTGCGGTCCCGGTTATCGCCCATGCAGAAATAGCAGTTGGCAGGGACCACCACCGGGCCGTAATTATCCCGGGGCGCCTGGTCGGCCGGGATAACTTCGTCGGGGTCTTTGAAGATGGCCTGGGGTGTGATGTATTGCTGGCCGTTAATGTAAACCTTTTTATTGATAACCTGCAGCTTATCCCCGGGCAGGCCGATGACCCTCTTGATATAGTCCTTGGGTTCGATATAGGCCGGGTTATCGCGGTAAGCACTGGTTGGCGACTGGTTGATATAGCCTTTGCTGGGGTCCAGGGTGAAGATGAAGACCACCACGTCGCCCCGCTGGGGTGTGCCCACCGGGACCAGTACCTTGTTGGTGAAGGGGTTGCGGATGCCGTAGCTCGATCGGTTTACCAGGAGGTAGTCGCCCACCAGCAGGGTGTTTTCCATGGACCCGGAGGGAATGGAAAAGGCCTCGAATAGAAAGGCCCGGATAACCAGGGCCAGGATAATGGCGATGCCCAAGGCCTCGCCATACTCCCGGAAGATGGATTTCTGCCGCGGACGCAGGCTGGGGGCGGATCCCTGAAGTTTAGCAAACAACGTTTTTATATTCCTTGGATAATGGTAGTGGGGCACCGGGCGTTAGGCAGCGCCTGGATCCCCTATTCCATGGGTGCGAATTGATCCTGGGGGGCGCCGCACAAGGGGCAAACCCACTCTGGAGGCAGTTTTTCAAAGGGGGTGCCGGGCGGGACGCCATTGTCTTCGTCACCCTTGGCGGGATCATAAATATAACCGCAAATCTGGCACTGATATTTCTGCATGGTGAGCTCCTTTCTCAGTTGGGTGCGACCCGGTTGAGTCTCCGGATCAGGGCAGGGGCGGCCGCGAAGGACTCGAGATGATGCGCCGCTTTAAGACGGGGGTTGCGGTAGGCCACCAGGGACACCCCGGCATTGGCGGCAAAGTCCCGGTCCACCTCAGAGTCCCCGATATAGATGGCGTCCCGGGCCTCGAGACCGAAGTGGCCCAGGATGCGTTCAAATGATTCCGGGTGCGGTTTGGGGCGGGAGACGTCCTGGGCCGAAATCACCAGGTCAAAGCCTGCCGTCAAGCCGTGGTATTGTAGCACCGCACCGGTGGTGGTAGTGCGATTGGTGGCCAGGGCGGTGAAACAGCCGGGGCGCAAAAAGTTCAGGAATTCCCGGAGGTGCGGCTCTTCCACCATCATCGGAATAAAGGGCCCGTAATCGTAACTGCGGGCGAAATTGAAGACCGCCTGCAGGCTGGGAAAGCCTTTAAAGAGATATTCGAGGGATTCCTGGACGGTATGGCTGTGGACATAATCCTCGGCCTGGGTGCTCAAGCGCGGGCGCTCAAAGCGGGCCAGAATGGTATTATAAAAAGCGATGTTGGCCTGCCGGGAATCGAACAAGACCCCATCGCAATCGAAGGCTACCAGCTTGATCAAACCAGGTGTCCCGAATAAAAAGAAATGGAGGCGCCCCCGCTGGCGGCGGGGGTGGAATCCCTGCCCAGGATTTTAGTAATTAATTGGATTAATTTAATTTTAAATAGCCAGATTGTCAATAGCCCATCTGCCCGGCGTAAAACGGGTAAGAATGGGGGCAGGCTGCCCAGGCTTGAGGCCCATGCCGCTAAATAGAGGCAACCCAGGCGTCCCGCCGCTCTATTTTCAGGCCCCCCCTCCCCTTAAAAAATGCTTTTCCCTTGATTTTTAGCGGGAGTTTTCCCAAAATGCAGGAATGCCTGAAACTTCCGAAAGTTCGCGGCTTCCGGCCCTGAGAAACCAGCTGGCGTCCCGGGACTTCGACGCCATCCTGATCTCCGGCCCGGAGAACCGCCGTTATCTCAGCGGCTTCACCGCCGACGATCCCGACTGGGGATTGCTTCTCATCAATCAGGCCGCGGCGTTGCTTATTACCGATTTCCGCTACCAAATTTGGGCCCATAAGGAAGCCCCGGCCTTTCGGATCGAGGTTTACCGCCAAGACCTGGGGCAAAGCCTAGCGCAGTTCCTTAAGGAGTTGGGAGTGCGCCGCCTGGGCTTCGAGGCGGCGCACCTGAACTACCGCCAGTATCAGCGGCTGAGCGCCGCCGCGGCCGCGGCGGGCCTGCGGGTGGAGTGGGAGCCCGTGGAAGGATTGGTGGAAGAGCTGCGGGAAACCAAGGCCCCGGATGAATTGGCAGCCATGCGCCGGGCTCTGGAACTGAGCGAACTGGTTCTGCGCCGGGTTGCTGCGGCGCTGGCCCCGGGGCAGACCGAGCGCCAGGTGGCCTGGGAGGTTGAAAAGGGTCTCAGAGAGGGAGGGGCGGAGGCCCTGGCCTTTCCTCCCATCGTGGCCGCGGGACCCAACAGCGCCCGCCCCCACCACCAGCCCGGCGAGCGGGTTATCGAGGCCGGGGAACCCATCATCATCGATATGGGGGCCCGGCTGCACGGGTACTGCGCCGATATCACCCGCACCTATCTCCTGGGACCTCCGGATGAGCGGTTTAAGGAGATTTACACCCTGGTGCGCCGGGCCCAGGTGCAGGCGGAGAGGGGACTCCGGGCCGGGATGGACAGTTTGGCGGGAGACGCCCTGGCCCGGGAGGTGATCTCCGAGGCGGGCTATGGCGAGGCCTTCGGCCATTCCCTGGGCCACGGGGTGGGCCTGGCGGTGCATGAAAACCCATCCCTGAGCCCGAACCCGGAGCGCCGCTCCTTACTCAAGCCCGGCAGTGTCTTGACGGTGGAGCCGGGGATCTACCTGGCGGATTGGGGCGGGGTGCGCCTGGAGGATATGGTGCTACTGGAGCGAGAGGGGGCCGAGGTCTTGAACCGTTATCAGGAGTTTTATAGATGGTGAGGGGGGTTTATCCCAATCCCTCAATATCTAGATTTTGCGCCAATCAGGAAAACCAGCAGACAATAATTTTCAGCGGGAGGCGCACCCAAATTCATCCTGACCAGAACCGGACCCCCAAAACCCTCTTCGTTGACATTTCCGGGGATTCTGGTAATTTTGGCCCCACATGGAACCCGGCAGCATTGTGGAATTTTTCGAGGAAAAGCGCATCCTTTGCGGCGTGGTCTTGGAGCTCAAAGGGGAGCGCTTGCATGTCCTGAGCCAAACCGGCCGGGAACTAACGCTCCCCCCCAAGCGTCTCTTGCACGCCGGGCCCTCTCTACCCCTGAACCGATTAATCCGCCAGGATTTGCTGAAGCGTCTGGAGGAGGCCGCCTCCCGGCGGGAAGCCCTGAAGGCCGCCATTAATCTGGAGGAGCTTTGGGAACTGCTGGCCCCGGAGGAACATCCCGCCACCGTGGCGGAGTTGGCCGAACTGTGGTTCGGCCGCACCACTGCGGATGAAGTGGCAGCCACCGGCAGAAGGCTGCGAGAAGATCGGCTCCTCTTCAAGCTCAGGGACGAGCAGGTCGAGGCCAACCCGCCGGAGCTGGTAGCCCAACTGCGGCAGCAACAGGAGCGGGAAGCGGCCCGGCGACAAGAACTGGCGGAGGTGGGCGCCTGGCTGCAGGAGGTCTGGGAGGGGCGGGAGCTTTCCAGGCACTATCCCTGGCGGGAATCGGTGGTGGCGGTGCTGCGGCGGATGGCGGTCAGCGGAGCTGACGCCCCGGATTATGACCAGGGTAAGGTTTATCTGGACCAGGCCGGCCTGAGCGCCGCCACGGCCCCTTTCCGGCTGCTGGTGCGCCTGGGGATCTTTTATGAAGATGAAGACCTGGAATTGCACCGCCTGGAAACGCCGGTGGAGTTTTCCCCCGCGGCTCTGTCTCAGACCCGGCAACTGGCCAGTTCACCTCCTGCCCCGGACCCATACGCCGCCTGGCGCCGGGACCTGAGCAACCTGCCGCTGATCACCATCGACGGGGAGCAGACCCGGGATTTCGATGACGCCCTCAGCCTGGAAGAGCTCCCGGAGGGCTGGCGTCTCGGCATTCACATTTCCGACGTCTCGACCGTGGTCCAACCCGGGGCCCCCCTGGATCAGGAGGCCTGGGAACGGGGCAGTTCCATCTATCTGCCGGAACGGCGCCTGCCCATGCTGCCGGAGGAGATTTCCGAAGATCTTTTGAGCCTCCTGGCCCACCGCCAGCGCCGGGCCTTGAGTTTCATGGTGACCCTGAGCCCGGAGGCGGAAGTCCTGGACTGGGCCATCGAACCCAGTATCATCGAGGTGAGCCGCAGGCTGACTTACCACGAGGCGGAGGCCCTGATTCAGCAGGAGCCAACCCTGGCGGTCCTCTCCCGGTTGACCCGGAGGCTCAAGGAGGAGCGCCTGGGCCGGGGCGGCTATGAGCTGCAACTGCCTGAGGTTTGGGTGATTTTCGACCCCCAGGGTGAGTTGCAGGTGTCGGTGGAGGACCAGGAGACTTCCAGCCGCCAACTAGTAGCTGAGGCCATGGTGCTGGCCAATTCCCTGGCGGCCCGCTTTCTGGCCGACCGCAGCATCCCGGCGATCTATCGGAGTCAGCCGGGGCCCCGGGAACCTATTCAGCCCAAAGAGCACAAGACTCTGTTGGAATTATGGCGGGACCGGCGCAATCTCAGCCGGGTGGTGATGGGCGTTACGCCCCAGCCCCATTGGGGTCTGGGGTTGAACTGCTATACCCTGGCTACTTCCCCTATCCGCCGCTACTTGGACCTCTTGACTCACCGCCAACTGCTGGCGGCCCTGACCGACACCCCGCTCCCTTATCGCCGCCAGGACCTGGAGCAAATCCTGCCGGTGCTGGAGCCGGCCATGCGCCGGGGTGGCAGGCTTAAGACCCGGCGGCTGCGTTATTGGCTGCTGAAGTACCTGGCCTCCCGCCTGGGACAGAAGAAGGAGGCCCTGGTGCTGGAGTCGTTGCCCCACCGCTACCGCCTGATTTTTCCTGACCTGTTGCTGGAGGTGTTTATGGCGGCCCCGCCCGGTCTGAAGCTCTCCCCAGGCGACACCGTCCTGGTGCGGCTGGACCGGGTTTTACCCCGGGAGGACCAGATCAAGGTGTCGCTGGCCTAAAGGACCGGCAGGAGTTGCTGAGCCGGTTAATTTTGGCTTTTCTTTCCTCTGGTTATCTTGCGCAGGTCCGAACCCGCCTTATCTTATAAAAAATACCCCCGAACCCTAATATCGGAGCAGATTCGTGTCTCTGCTTGACAAGCTATTGGGGCGGCCGCTCGCCTCACGGGAAGCCGCCAAGGAAAAACTGAGTGTCTGGACCGGCGTGCCGGTGCTGGGATTGGATGCCTTGGCCTCCACCGGGTATGGTCCTGAGGCTGGGCTTACCATTTTGCTGCCGCTCGGCTTGCTGGGATTACGATACTTCCCGATTATCCTCCTCTTGATCGTGGTGAAGCTGCTGACCCTCTATCTGTCATATCGGCAGACCGCCGCCGCCTATCCGGGGGGCGGCGGCGCTTATGTGGTCGCCAGCGATAATCTCGGCATGCATGCGGGTGTGTGGGCGGCGGTCATGTTGCTCATGGATTATCTCTTGAATGTCTGTGTCAGCATTGCCGCGGGGATTGGGGCCATGGTCTCGGCCATCCCGATGCTCCATCCATACCCGCTGCCGCTCAGCCTCTTGGTGCTGGTGACCCTGACCATTCTCAACTTGCGGGGAGTCCGCCAAACGGGAGCGGCTTTCGTAGCTCCCGTCATAGTATTTGTCGTGTGCCTGGGGTTCGCCCTGGCCCTCGGTCTGTTCATCACCTGGCATAGCGGCGGCCATCCTCAGCCGGTCGTAGCGCCGCCGCTAATCCCGGCGGCGACCGCCACGGTGAGCACCTGGCTCCTCTTATGCGCCTTTGCCAACAGTGCCACGGCGCTGACCGGCATCGAGGCCGTAACCAACGGGGTGCCCCTGTTTCAGCGACCAGCCGTGCCCAATGCGCAACGGACCTTGACCGTGATCATAGTGATACTCGGCCTGTTCCTGCTGTCCATCGGCTATCTCGTTCCCCATTACCATATTGGCGCCATGGATGAGGCCCAGCCGGGCTATCAGACCGTCCTGTCGCAACTGGTGGCGGCCATAGCGGGGCGGGGAGTATTCTATTACGTCTCCCTGGCCAGTATCTTTATTGTGCTCACCTATTCGGCCCAAACCAGCTTTGCGGACTTTCCGCGGGTCTGCCGGCTGCTGGCGGAGGATGGTTTTTTGCCGCCCTATTTCGCCAACGCCGGCCGGCGGTTGGTTTTTTCGCACGGCATTATCTTTCTGGCGGTCATTTCCGGGCTGCTGCTGATCGCCTTCCGGGGCCTGACTGAGGATCTGATTCCGCTATTTGCAGTGGGGGCCTTCGGGGCCTTTCTCTTCTCGCAGGCCGGCATGGTGATGCACTGGCTGCGCCACAAAGGCCGGGGATACCGGACTGCCTTGACTTACAACGCCTTGGGCACTGTGACTACCGCAGCCGCCCTGGTGGTTATCGTCGCCGCCAAATTCCTGGAAGGCGCCTGGATAACGGTAATCCTCGTGCCGTTGTTCGTGTTTCTGCTTCTCAGGATCAAACGCCACTATCAAGGAGTCGCGCGGCAGGTGGATCAGCCTCTAAAATTGCAGGTGGCGAAATTGCAAACCCCCATCGTCATTATCCCGATCTACGGTTGGAATCGCGTCGCCGAAATGGCCGTTCGCTTCGGTCTGCTCCTATCGGATACAGTCTTGGCGATCCATGTGAGCACCGATAAGGAGGAGTCGCACGAGCTCAGGAAACTCTGGGCCCAGAAGGTGGTGAAACCCGCCAAAGCCGCCAACTTTGCTATTCCTCAGCTGGAGATCACCTTTTCACCTTATCGGCGGATTTACCAGCCGATTTTGGATCAGGTTAAAAAAACCAGAAATATGAACCCGGACCGGCTCATCGCGGTGATCCTTCCCCAAATAGTTGAGCCTCACTGGTACGAATACGTGCTGCACAATATGCACGCCGCTTTTCTGCGGTCCGCGATCTTTAGATTGGAGGACCGGAACACCGTGGTGATCGATGCTCCCTGGTATTTACGGGAACCAACTGCGTCCGGTTAACCAGACCATTTTAGCCCGGAATTCCCGGTTTGGTGCCACCAAATATAAAAAAAGCCCGGACTTATGATCCGGGCTTTCTTATTAATTTAAGTAGGGCATAACCGCGCCGGTTTCCCTGAACCCTTGGGGTCCGGATGCCAATCCGGCCGGCCTCAGCCGTTGAGCCGAAACTTGCAGGTCAGATTAACCCCAACCATTTCTGAGGATCAAAGGGGAGGCCGTCTCCTGATGACCCCGAAAATCAACGAAATAAAGAAGAGCACTATAAAGATGATAAACAGCACCCGGGCTATCTGCACCGAGATTATTTCGATGCCGGTAAATCCCAGCAACCCTGCCACCAAAGCAATGATCAAGAAGGTAATTGTCCAAGCAAGCATGGCTACCTCCAGTCCTCAAATACGGGGCCTAAGTTTTGCCAGGTCAACGAGACCGTGATTCCCCTTTATCCAAAATTGATCTCACCCACCCTAGCAGACTCATTTTTTGGGGGTTTCCGAGGTCGCTTCGGCAAAGGCTTTTTCCAGGCTGGCCACGGCGGCATCGGTTTCAGATTTTAAATCTTCCCAGGCCTTGCCGGTGGCGGACTCCATATCCTTGAGCTTTTTCTCCAGGTCATCCGTCTTCTTTTGGAGGTCACTTACTTCATTATCCATTTTAGCCTTGAGATCGCCTTGAGCCTGGGCCGCTTTTTCCTTCAAATCGGCTAATTGCTTCTGAAATTCCGTCATTTCTTTAGCCATTTTGGCTTGATACTCTTGTTTCTGCTGGGCCAGATCTTCTTTCCCAGCTTCCATTTTTTGCTGCACCTCGGTTTGCACTTTTTCTTTGGTCTGCGGCGGTTCCTCCTTCTTGCCACATCCCATCAACGCCACCAAAAGCGCCAGCCCCACACAAAAAACTATTCGTCTCATTTGGCTCTCCTCCTCGTTTTAGTCTAGGCCCCCGGCGTAGAGTAAAATCCCGAGCTTTTGCCTCAGTATTATTCAAGCCGTCCGGTTTGCCCGTAGCCCACTCCTAATTCTTTCCCGCTTTCAGCTTCCACTTCCCAGTCTTGCCGTCCTTGGCATATGCCTGTTTCACCGCGGCCCAGGCCACCTTGTGCGCCACTTCCTCGAGGGAAGCTTTTCCCCGGCGTTTCTTCGGGTCCTTGTATTGCTCCAGGGCGTTGTTATGCGCTTCCCGGTAAATTTCCTGGGCGTGTTCCGGCAAGACGTCTTTCACTCCTTTGGGTAAATCTTCCAGGTTTTTTTCCCCGGGCATATATTTTGGCCTCCCCGGCTTAAAATGAGCCCGCCGCTGGCAGCAGGCGCTCTCTGGCCCTATAAACACCCGAGCCGCTTATTTCGAGCTCTCCCATTTCTCGATCTGCTTTTCCGCTTCTTCTTTGGTAATACCGTATAACTCCTGGATTCTGCCCAGGAGTTGATCGCGCTTCCCGGCTATGACATCCAGGTCGCCATCGACCAGTTTCCCCCAATTCTCCCTGATCTGGCCTTTGAATTGCTTCCAATTTCCGGCGATTTGATCCCAATTCATAGCAAGACTCCTTGGAAAGATAGGGTTCTGCTCTCGTCTCTAGCCCGCGGCCTTAGGCGCTTAGGCAACGTATAAAGTTTTCTGAGGATTTGCAGAGGGCCAGAGGCCCAATTAGATCAGTTGAACAGGTCCAGCCTGCATGAACTCATAGCATGGGTTAAAGACAGGGCCAACAAAATGAACCGAACCGATTTTTTCATATGCCTCACTCCTTGAACCAATTTAGGTATTATAAATTTGTTGTCAAGGAACCCAGCGAACTTTTCGGGTCCGCCCACCGAGTAGCGAAATTGCGGGTATGATCTTCCCCTATGCCATGGCCCAGGCCGAAAGATGGTTTTAGGCGGCTGAGGATCAAAGGGCAGATTACAGGCGGGACAGGCAGAGGGACAGCACGTCAACTAGATTCGATAGGTTCGGGATAGGGAGTGCTGATTCTTTGGGTGCTCAGTTGGGGACCAGTTCAGGTAGCAAGGCTGTCCCCTCAACTGAACCAGCCGCGGCGACGGCCCTCAGCATCTCCCATGACTTAGCGGTGAAGCTGCAAATGGCCTTGGGAAAGTTAACTCATTTTTCCCGCCCCGAAGCCTTGCGAAGGCCTTCGAGAAATTTCGGGTCGATTTTAGCGCCCAGGCTTTGGGCCTTATTTACATCCGCCCAGGCTTTGTCAAAGTCTTTTTTGGCATAATAGGCTACGGCCCGATTGTAATAGGCATTAGCATAACTGGGATTGAGTTCTAGGGCCCGTTTGAAGTCGGCGATGGCCTCGTCATAGTGGTTTAATTCCCGATAGGCGCCTCCCCGGTTGTTGTAGAACTGAGCCTGCTTGGGGTCGATTTCCAGGGCCTTGTTGTAGGCGGCCATGGCGTGGTCAAAATCGTCTTTTTGCACATAGATAGCCCCCAGGTTGTTGTAAGCCCAGGCAAGTTTGGGGTCGATTTCCAGGGCTTTGGTGTAGTCGGCGATGGCCTGGTCGAGGTTGCCTGCTTTAAATTGTTCGTTCCCTTTAACCAGGTAGTCTTGAGCCGTGCCCGCCTCAGCAGCCCAGGCCTGGCTGGCCGCCAGCAAAGCTGCCAATACCACCAAAATAAAAATGAATTTTTTCATGGGAACCCCTTTTCCTTTTGGTAAAAGGCACGATAGCATAGATTTCGCTGAAAAAGGAAACAAGACCCGGTTCACTTATCCCGGAATTTATCAACCCACCCGTCAATCACCGGGGGCGGCCTGAGAAAAACTTGGGTCCCGAAAACCGGTTCCCGCCCTACCATTCATAGTTATAGAGCGCATCAGCTCCGGGGTTGTTGGGGGTGTAATCCGAATCGAGACTCAGGTTACGGTTGATCTTATATTCGATTGTCACCTGTTTCTCATATTGACCTGTGATTTCGTTCAAGTTTTGCCCATAGGATATACTGATATTGGGGGTGATCTGTTTCTTCATCCCCACCGACGGCCCGCTGGCCCCACTCTTGCTGAGATAGGGGAGGGCGGCCCCCAGGACTTGCCCCACGGTCTGGTCGGTCAGACCGCCCCCGACACCTTGCACCCCTAAGGACAGATATTGCGACGTGGTCAGGGAGGCGGCCGGCCCCCCGAATACCAGATACGACAGGACGTCCGAAGGAGGCAAAGGAGGATTGCTTTCCAGAGTGATCTGGGGGTTCGAAGTCGTCCCCGTGACCACGAGCACCAGGGTGATATCGTGGTCGCTCATGGCATAGGTGGCCCTGACATCCAGCAGCATGGGCTTGCCCGGAACAGCCGGCAGGGTGACCACCGCCCGCTCCACCTTGAAAGGACGATTCTCGACGGTGAGGGTGCCCTTGAGAGCTCGGATGGTCCCGGCCACGGCCAATTCCTGCCCCGGCTTCTTAGCCGCTTTGAGATCGATCGCCAAGTCCGCCTGACCCTGGGTATCTTTAAGAAGGGCATTGCCGTGGCTTTCGATGGATACGTCAATCTGCATATTCTGATAAGGGGAAGGCTTCCGCCCGGTTTTAGTGGATGCCGGTTTTTGGTGGGCGAAGACGATATCCGGGTCGAGCCCACCGCTAAACAAGGTGGGACGCAGCAGGGCCTTGGATACCGTGATCTGACCGTTGGCCACCAGGCGCTCGAGGGGCCCGCTCAGGTGAATCGCCCCGTCGAGCCAGATTTCATTGCCCCCCCGGTTCAGCAACTGGAAACCCTGGAGCCGGGTTTCGACGCGGGAGCCGCCCCGATAGTTTAGATTCCCTGAAAGGGTTAGGGTGCCCTGGCTTTCCAGGGTTATAGCCGGGATCGCCACCTGGTCCCCCTGCAAGCGAACTTCTCCCGGGCGGAGCTGATAAGTAAGGCCGGCCTGACGCAGTTGCACTGAGCCCTCTCCCCAGCGGACCGACCCGGATATTTGCGGTTGGTGCGGGTCTCCTTTAGCCGATACCAGCATGTCCACCTGGCTTTCGGCGGATTCGATTTGGGGAGTGAAGGCAGTCAAGAGAGACAGATTGACCTTTTCGCTTTGTACCTGGAGGTCGAGTCCTTGATCCCCCAGGTTGCCTCGAAAGGGAATGATGGAGAATTGCACCGGCACTGTCCCTTTCCAGGTGAGCCGGGAGTGCTGAGGACCTGCCTCCAGATACCCGGAGAGCTGGAACTGGCCGGCATTATAGCTAAATGTTGTCGCCAGGGCGCTGATGTTCACCCCTTGAACCTCCCCTGAGGCCAGGGAGAAATTGCCGTTAATGAGGGGGGCCTGGGGGGCGCCGGCCAGGGTGGCCCCGCCGCTGATCTTTCCTGCCGCCTGATAGCCTACCGCTTGCAATAGTTTAGCATTCAGACCCTGGACTTCCAGGCGGCCGGCGAGCTCGCGGCCCCGCGCCGTTGCCTGGACCGAGACCGTACCGCCGTCGAACTTAAAGGTGGCTGCGGATATTTCCCATCCCGGGAGGCAGCGGATCTGGAAAGGGGCCTGGTTCTTAATGGCCAGGTCCTGACTCTGCCAGTCAACGCGGACGATCTCGAAACTGAGTGGCCTGTGCCTGAAGTCGGCGCTCCCTGTCAAATTAAGGCGGGGATACTTGGCGGCAGTGGCGGCCAGCCGGAATTCCCAGCTTCCTCCCTGGCCCTGGGCCTCAAGATCGAGGCGCGAGAAGGCGCCGGCCCGGGTGCCGAGGTTCGCCCCCTTAAGCGCCAGGCTGCCGGATTGAGGGGGCCAGCCGGTCAGATTGGCCGTCAGACTGGCCGATTGCAGGGTGGTTCCCTGAAAAGAGAGTTGCTGAGCCTGCGCCGTCAGGTTTACCCGGAGGTCCTTAAAGGGTCCCCGGATCGTACCGTTAGCCGTGAGAGAGTTGAAAGCCCCGGCAGGCCGGACCGGCAGGTTGCGGGAACCAGCGATGGCGGCGGAGAAGGTTAAATCCACACCGGAACGGGAGATCATCCCCCGGACGCTGGCATCCCCGCCCGCTACCCTCATCTCGGCCCTGGCAATGTCGAGTCTCCCCACATTAAGGACGAACCTGGCCTGCAAACTCTTGAAGGGTTCTTTTGCCAACTGCCCATGGGCCGACAGATCTCCGGCCAGGTAGAGCTGGCTGGCCGCGTAACCGGGAGGCAGGCGCCAGGCGCCGGTAAAAGAACTGGTTAAGTTAGTGCCGGCATATCCCGGCAGGCCCAGCAGGGCCGGCTGCAAATTTTCCGTTCGCAGGCTCAACTCCGCCTTAATCACCTGGCCGCCTTTCCCCAGGGGCAGGAGCTGGCCCCGGGATTCAACGCTAACCTTGCCAAAGTTTCCCTCCAGCAGACCTCTAAAATCTTGAATTTGGGCATTGCCTTGAAGGGTTAGATGCAGTTTGCTCACTTTAAGGTCTTTATACCGGAAGGGCTCCAGGTCGAGGCTGCCTTCCAGGGATTCGGGATTTAAGGGATGCCCGGCGCCCCGGAGGTCCAGCCGGGCATTCACCGGGCTCAAACCCTCCATTCTCTCTCCGCGCAATCCCTGAATCTGTTGAAGCTGTCCGGTGGTCAGGCCAGTGAGGAGACCCTGGAGGCTAAAGACCGCAGGCCTGGCGGCAAATTCCCCTTGCAGGTCGAACCTGGCCTGGCCGATGGCGCCTTGTGCCTGGAGCTTGGCGCCGCCGGGAGTTCCTTGAAACTCAAACCTGCCGGTTAAGTCCCAGGCCGCCGGCCAGCTGTCCCAGAATTCCCGCATCTTGGCGCCCGGTAGAGGGCCAAGCCGGCCGCTGGCCTTGCAGGTAAGTCCAGTTGCCGGCTGGCAGAGCTCGCCTTTAAGGGTCAAGATGGTTTTCCCTTGCAGATTCAGTTCCAAATGGCTGATTTTGACAACGCCGGCGCCATAAGCCAGGGCAGTGGCAAATTGGACTCGTCCCTGGGGTGCGGTTATCCCCATTTCGGCCTGAGTGAGCCTGATTTCCTGGTCCGCCTTGCCTGGATGCGAGATTGCCAGAGCGGCCTTGAGAGTCAGGTCCTGGTAAGGCGTCGTCCCGCCGTCCCGGGTCGCCAGGACTTCACCGTGCTGGACCTCTAGATCCGTTATGTCTAGCTGGCGCAAGAAAAACGCCGTGACGCCAGCTAGGAGGCCATGGGCCTCATGGGGCGGCGCTTTAGACTTGAGAAGCGTCTCGAGGTTCCAATGCCCTGAAACCTGGACCGCCTGGAGCAGAGGTGAGGAAAATGCCAGTTTGGCCAGAATCAAGTGTCCTGCCGGGATAGACCGCAGCGACAGGCGCAAATTGAGGCGGGCCGTCTTTAATAACGTCTTGCCATCGGGGCCTTGGATTAGCAAATCTTTGTAGGTGATACCGGTGCAGGGATTTCCCGAGATGGCCCCGGCCGTAATTTTCCCGTTAATATTTTCCTGGATCGAGGCCAGGAGGGCAGGGCCGCCCCAACTCCAACGCATCAGGGCAGCCAATCCCAGTGCTGCCAGACCCGAGAAGATCAGCAGAACAAGCACAACGATGGTTAGCCGGCGTCTCATATCTTTTCCTAAAATGCGTAGCCCACGGTAAAGTGAATCTGGTAACGGCTGTCCTCCTGATAATTGATGCGGTTGGTGGGGAAGGCGATATCGATGCCGATGGGTCCGATGGGAGAGAGATAGCGCAAACCGAAACCGGGAGAATATTTCAATTGGCCCAGGTCCATCTCATGGATCTTGAAAAAGACGTTGCCGGCGTCCATAAAGACTACGCCGCCGAGATTCTGATAGATGGGCAGGGGAAACCGCAGCTCGAGGCTGGCTATCAATTCGGCCTCCCCGCCAATGGGATCGTTGGCGGCATTGCGGGGCCCGAGATAGTCGAGATCATAGCCCCGGACACTGTCGGCGCCGCCGGTGAAGAAGCGCCGATAAATAGGGATCTGGCTGGTGCTTTGCATCGGTTCGATGACCCCGCACTTCACCCGTCCCGCCAGGACCACGCCGGAATCGGTTAGGGCCTGGTAATGGCGCGCTTCGACGACGGCCTGGCTGAACTGCAGCCCGGAGCCCAGGAACGTGGGCGCCACCTGGCTGTCCAAGGTCACCAGATCCCCTTTGGTAGGGTTGGTTTGGCTATCCACGGTGGTAAGCCGCAGTCCCGTCTGGAGATAAGACGCCCGGTAGATCTTTTCCGGCTCGGTTCCCTGGAGAAGCATCAAGGTCTGCAAGGGAATGTCGAAGGGGCGGGCAAACTCCAGGCCATAGCCCGCATAACCCGTTAAATTGCCCGCGAGAGTTCGTTCCAGGCGGGCCTGAGTGTAGTACGCCTGGTCGCTAAACCCGGGAAGATCCAGACGCGTGGCGCCGCTCTGGTGCACAAAATCGTATTGGCTGCCGAAGATTGCCGGATTGGTAAAATTTTCTTCGAACCGGTAACCCAATAAGGAATATCTGGCGCTAACGTCCAGAATCCGGCCGCCGCCCCCCAGGTTGCGCCAGGTATACTCCAGGCGGGTTCTGACCAGGTCTTCGTCCCCAAATCCCAGGCCGAACTTCAAGGCATGTTTTTTCTTCTCCTCCAGTTCGATCTTGATGGGAACCTTGGATTGTTGCGGGGGCACCGCCTCCGGCGTCAACAGCACACTCTGGAATAGACCCATGGCATAGAGCTGCCGCTGGCTGGCCAACAACTGGCTGCGGTTGAAAATCTCCCCCGGCTTAAAGGTCAGTTTTTCCAAAATTGCCGCCGGTGGAGTTTCCAGCTTCTCGGCATCCTTGATATGGGGATCGCCAAAATAGGATAGCGTGCCAGGGTCGATCTTGAGGCTGATGCTGGCGGTATTCTTTTTTTCGTCCACCACTACCTTGCCTTGCATCTTTACCCAGGGGTAGCCGTGATCGCCAAGATAATTTAAGTAACGGGTCTTCAGGGCGGTATAGCTTTGTTCCGTAAAACGGTCTCCCGGTTTCAGGGGGCTCCGGCCCTTGAGCCCCGAGAGATCAGCGTTGCCGGCAACCCGGAGGTCCACGCCGATAACCTTGACCCAGGGTCCTTCCTGGATATGCAGGGTCACGTCCACCTTGCCTTCCCCGATCTCGCGAACTTCAGGGGTGATTTCCGTATGGAAGAAACCCTGGTTACGGTAATAAATCTTCAGGCGGGCCACATCAAAATCGAGGTCAGCCCGGCGAAATGCAGGTTCTCCTTTCCAAAAGGTCCACAGGGAGGGCCGCTTTTCGGACAATTCCTTTTTGATCTCCCCGGTTTTGATGATTTTATTACCCACTATCTTGAAAGAGTGCAGCTTCAGGTTCTCCTGGGGACCCGGCGCGGGTTGACTCCCAAAAGCCTGGGTCAGAGATAGAAAAACTAAGACCAGGGTGAAGCCGATGAGCCATTTTTGGCTGAATACAAGTTTTGGCACCCCGATGTCCTTTTTCTCCCAGGAGCAACCCCAAGATGCGGCGCCAGACGGAATCTTGCTTTGACCACAGAATACATTCCGGCTGCTCCGGCGCGCCAGGCGCCGATCTCTCCAAAGGTCAATTCATTAATCGTATTTCCTGGCAAAGACCTGGGGTCGGCCTGGCCCTGAAAAAGAAAATCGGAGAGTTGGTATCATCGTTCAATTCCATATATGCCTTCCTTACCAGATCAGTAATCTGTGTTGGCTCGATTTTGGAATATTTTTTCATTTTTGAAATGTTTTCTAAAATGTATTAAAAGTTATAAAGCAATCCATCTTTTACTGCTTTATTGGTAAGCGGCTTCCGTAAGTGCTGCAATATTTTGGCTATTTGGTTGGATTTCGAATGGCATATTCAGTATGTACTAGTTTATTGTGTTTCTCATTTATTTGGAAAGTAAGTTCGACTCTGCCAAAGTCAACCGGGGCTCAGGTGAATCCATTCCCTGATGCGGCCTCCTCAAACTGGGCTGTTCTGGGCACCGGCCTTCTCCACGCAGTCCCACCTTGCTTTTAACACGTCTCGTAATTAGTTTTAGGAAAAATTTCATGCCAATTCCAAAAACTGGAGGACAGCCATGCGCATGCTTTTAAACGTAAAAATCCCCCCTGAGGAGTTCAACCAGGCAGTCAGGGACGGGAGCGCGGGTAAAAAAATACGCCGCATTCTCGAAGATATCAAGCCCGAGACAGTCTATTTCACCGAGCAGAATGGGCAGCGGGGAGCAATCCTGATCGTCGATCTGCGTGATTCTTCCCAGGTTCCGGCATTAGCCGAACCCTGGTTTCTGGCCTTCAACGCTGATGTGGAATTCCGCATTTTGATGACGCCGGATGATTTGCAGAGGGCTGGTCTGGAGGAGTTGGGCAAAAAGTGGTCATAGGTCAGAAGGCTTATCAGAGTCAGACCCGTGCAGGCAGACCGTCTTCCGCGATTGGTTTGCTCGGCGCCTGCGCAGGAAGCCTGGTTCCGGGGCTATAATCGGAGTAGAGGGAAAGCTGATGGCTCGCTGGGAAGAGATGAACATGCCCGAATTTGAGGCGGCCCGGGACCAGGGGCAGCCGGTGCTGCTGCCGGTGGGATCCCTGGAGGAGCACGGGCCCCACCTGCCCCTGGGAACCGACGCCTGGCACGCCCTGGAGGTGGCCCGGCGGGTGGCGGCCCTGCGGCCGGCGATAGTGGCGCCACCGGTCTTTTACGGCCTGTGCCGCTCCACCCGGGAGCACCCGGGAACCGTTAGCCTCCAGGGCGACACCCTCAGGGCTATCATCCAGGACCTGGGCCGGGAATTCCACCGCCAGGGCCTGCGGCGCCTGGTGTTGATCAGCGGCCACGCCGGCGGCACCCACATCTCCGCCCTGCTGGAGGCCGGGGAGACCCTGCTGGAGGAGTTGGCCGACCTGCGGCTGGCGGTGGTAAATATTTTGGACCTGCTCCATGAGGTGCTGGCCGCCAACCCGCACCTGGTGGCCACCCGGGGAGACGCCCATGCCGGAGAGGTGGAGACCGCGGTGATGCTGGCCGCTTATCCCGGCCTGGTCCAGGGCCGCGCCCCGGCGGAATGGCCCAATTTCCCCAAATACCGGCTGGTGCGGGACAAGCGGCGCTACTGGCCGGGCGGGGTCTGGGGTGATCCTGGCGCCGCCAGCGCCGCCCAGGGCGAAGAGATCCTGGCCGCCGAGGCCCTGCGGCTCTCCCAACTGCTGGACGAATTATTGTAAAAAGAATCCCGCCAAGCTTGCGCGGAAGCTATTAAAAACCCTGATCTTTTTGTCATTGGGGACGAAATCCAGAATCTCAAGCGCCTGAAATACCAAGAATATTCACCTTGCCCGGAATGACCTGGCTGTAAGACCGAGGTTTTGAGAAAGTTTCCAAATTTTTTGATTTTTTGCCTTGAATTAATTTTCTTGAGATGATACAAGGGAACTCGCTGGTCACATCGCAAGGAAACGGGAAAACGTCAATATGATCGAGGAAGCACTTGAGCGCTTGGCTGACCGGGTTTTGGCTTACGAAGAAACCGACCTTACTTCCCTTCTCAATCACTTCAAGACGCGTATCGAGCAACCTGAACCGACCCCGGAATGGGAACGGGCCGTCATCGCCTATTTCCTTATTAATGGGGTCAGGGTGAAAAACGTCCTGAAAAATGGCAAGTCTCATCAAAGGGAAATGATTCCCGGGGACCGCCCGGCCCTGCGCCTGGTCAAATAGCCACTGCGCTGGCATCTGCAAATCCCACCCCTGATCTGCCAACCCCCGCGGCCTCCCAGAGGAGGCTGGCAGTAACCAGAACTATCTCCGCGGCAAGCCCCCTTCCCGAAAATTATCCTGTTGGAAGGAAAAATCTGGCGTTTTCAATGGCTAATCTTTGGGGAAGGCCGCTGGCGGCGGTCGCGGCCTTTGAGGAAGAGGCGTACCGGACAGTGGGGAAGGGCGAGATGCTCGCGCAGCTGCTTCACCAGAAAGCGGCGGTAGGAGTCGGGCACTCCCTGGGGGCTGTTGACAAAGGCAATGAAAGTAGGGGGATGGACCTCCGCCTGGGTCAGGTACCTGAATTTGACCGGCCGGTCCCGGTAGCGGGGCGGCGGCACCCGGGAGGTGATCTCCTTGAGGATCTCGTTGAGCTTCCCGGTGGTGGCCCGCCGGCCGCTCTGCTCATAGAGGTCGCCCAGCATAGGAAAGACCTTCCTAAGGTTATAGCCGTTCTTCACCGAGACCGGCAGCACCGGGACATGCGGCACGATGGCAAGGCCCCCGGTTACCTGCTCCAGTGCCTGCTTCTGCAATTCCCCGGGCTTTTTTGGTAACAGGTCCCATTTGTTCACCAGGATGAGGCAGATTTTGGCCTGATCCTCGATGAGGCCGAGGATGCGCAGGTCTTGGCCGGTCAGGCCCTCTTGGGCGTCCAGCAGCAGCACCGCCACCTCGGCCCGGGAAAGGGCCTTGATGGTCTTCAGCACCATCAGCCGCTCCAGGGTCTCACGCCTCACTTGGCTGGGACGGCGCAAACCGGCGGTATCTACCAGGATATAATCGGTCCCTGCCACACTCAAGGGAATGTCGATGGCGTCGCGGGTGGTTCCCGGGGTCTCGCTCACCAAAAGGCGCGCCTCCCCCAAGAAGTGGTTGATGAAAGATGATTTGCCCACGTTGGGCCGGCCCAGGATCGCCACCCGGATGCCAGGGGGCGCCTCGGCCGACGCCGCCACGGGGGGTAGGTATTGGAGCACGGCCTCCAGCAGCGCCGAGATGCCCAGGCCGTGGGTGGCGGATATCGGGAAGAGGAGAGGCAAGCCGAAGCGGTAAAATTCCGCCACGTTGGGTTCGAGACTGGCTTGGTCGATCTTGTTTACCGCCAGCAGCACCGGTTTGCCGGTGCGCCGCAGGTAGTCCACCACCAGGGCGTCCCCCGGCTGGAGGCCTTCCCGGCCATCGGTTACCAGGATGATGACGTCGGCTTCGGCCACCGCCTCCTCGGCCTGGCGCCGCACCTGGGTCCCCATCGCGTCTTCGCCTCCCACCAGACCCCCGGTATCCACGAGCAGAATGGTGCGGTCCGAAAGTTCGACGCTGGCATAATGGCGATCCCGGGTGACCCCGGAGATATTGGCGACCAGTGCCCGGGAGGAGCGGCTGAGACGGTTGAACAGGGTGGACTTGCCCACGTTGGCCCGGCCGATGATGGCCACCAGGGGCAGCCCCTGGGAGGCCGAGGGTTTCTGGCTTTCGTTTTGCGGTTTTCGGGAACCGGGAAGAGACATTTCTTTGATTCCGAGGCCCTGGCCAAATCGAAAACAGTCAGGAAGGGCGGAAAGATAGAGAGCAGCGACGATCTGCAGCAACCGGGAATGGTACTTATATCACTTTGGGAAAAGGAGAATGATTAATCAGATAATCATTCCCCCCTAACCAGGAAAGGGCTCTCCGGTTTTAGCCGAAAACCGGAAGACGGAAACCAGAAAAGCGCCCTTTCAAGGCTTCCCGGCCAGCGCCTTGGGAGGCCAATTGCGGAGCAATTCCACGGCCCGTTTCAGTTGCGGATCTTTATCGAGTTCCGCGGCGCTGATGGGCTCGTTCCAGGGTTTATCCGTCAGCCCTTGCTTGAGCATGTGCCGTTCCAAGACCTCATCCCGCAGACCTTGGAGAGACTCGTCAGAGGGCAGGGGTTTATCAGCCACCACCACATCCGGCTCGATCCCCTTGTCATTGATAGTGATGCCGCTGGGGGTGTAATACAGAGAGGTGGTAAGCCGGAGGGCCGAGTCGTCTTCCAGTGGGATGATGGTCTGCACCGAGCCTTTGCCGAAGCTCTTGGTGCCCACGATCAAGGCCCGTTTCTGATCCTTCAGGGCCCCGGCCACGATCTCCGAGGCAGAGGCGCTGCCCTCGTTAATCAGCACCACCATAGGAATGTTGGTAAATTTATCCGGTCCGCTAGTGGCATAGAAACGGCCGGTCTGCTGGCCGTTGCGGCCTTCGGTGTAGACGATGAGCTGGCCGGGTTTGAGAAACTCATCGGCGACCCGCACCGCCTGATCCAGCAACCCTCCTGGATCGTTGCGCAAATCGAGGATAATCCCCTTGAGGGACCCCAGCCGTTGTTTCTCCTTATCGAGATAGGCATGGAGGTCCGAGTCGGTCTGGTCCTGGAAATTGGTTATCCGGACATAGCCGATGCCCCCTTCCAGGATGCGGGCCTTGACGCTGCGGATGGGGATGATTTCCCGGGTGATCACAAAATCCTTCGGATGGGCGAAGCCCTCCCGGTTAATGGTCAAGGTCACCTTGCTGCCCTGGGGTCCGCGGATCAACTTCACCGCATCCGCCAGGTTCATATTCTTGGTGGACTTGCCGTTGATCTTGACGATCTGGTCCCCAGGCTGAATTCCCATCTGGTAAGCGGGGGTGCCTTCAATGGGTGAGACCACCATCAGGACCAGGTCCTTCATGGCGATTTCGATGCCAATGCCGCTGAATTTCCCCTTGGTTTCGATCTGCAGTTCCTTGAGGTCTTCCGGGGTCATAAAGGAGGAATGAGCGTCAAGGGTTCCGACGGCGCCCTGAATGGCGCCGTAAACCAGGTCCTTGGTGGTCTTGGGCTCGGCGTAGTCATCTTGCACCAGGGCCAGGGCCTCGGCAAATACCTTCAAACTGGGGAAGTTCGGCAGGGTGGACGTTGCCTCCGGGGAGGAAGGCTGTTCCGGGGGGTAGGTGGATTCGGCGGCGTGCAGGGCCAGGGCCGCCGAAAGGACCAGCGCCAGCAGGAAAGCTCCAAGAACCAAAAGCCATGGTCTACGTGACATAATATTCGTTCCCGTAAAGCGTATTAGCGAGGGACAGGGGTCTCCTCCAGAGCACTTGGACCTTTATTCTCAGGTTTTGGGGGCAGCCGCCTGGGGCTTGCTGCCGCCTTTTAAGACTGCCACCGCCTGTTGCACCCAAGGATCCTGCTCTGGGGGGAGTTTCGCCATGGCGGCTTCCTTCTGATTTTCCTTAGACTTGAGAGCCTGGCCCTGGATGGCCGGTTCCAGGCCGACGCCCTGGATTTTCTGGCCATTAGGGGTATAGCATTCGGCGACGGTCATCACCAGGGCGGAGCCGTCGTCGAGGGGCATGACCTTGGTGAGGCCGCACAGTCCCAGGGTCTTGGCTCCCAGCAAGGTGGCGTGGTATTGGTCGCGCAAGGCGCCGGCCACTATTTCCGCAGCACGTGCGGTTCCTTGATCCACTAAGACTATGGTGGGCAAGGGTTCCGGGGCCTTCCAGACGAGGTCCCGGTCCTTGCCCTGGAAGGTTTCCTGGCTGCCGGAAGTCCGTCCCTTGGCGGTGACCACGTTCTTGTCTCCCAGGAGCAGCGAGGCGGTGCGGACCGCCTGCTCCAGAGACCCCCGGGCGTCATTGCGCAGGTCCAGGATCAAGCCCCGCAGCGGATGGGCCTGTTTTTGCAAAGCTGTCAAGGCGATGGCAAATTCCTTGGGGGTGGCGTCGTTAAAATAGCGCACCCGCATGTATCCATAGGAATCATTGATGATCCGGTAGGTTACGGTGTTATCCCCCAGGGGCTTAAGGGTCACGGTGATTTTCAGGGGTTTGAGGGCGCCGCTACGCAGGACCTCCAATTTAACGGTTTCGCCGGGGGTTCCCCGCAACCGGGAAGCGGCCTCCTGGGTGGTCAGGTCGCGCAACGTCTGGCCGTTAATCTTGAGGATATGGTCACCGGGTTGCAGGCCGGCCGCCGCCCCGGCGCCGCCATCTATGACCGCGGTTAAGGAAAGGAGGCCATCCTTAATAATACAATCGACCCCGGCTTCCGCGGTCGCCTCAGTATGGCCGCTCTGGTAATTTTGATATTCCTGGGGGGTGAGGAAGGCGCAGTCAGGGTCCAGTGAGTTCATCATGCCCCGGATGGACCCGTAGATGATATCCTTGTCGGATTTTGTATAAACGTATTTTTGGGTGATTTCAAAGAGGGCCTCGCTGAAGAGGCGCAACGAATCGTAGGGCGAAGAAGCCGCCTCCGCCGCCAGTAACGGCTTGGAGGCGAAAACCAGCAGCAGCAGCAGAATAAGTAGGGCGCGGCGCCCCAGGCGGCGCCCAGCGGGCAGCTTTTCAGGAAATCCCGGATTTTTCACGTTGCTAAATTGTCTCCCGGATAATGGTAGTGGGTGGAAACCCGACTTGGAGCCAGGCCATTTTAGCCCATATCCATAGAAGTATACGTTAAAAATTTGCGCTTGCAAGCGGGGTTGAGAGCGGCAGGCATTTATCCCAAAAAGGGGACGCGTCCTTTCCGGGACAGCACCTGGCGGGCGGCGGCGGCGACGTCGGCGGCGGTGAGCCCGAAATGCTTAAGGAGGCGCTCGGGCTTCCCCGAGATCCCGAAGGTGTCCCTCAGGCCGATGCGCACGAGCGGCACCGGGAAATGTTCGGACAGGACCTCGCTCACGGCGCTGCCCAGAGCGCCGGTGACCATGTGCTCTTCAGCGGTGACCAGGGCGCCGGTTTCCCGGGCGCAGGCCACCAGCAGTTCCCAATCCAGGGGTTTCAGGCAGGAGAGGTTGACGACCCGGGCCGCAATACCCTCCTCAGCCAGCAGTTGCGCGGCCTTAAGACAGGCAGGCACCATGACCCCCAGGCCCACCAGGGTAACGTCACCCCCCTGACGCAATATGGAGCCGCGGCCCAGTTCGAAAAGGCAAGGGTCCTCATGGATCACCGGTAAAGGCATCCGTCCGGTGCGCAGATAGACCGGCCCTTGATAGGCCGCGGCCCATCTGGTCATGGCCCTGGTTTCGGGGCCGTCCGCCGGAACCAGCACCACCATGTTGGGGAGGATGCGCATCAGAGCCAGATCTTCCACGGCCTGGTGGGAGCCTCCATCTTCCCCGACGCTGACGCCGCCGTGGGAGGCGACGATCTTGACATTGAGGTTGCCGTAAGCGATGGTTTGGCGGATCTGCTCCCAGGCCCGGCCGGTGGCAAACATGGCGAAGGTGCTGGCAAAGGGGATTTTTCCGCCCAGGGCCAGCCCGGCGGCGGTGCCCATCAGGTCCTGCTCGGCGATGCCCATGTTGAAGAAGCGCTCCGGAAAGGCCCTGGCAAAGTGGCGGGTCTGGGTGGAGCCGGATAGGTCCGCATCCAGGACCACGATATCCGGGTTCTCCTTTCCCAACTGCGCCAGGGTTTTCCCGTATTCTACGCGGGTGCTCTCTTGGTCGGCCACGATTGTCTCGATTCTAGATTCTAGATCAGTGCTGTCCGGTTAACTGATTAAAAAAAGCCCGAAATCTCCCTCAATCTGTTAGAATGGGTTTGTGTTTAAATCATTAAACAGAAAGGGGGCCACGACGGAATGGCCTTTCGCCAGGGCGTCGCGGACGATCAGCCGTCCGGTTCCGCCCGTTGCGCCCAAAACAAGAACTTTCATGGTTGACCTCGATCTTTCTTTGATGTTAGAGACTTACGCCTTGACGGCCTTCTGTGCAGCCGCAAACACATCGCGTGCGGACGTCGTACCCGCTACGTGATCCGTACCCGTGATTCCGAGGTCCATCCATCCCGCGTTCACGCTCTCAAACATTTCTTCGGCAGGTCCAGTTTGGCCCTTCGGGATGCCGAACTGCTCGAACGCTTCCGCCCACCCTGCACGCGGGACAGCAAAGGCTTTTACGTCGAGTTTTAGAACTTCACCCAATTGTCCCGCTACTTCATCCGCGCTTACCATCGAACCTAGCTCAATAACGCGATGTCCTGACCACGCCGGCCCGGTCAGAAGCTTTGCTACCTCTGCGCCGATGTCGTTTGTCGCGACCATTGTCGATTTCCGGTTTGTAGGATTGTAGAAGACCGGTAGTGTTCCGCCTTGGGCGGCCTGTAAGCCGTAAAGAAAGTTTTCGAAAAAGCCGCCTGCGCGCACAAATGCGACCGGAGATGTCAGGCTTCGAAAACCTTGCTCCAAAAGCGATAAGGCCGTGATCATCCCCAGCCCGCTTGTTCTATTCGCGCCCATCGACGAGAGCGCTACCACCCGCGGCGGCACTGCCTTGGTCAGCGCCTCGACATAGTTCGCAATCACGTCCTTTGCTTCTCTGTAATCAGGCGAGGGTGCCCATACAGCCGGCAGCATAACAAACGCGCCCTCAACACCTTTGAGCGCCGCCGCTATGGCTGTCGCATCGTTCCAGTCTCCATCCACCAACTCCACGCCTTGGTCTGCCCACTTCGCCGCTTTCTCGCGACTGCGCACAAGCGCCCGCACCTGTTTGCCTTGCTTCAGCAGATGCCGCGCGGTGGCGCCCCCAACTTTTCCAGTAATGCCCATGACTAAATACATACTCGTTTTCTCCTTGTTAGAACGAAAGTGATGCTCTGATGCGAACGCCAGAGCTTGTGAGTTGCGCAGCTAGCACTCCGCTAGTCCCGTGAGTTTCCACAGTTATCTGTCGCATGAATAGTTACAGGCCTTTACACAGCCGATCGGATCGCCTCGATGAGAGAGGTGGTTGATCCTCGCGGAGGCCTTGCTATGTGGTCGTCACTGTCACGGCCTGACGCACATACCGGCTGCTTTCCAGTTGCTGCACCATGAAGGCTGCCAGATCGGCCCTCCCGATCTTGTGCGCCTTCTCGCCGCCCTCCGTGCTCAGGACCCTGGTAACGCCGGTCTTCTCGCCGTCGGTCAACATCGGCGGCCGCACCAGCGTCCAGTCCAAGTTGCTGCCTTCGATCTCGGCCTCCATGCCCGCCTTGTCTACCAGCAGACCCCGCAGAAACGTCCTCATGAGCAGGTGCTCGTTGAAAAAGCCGGCGTTCTTGACGCTCTCGC
>JBAVAG010000070.1:0-128568 GCA_049585595.1 Desulfobaccales bacterium
ATCCTGATTGCCGCCAGAGAATATCAGGCGCCGGCGTTGTTGCCTGAAGAAGTTAAGAAATATTTGCAAGAAAAGGGTTCCAGGCTGCCAGGTCTGCTTTTTACAGGCTCTTATGCAGGGGTATTTAGCCATGGCGCCAAGGTTTTTGAAAAAATCGATGATAAGGGCGCAGTAAAGATTGATCTGCGGCAGGGGGAACTTATCGGCGATGACAGGTTAACCCAGGATATTGCCTTGTATTCCGCGGGCGTCCCCTTCGGCAACCAGGCATCCATAAAAGTGGCGGGAGAGGAGTATTCCAGGAACCGGGGCGGCCTCAATATGGTGGTTCTGAAAGGAGACGGGGCCGTTCTGGCGTCCGCCATTTTTGACCCAAACAGCGGCAGCAAGATAAATTTATGCACAAAAGCGGTCTCGCCTGGAAATCTATCGGGAAGGTCAGCGTCGCTTTCTGCCCAATTCTCCTCTTTTAAAAATTATTAACCATGGATTATGCGGCGACAACTGAAGGAAGCCTATCATTAATTGTCTATAAGTTGAGAGGATTGATTTTATGAGATTATCCCTGGTATTTCCCGCTTGGACAGAAGTCTTTGGCTCGATGTCAAGGGTGGCAAAAGGCGCCTCAACCTTTCCGCCTCTGAATTTGGCTTATCTTGCAGCAATCGCCGAAAAGAATGGGCATGTGGTTCAGTTAATTGATGGTGAAGCAGAGGGATTGACTTCTTCAGAGATTATAGATCGTATTAAAGAGTTTTCTCCTGACCTCATTGGGCTGACGTCGACAACGCCAATGTTCCATATTGCTGCCGAACTTGCCAGAAAATTGAAAAAAACTCTTGATATACCTATTATAGTCGGTGGCCCGCATGTGACTTTTTTCCGTGAAGAGATTTTTTATGAATGTTTCGATTATTTTGTGATAGGGCAATGCGAAAACACATTCGAGCTTTTCCTTAACAAACTTGCAGACAAGGGAGATCTTAAGAAAATTCCAGGTTTATTATTAAGGGAAAATAATATAAATATATTTACCGGTGAAAATCAACAGATTACAGCATTGGATGATGTTCCATTTCCTGCACGCCACTTATTGAAATTAGATTTATACAGGATAGGCACCCTAAATGGAAAGAAACAATATACTTCTATCATGGCTTCGAGGGGTTGTCCCTTTAAGTGCGTTTTTTGCAGTACCTCAATTTATGGTAAACGGGTAAGACGGAGATCTATTGAAAATGTAGTAGCCGAGATTAAAGAGGTTATCAGTGATTTTGGTATCGACCATTTTTACTTCCTTGATGATACTTTGACATTAGACCGCGAGTATATTCTTAGGTTTTGTGACGAAGTTGAAAGGCAAAAACTACAATTCACCTGGGAGGGAGGTACTCGGGCGAATCTCGTTGATGCTGAGCTTATTGCACGAATGGCCAAGTGTGGATTCATTAGGATTAACTTTGGGCTTGAGAGCGCCGATCTTGAGGTTAGAAAAATTATCAAAAAGGAAGTACCCTTGGAAAGTTATATAATTGCTAATGAATTGACTAATGAAGCAGGGATTGAAACTATGAATAGCGTAATGTTGGGGCTTCCTGGGGATACATATGAAAGTATAGAAAGAACTATATCTTTTGTTCGCAATGCTCGCGCCCTAAAGCACGCAACATTCGGGATTGCGATTCCTTATCCCGGCTCGGAGATGTATGAAATGGCAATTAAAGGTGAACATGGGTTGAAACTCGAAACACAAGACTTTTCTAAGTATCAACGATATAATTCTGCTGTTATGACAGTTAACGGAATGCCCCCGGATGAGTTGATACGACTTCAAAAAAAAGGGTTGATGAAAATTTATCTGGTCCCCTGGCGCATTATCCCGGTAATGAAAAGATTTGGCATTTATGCATTAATTAAACCATTTTTTATAGCATTGTTGGGATCTGTAATTAATAAAAAACGATCCGTTCATTAGATTATAGTTCCAATATTAGTTAGAGTTGACCTCCTGACTGGAAAAAAGTGATGGGGTCCCAATTTCCTTAGCGAGAAGGTAATGAAAACCTTGAAGCACTTTACAGCCAAATCCCGGTCTGGTTGCCGCCGGAGTTGTGAAATTGGCTGAATCATCCGCTACTTCCTCCAGGTTGGGCGTCATTCTATCTCTGGGTCTCGCCTGCTGCCTCTTTTTATATCAATTTGGGGTGCGCATCCTCGACCCAACTAATATTGGTTATATATTTCATTTGGGAGGCGATCTCGCGCAGAGTTACCTTGGGTGGGCCTTTTTGCGCGGTGCGCCCTGGTCGTTCCCTTTAGGAAAGATCCCCACTTATTTTGCTCCCATCGGTACTTACGCCGCCAATGCCATTCTTAACCCACTTTTTTGGATGCCCTTCAAATTACTGTCTCCTCTGCTCCCGGTCGATTTTCAATATTTCGGTTGGTGGCTCCTTGTTTGTAATTGCTTGCAAGCTTATTTCGGTTATCGCCTCATGAGGTTAATAACCTCCAATATCTTTGAACAGCTTCTCGGAGTCGGTTTTTTCCTGCTTAGTCCGCCGCTGCTAAATAGAATTTTCTATGGTAATGATACCCTCTATGCCCACTGGCTCCTATTGGCTGGTTTGGTTATTTATTTAGAAAATTATTCCAAAATTCCTAATAATAAGCTGATCTTATATTGGTCTTTACTGATAATTGCCGCTTTTACGATTATGGCCTATTTTGGCCCCATGGTGGTTGCCCTGGCCTTCGCATTTTATATCGGACTTTTCATCAGGTTCCCGGCCTCCAGGTCTAAAGTAGCGCTGAGTGTAATCGTATTTTTCTTAGTAATGTTTGCTTGTTATATTCTTTTTGGATATTATAAAGTTGGGTCTTATGTTAATGACCTGTCCGGTTATGGCACTTTTTCCCTTAATCTTAATTCCTTCATCAACCCCATGAACCGGTCTTCTTTTTTGCCCGCCTTGCCTTATCGGCTGGGTCAGGGGCTTGAAAGTTTTGACTATTTAGGACTGGGAATAATAATATTAATAGGTTACGGAATCGCCCATTCAATTATTTGGCCCCCAGAGTCTGTTCAAATCAAATACTTAATACCATTGGTTATCGTACTCTTTTTATTCTGGATTTTCGCAATCTCTGATAGAGTAACTTGGGGCAATACTCTGGTTTTTAAATATTATTTGCCTGGGCCATTACTGAAAATGGCCAATACCTTTAAGGGATCTGGACGATTCGGATGGCCTTTATTTTATGGCATAGTCTTGGGAGCATTATTCGGTGTCACGGCGACGCAGCGAAAGCGCGTATCGGTCTCGGTGATATGCATCTGTCTATTGGTCCAACTGGCAGATATTCACCAATTATTATACGTCCCCGATTTCCACTTTATGGGTCCGGTGGTTTCACCTTTAAAATCTCCATTATGGCCGTCGGTGGGGACTAAATTTAATAAAGTCATCGTTTACCCTCCCTTTATTCGCACGGTGACCAATGATGATGATTGGAATTATTTGGGGCTGTATGCCTACGAACACCATATGTCATTCAATGCTGGATATGTTTGCAGAAATCCAGAAACTGAGATGCGCGCTAACGAAGAAGAGCTAAAATCGTCATTTCAAAAAGGAGATCTAGATCCTCAAGCTATCTATGTTTTCGCAGACCCTCCCGCTGCCGAGACGGTGCAGTCATTTCATCGCTGGAATCAATGCGCCCTGGTGGACGGCTTCATCGTCTATACGACCGATGATCACTTCTTTAATGGATCTAACAGAATGAAAATTGAACCGCTGACTCTTTACGATTTCTTTCAAAAGTTCGGGCAAGACACCATCCTCATTGCCGCCAGAGAATATCAGGCCCCGGTGTTGTTGCCTGAAGATGTCAAAAAATATCTGCAAGAAAAGGGCTCCAGGCTGCCAAATCTGCTTTTTACAGGATCTTATGTGGGGATATTTAGCCATGGCGCCAAGATTTTCGAGAAAATCGATAATAACGGCCCGGTAAAGATAGAGCTGCAGCGGGGGCAACTTATCGGCAAGGACAGGTTAACCCAGAATATTGCCTTGTATTCCGCGGGCGTCCGTTTCGGCGACCTGGCCTCCATAAAAGTATCGGGAGCAGAAGAATCCAGGGGCCGGGGCGGCCTCAATATGGTGGTTCTGAACGGGGATGGGGCTGTTCTGGCATCCACCATTTTTGATGCCAGGACGGGCAGTAAGATAAATTTGTGCACCAGGGTGGACTCGCCTGAAAATCTAGCGAAAAAGCCGCCGCCGCTTCCTGCCCAACCCTCCGCTTTAACAAAATAAAATGTTTATGCGCCTGGGCCCCGGGTGGGCCTTCTTAAAGAGGTTAAAGGATGGTCCCCGGGACGACCATCCAATCGACCGCCCAACGGAGGGAATCCATTCGCCTCAAGCAGACCAGTCCGCCCATTTGGAAGTTTATTACCCTGATTTCTTGGTCCCCGGTTATGAGCAGGGCGGCCAAATTGGCCAGGTGGGGGAGATGCCCCACCAACAGGGTATCCTCATCCAGTTTGGCGATCCGGTCCGCCCAAGTCTGAGGATCATCCAGAGGCGCCAGCCCGGGGGCGTCCGAGATGCCGTCCGGCGGCTGTAAATGCCTGGCCAGGACCCGGGCGGTGCTTTGGGCCCTGGTCTTGCCGCTATGAAATATCTGCCTGACCTGTACCTTAAGCCTTTTCAAGTGGTGCGCCACACTCTCAATGTCCATGCGGCCCTTTTCCGTGAGGTCCCTCGCCGCATCTTCCGCCTCGCTCGCTGCTTCGGCATGCTGCACCAGATAAAGAAGCATGGTAAGCCTCCTCAGATTTTCTTCCCATTATGTTAATAACTTTGCCACCGGTGTCCACCGGCCGCCGCTTGATTGATATCTGGGATATATTTGCAAGTTTTCCCACCCCACCGATAAGCGCGGCTTTTGGCAAGTTATATTGCGGACCGATAGACAAGAAAAAGGCAGGGCCATAACTGACCCTGCCACAGGCTTGGCAAGCTAATAGGCAAGGATAATTGAGGATTGAAAATATTACTGCGTTGTCCCTAAACTTTAGCCTTGGCGTAGCCCCGTAGCCTTTGCTGCTCGTGGATGATGGACCTGCCGGGCCGAAAAGCCGCCTTTGAGATGGTGGAGTGCCGCACCGCCAATAAAACTCAGGGGTTGTCCTCTGACCAGACCATCTAGCTCACCGGCAAGCCGGGAGCCCCTCCCCGCAATTACCTTGACCTTTCCGGAAGTTATGGCATAAATAGGGAAGGCTGGATATATCATTTAAAATGGTTGCCAGGACTGGACCCGTCGCCGGAGTGGTGCTTGCGCCCCTGCCAATGCTGGTGGCAGCCTGCCTGCCTTTCTGGGCCGGCGGCCTGCTCTCCGGGGTTTCGGGATATCCCCTGCGCCCCGGGGTGCTACTGGCCGGCACGCTGGGAGTGGCGGCTCTGGTCCTGGCCGCTTTCGCTGGCCGGGAGAGCTTTGCCCCCAGGGCCGGGCGCTATCCTGCCTGGCGGCTGGACCTTTTCCGGGGGCCCCGGGGCCTGGCCTATGCCTGCTTGGGGACGGCGGCCTTGTTGGGGCTGCTCTTGCAGTTCTACTACCGCACCGGCGATTTGACCATCCCCCTGGGAGCCTTGGGGATTTTGGGAGGCTATTTTTCCTTTGCCCAGCCCCTCTGCTGGCACCGGCGGGGTCTGGGGGAAATCGCCGGCGCCCTCTGCTTCGGGCTGCTGCCGGTGGCCACCGGGTTTTATTTGCAATGCGGCCATCTGGTGACCGAGGTGCTGCTGTATGGCCTGCCTCTCACCTGGGCCGGATTTAATCTTTTTCTCGGTTACGGCTTCCCTGAAAATATAGAAAATAAAGACCCCAAAAACCAAAAAGCTCCCCAGGGTGAGGCCGCGGCGGCCCGCGGCCTGGCTGTCCGCCTGGGGCCAGCGCCGGCGGCTTTGCTCTATACTTTCGGCAACCTGCTGGTCATCCTGGGGCTGCTGGCCATTTTCTTCTTCCCGGCTTCGCCCCTGCCCTGGCGGGCCGGTCTTTGGCCCTTGCTGCTCCTGGCGGCGGTCAACCAGGAGATGATCAAACGGCGGGCTTACCGGGTGGAGACCCGGCTGCGGTGGTTGTGCCGCCTCAGCCTGGCCTTGCACCTGGGGATGGGCGCGGTCTTTAACCTGATGTTGTGGCAGCGGTTGTAATGAAAAGACGGTTTCCAGTTTCCGGTTTATGGTTTCCGGTGGGGAGAAGGCGCCGCCGGGGGAAAGCCTGGATTTCCGGGATAGAGGCCAGATCGGGCGCGTGAGAAGGCATTAAAGGCGGCGGGCACGGAGGCCCGCCCCACGAGTGAAATGATGGGTGATCGGCGGGGAACCAGGGGCTCACATTGGGGACGCAGGCTGTTGGCCATTTGCCTCATCCTGGCCCTGATCCCTGCCTGCAGTCCGGCCCAGGTTTACATCCCCCTGGCCTACGCCTTCACCGGCATGTGCGTCGCCCTCCTGATGTCGCCCACCCTTACCGCCGCGGTGGTGGGATTGGTGGTGGGCGGCCTCCTGGGCGCCGCGGTCTATAACAATTCTCTCAAGCACCAGATTCAGGACCGGCGACGAGGTGAGCCGGGGCCGCTCCCGGGAACGGGGGTGGAGAAGCATCCCAGGGGTGTCTTGCAAGGATCGAGTGTGGCATAACAGTAGCAGGAACGCCTTTACCTATTCCCCAATGAAGCCCAATAGCCATAAAGAACCAGGCGGAGGCCCGGAGGGTCCCCTGGCCGTAGTGTTGCAGGCCCTGCGTCTCGCTACGGAGCCTCTCTCGGGGGAGGTCCTGGCGGCCCGGCTGGGGTTAAGCAGGGCCGCGGTCTGGAAGCGCATCAACCGCCTCAAGGCCCGGGGCTATGCCATCGCAGGCTCCCCCCGCCGGGGCTACCGGCTGCTGGCAGCCACCGACAAGTTGCTGCCGGAAGAGATTCTCCTGGGGCTTAAGGCGAGGCGCCTGTGCGGACCGGTGCACCACTTCGAAGAGGTGGCCTCCACCAACGATCTGGCCAAGGAATTGGCGGCCCGAGGCGCCCCGGAAGGCACCCTGATCGTTGCGGAAGCCCAAAGCCGGGGGCGAGGCCGCCTGGGCCGCCAGTGGAGTTCCCCTCCTGGGACGGGACTCTATGTCTCCTTGCTCCTCAGACCGCCGCTGCCGCCCACGGAGATGCCCCAAATCACCCTGACTACCGCGGTGGCGGTGGCTCGGGCCCTGAAACGGGTTACCGGGGTGGCCCCGGGCATCAAATGGCCCAATGACCTGCTGCTGGCGGGCAAGAAACTGGGAGGCATCCTCACGGAGATGGAAACTGAAAGCGAGCAGATTCGGCACCTGGTGGTGGGCCTGGGGCTTAATGTCGATACCCGGGCCTTTCCGGAAGAGCTGGCTGCCACGGCCACTTCCCTGGCACTGAGCCTCGGGCGGCCCTTGCCCATAAATTCCCGGCTGGCGATCCTTAAGGCCTGGCTGGAGGAGTTTGAGGATCTCTACGAACGCTTTTTGGCTCGGGATTTTCCCGGGATTCTCGAGGAATGGCGCAGCCTGACGGTGACCTTGGGGCAGCGGGTCACGGTGCGCCAGGGGCCGCTGGCCATCCACGGCCTGGCCCTGGAGGTGGCCCCGGACGGGGCCCTGATGCTGGAGACGGATTCAGGGAAAGTGGTCCGGGTGACTTCCGGGGAGATCGCAGGATAGCGGTTAGGCTCCCCCCCAGCCCCGCCCACTGGGCGGCGCGGGTGGAGCGAAAATAATACTGAAAGGGGGCTGGCCCCCAGACCTGCCCCAGCCTCTTCGAAAGCCGCCGCCAAGTGGACGGCCTCTATTTCTTCGGCTTCTTCTCCTTGAGTTCCTCGACCTCGGATTTCAAGCGTTCCACTTCCGCTTTATATTGCTCCACTTCGGCCTCGCCCATCTTGGGAGGTTCGTAAGTCGGGTTTTCACCCTTCTTGAAAAACTTATCCTTGGTCTCCTCAAAACCCAAGTAGACGGCCAGGGCGCCGCCCAAGAGGAGCAACAAGGGGATACCTCCTTTCAACAGGTCAAAGAACTGATGCCACCACAAGCCAAGGCCGATCAATCCCAAAGCCACCGCAACCAGTCCGCCCACCAAAGCCGTCATGCCCTACCTCCTTGCCATTAATGGAATTTTCGGCTCGCCACCGTTCAATTGCTGGCTTAAAGCATTTGGGGCATTGTTATCAGAAAGGGGAAAATTTATCAAGGAAGAAATGGGGACAAACAGACGGTCATTGAAGAAAATTTCAATGAAATGGAAAGGTTATATTAATGGAGCGGTTGACAAAAATCCCCCGCAACTTATAATATGGCCAATACTCCCCTGGGAAATGTGAGAAATCTCTCATGGCTGAAATCGATTATTATCAGATATTGGGTGTTGGCCGGGAAGCCCCTGCAGATGAAATCAAGAAGGCTTACCGCAAGCTGGCCATGAAGTATCACCCGGACAAAGCCAAGGGGGACAAGAAGCTTGCGGAAGAAAAGTTCAAGCAGATCAGCGAAGCCTACGCGGTGCTGAGCAATCCCGAAAAGCGGCAGCAATATGACCAATACGGCTCCCAGGGCTTCCGGGAAAGGTTCAGTCAGGAAGATATCTTTAAGGGCGCCGATTTCAGCGAAATGTTCGACTTCGGCCTCTCCGAGGGCCTCTGGAGCCGCCTCTTCGGGGGTACGGGAGGGGGAGGAGGAGGAGGCCGTTTCGGCCGCCAGCCCCGCACCCGGGTCTTCAGGTACGGCGGCCCGGAAGGGTTTGGGGCCCAGCCCCCGCCACCCAAGGGTGGGGACCTGCAAGTGGAGATGCCTATCACCCTGCATGAGATGGCCTTCGGCACCGAGAAGGTGGTAGCCATGCCCCACGACGGCCAGGTGGAGAAAATCTCGGTGAAGATTCCCCCCGGCGCTCTGCCGGGCAAGAGGCTGCGGGTCAGCGGCAAAGGCGCTCCCGGCCCCATGGGCGGGCCCCCCGGCGACCTTTACGTCAAACTGCGGGAACTGGAACATCCGGTATTCAAACGGGAGGGTTACGACCTCTATGTGGACCGCCGCATCAAGTTCACCGAGGCCATCCTGGGCACCAAGGTGACGGTGCCCACCCTGGATGGCAAGACCATGAGCCTCAAGGTGCCGCCGGGAACCCAGAGCCAGACCAAGATGCGCCTCAAGAATTATGGCCTCCCCCAGGCCAGCGGCAAGGCCCGGGGGGACCAGTACGTGCGGATCATCGTCGAGACCCCTGCCAATCTGAACAAAAAACAGAAGGCCCTGGTGGAGGAGATGGCCAAGGAAGGGTTGTAGCTCGCAGCCCCGCACCAATGGTTCGTTGAAAGTTGACTGTTGCCACAACATCGCCCGGGCGACCCATTCACAGGCTGGAAGCCTGTGCCACTGTCGCCCCTACGGGCTAGATGGCATGACATAAAGTCATAAAGAGATGAAACTATAGAACCGCCGCCCGCGGCGGTTCCTGGCGTGGGTGCCTGCGCCACTTTTCAGATAAAGCCAAGAGGCACTTTCCCACGCCCGGCGGACCGAGTTCCACTGGGCTTTTGTTGCTGATAACCGAGGGCGGCCTCTTCACAGGCTGGAAGCCTGTGCCACTGTCGCCCCTACACAACGGGAGGCGCAAATGGTGATGGAACTGGCCCCCAAGGTTTACTGGGTGGGCGCCATTGACTGGAATCTTCGGGAGTTTCACGGCTATCTCACCGAAAGAGGGTCTACTTACAATGCCTTTCTGATTCTGGACGAGCAGATCACCCTGATTGATACGGTAAAAAAGGAATTCGTTCCGGAGATGCTGGCCCGGGTGGCGGAGGTGGTGGACCCGGAAAAGATTTCCTATATCGTCTCGAACCACGTCGAGATGGACCATTCCGGGGGCCTGCCCGAAGTGATGGCCAGGGTCAAGCCGTCAAAGCTTTTCTGCTCCCCCATGGGCAAGGCGGGATTAAGCCGCCATTACCAGAGCGAATGGCCTTTTGTCGAAGTGAAAACCGGGCAGGAAATCTCGCTGGGGCAACGCACCCTCCTCTTTCTGGAGACCCCCATGCTCCACTGGCCGGACTCCATGATGACCTACCTTAAAGAGGAACAGATCCTCTTCTCCAGCGACGCCTTCGGGGCCCACTTCGCCTCGGAGGAACGCTTCGACCTCGAGACCCCGGATTTCCCGGCCTATCTTCACCAGGTGAAGAAATATTACGCCAATATCCTGATGCCCTTCGGCAGCCTGGTCCTCAAGCTGTTCCAGCGCCTCCAGCCAATGAACCTGGAGTTCAAGCTGATCGCCCCGGACCATGGCTTGCTCCTCCGGTCCCCGGAGCCGATCCTGGCGGCTTACCAGAAATGGGGGGCAGGGGAAGTGGAGCCCCACCGGGCCGTGGTGATTTACGACACCATGTGGGGCTCAACCGAGTTGCTGGCCCAGGCATTGGCCGAAGGCTTGCGGGACGCCGGGGCCGAGACCGTCAACTGCCATTTGCGCCGCGTCCATTACAGCGACATCGTTCCCGAGGTTCTGGACGCCGGCCTGCTCCTTTTGGGCTCCCCCACCCTCAACAATACCATCTTCCCTTCCATGGGCGAGTTCCTTACCTATCTTAAGGGACTGCGGCCCCAGAACAAGGCGGCGGCCTGTTTCGGGTCCTACGGCTGGAGCGGCCAGGCGGTGGCCGAGATGAACCAACTCCTCGAGGCCATGAAGATCAGGCTGGCCCATGCAGGCTTCACTTGCAAGTATATCCCCACCCCTCAGGAGCTGGGGGAGCTTCGGGCCCTTGGAAATCGCCTGGCCCGGGAAAATCTGCAATTGTGAGGGCATACTAACGGGAACTAAGGTAAAAAGTAAAAGTAAAAAGTAAAAAAAACAAAGGGCCCCTTGGCAGAAAATTGGTAGAATGGGGACTGCCCGCCGATTCCTTAGAAAAGAACCGTTTAAGTGAACCCTATTGGGTTTGTGAAGGCATCCAGAAGAAAAGGAGTCATCCCCATGGCCAGTGAGATTTTGAAATTGAGCGCGGCGATTGTTACTTCCCATGCGTCCATGACCGAACTCAGCACTACGGAATTGGTGATGGAAATTAAAGAAGTTTTTAGCGCCTTATCTTCCCTGGCAGGTGAGGCGGCGGCTCCGGAAATCGCCGGGGAACGGGACGCTCCCACCAGGAAACCGGGGCGGCCGAAACGGGTGAAAATGGCGGAATCTCCTGAGGCCAAGACGGTGGAAGTGGAAGAAGGTCCGGTTATCGGGGATCCGGACTATATTGAATTTATGGCAGACAGAGAGGGTTGAGGGGTCAAAAAAAAGTCAAAAGTAAAAAGTAAAAAATCAAAAAAAGCCGCTTAACCTAAAATGTGTAGGGTGGGCACTGCCCACCCCTCCCTTAGAAAAGAACACTCATGACCCCTAGTGGCCTATGAGGTCAGCTTTCTCTCCCAGGCTGTTGCCTAAACTTTTCGGAACAGAAGTTTGAACGGACCATTGGGCAGATTCACCAAAGATGCCGCCGCCGACTTCCGCTACCTGTTGGCCCGGGGCTACCCCCGCCCGGCGGCTCTGGCCCTGGTGGGCAACCGCTATGATCTTTCCCGCACCAATCGGCAGCTCCTGCACCGGGGGGTCTTCGCCCCGGCCGAGGCCGCGGCCCGCCGGGCCAGGCTGAGGCTGCTCAAGGAGGTGGCCGGCCTCCCCCTGGGGCTGGACGGCCACAATGTTCTCATCACCCTGGAATGCGCCTTGCGAAAGCTGCCCCTGGTGGCTGCGGACGACGGCTTCATCCGGGACGTGGGCCAGGTTTCCCGGAGCTTCAAGCCCTCCCCCGAGACCGACCGGGTCCTGGCCCTGGTGCTGGATTACCTGGCGGCGCAGGCTTGGCAGGAGCCGGTGGCCGTCTTTTATGACGCCCCTATGAGCCTGAGCGGCGAACTGGCCCAGCACACCGCAGAACTGGCGGCGGCCCGGGGGCTTAAGTTGACGGCCGCCGCGGTGCCGGTGCCGGAGCGGGAATTGGTGGGGTTTCCCGGCCCCATTGCCACCAGCGACACCGCCCTGATCGAATCCCAGTCCCAGGTGGTGGACCTGGCCGGGGAGATCATCCGCCGGGAGCTGGGCCTGCGGCCCATCGAGTTGGACGCCCCCGGCCCGGAAAGGTAAAGGCTTTCCTCATTCGCCTGAAGCTCCCCAGGATTATTCATTTATCCCCGGGCTTCCCATTTCCCTTCCCCGCCATAGTCTCAAGTATTTGCTTGAGATTGCTTAATTCCTCGCCGTACTTGGCCCAGTTGCCCTGCTTCAGGTATTCCATGGCCTTGTTGTAGCGGTCGAGGGCCTCTTGAGCCCCGGCGGGAAGAGGACCGGCAGGTAATCCGCTGAGCGCTTTTTGTTGTTGCGCCGGCGGAACTCCCTCTGCTGCAAAGACCGCCCGCAGTGCCTCATCCAGAGTCTTTTCCATCATCAATCTTCCATCTTCGACCGCGATTACACGTTTCAACTGCGGCATCTGGCTCTGCGTCGCCTGGAGATAAACGGGTTCCACATAGATAAACGAATGCTCGATGGGAATAACGAGTAGGTTTCCTCGAATCACGCTGGACCCCTGTTGCCCCCAAAGAGTCAGTTCGGCCGATATGTCCGGCTGCTGGTTAATGCGCGCATCGATTTGCATCGGGCCGTAAATCAGCTTGTCTTTGGATAATGTGTAGATGAGAAGCTGCCCGTAGTTGCCCCCGTCACAGCGGGCGCACATCCAGGCGACCATATTGTCTTTATTTGACGGCGTCAACGGCAGCATCAGCATGAATTCTTCCGAGGCGGCGCCCGGCAGCTTCATTATGATGTAATAAGGGAGGATGGTTTGGGCGGCGCCGCCGAACACGGCCTGAGGGATATTCCATAAGTCTTCCCGGTTATAGAACACTCGCGGATCCGTCATGTGATAAGTGGCATACATGTGGGCCTGGATGGTAAACAAGTCCATGGGGTAGCGCAGATGCTGCTTCAAAAAAGCCGGCATCGCCTCGATCGGTTTAAACAACGTCGGGAAGATCTTCTCGTACGTTCGCACCATCGGATCGGAGGGATCGATTACATAATAGGACACGTCGCCGTTGTAGGCATCGATAACGACCTTCACGGAGTTGCGAATGTAGTTGAAATTGTAACTACCCTGCCCCCCAGAGACTGGTTCTGAGTATGGGAACATGTCGGTCGTGGTATAGGCATCATGAATCCAATATAGATGGCCGTCGCCACCGACCACCAAATAGGGGTCCGAATCATAAGCGAGAAAAGGAGCTATCGTGCTGTCCCGGTCCGCAATGAGGCGGTGGAACATGACGCGGCTCTCGTCGGTGATATAGCCGGACAGGAGGATATTGAGATCCGACAGATCGATGGCGTAAACCAGTCTTCGGAAGAGACCGGATATCTGCACGCCGCCTTTTCCCTGATAAGACGTGTAAACATTCTGGTCCCCCTTCGGGTAATCGAACTCAGGGAGCTTGCTATGCACTATGGTAAATTCATTGGTTTCCTCGCCAAAGTAGATTTCCGGCCGGATAACCTGGATCGCGTTGCTGGACTGGGGTGGAATGTTCTCGATGACAAACTTCGGCAAACCGTCCCCGGTCTCTTCATTGACAGGACTCATGACCACCCCATACCCATGGGTGTATACCAGGTGCGTATTCACCCAGGTCCTGGCAGGGGCGGGGAGCTGCGAGGGAGCCAGCTCTCTGGCCGCCAGGGCAACTTCCGTGTATTTGTCCTCAAAGTGGTAGCGGTCGACGTCGACGCTCTTGAAGTCGTAGTAGAGCCTAATTTCCTGCAGTTGTTTATATGTTTCTATCAAAGGGCGGCGATCCCACAGGCGGATATTGTGAATCGTGGCGTCGTTCTTTTCGATGTCGGCGTAGGTCAGGTTATCTTCAAGCGGAAAAGGTTGTTCCAGGGCCTTATCCAGGCCGAATCCGAGACGGGTAAATTTTATGTTGTTTTCTATATAGGGAGTCTCTTTAACCAGTTCGTTGGGCTTTACTATGTATTGCTCGACAAAGGTCGGATAAATCCAGGATAAGCCGATGAGGGCAACAAAAAATAAGCCGATGGCATAGAGCGCCCATTTCCATTTTTTTAGGACCGGCATGAAAAACAGCACCAGGGCGATAACGACCGCCAAAATCATCAGCGACCAATAAGCCGGGAGCTGGGCATGAATATCCGCATAACTGGCCCCATAGGCCACTCCGCTGCTCGAATTCAACAGACCATAGCACTGGAGCCGGTATGACCAGGCGAGGTCGAGAAAAAACAGACCGCCCAACAGCCCCAAATGAGATCTCACCTTGGGAAAAATATAGAGTGAGTTTTCTTGAAACATTACTGCATGATCCAGATAATATGAAAATCCAACAGCCATGAATACGAGAAATAAAGCCGTTAAGCACCATTTTTGAAGAAAGGTGTATAAAGGCAAAATAAAAACATACAACCCCGCATCTTTAGAAAATATTGGGTCGGCAACGCCAAATTGCGAATGATGCAAATACTGCAGAAAAGTCATCCAGGAGCCGGAGGCGCTGATCCCCATTAAACCGGACAGGAACAATATAGCCAGCGTCCATACTTGCGTGGCGTGCGCCTCGGAAAAAAGGAGATCGATGGGTGTGGCCTGTCCATGAGGGGGCACGATTCTCATCGTGCGGGAATAGGAACCATGTCTCCTGGCAATGAAGAGGTTCACTGCGGCAAACAGGCCGAATACTAAGGCAAAGGCAGCAAAGGTCAAAACTTTGGCCCATAGAATCGTAGTAAACACTCGGGCAAAACCCAAATTCTCAAACCACAGCCAATCGCCGTAGTAATGGACAAAAACAGACATTGCCGCCAGAGCGACAATGGCGATGCCGACAACGACCAATGGTCCCTTCTTCAATTTCATAATTCACCTTTCCCACCAAGTAATGGCGATATCGATATTGCAGCAGTTTATGTCAAGGAGGGGGGGGAGTCAATTAGAATAAATAAAAGGGGACCACTGCTGCTGCCTGGCTATTTTTGCTGCCTGTTTTTATTGACAAAATGTAAGGAAAGTATGTAATATCTACTTGGGCAACGGTTGGGGGCCTGTTGCCATCGCCGTAATAACTAAGATAGAAGCCCGGACCGCCTTACCTGCCAGCGAGTTCTAGGCCGTCCCCCATATCTAATTCAAAGGAGCACTAAGTGACTTACTCGTGTGATCGATTGGATATCCGGATATTTGCCCTCCTGCTGGTAACCATCCTGGCAGTGGTGGTCCCGCGAGCAGGCTTTCCGAACGACCAGGTCAGCGAAGTGAAGGCAGCCCCAGCCGCGCCAGGCGGCTCCGCCGTCCCGGCGGCTCCGGCTGTCCCGGTTACCCAGGCAGCTCCAGCGGCTGCAATCCCCCCGGCTGCTCCCCGCGCGGCCAAGGGCGCCGCTCCCACCAGGATCGCCAAGGTTGAGACGCCGCCGGCCAAGGCGGAAAAGCCGCTCGCCCCCGCAGTGGTGGCTTCCAAAGCCAGGTACCTCGCCGGCGAGGACCCCGGGTATGCGAAACGGTGCGGCTGGCCGGTGGCCTACCCGCCGCCCCTGCCGGGTTCCATCTTGCCGCAGAAGCGCATTGTCGCCTACTACGGCAACCCGCTTTCCAAGCATATGGGGGCTCTAGGTGCCTGGGAAAAGGACGAAATGCTGCGGCATCTGCAGGCTGAAGTAGCCAAATGGGAAAAGGCGGACCCGTCGGAACCGGTACAGCCGGCGCTGCACCTCATCGCGGTGGTGGCGCAGGGAGAGCCGGGCAAGGCCGGCAAGTACCGGATGGTGATGCCGGACCGGATCGTCAACGAAGTGTACGGCTGGGCCAAAGAGGCGCATGCCCTTCTCTTCCTCGACATTCAGACCGGCCAGGACAACATCCGTACCATCCTGCCGCGCTTCGAGTGGATTTTGAAGAATCCGGACGTGCACCTGGGGATGGATCCGGAGTTTAACCTGATCAAGAGTGGCAGGAGGCCGGGGACCAAGATCGGCACCTATGACGCGGCGGACATCAACTATGCCTCCGGTTTCCTGGAGGAACTGGTGAAAAAGTATAATCTTCCGCCCAAGGTGCTCATTGTCCACCGCTTCACCCGTGACATGGTCACCAATGCCCGAAGGATCGTGCTCCGCCCCGAAGTGCAGATTATCATGAACATGGACGGCTGGGGCCCTCCCTCCCTGAAGAGGGATTCGTTCAAGGATTACATCGTTGCCGAGCCGGTGGAGTATGTCGGCTTTAAGCTCTTCTATCACAATGACACCAAGAAGGGCGACGCCCTGATGACCCCCCAGGAGTTGCTAAGGCTGAACCCAGCGCCCCTTTACATCCAATACCAGTAATACCGCGCCGAAGGTGAGACGCCCCATGATCTTGCCCATGAAGGTGCAGGCAAGCCACCACCTTGGGCGAGTGGAGCTATAACCGGGTGCCACGCCAGCAAGCTCAATAAATTGTCTCGCCATCATTTTTCTGAGTAAAATGCTGCGGCTAAACCGGGAAGGCCTTGCAAATGGATAATACAGAAAGCGGAGACTCCGCTATCCAGATGGCTGCCCGGGCAGAGCCGGGAGTCCCTTGGATCCAACGTCTACGGTGGGCGTTGGGTATCCTGCGGGCTTACCGGGTCAGCAATCTGGAGAATGCCGACGGGCAGGTTATTTTTCACCAAAAATTATCCGCCATTATCAAGGCTAACTTGGGACCTGACCTTGGCGGGTTGAGGTTGCTGGAAATAGGGTGCGGCCAGCGGGCCAGCCAAACCATCCTGTTCACCGCTGACGGCCTTACGGCCACGGGCATCGACGTGGAAGTGCCTACCTTCAGAATGACCCTCGGAAGTCTTCTCCAGGTGCTCAGGGCCAACGGTTGGGAGCGGGGGCTCAAGTCCATTTTGCGGCACTGGCTCTTCGACGGCCAATTTTTTCGCAGACTCTCTTGCCAATACGGCAAGCCGCTTCCCCTGGACCGGGTGGATATGCGGCTGATGAGTGCCACCCATATGGAGTTTCCCGATAATTATTTCAGTTTCGTTTACTCTTCCCTGGTATTCGAGCATATTGACGACGTGCCCGCGGCCGTCCGGGAGGTTAACCGGGTCCTTAAACCCCAGGGGCGAGCCTGGATTAATGTCCACCTCTTCCCGAGTCTTTCCGGCGGGCATCACCCGGAGTGGACAGATGCCCGCAGGCCCCCCGCCCACCCTCGGGTGCCTCCCTGGGATCACTTGCAGGATAACCGCTATCCTGCCCATAGCCATTTGAATAGATGGCGCTTGACTGATTACCGCAAAATATTCAATACTTATCTGGAAGTGCTGGAGGAGAGCCAGGTAATGGAAATGACCGGGGAATTGTCCCCCGGATTGGAGGCAATTTTAGAGGCGAAGGGCTATACCCGGAAAGATTTGCTTACCCGGGAGGTCGCTTTCTTGTGCCGGAAAAAGTGATAACTTTTTGGTAGCGGCGGACCCGATTGTCCGCCCGGGCTTCACGAGGGAGGAGACTTGCAGATGGATACCAAGATTGGGTTTATGGGGTTGGGCATCATGGGCGCCGCCATGGCCGCCCGCATCCTCAAAGGCGACTACCCCCTGATGGTCTATAACCGCACTGCCGCCAGGGCCGAACCTTTGGCGCAACTGGGGGCCGGGATTGCCTCCAGCCCCAGGGCCCTGGCCAAAACGGCGGAGATCATCATCGCCATGGTCACCGGCCCTGAGGCCCTTTATGAGCTGCTTTGGGGAGAGGAGGGCGCCGCCGCCGCCTTCAATCCCGGCCAGGTCTTCATCAATATGAGTTCGGTGTCCCCCGGCTTCACCCGGGAGCTGGGCAAACAACTGGCCCCCACCGGTATCACCTTCATCGACGCCCCGGTTTCGGGCACCAAGAAACCCGCGGAAGAGGGTACCCTGGTGATCCTGGCGTCGGGCAAGAAGGAAAAGGTCGAAGAACTGGAGCCCCTGTTTCTGACCATGGGGAAGAAAGTCATTTTCTGCGGCCGGCCCGGCCAGGGCTCCATGATGAAGATGTTCATCAACCTGCTCCTGGGCTTGGCGATGGAGGGCTTCGCCGAGGCCCTCAACTTCGGGCGGCTGGGGGGCCTGGAACTGGAGGCCATGCTGGAAACGGTATTCTCCGGAGCCATGAACGCCCCCATGTTCCAGGTAAAGGCCGCCAACTTCAGAGACCGGAACCATCCGCCGGCCTTCCCCTTGAAGCATTTGACCAAGGACGCCAAATTCGTTCTGGATACGGCTTACGAGTTGGGGGCGCCAGTCCCCGGGGGGCAGATGCTGCTGCACCTCTACCGGGCCGGGGTGGCCCAGGGCTGGGGCGATGAGGACATTTCCGCCATCATCAAGGTGATGGAGCTTCTCAGCGGGAAATGATGAGAGAGCTGACCGGCAAGGCTTTAGGGAGACCAGGCTGGTTGTTGGTGCTGGCCTTGGTCTTGCTCCTTGCCTCAAGTGCCGCGGCCGCGCAGTTCTCCGCCCAGATGGTGGTCCGGGACGGCGAAAAGTTGGCGCTCGGGAGGATCTTTGTGCAGGACGGCAAGATGCGCCAGGAGTTCAATGACGAAGATGGCCAGACCATCACCATCGTGCGGCCGGACCTGCAAAAGGTCTGGGTCATCCTTACCCGTAAGCGCAGCTACCTGGAGCTGCCTCTGAAAACCAGGCTCCCCGGGCAATTCATCCAGATTCCCCCGGATGCCTTGGCAAAGCGCCTGGTGGGCAAAGAGACGGTGAACGGCTACGAAGCCGAAAAATATGAGGTCACGGCGCCGGGGGGCCCCGGCCCGGAGAGGCAGACCATCTGGATGGCGCTCAAATTGGGGGTCCCCATAAAACTGGTCTCCAAAGAGAAGGATTTTTCCGTGGAATACCGATACATCGTGGAAGAGCCTCAGCCCGAGCGCCTCTTTGAGCTGCCGCCGGGTTATAAAAAATTGAGCGCCCCCGCCGGCTAACTAGCCTTTTGGGAAGGATTGCTGTCACTTTTTAGATATCCAAAGCCGCTCGACGCCGCCCTCCCCGCTTGACCTTCGCTTTTCCTCTTGGTCCCACTGGAAGTTTTATTACCCTCCGGGCTGGACTTCGGGCGTGCTTTGAGGCTTCCCAGTCTTTGGTTTCTTGTTCTTGGCAGACGCCGCAGCGGTCAGACGTCTTGTCTTCTTCCGCCAGCAGCAAGGGAGTGCCGGCGAGCAAAAGGCAAGGAGGACGGTGTTACTCAGTCTTGATATTTTCAGCAGCGGCTCCGTCTTCCTTCTCGGGTTCGCCGTGGTCCAGTCTCTTGCCGGTGAGCCAGGCCGGGTTCATCGGGTATTCGTTCGGGTCGAAGATGACCCAGTAGAAATGCCAGACGACGATGGCCAGCGTGGCCAGCACGGCTTCGTAGAAATGGATGACTTGAGCCACGTCGAGCCAGATCTTCGGCAACAGGCGCAGGACGATTTCGGTGAACATCAGCATCGCGCCGGTGACGATCATGACGACCGATCCCCACATCAGCGCCCAATACTCGATCTTCTCGGCGTAGTTCCAACGGCGTGCCGGTGGCGGGGTCTCGGTCAGGCCGATGTTGTAGAGCAGTTGGCCGACGCAGTCTTTCATGTCGTGGAACCGGAACCAGAGTTCTTTGACGTGAGCCCGTCCGCGCGGCGTGCGGAACAGCCCCACCAGATGGACGAAAAACAGCCCGATAAACGCGAAGCCCGCGATGCGGTGGATCATGCCGCGAATGTAGCCGCCATTTTCCAGCAGCTTGAATGGCCAACTGAAAAACGCATCGGGATACTTGTGGGCGAAGCCGGTATACACAAGTATGATGAACAGGATCATCAGGCTCAGGTGTTCGTACCGGACCCACTTGGTCATGCGCACTTCGCTGTCCGCCGACTCCCGGACTTTCCGGATGTGCGCCCGCGTCTTAGCGATGTAGTCCAACGCGATGAACACCAACATGCCGCCAATCGTCAGCACGATGATGACGATGTAAAATAGGCTGATAAAGTTCACCAGCCACGGCTTGCCCTTCTCGGCGCCCGGCAGGTTGTGAATCTTGATCTCACCTGTGGCGAGTCGTGTGCCGATACCGGCATGACACTTGCCGCAGGTCTGCGGCAGGTTCTTCGGGTTCACCGACGACAGCGGATCGCTTGCAGGCAACACATCATGAAATCCGTGGCACGACGCGCAGTTGGCCACCCTCGTCTCGCCAGACTGCTCCGCCAGACCGTGAAAACTCTGCATGTACGTCTCCACGACCTTCGACGACATCTGGTACCGGCTCGCGAGGCGTTCCGAGCCGTGACACTGCCCGCACGTCTCCGGAATATTCGCAGGAGAAACTTTGGAACTGGCAAGTTCGACTGCCTGAATCGTGTGTTCGCCGTGACAATCCGTGCACACCGGGGCGTCCCGAACGCCCCTGGCAACCGCCTTGCCGTGCACGCTTTGCTCGTAGGTGTTCTTGACGTTTTCGTGACACTTGCCGCACGTGCCGGGAATGTTTTGCCAGTAGAGCTTCGAGGCAGGGTTGGTGGACTTGTGCAGATCGTGCGACCCGTGACAATCCGTGCAGACCGCCGCCTGCGTGATACCGCCTTTCAACGCCAGGCCGTGCACGCTGAGGTCGTACGTCACGACTGGCGCGCGCTGAAGGAGATTGAACTTCTTCATCTCTGCGGTATTGCCATGGCAACGACCGCAGGTCTGCGGAATGTTCGCGCGGTAGACCGGCGACAGCGGGTTCCGGTAGTCCAACAACGTATGCGAGTGTCCGTGACAGTCCTTGCATGAGGCGGCTTCGGATTCGCCCTTGGCGACCGCCTGACCGTGGTCGCTTTTCAGGTAAATCTCCGTCTCCACCCGGTGACAGGCGCTGCAAGCCACCGGCTTGTGCGTGAAACCGTCCGGATGCGGCAGCTTGGTGATATCGGTATGGCAACTGGTGCAGAGATTCTTGCCGTGGATGGACGCCTCGTATTCCTTCTCATCCACAAACAGCGACACCACCTTGCCGGCCTTGTCGGTCTTAGTCAGTTCCTTGACGCTGTGACAGAGGAAACAATCCGAGTTGTCTAAGGCGCGAGCCGTACCGGCAACCATCAGCAATAGCGCCAATAAACCAGCCGCTCGCAGCAGCGTTTTCACAATTTGCCTCCCGGCACGGCGTCCATGGAAATCTATCATGATGGTGCGGTTAAAATCTGGCCGGATTATTTCTTTCTGGCTTTCACCACTTTTGAGCATCTTTGAGTCCCTTGATTTGCCAATTATTTCTCCTTGTATCATAGTTATGTTGGAGTTTCTTCACTTTTCGCCGAATAATCCAGGCTTATGCCTGCGGGTTAAGGCGGCCCGGCTTATTTGGGAGAATCGAGCAGCCGGCGAATGGCCCCAGCCAACTCTGCCGGAATGAGTGGTTTCATAATAATTTCCCTGATCCCCAGGCCCCTGGTCTTGTCCAAGCTGCTCGGTTCGGTGTGGCCGGTACAGCCCAGGATGGGGATCTCCTTACGTAGAGCCAGGGCTTCCCGGGCCAGGTCAAACCCGGTCAACCGGGGCATGGTCAGGTTGGTGAGGATCAGATCGAATTTCTCCGGTCCGGCCTGGAAGGCGGCCAGGGCCTCATGGCCATCAGTCCAGGCCGTCACCTGATATCCCAACTGCCTTAGGATAATTTGGGTGGCAGCCACGATATCCGGCTCATCGTCCACCAGCAGGATTCGCTCTTTCCCTTCCGGCATGAGAGCTACCGGCTCGGGTTCCAGCGCTTCATCAGGGGCCATCAGGGGAAAGAGGATCTCAAAGGTGCTTCCTTTCCCGGGATCGCTTACGACCTGGATGCCCCCGCCATAATTTTTGACAATTCCATGGACCATCGACAAACCCAGGCCGGTCCCCTTCCCCAGCCCTTTGGTGGTGTAGTATGGCTCAAAAATCCGTTCCAGCACCTCCGGGGTCATGCCCTGACCGGTATCCACGACGCTCAATCTCAGATAATCTCCCGGTGGGACGCTGATGCCGCAGGACGTCTGCTCCCGGGCCAATTCCACTTTATCCAGGCCCACGCTCAGGCGGCCCCCTTTTTCTTCCAGGGCCTGGGCGGCGTTGGTGCAAAGATTCATGACCACCTGGTAGATTTCACTGGGGTCCGCCAGCACCCAATCCCACTCGGCGGCGATCTCAGTTTGAATGTCAATGGTCGCCGGCAAGGAGGCCCGCAGCAATTTCAGGGATTCTTTGACCAGGGGGCTCAGGCGCAGCATTATCCGTTGCTGGTCGCTGCGGCGGCTGATGGTGAGAATCTGTTTTACCAGATCGGCAGCCCGCTTGCCGGACTTGAGCACCTGTTCCAGATAAGAGCGCAGCTCCTGGTCCTTCCCCGTCTCCCGCAAGGCGATCTCGGTGTACATGATGATGGGTGACAGGATGTTGTTAAAATCATGAGCAATGCCTCCGGCCAGGGTGCCGATGGCTTCCATCTTTTGCGCCTGGCGAAGTTGAGCTTCCAGTTCCACCTTCTCGGCCCGGGCCCTTTGGTACCTGGTAATGTCGCGATTGCTGGAGCGGCGGCCGAGGTTTCGCCCCTCGGGGGTGGAGACCGGCTGGCACACGTGGGCTATCCAACGCTCTTCGCCGCTATGGGTAAGGATGCGGAAAATCAGAGAATGAGGATTAGGGTTGCTGAGATCATCGTGTAAATGCTTGACTACCTTGGCCTGGTCGTCGGGATGGGCGATCTTTTCTAGGAGTCCTGGATCTTGCAGAAATTCCCGGGCGGCGTACCCGCTAATCCGTTCACAAGAGGGCGAGATATAGTTATAGGCGCCGTCGGGGGCCAACCAGCTCTCCCAATCGTAAGTAAAGTCCGCAATGGTGCGGAACTTTTCCTCCGAAAGGCGCAAGGATTCCTCCACCTTTTCCCGCTCCTGTAACTCCAGTTGCAATGCCTGGTAGGAATGGGTTAAGGCTTCGGTCCTATGTTCGACCTCTTCCCGGAGCCCCTCCTGGGTGCGCATCATGTCCCGGAATAGCGGCGCAATGAAGGCCACCCCCAGCAGCATCAGGATGACGGTGGCCAGCCCCACCAATTCCGAACCGATGTCCACCGGCATGAGGGACATGCCCCGGGCGGACCACTCGACTAACGTGAAGCAGCGCCGGATGGCCATGAGCAGGAACCCTATGGAAATAAACAGCCAGGCGGCGGTGCTCCTGGTAATCCGCACCAGCCGAAAAGCCAGGAATGCGGCAATAAGCTGAATAAGGATGGCGATCAGGAGCAGAGAGTACGCCGGCATCAGAGCAATCCGTCCCCGGGTAACCGGAGAACTTTTAAAGAATAGACCCCGGCCAGGCCGGGGGGCCCTGCCGTTAAAATGCAACGATTATGCCCGAACCGCCGGCCGTCTATCTGGCTGAAAATAGAAGAAAACCTTGCCGGGTGCCACCAGGCCGGTTCTGGCGTTGGCAGGGGGTCTGTCAGAAATTTTTACAAGGTGTAAAATGGACCCACCGGACTAAGGTGGCAGGAATTTCTGCAAATGGAAAAGGTTTTGGTATATTAATGCTCAAGATCTCTAGGTAAGGGAGATCAGGGCGCCCCCCGAAAGCCTCCGGTGGTGGGCTTGCCCAACGTCTGAAGCAGAGGATGGCCTCATGCGCCGCCAGCGCCTGGTTTGGCAACTCTTTCCTGCCTATCTCCTGGTCACCCTCCTGTCCCTGCTGGCCCTCTCCTGGTATGTCACCGCCTCCTGGCGCAGTTATTACCTGAAACAGATGGCCGCGGACCTGAAGAGCCGGGCCCTCTTGGTGGAAACGCGTTTGCCGGGGCTATTGGCTCCCGGACAGGGCGCCGAGGTCGACCGGATTTGCAAGGATTTGGGCCGGCTCACCGGTACCCATTTGACGGTTCTCCTGCCCTCCGGCCAGGTCCTGGGAGATTCAGAGGAAGAGGAGCCGGCCCGCATGGAAAATTACGGCGATCGTCCTGAGATTCAGGAGGCTCTCCAGGGGCGGGTGGGCGTCTCCGAAAGATACAGTTTCACCTCGGGGGGCGATCGCCTGTTCGTGGCCGTGCCCATGCAGGAGCAGGGCCGGATGGTGGCGCTGGTGCGCGCTTCCCTGCCCATAACCTCCATCGCCCAGGCCCTCAGGGCCCTCTATTTCAAGACGGCGCTGGGCGGCCTGGTCATCGTGCTTTTACTGGCGGCCATGAGCCTCCTCATCTCCCAGCGCCTCAGCCGCTCCCTGCAAGACCTGAAGCGAGGCGCCCTGCGCTTCGCCGGGGGAGACTTGAGCCGGCGGCTGCCGGTGCCCGGCTCCGATGAGTTGGGGAGCCTGGCCGAGGCCTTCAACCACATGGCCGGGCAATTGCAGGACCGCATCGGCGTCCTCATCCGCCAGGGGCAGCTCCAGGAGGCGGTGCTCTCCAGCATGGTGGAAGGCGTCCTGGCGGTGGACTCCCAGCAGCGCCTCATCACCCTGAACCGGGCGGCGGCGCAATTGCTGGGGGTGGACTACCTGGCCACTCAACATCTCACCATCCAGGAAGTGGTGCGGGACCATCAATTACAGAGCTTCATCACCCGCACCATCTTTGCCAGGGGGCCCATCGATGCCGAGGTAACGATGAGCCATGGCCAACAGATCATTCAGGCCCATGGCTCCTTCCTGAAGGATGCCCAGGGAGCCGATATCGGCTTTCTCATCGTGCTGCACGACGTCACCCATCTGCGGCGGCTGGAGATGAGCCGCCGCGACTTCGTGGCCAATGTCTCCCATGAACTGAAAACCCCCATCACCTCCATCAAGGGATTTGTGGAAACCTTATTGGCCGGTGCCTTGCAGGAGCCGGAGAATGCCCGGAACTTCCTGGGCATCGTCTCCCGGCAGACCGATCGGCTCAATGAGATTATCGACGATCTTCTGAGTCTCTCCAGGATCGAACAAGATGCGGAACAGGGAAGGGTCTTCCTCACCGCCGGCAGGCTCAAGGGGGTCTTGGATTCCGCCATCCAGATCTGTGAACCCAAGGCCGCCGCCAAGGAGATCACGGTCCGGCTGGATTGCCCGGAGAAGCTGCGAGCCCGGATCAACGCGCCACTCCTGGAACAGGCCCTGGTAAACCTGATTGACAACGCCGTCAAATACAGCCCCGCGGGCAGCGCCGTGCGGGTGGAGGCTCTAGGGGACAACGCCGAGGTGGTCGTCAGGGTTCGGGACCAGGGAGTAGGCATCGAGAAGAGCCAACTAGACCGCATCTTTGAACGGTTTTACCGGGTGGATGCCGGACGCAGCCGCAAGATCGGCGGCACCGGCTTGGGGTTGGCCATCGTCAAGCACATTGCCCAGTCGCACCACGGCCGGGTGACGGTGGCCAGCACCCCGGGAGCCGGGAGCCTCTTCTCCTTGCACCTGCCGGCGGAGTAATCCCGGACCTTTCCAAAATCGCAAATTCATTAAAGATTTACCCTCTTCTAACATTTTCCTAACAATTAACCGCTATCTTGTGAAAATTAGGTGTTTTAAAATGCGGTTGTGCGCGCGCGGGTTTCCCGACCTCAGGACAAGTAGTTTATTTTACAACAGTTTGCCATCAAACCCTCAACTCGAAGGAGCATAAACATGCGGAAATGGTGGTTTCTCGCAGCCATTATTCTTACCTTTTTCCTGGCCAGCGTGGCCCAGGCCCAGCCGGTAAACCTCAGTGCGGCCGGGGCCACCTTCCCCTACCCCATTTATTCCCAATGGGCCTTTAAATACAATCAGATCACCGGTATGAAGATCAATTACCAGGCCATCGGCTCCGGCGGCGGCATTGCCCAGATCAAGGCGAAGACCGTTGATTACGGGGCCTCGGATGCGCCCCAAAAACCCGAGATGCTGCAAGAGAACGGCCTGGTGCAGTGGCCCATGGTCATGGGCGGCGTGGTGATGGCGGTGAACATTCCGGGCGTCGGTCCCGGGGCCATGAAGCTCACCGGTCCGGTGCTGGCTGACATCTATCTCGGCAAAATCACCAAATGGGACGACCCGGCCATCGAGAAGCTCAACCCCGGCCTGAAGCTGCCTTCCCAGGCCATCACCGTGGTGCACCGCACCGATGGCTCCGGAACCACTTTTATCTTTACCACTTATCTCTCCATGATCTCTCCGGAATGGAAGCAGAAAGTCGGCGCCGATACCTCGGTGCAGTGGCCGGCGAAAAACGCCGTCGGCGGCAAGGGCAATGAAGGCGTGGCCGGCCAGGTGAAAGTGGTGCCCGGCTCCATCGGCTACGTTGAATATGCCTATGTCAAACAAAATAACATGCCTTATACGCTGCTGCAGAATAAGGCCGGCAAATTCTTGAAACCCAGCCTCGAGGCCTTTGGGGCGGCCGCGGCCAATGCCGACTGGAAAAGCGCCCCTTATGGCTTTTATCTGATGCTGGATGACCAGCCGGGCGACCAGAGCTGGCCCATCGCCGGCGCCACCTTCATCATGGTCCACAAGGACCAGCCCGACCTCGCCAAGGCCCAGGCCATGCTGAAGTACTTCGATTGGTGCTACCGGCACGGGAGCGAGATGGCCGAAAAGCTCGACTACGTGCCTATTCCCCAAAGCGTGGCTGACCTGGTCGAAGCCTCCTGGGCAAAGGATATTACCTCCGGCGGCAAACCGGTTTGGCCGGTTAAATAAAGGCCTTGGCGAGGTCGCAGTCGCGACCTTCCTGGCCAACTAGATTATCTCCACATAGAGGCCGGAGTCATCAAGGCTCCGGCCTCAAATCACATTATGCCAAAAGATAGCCCAATTATCTCCGATCGAGCGGTGCCGCAAGTCTCCGCCAGGGGCGACCGGACTTTCCGCTGGCTGGTGGTCGCCAGCGCCCTGCTGATCCCGTTGCTGGTGGGCGGCATCTTCATTGTCCTGCTCCAGCAATCCTGGCCAGCCATCAAGGCCTTCGGCTTCGGATTCCTGGTCTCCCAGCAGTGGAACCCGGTTACCGAACAATTCGGGGCCATTAGCAGCATCTACGGCACCCTGGTCTCCACCCTCATCGCCATGGTCATCGCAGTGCCGTTGAGTATCGCCCTGGCCCTGTTTCTGGTGGAGCTGGCCCCGCCCCGGGCGAGCCGGGTGGTGGGCACCATTATCGAGCTGCTGGCCGCCATTCCCAGCATCATTTACGGCATGTGGGGCATGTTTATCTTTGCTCCCTTCATGGCGACCTATATCCAGCCGGTGCTGGGGAAGACCCTGGGCTGGCTGCCGCTGTTTCAAGGCCCCCCCCTGGGCATCGGCATGCTCACCGCCGGGATCATCCTGGCCTTCATGGTCCTGCCCTTTATCTGCGCCATCACCCGGGATGTCTTCAATCTGGTGCCCAGCGTGGTGAAGGAGGCCGCCTTCGGCATGGGCGCCACCACCTGGGAAGTGACCTATAAGGTGACCATCCCTTACGGCCTGGTGGGTATCATCGGCGCGGTCTTCCTGGGGTTGGGCCGGGCCTTGGGGGAGACCATGGCCGTCACCTTCGTGATCGGCAACTCCCACTACGTATCGACTTCGCTGTTCGCCCCCGGCAACAGCATCGCCTCCACCCTGGCCAATGAATTCACCGAGGCCACCAAGGCCATTTATGTCAGCTCCCTGATAGAACTGGGCTTGATCCTGTTCGTCATCACCTACCTGGTGCAAATGTTCTCCCAGCAACTGCTGAAGCGAATGTACCGCGCCTGGAACGTGGGCCTATGAGACCCCGCCCCGCCACCGGCCGCCGGCTTGCCAATGGCCTCGTCAGCGTGCTCGCGACGCTGTCCGCGGTACTGGGCATGGTGATCCTGGCCTGGATCATTTTCGTGGTGGCGGACCGGGGCCTGGGGGCCTTCAATCTGGACTTCTTCACGCAACTGCCCACCCCACCGGGCATGGAGGGCGGGGGCTTGGCCAACGCCATCATCGGCACCCTGGTTATGACCATCCTGGCCACCCTATTGGCGGTGCCCCTGGGTCTGCTGGCGGGAGTCTACCTGGCGGAATTCGGTCAGGGATCCCGGCTGGCCGACAACACGCGCTTTTCCGCCAACGTCTTGATAGGGATGCCCTCGATCATTATCGGGATCTTCGCCTACGCCCTGGTGGTGGTCCCCCTGGGGAGGTTCTCAGGTTACGCCGGCATCGTGGCCCTGGCCATCATCATGCTGCCCATTGCCGCCCGAGCCACCGAGGACATGCTGCGCCTGGTCCCCAATACCCTGCGGGAGGCGGGCCTGGCCCTGGGGCTGCCCCGCTGGCGGATAACCATAGCTATCGTCTTTAGAGCAGCCAAGGCGGGGTTAATCACCGGAATATTGCTGGCCGTGGCCAGGGTGAGCGGTGAAACCGCGCCCCTGCTGTTCACCGCCCTCAACAGCCCCTATATGATGAACTCTTTGGGCCAGCCGACCCCGAATCTCACTGTAACCATCTTCGACTATGCCATGTCCCCCTATCCCGACTGGCAACAAAAGGCCTGGGGGGCCTCACTGCTGATTACCGCCGGGGTCCTGGCCCTGACCTTGCTTACCCGGTATACCCTGAGAGAACGGAAGACATGAATGACCTGACAGCTACCTTGACCTTACCCATTATGGCTACCGCAGACAGCGGCCAGACTGCCGCCCCCGCAGAAACCTCGACCGCCAGCCAGGGCGACCTGAAAATTAGGGCCCGCCAGGTGCAATTCTTTTATGGGGAACACCAGGCCTTGTTCGACAACAACCTGGAGGTCGCCCGCAACCGGGTGACCGCCATCATTGGCCCTTCCGGCTGCGGCAAGTCCACCCACATCCGCGTCTATAACCGCATTTACGAGCTCTATGGGGACCAGCGGGCCACCGGCGAGGTGCTGCTGGACGGCGATAATATCCTCAGCCCGGGTTACAATCTCATGGAACTGCGCCGCAAGGTGGGGATGATCTTCCAGAAGCCCACCCCTTTCCCCATGAGCATCTTCGACAACGTGGCCTACGGCCTCAAGATGCACTTCCGCCTCAGCCGGGGAGAACTGGCCGACCGGGTGGAAGAGGCCTTGAGCCGGGCGGCCCTCTGGGACGAAGTGAAGGATCACCTGCGCCAGCCGGGCACCGCCATCTCCGGGGGGCAGCAGCAGCGGCTCTGCATCGCCCGGGCCCTGGCGGTGGAGCCGGAGATCCTGCTGATGGACGAACCCACCTCCGCCATCGACCCCATTGCCACCTCCAGGATCGAGGAGTTGGTCAATACCCTGAAGGCTACTTACACCATCGTCATCGTCACCCATAACATGCAACAGGCCGCCCGGGTTTCCGATTACACCGCCTTTTTTTACCAGGGACGCATCGTGGAGTTCGGCACCACCCAAAAAATCTTCACCACCCCCACCAATAAGCAGACCGAGGATTACATCACCGGCCGCTTCGGTTGAGGGCGGCTGGCGGATTTTCCCCAGGAATCTGCCCCCGAAAACTGAACCCTGCACCCAGACTAGTTCCCGCCTGACAAATTTTTTGAATTTTGTGCTAAGATCGGCGCCGAGCCGTCGGAGTCTATCCAGCTAAGCAGGAACAGGGGGCAAACACAGTGAAATTGCCTGGAGGTAAAAAAGCTCTGTGGCTGGCTATAGGGATAATTATTCTGGTCTTCCTGACCCACCGGCTAATCTGGCATCGACCGCGGGCGCCGGTGGTTCGGATCAAGAACATGGGGGTCCAGGACAAGGTGCAACCCAAAATGGGGGTGACGGTCTTAAACCGGTGGGAGGGAGAAAAATCTGGTGCGGTTCTTCGCTCTGAAGCTAGCCGCTCTTAAGGCCCCGCCAGAATTTCAGTTTATTGATGATCTTGGGAATAAATAAGGAAAAGAGGAAGAGCCCCAGGGAAAAGAACACCTTCCAGGTCAGGAGGTTGGCCCAGTGGCCGGTGGCCCAGACCTCCTTGAGAGTGCCCACGAAGAAGGTGAAGATGAAGGTTCCCACCAGAATGCCGAGTCCCGTGCCCCAGAGATAATCCCGGAAGCGCACTCCGGTCAACCCCATGCCGAAATTCATGGGCGTAAAGGGGAAATAGACCAGGCGCAGGTAAAGCACGGTGGCAAAGCCGTTTCGTTCAACGGCTTCATCGTATTTCTTCAGCCGGTCGCCGATGAGGGAGGCGGCGAATTCCCGCCCCAGGTAGCGCCCGATGAGGAAGGCGCCCGACGAGCCCAGCATCGCCGCCACCCAGACATAGACGAACCCCCGATAGGGACCGAAGATGGCTGCCCCCAGGGCGGTAAGCAGGGTCCCCGGAATGAATAGGCAGACCCCCACGGCATAGATCAGAATAAAGGCCAAAGGCCCCCATATACCCGCGGCCGCCAGCAGGGCCCCCAACTTTTCCACGGTGAGAAATTGCCGGACTCCGGTAAACCAGACCATGGCCACCGCGGCCGCGATAAAGATGAGCAGGAAGATGGCCTTAATCAGGGCTCCCCTGCTAAATTTGCCGGCCTGCATGTCTTGACCTCCGCTTCAGCTTGCCGCCCGGGCTTCCCGGGCGGACCGGGATTCAGCCCTCCTGGTGCTTGCCAGGCGGGCCAGGAGAGTTAGCTGCTGCCGAAAATGCGGCCCAGGAAGCCTTTCTTTTGTGGCTCCGGCTCCGGCAGCCCCAGGTGCCGGCGGATGACGGCCTCCAGTTGCTCTTCGGCGACATCCCCACCTTCCACCACGATTTCCTCCCCCACCATGATGGCCGGGGCCGTGGGCAGGTCCAGCTCGAAGTATTCATCCGTCTGGTAATCGGCAATGGGCTTGGAGATCACCTCAGCCTCGAATGCATACGTTTGGCCCAACCTGGGCACCATTTCCTGGAAGTGGTTTCAGGGCTTGCCGTTGGGCTCGTTGTAAAAACATCTGACTTTAAGCATGGCGATCTCCTCACAGAGGTTCTTCGCGGTTGGTTAAACCCGGTTATTTTTTAAAAGACGTTCCAGGAATCCCTTCTTGGCCTCTTGCGGCAATTCCGGCAATCCCAAATGGCGGCGAATGGCGGCTTCCACCTTTTCCTCGATAATATCTGGTCCCTGAGCCACTAATTCTCACCTCGTGGCAGAAATCTCAACTGGTTATTCCACCCGCTGACCCTCTATCACCAGATAAACGTCTTTCTTGATGAAATAGGTATTCGTAATCCTGAGTTCGAGGGAGTTTTGCAAATGGCCGAGGGTGTTCCTGTCAAAGCGGCCCCCGTAAACCATCTCGACAAATTTGCTAAAAAATTCCTGGCGCCTTCTCAATTTTGGATCTTTCGAATAAACCATATCGAGTAGCCGGAATCGCCCACCCGGTTTCAGAACCCGTTCGAACTGTTTGATGGCCAATGGCTGGAGGTGATCGGGCATCACACAGCAAAGGTACATCGATACGATCCAGTCAAAGTGATTTGACGGAATAGACGCCATGAGGGTGGCATCTTCTTGGCGCAGGTCGAAATTGCAGAGCGCCGCCTTGCCTCTCCGCATTGTTTTCCTGAGCATCGCCAGAGAGATGTCAATGCCGGTAAGATTTACATCGGGCCGATAATATCCTAGATTTCGCCCGGTACCGACCCCGGCCTCCAAAACCTCTCCCCGTACATCTTTCAGGAGAATCGGCCTCCAGCTCCGGTACTGGCGCTCCCAGGGATAGTCGAGGATGTCGTAGTACCACGCAGTAAGGTTATACTTGGCCTGGAGAAAACGGTTTTCCTCATGTATTAAGGGGGATGACAAAGCCATGGAGCATACCTTTTGTTGGACCATCAAGGATCGGTTCGATGGTCGCACCCATTATAGATTTTCTTAAAGCATTGTTAGCGGACCAGCCGGTCTGCTTGTTAACCTGTGTCTCGTCCATCAAGGGAGCCGTCCTTGGTAGCTACATGCAACTTATAGAAACCATTTATCAATCTTTCAACTCGGACAATTTCCTTTCGCGTTCCAGTTTCGAAATGAGGAAAGTGGCGCCTCTTTGAGACAGGCCAAGCTGAGCGGCCAAGTCCTGCGGATGCAAGGACCCGTGCGTTTGGGCCAAGGAGATCACCTCTTCCTCCAGTTCATCCAGCCAGTCCTCGAATAGAACCAACAATTCGGGGTCGGCCACAGACATCAATTGCTTGGATTGCGCCACCCGGTCCACCAGCTTTTGACACATATGCGTTGGATCGACACCTTCGTCCAGGCATTCCGCCAGTCAGAGGTGGACCATGCTGGCCACCTGGTCATCGCTGGCGCCGCCGATGAGCTGGATCACAAAATTCAGCCGCTCCTCCTCCGTAACCACAGGCAGGAGGGTTTTCAGCGCCAAGGCAATTTCGTTCAGGGCTTTTTCCGGAGCCAGGCGCTCTAATGCTTCTTTGATTCCGGCCATAATGATGAATCACCTCCCCGGTCTGTTAATAAACTTTCCGAGCCGCCAGCAGATCAGTGGCCAGGTCCTTCAAGGCTTCCAGGATCTTGGGGATTCTGGCGTCGGCGATTTCATAGTAAATAAAGGGCCCCCGCCGCTCCACCTTGACCAGCAGGGAGCGGCGCAACTCCTTCAAGTGGTGGGAAACGAGAGGCTGGGACAGGTTCAATTCTTCGAAAATGCTGGAGACGGATTTCTTCCCGTTATTGAGGCACAGGAGAATCCGCAACCGGTTTTCATCCGACAGGCTTTTAGCCACGAAGCCGACGGTCTGGAGGCAATCTTCGAGAACCGGGGCCTTCTTAGGATATGCGGGGGTCAATCCCTCCCTCCCTGCTCACTGTTCATTCCCTCAGCGACCATATATTATATAAACTATCATTTATACGTTTATTTAGTCAAGGGAAATTCCCCACAGGGCACAGGCGCCCTTCCACGGCAATTGGTGCAGTGCGGGTTCAGGGGATTGACGAGTAAATCTGCGGAAATCAGCTTCTTCTTGGGCAGGGGATCTGAATAACCGCCTCAGGTCAGGTGAAACACGGTTATCTCCGGCCGGGCGTTCAACCGCACGGGGGTAAACGTGGTCCCGATCCCCCGATTGACATAGAGATGGCAACCCTTCAGGTGGTAGAGGCCCTCAGGGTAGGGGGTCATCAAGTGGGCCAGGCTGAGGTCCACTCCTGGCAGGCTTAACTTGATTTGACCCCCATGATAATGGCCCGCCAGGGTTAGCGGGATGCCCTGGCCGGCGGCCTCAGGGAAGATCTCCGGGTGGTGTGATAGCAGGATCGTCGGCATGGCGCCATCCAGCCCGTGCAAGGCACCCGCCAGTGAGGGATGCCCGGAGCGGAGGTCATCGATGCCGGCCACTGCAAATGGGCCCTGGTCCCCCTCAATTACCCGATGGGCGTTGAGCAGGAAGTTGATCCGGTGCTGCCGGAAGATCGCCAGGATCTCACTCGGCTCTCCATACCAGTGTTCATGATTTCCCATGACGGCGAAGGTGCCGTAGCGCGCCTGGATCCGGGCCATTTCTTCCACGCAGTCTGGAAGAAACATCATGGAATTGGAGATGTAGTCCCCGGTAAGGAGAAACAAATCGGGCGAGAGCGCCGCCACTTGATCGACGATGCGCTGAATCTCTCCCCGGGTCATGAAAATGCCGGCGTGGATGTCGCTGAGTTGAACCGCCCTCAAAGAACGACCGAAAGGCAAGCTGAGGTCAGAGACCTCATAGGCATTAGCGCCATAGGTGGCGCCGTATCCTGAAATTACCAGGGGCGCGGCAATCAGCGCGCCCACTCCGGCTTTAAGAAAGCGGCGGCGAGCGGGATTCACGGCAATGGCATTCCCCCGGGTGGCCGGGCCGCGGCCTAAACGAGCCGCTCCCCGCCTCAACCCCACCAGCAAATCTACCAGCACTAGAAGCAGAGCCGAAAAAATCGACCCCAGGCCCCACACCGCCGCGGGATAGAAGACGGTAACCTCTATCGCCGCCGGCGGGTCCACCCAGGGGATGGGCCTTAACAAGATATAGCCGTTCATGACAAAGAGAAAGGCGATGGCTGCGCCCGCAGCGCCGATAAACCAGGATTTCCAGGCGGCGCTGCGGCGCCAGCCGGAGACCGCCAGCCACAGTCGGAGAAAGAGATATATTTGGGAGAGCACCGCCGCGGTCAGAAGACTCAGGCGCAGGGTGGCAAACCTCACCCCGGGAATTATCATGCTGTGACCGCCCGATTGGAGAAATGCAGGCAAGTTGATAACTTCCTTTCAAGATCCATTGGAAAATAACAAAGCTGCCACGGTATTATTTTACCCTTCCCGGGACAGTGTGTCCACTCCGGCTCCCTAAAGGCCGGAACCGCGGGAGATGCGAGGCAGAAAGCGGGGCACCCGGCGGCTGTATTCGTCATAAGCCGGGCCGAAGCGGTCCCGCAGTTCCTTTTCTTCCAGCCGCGCTACGACATAGAGGGCGGGCAGCCAGAGGGCCGCCACCAGGTAAAGGACCAGGTAGTTGGCAATGAGGGCGCTGCCCAACATGCCCAGGCATAACTGGACATAGCGGGGATGGCGGATAATGGCATAGACTCCGGTAGTGATAAGCTGCTGCGGGTGCCGCTCCGGGGCCAGCTCCGGCAGGCCTATGATGGTAGTAAGCCTCATGCGCCGAAACCAGACCATGCCCAGCCAGCTCGAGGCAGCCACGAGCACAAGACCCAGGGCCGTGAGATAGTAGTTGGTACCGAATTCCACGGCCAGCAGGGCGTGGCGCCTCAGGAAAAGTCCCGCCATGGCCAAAGCCCACAAGGAACCGACGACGCCGTAAGTCCACCCGGGCCCCACCCGGCGCCAGAAGCGCACGAAGGGGTGGACGAGCAGCCAAATGAGGGGGACTGGCCCCAACATGACCACCATGATGAGCGCCAGATAGTAACGGACCGCGTTCATGGCAACCCCAATTGCTGCAAGACTAACGAGAGAGAGATTTTAAAAAAATGAACCGGATGATTAGCTTAGTCGAATCCGAAACTTCTCCACCAAATGATGGGGGTGGTAGGACATTTTTGCCGTTCGCAGCCCCGGCACACCCAGATCCTGCTCCCGGTTAACGAATGGCACCTGGAACCAGGAATGGCGGCAAAACTCCCGGTTGATCGCGGCATATAATCCCGAAACCAAGGGATCAGCCTTCTCGATATGGACCACCGCGGTTTCTTTATTGAGAAGTTCACCCAAGGTGAAGGCTTCGACATTGCCGTTAATCAGGATCACCCCGCCTTGAAGATTAAGATCATGAAAATTTTGCAAACACGCCTTTACAGCTTCCCATTCTCCTTGAAGACTCAAATCTTCATCACATTTCTTTTGAGCGCACCACTCTTCCGCCAATTCGAGACAGTCAGAGATATGCCTTTCTTGGAGAGGCTCATATGAAAAGGGATATACACGCTGCACATGTTGAATATGGTTTCGCTGCCCTTGATACCTGTTTCCCGTAAGCTGAATAAGGTCTTCAGACCGGTAGACGTAGTCGAAATGATCCCTTTCCGGTTCGATCAGAAAGCGAGAGTCAGGAGCCAACTCCGCCGCCAGCCGGCTATCCGCACGTTCAATTCTGGGCTCACTGATCCCTTTTATTTCTTTGAGCCATTGGAGTAATTTTTTGCAGGTTTCTCCCCTCGGAGAAGGCCCGATGGGCAGAAACATCCAACCGGCGCCGTCGTGAGAATCGCCAATAATTAACAGCCAATCGCCATCCAGTGACCAGGAAAAATTATAGAAATCCTTCCAGATAAAAAGGTTGGTAAAAGTCAACTCTGAAGTTTCCGGTTGATAATCCCACAGAAGCCGTTGGATGATTTCCCTATCCTCCAGGCCGAGAGGCTTGAACTCAGGAAAAAGCGGCTGTTGGACCAATGGATTTCCCATATATCCAAAACTCCTAAGCCACAAAGATAATGATTAAAAAAATCACTGCAAGCTTGCCAGGAACAGTGTCCCATCCGGGGTCTTAAGACTTCAGGGAGAAAAGGGATCGGAATCGGCTCATTCGCGACCTCACCTCTTGTCAGCCACTGAAGTCATAATTACTATTGGTTTGATACGTCAAGAACTATTTCCAACGATAACCCGCCGGGCCACTTTCCGGAGAAGAATAGACTTGCACCAATAAGCCGGGGGTTGATACTCGGAAAGAAAAAACGGGAAAGGAAATCTTCCTATGGATGCCTGGTTTGGGATGGCGGCCATCCTCGTCGGCCTCGCCAGTTGTTTTTATGGATATCCCCTGTTCCGAATTTTTCTGATCTGCTTCGGCTTGATTTATGGGTATATGATCGGCTATTCCTGGGCGCCGGCCGGCAATTCCTGGATGCCCCTGGCGATCGGCGTCGGCGCCGCGGTAGTCCTGGCCGCGCTTGCCTATCCCCTTTGGACCATCGGGGTCATCGTCCTGGGTGCGGCCTTGGGCTCTACGATTCTTATCTCCTTCGGACTCGCCCTGAATGCCTCCCAGTCGATCCTGATCCTGCTGGGGATTATAGGCGCTGCGGCCGTCGGGTTGCTATTTTTTCTTGTCCGGGACCTCCTGGTGATGTTGACCACCGCTTTTAACGGCGCCGCCCTATTGGTAATCGGCCTGGGTTGGTATATCCCCGCCCTGGTTTTGGGCAGGGGGGCCAACGTGCTGGATTTCCTTATTATGATGGTGTTGGGCGCCTTCGGTTTTTCGGTCCAGTATGCGATGTTCAGAGACCTGCGAACTTATTCGAGGTAATCAGTTTTCTTAATTTATCAAATGTTCCTTACAAAAGTCGTCTCTCCACTTCATAATTTTGGTAAAGGAGACCATTATGCAACTCGGAATGATCGGCCTTGGCAGGATGGGCGGAAACATGGTGCGTAGATTGATGAGCGCCGGACACGAGGTCATCGTCTATTCCGCCACCGCGAAAAGAAGGGAAACCTTCGCCGAGGAGACCGGCGCCTTTGCAGCCTCTTCGCTCGCTGAACTGGTGGCCAAATTGAAGCCCCCGCGGGCGATCTGGTTGATGGTGCCGGCGGCAGTGGTCGACGAAACGGTGCACGGTTTGGCGAATCTTCTGCAAAAAGACGATATCATCGTTGATGGCGGCAACTCGTATTACATCGATGACATCCGGCGGGCCCAAGAACTCGCCCCCAAGGGAATTCATTATGTCGATTGCGGAACAAGCGGCGGCGTCTGGGGATTGGAACGAGGTTACTGCCTGATGATCGGGGGCGAGGAAGCAGTGGTCAAGTACCTCGATCCGATCTTCGCCAGGCTGGCGCCCGGGGCTGGCAACCTGGCGCGCACGCCGGGACGCGAGCAGGTCGATGGCACCTGCGAGCAGGGCTACCTCCACTGCGGGCCCAACGGCGCCGGTCACTTCGTCAAAATGGTGCACAACGGCATCGAATACGGCATTATGGCCGCCTACGCCGAGGGGCTTGGGGTTTTGCACAATGCCAACGCCGGCAAGCAGGATCGCCCCATCGACGCCGAGACCACGCCGATACGCCACCCTGAATACTACCAGTACGACCTGAATATGGCCGACATCGCGGAAGTCTGGCGCCGGGGCAGCGTGATTGCCTCATGGTTGTTGGACCTGACGGCAGCCGCCCTCCTCAAAGATCCCAATGTTTCTCAGTTCGCAGGCCGTGTCTCCGACTCGGGTGAGGGACGCTGGACGATCAAGGCCGCCATCGACGAGGCCGTGCCCGTACCCGTTCTCTCCACCGCGCTCTACCAGCGCTTCAGCTCTCGCGGCGAGGCGGATTATCAGGACAAATTGCTGTCGGCAATGCGTTTCGGGTTTGGCGGGCACCTGGAAAAGCCTGCAAAATGAGGAGAAAATAATGGACGTCCCGCATTCCGATGCTTTTGTCTTCTTCGGTGCAACGGGCGATCTCGCCTCTAAGAAAATCTTCCCGGCGCTGCAAGGTTTGGTCAAACGCGGCCGCCTCAACGTGCCGGTCATCGGGGTGGCCAGGTCCGCAAAGGACGTCGATGAACTCCGGGCCCGGGCGAAGGACAGCGTCGAAAAACATGGGGGACTCGATCCCGCCGCTTTCGATAAACTGAGCGGTTTATTGCGCTATGTGCGCGGCGACGATACGGACCCTGCCATGTATCAGGCGCTTTGCCATGAACTCGGCTCTGCCCAGCGACCCGCCTATTACATGGCTATCCCACCCAAGATGTTCGCAGTGGTCGTGGCACAGCTCGGGAAGTCGGGCTGCACCCGGGGTGGCCGGGTCATTATCGAAAAGCCTTTCGGGAGAGACCTCGCCTCCGCCCAGGACCTCAACCGGACCCTGCTCGGAACCTTCGACGAGACCGCGATCTTCCGTATTGACCATTACCTCGGGAAGAGACCGGTACAAAACATGTTCTTCTTCCGGTTCGCCAATGCTTTTCTCGAACCTTTCTGGAACTGCAATCACGTGGAGAGCATGCAGATCACCATGGCAGAGAACTTCGGGGTTGAGGGCCGGGGAGGATTCTACGAAGAAACGGGGGCCATCCGCGATGTGGTCCAGAATCATCTGTTCCAGATCATGACCAACCTGGCCATGGAGCCTCCGGTCAGGACGGACAGCGAGACCATCCGGGATGAAAAAGTCAAAGTCCTGAAGGCGATTCCACCGCTGGATGTGAAGAACGTTGTCCGCGGCCAGTTCCGGGGCTACCGGGAGGAGAAGGGGGTGGCTCCGGATTCCCAAGTGGAGACTTTTGCCGCCTTGAAACTGGAGATTGATTCGTGGCGCTGGCAGGGGGTCCCCTTCTTTATCAGGGCCGGCAAGTGCTTGCCTGTGACCTGTACGGAAATCATAGTGCGGCTCCGAAAGCCCCTGAAGCTGTTTCCTGCCACCCTGGAGTCCAATTACTTGCGGTTGCGGGTCAATCCCGCGGTTACCATCGCCCTGAGCATGATGGTAATGGCCCCGGGAGATGAGATGGTCGGGCAATCGGTGGAGATGATCGCGGGCAGCGAATCTGAGCCTGACGATGCCTACGAACGGGTGCTGGGGGATGCCATGGCGGGAGACGCCACCCTGTTTGCCCGGGAGGACTATGTGGAAGAGGCCTGGCGCATCGTTGACCCGGTACTGAAGGCTGCCGCCCCGGTCTCCGAATATGAGCCCAATACCTGGGGGCCTGGCGAGATCGAGCCGCGAGTGTCCCCCCCCGGAGGTTGGAATAACCCGATAGTGACCGGATAGGCCCAGGAAAGGGATGGATGTGTATGGCCACAGGACGAAGTAATCAGCTAATCAAACAGATTGGTGAATATCTGGTTGCCTGCGAGCTTGCTCGGCGAGGGCTTCTCGTTGCGACTTTCTCTGGCAATGTCCCTGACTTTGATCTCATAGCTACCGACTTCAAGGGCTGTTCATGCCCAATCCAGGTAAAGACCATCAGGGGAGGGGCATGGCAATTCTCGATCGACAAGTTCGCAAACATTACTTTCGATGGAAGCAAGCAGCTCATCGGGGACAAGAAACCTCTTCCAATTCCACAATTGGTGTGCGTGTTTGTTCTTGCTGCGGAGAAATACGGTGAGGATCAATTCTTTGTGCTTCAATGGTCGAATGTGCAGAACATTCTAATCGCAAACTACACGCGTTGGCTGGACTCTCATGGCGGAGTAAGACCCAGAAAACCGGATTCACTACATTGTGCTATCGTCCAATCGGATTTGCGAGAGTACCAAAACAATTGGCAGGCTCTAACCATTGCCTGCACACGGATGCGGCTGCGCCACGCCGGTGAGGCATACGTTATGCTGAGATCATGCGACAAAGGCCGTCCTATCCGGCGCAAGCTAAGTTCTATGCCCATGTTCTAATCGTTACACAAACAAGCCACCCCCACCCTGACCCTCCCCCCTCAAGGGGGAGGGAAAAAAGCGAAGTGGCCACAGGCCGACCTAGGAAAACTGGCGCAGGCTAAAGCCTGCGGCTCCTTTGAATGCCGCGCCGAAAACTGGTCCCTGCCCCCTGGAGTTTCGAGTTTCGAGTTTCGAGCTATTAGCTTTTTATCCTTTGACTTTGCCTTTACTGACTACTGGTTACTGATCACTGTCTTTTTGCATTTACTGCTCACTGCTTACTGCTCACTGCGGGCGACCCAGCGGGTCGCCCCTACTGGTATCAGGAAGCCCCCTTGAGTTTCCGGTAGCGCCGGATCAGCGTGTTAGTGGAACTATCATGGCCCAGCCCGGGCGCTTCCCGGCTCTCCAGCTCCGGGACAATGCGCTGGGCCAAAGCCTTGCCCAGCTCGACCCCCCACTGGTCGAAGGAGTTGATGCCCCAGATGGTCCCCTGGGTAAAGACGCTGTGCTCATAGAGGGCCACAAGTTTACCCAGCGTTTCCGGGGTCAGGCGCTCGGCGAGGATCGTGTTGGAGGGACGGTTGCCCTGGAAGACCCGGTGAGGCACGAGCCAATCCGGCGTGCCCTCGGCTTTTACCTGCTCGGCCGTCTTGCCGAAGGCCAGCGCTTCGGTCTGGGCAAAGACATTGGCCAGGAGCAGGTCATGGTGCCGGCCCAGGGGGTTGAGCGGCTGGACGAAGGCGATGAAGTCGCAGGGAATCAGCCTGGTCCCCTGATGGATCAATTGATAGAAAGAATGCTGGCCGTTGGTCCCAGGCTCGCCCCAATAGATGGGGCCGGTTTGGTAAGCGACTTCGGTCCCATCCAGGGTGACGTGTTTGCCGTTGCTCTCCATGGTGAGCTGCTGCAGATAAGCCGGAAAGCGTTTCAAATACTGCTCGTAAGGCAAGACCGCCACGGTCTGGGCGCCGAAAAAGTTGTTGTACCAGACGGCCAGGAGGCCCATGAGCGCCGGCAGGTTGCCCGCCAATGGAGCGGTGCGGAAGTGCTCGTCCATCTGCCGGAAGCCGTCCAGCATGGCCCGGAAGTTTTCCGGGCCGATGGCCAGCATGGTGGAAAGCCCGATGGCCGAGTCCATGGAGTAGCGCCCGCCGACCCAGTCCCAGAATTCGAACATGTTGGCGGTATCGATGCCGAACTTCGCCACCTCCCCAGCGTTCGTCGAAACCGCCACAAAATGCCTGGCCACCGCTTGGGCGTCGCCCCCGAGACCCGCCAGCGACCAGTCGCGGGCCGTGTGGGCGTTGGTCATGGTCTCCAGAGTGGTAAAGGTTTTGGAGGAAATGATGAAGAGGGTTACCCCGGGATCAAGATCCTGGGTCGCCTCCGCGAAGTCGGTGCCATCGACATTGGAAACGAAACGGAACGTCAGGCCGCGCTCGCTGTAGTGCTTGAGAGCCTCGTAGGCCATCACCGGCCCCAGGTCGGAACCCCCGATGCCGATATTGATGACGTTCCGAATAGGTTTGCCGGTGTGGCCCAGCCAGGCGCCGCTCCGGAGGCGGTCGGAAAAGTTAGCCATCCGGTCCAGCACGGCGTGGACCTGGGGCACCACGTTCTCGCCGTCCACGACGATGACTGCCCCCTTGGGGGCGCGCAGGGCGACGTGGAGGACGGCTCGCTGCTCCGTAAGGTTGATCTTTTCTCCCCGGAACATGGCCTCAATCCGGGCACGCAGCCCGGATTCCTCGGCCAGTTGCACCAGCAGCTTGAGGGTTTCGCCGGTGACCCGATTCTTGGAGTAATCGAGGTAAAGGCCCACGGCCTCAGCAGTCAGGCGCTCGCCGCGGCCGGGATCGTCCCCAAAGAGCTTCCGGAGGTGCAGCTCCCGAACCTGCTGATAGTGGGCTTCCAGGGCCTTCCAGGCCGGGCGTTCGGTGAGGGGTGCCATGCCCGTTGTCATCTTCGTGCTCCTTTCGTCTTTTGTCAGGTAAGAGGACGCAGACTGTCGTCGCTCCTTGCCGATTCCGCCGAAGCCGCGGCCCGACTCCGGCTACGCCAGCGCCTTATTCACGATCCGTTTTGCTTCAGACACGATGGCGTCCAAATGGGCCTGGTCTTTAAAGCTTTCGGCATAGATTTTGTAGATGTCCTCGGTGCCGGAAGGCCGGGCCGCAAACCAGCCACTCGCGGCCATGACCTTCAGGCCGCCGATGGGGGCATCGTTGCCTGGGGCCTTGGTCATCTTGGCCGTGATGGGTTCGCCGGCCAGCTCCGAATCCTTGACGGCTTCGGGGGACAACTTAGCCAGTCTCGCCTTCTGCTCGGGGGTCGCCGGCGCGTCGATCCGGGTGTAGTGCGGGGTGCCGAACTCCGCAGTCAGCTCCAGGTAGTGCTCGCCCGGGTCTTTGCCGGTGCGGGCGGTGATCTCCGCGGCCAGCAGGTTGGGGATCAGCCCATCTTTGTCCGTGGTCCAGACGCTGCCGTCACGCCGCAAAAAGGTCGCTCCCGCGCTCTCCTCGCCGCCGAAACCCAGCGAGCCGTCGATAAGCCCTTCCACGAACCATTTAAACCCCACCGGAACTTCCACCAGCCGCCGGTTCGCCCGCGCGGCGACTCGATCGATCATGCTGCTGCTGACCAGGGTCTTGCCCACCGCCACCGTTTCCGGCCACTGCGGGCGATTGGCGAATAAGTAGGCGATGGCCACGGAGAGATAATGGTTGGGCGGGAGCAATCCCTGACTGTGGCTCACGACCCCGTGGCGATCGGCATCGGTGTCGCTGGCAAAGGCAAGGGCAAAGCGGTCCTTGAGCTCGATCAGGCGGACCATGGCGTAAACCGAGGAGGGGTCCATACGGATTTGGCCGTCCCAGTCAACGGTCATGAACCGGAAGGAGGGATCGACTTGGTGATTCACGACCTCCAGGTTGAGGTGGTAGCGCTCGGCAATGGCGTCATAATACGCCACGCTGGCGCCGCCCAGCGGGTCCACCCCCAGGTGAACCTTGCTGTCCTCTATTGCCTGCATGTCCACCACTGAGGAGAGATCGCCCACATAGGCGTCCAGGAAGCCATGCTGATGGGTGGTAGAGGCCTTATGGGCGCGCTCAAAGGGGATCCTCGCCACCCCCTTCAATCCATCGGTAAGGAAGGCGTTGGCTTGCTGTTCGATCCATTGAGTCACGTGGGTGTCCGCCGGGCCTCCTTGGGGTGGATTGTATTTGAAGCCGCCATATTTCGGGGGATTGTGGGAAGGCGTGATGACGATGCCATCGGCCAGGCCCCGGCTCCGGCCCCGATTGTAGGTGAGAATTGCATGCGAGATCACCGGTGTCGGCGTGTAACCCTCGGCCGCATCCACCATGACCTCAACGCCATTGGCCGCCAGGACCTCCAAGGCACTGGCAAAGGCCGGCTCGGAGAGCCCGTGGGTATCGATACCCATGAACAGCGGCCCGTCAATGCCTTGCTGCTTGCGATAGAGACAGATAGCCTGGGTAATTGCCAGAATATGGGCTTCGTTGAAGGCGTGGTCCAGCGACGAGCCGCGATGCCCCGAGGTTCCGAAGGCCACCCGCTGCGCCGGCACGGCGGGATCGGGGCGATTGACGTAGTAGGCGGTGACGAGTCGGGGAATGTTGGTCAACATCCAGGGTTCGGCGGGTTTCCCGGCATAATCGGAAATGCTCATCAGCTACCTCCCATGGCAATCAGTGGGGCCATAAGATTAAAGGTAATTCCAGCGGCACCGCGACTCCGGAAAAAGAAGGGATGAGGCGCGGGGTGAAATCGCTGGCGGGCCGCGTCGCCGGCGCTGGCGCGCTAAACACGTAAACTCCCTCCCGGCCCGGCAGCTTGTCTCCCCCGGCCATCGGCTGCCGCCAGGGCCGGCCCTCCTTCTCCTCCGCGAATAATTCCACCTGCACCGCCTTGGGATCAACTTCGCCGAAAATCACATCCACCTGGAAATGATGTTGTCCGTCACGGGTTTCTATCTGCAAGTCGCCGAAGGACATGGTATGCCACTCTTTCTCCAGCATCCGCCGCCAGTTCGTCAGACGGGGGCCGAGAGCGCCTCGATTCGCCTGACGAGCCTTATAGGCTTTCGCCGCGGGTACATAATAGTCCGTGACATACTGACAAACGGCGCGATGGGCGGAAAAACGGGCCGTGAGCGTCGCCATGCTCGCCCTGACTTTGACCAGCCAATCGGTGGGAAGACCGTCGGCATTACGGGCGTAAAATGTCGGGATTACTTCCTTTTCCATGATGTCATATAATGCGCCTGCCTCGTGCGCATCCCAGCCGGGATCGTCACCGTGCTCCCGGCCATCTCCCAACGCCCATCCCACCTGGGGCGAATAAGCTTCTGCCCACCAGCCGTCCAGTTCCGAAAGATTGAGACCGCCATTGGCCAGCACCTTCATGCCACTGGTGCCGCAGGCCTCCCAGGGACGCCGGGGGGTGTTGATCCAGACATCCACACCGCCCACGAGCTGCTCGGTCAGGAGCATGTCATAATCGCTTAAAAAGACCACACGGCCTTGGACTTCGGGACGCCGGGTGAATTGCACCCATTGGCGGATCATTTCTTGCCCCGCCCCGTCAGCGGGATGGGCCTTGCCGGCGATCAGGAGCTGAACAGGCCGCTTAGGGTCCGTTAACAGGCGAAGCAAACGCTCCGGGTCGTGCAGCAGCAAAGTGGGGCGCTTGTAAGTGGCAAACCGCCGGGCAAAACCCAGGGTTAAGGCCTCGGGGTCCAGAATCTGCCCGACCTGGGCGGTTTGCTCAAAGGGGGAGCCGGAAGCGGCCACTTGCTGGGAGTAACGTTGGCGGGCATATTCGATCAACGTGTGCCGGGAGGCCTGCCGCATGACCCATAATTCCTGGTCTGACACCCGCCGCACCAATTCTTCCACCTCGTCCCCCTCGCCCAGCCAGCGCTCTTGGCCGCATTGTTTGGTCCACAATTCGTCCGAGGCCTGGGAATCCCAAGTTGGCACATGGATGCCGTTGGTGACGTGGCCAATGGGCACCTCTTCCTGGGGCCAACGAGGGAATAGAGGTTGGAAGATGCTCCGGCTGACCTTCCCGTGCAACTGGCTCACACCGTTGACCGCGCCACTGCCGTGCAGGGCGAGATAGGCCATGTTGAAGGGTTCCTGGTCGTTGCCGGGATCAAGGCGTCCTAACGCCATCAAATCGCGATATGACAGGCCTAAATGATTCTCCGCATATTTGCCCAGATGCGTCCAGAGCAAGTCCGGCGGAAAGCGATCAAAGCCGGCCGCCACCGGGGTGTGCGTCGTGAAGAGGTTGCCGGCACGCGTCACCTGGAGTGCCACCTCGAAAGGTTGCCTCGTCGATTTCATAAAGTCCAGGGCTCGTTCCAGTATGGCAAAAGCGGCGTGGCCTTCGTTCAGATGGCACACTTCGGGATTCAATCCCAGCGTCCGCAAGAGCCGCCAGCCGGCGATACCCAGCAGGATTTCCTGGACAATGCGCATCTCCGGGCCACCGCCATACAATTCATTGGTTATGCCTCGCACCACGGGCGGATTTTCCGGGTCGTTCAGGTCCAGGAGGTACAATTTTACCCGGCCCACCTGCGCCTGCCAGGCGCGCACCCAGATTGCGTAGCCTGGGAGGTGGATCTGGAGGCGCACCCATTCACCGCTGTCATCGCGTACCGGGGTGATAGGGAGTTGTCCCGGATCATTGATGGGATAAAGAACAATCTGGGAGCCGTCGGCTGCGAGGGCCTGGCGAAAGTAGCCCTCCTGATACAACAACCCCACGGCTACAACTGGCACCCCGAGATCACTGGCGGCTTTGAGCTGGTCGCCGGCCACGTTGCCCAGTCCGCCCGAGTAAATGGGCAGGGCCTCGCCCAGCATGAACTCCATGCTGAAGTAAGCCACCGCGGTCAACGGCGCCTGACCCTGCTCCCTTTGATACCAGGCGGCAGCATTGCTGGAAGTGCTCCTTTCCTGGGCCAAGGTTTGCACCCGCGCCTTGAACTTGGCATCAGCACCCAACTTTTGCAGCTTGCCCGGCGCCACGGTTTGGAGGATGACCCACGGGTTGCGGGTGCGGTCCCACATTTCCGGGGCCAGAGGCCGCCAGATGTCGTCAGCGCCGTGATCCCATGACCACCGCAAGTCCAGAGCCAGTTCGACGAGTTCATCCATGCCGGCAAAACTGCATTTTTCTTGAGGATAAATAATCTTCTCCATAACCCCTCTCATTTTCGCTCTTATTATCCGGTAAGCGGATCCCGGTTATGTCTGGCAATCATCAGTTCTTCGTTTTGCGATAGGAATTTTTTCGGAAGGTCAGATAGACGCCATATAGTTTTCAGATAGTCATTTTGTACGGACTGTCAATTCCTAACTTTTTTCTGCCACAACCCGGGAGGTCCGGACAAGCCGATCGGTGATCAGTAATCAGTGATCAGTAATCAGAAAAATAGCAGCCTTTGCCTTTACTGATCACTGGCCACTGATCACTGACCACTGTCACTCCTTAGCTTCAGGGAGGCCGAGGGAAGCAATGATTAAATTTAGGTTAGGCACCATAAAAATATGACTTACCAAACCTAGGGGCTATCGGTCCGGCGGGGAAAGATTCACACTTGCTTTGGATATGAAAACGGGGTGGGGTTGATCCAAGGAGAGGCTACCCGAACCTTTACAGGCTGGCGCCCTCTGTAATGAGCCGCATCAAGGAAGGGAATTTCTAGAAGCTATTGCAAAACCGCAGTCTGCCAAGGGTGTCATTCTGAGCAAAGCGAAGAATCTCGTATTTTTAGTGACCTTAGATTCTGACCAGGATGACAACGAGATCGGGGTTTGCATGAGCGCAGGCTAAAGCCTGCGGCTACCAGTCTCCCCAAGAATGCGGTTTGCCGGAGATGTGTCGTTATGGCTGCTTGCACGCAGCCAGCATGGTAGTCCGTTCCCTGACCGCTTGAATGATCTGGGGCATGGTGCTACAGGTACCCTTCTTGACCAGGAACTTGGGAATGGCGCCGCCGGGGTCGGTATTCACCCTATAAGTGGCCTTGGTCTTACCAGTGTCAAATGGCTCCAAAATCCATTCGCCGGAATTTTCCTGCAGGTTGCCGATTACGAGCGACCAGGAACTGTGATAACGATGCTGGGCCGCGCCGGTCTCATCATACAACCCCTTGAGGATGTACCAGCGGTTGCTGCATGGCCAGGGAAGGTCCAGATGACTATAATGATATTCAATATATTTTCCGCCAGGGATACGAGAGCTGGCCGGGGCCGCGGGGACGGGGCCAATTAAGGCCTCCACTTCCTCAGCGCTGTTCGGCCGACTCTGCAATATCAAGGGAATCTTCTCCGCCGGCACCGCCATACTATTCGAGGTCCGAGGCATGAAATCCTTAAAATGATTAATGTCAGTAATCACCTGCCAGACGATTTCCGGGGAAGCGTCTATAACCCCGACCATTTCGGCGCTAACCAGGGAGGTTCCAGGATTTTCTTTCGTGGTGACAATTGTCTCTCCCGCGGCTAAGCGGCGGTTCAGATCATCCGGGGCGCCGGCGCAGAGCGCCAAGCCCGGGAACAGGATAGTCCCCGTAAACCACAAGAAAAACGAGGCTCCCAGACACCGTTTCATTAAGGATTTCATCCCGAGTCTCCTGGCGCTTCCCCACCTGGGTTTTCTTCGCACCTGGCCAGCCAATTTTTACCTACTAATATTATAAACATTTTGTTGATGCGCCTCGACATAAATTTTTGTGCTATCGTGTAACCCACCAGAAAATCCGGCTATAAAAGAGGAAATCATTCGGCATTGAGTTCGGGAAAAATTTCCTCCCAAAACCATTTTTTAGCTGTGGTGGCTAAGGATACCGCATAATCCCGGTTTACGTGGGGTGATCCAGATGCCTCTTCCCAGAAAATACAGCATCCAGGAATCGGGAGCCTTTGTCGAGATCGTGAAATTGGGCCCCACGGCCCCGGGGCCTTTGGACGGATTGCGCTTTGCCGTGAAGGATATTATCGACTTAATAGGCCACCGCACCTCTTGCGGCTCGCCCGCCTGGGCCAAGACCCATCCCCCGGCCGCAGCCAACGCCATCTGTGTTGACCAATTGTTAGGAGCGGGGGCTCAGTGCATCGGTAAGGCCATTTGTGATGAGCTGGCCTTCAGCCTGGACGGGGAAAATTATTTCTATGGCGCGCCGCTAAATCCACGGGCCCCGCATCACGTTACCGGCGGTTCGTCCAGCGGCTCGGCCTCGGCCGTGGCCTGTGGCCTGGCCGATTTTGCCCTGGGCACCGACACCGGGGGCTCGATCCGGGTCCCGGCCGCCAATTGCGGCATTTTCGGTTGGCGCCCCTCTCACGGATTCATCTCCATGGCCGGCGTCGCCCCCTTTGCCCCCGGCTTTGATACCGTAGGCCTCCTGGCGGAGTCAGCCGACCTCCTGGCCCGGGCCGGGAGTGTACTGTTGGCTGCCCCGGTGCCGGGTGACGTTGAAGTGGGCGCCCTCCACCTGCTGAGAGAGGGCTGGGCTAGTGTTGACCAGGAGATCAGGGCGGCCCTGGGACGCGCCCTGCAGTTATTGCAAAGCCTTTTCGGTGGCAAGGTCCAGGAGATTTCTCTCCGAGAAATCGATGGCCAGGCGGCGGACTCGGGTTTAAGCAGCTGGTATGAAACGAGTTCCATCCTGCAGTGGTGCGAGATATGGGACTGCCTGGGGTCCTGGGTGGAGAGCGCCAAACCGGCGCTCAGCCCCAAGGCCGTGAAGTTTTTCGACCTCATCAAGAATGCCGATCGTGGCAGGTTGGGGGATGCCATCCGCACCCGGGAGCGCTATTTTCGCCGGCTGGAAGACTTCCTGGGACCACGAGATCTCATCTGCTTCCCCACCGTGCCGGCCCCTGCCCGGCTTAAAGGCGGTCTGAAAGTCGAGCGGTCCTTAAAGCCCAAAATTAGCTACTACCCGCGCACCTTGTCATTGACGGCCATTGCCGGCATCGGCCGCCTGCCCGAGGTCTCTTTGCCCCTGGCCGAGGTGGGTGGCATCCCCGTAGGTCTCTCTCTTTTGGCTGCCCATGGCCGGGACGCTTACCTGCTGGGGGTGGTGCAGCTAGTGGCCGCCCGGTCCGGCCTGTCATAGAAGCTATTGCCAACCTCAATCAGCGCAGCGCAGGCTAAGGCCTGCGGCTACCAGTAAAAAGACAGGGATCAGGGTTTAGGGGTCAGCGGTTAGGGGTCAGGGGTCTGTATTTCCTCGCTCCCAAGCTCCTGCTTGGGAACGCCAATTTTTCCCCAAGCTCTGCTTGGGGACTTTACCTTGGATCACGCACAATCTAAGATACTTCGGGATATCTTTTGCCAAGCAGGAGCTTGGCAAACAAGGTGGGTTCCCAAGCAGGAGCTTAGGAACCAGGATTTAAGGTATTCCCAAACCTCAATGAGCGCGGGCTAAAGCCTGCGGCTACCAGTATCCCCATGTGTCCGCCGAAAAGATGGTCGCGGGGGAAATATTTGATGTAAGAGATCCCTTGGAAAAACCTGTCATCACGCCAAAAAATATCCCTTTCCGCCTCATGTCTCGAATTCTTCGAAAAGATATATTTTGCAGGAGGTTTGTGCTATCCTGGCTCTCATCTGACGATCCGGCCCCAAAAGAGAAACTTTTTTGAGATTGAAACCGGGATGGGAGGGTCCCAAAACCATTTTTTGCCTGCAATGGCCAGCGGCCTAATCTCAATTTACTGAGGTTTTTGGAGGTGAGGTATGGGAGACGAGGTCGAAGTGAAAGAAAAAGGGAATGGAACCGTGGAGGCCGGCCCCCTGGCGCGGGTGGGCGAGGCTCTGGCCGATTTCTGCGAGCGCTACTTTCCTGACGCCTTCGTGTTTGCGCTCTGCGCCGTCATTATCGTCTTTCTCGGCGGCCTGGTTTTGGGGGAAAAGCCCCTCAAGCTGGTGCAGGTCTTCGGTGAGGGTTTCTGGGTTCTGATCCCCTTCACCATGCAGATGGCCTTGATCATCATCGGCGGCTTCGTGGTCGCCAGCTCCCCGCCGGTGGCCCGGCTGATCGAGTGGCTGGCGGGAGTGCCCAAGACGCCCCGGGGCGCCGTGGCCTTCGTCGCCCTCCTGGCCATGCTCACCTCGCTGCTTTCCTGGGGGTTGTCGCTGATCTTCACCGGCCTGCTGGTCCGGGAAGTGGTCCGGCGGGTGCCGCGCATCGACTACCGGGCCATCGGCGCCGCTGCCTATCTCGGCCTGGGGGCCGTCTGGGCCCTGGGGTTGTCGTCCTCGGCCGCCTTACTGCAGAACACCAAGGGTTCCATTCCACCGGCCCTCTTGCACATCACCGGGGTCATCCCGCTTACCCAAACCATCTTCCTCTGGCAGAGCCTGCTAACCGCCGTTATTCTCATTGCCCTCTCGGTGGCCGTGGCCTATTTCTCCTGCCCCAGCCCCCAAAAGGCCAAGACCGCAGAAGATATGGGGATCACCTTCGAGCCGTTGGAAGTGACCGCGGACAAGCCCAAGACCCCCGCCGACCGGCTCGAATCGAGCCCGGTCCTCTCGGTGGTCATCGCCATTCTAATGATTGCCTACATAGTTTACCTGTTTATGCAGAAGGGGGCCATGGCAGCCACGGACCTCAACACCTTTAACTTCATCTTTCTGACCGCGGGTATCCTGCTTCACTGGCGCCCCGGGGCCTTCTTAAAGGCCGTGACCAAGTCCGTACCGGCCACCGCCGGCGTCATCATCCAGTTTCCCTTTTACGGCGGCATCTTCGGGCTCATCGCCAAGACCGCCATCAACCCGTTTCTGGCCGGTCTCTTCGTGAAGCTCACCTCGCATGGAACCTACCCCATCCTGGTGGGGGTCTATTCGGCCGTACTCGGCCTCTTTGTTCCCTCCGGGGGCGGCAAGTGGGTGGTGGAGGCGCCTTACATCATGGCGGCGGCCAACACCTTGCACGTGCACCTGGGTTGGGTGGTGCAAATCTACAACGCCGCCGAGGCCCTGCCGAATCTGGTCAATCCTTTCTGGATGCTGCCCCTCATGGGCATCCTCAACTGCCGGGCCCGGGACCTGGCCGGTTACTCCATACTCCAACTCCTGTTTCACATCCCGGTGGTGCTGTTCCTGTGCTGGCTGCTGGCCCAGACGCTGCCTTACCTGCCGCCCAGCGGTTTTTAGGGAGAGAGATTCAAAAAATCGGGGCGCGTTGAATTTTTTAAAGGAGGTCGATTAGAATTCCGCCAATGGCAAGTGCTTTGGACTGAAGTCTGCCAAACAAGAGAACGATTAAACGTGGTTGCGTAATTTCAGCTCCAGGGGATGGGGGTCCAAATAATACTGGGCCTTCAGATAAGCCTGGTCAAATTTTCGCACCAAATGCTTGAGGAGCGTCACCGGAACGATGAGGGGGATATAACCCTGCCGGTAGTCATTAACAATTTCCAATAATTCCTCTTTCTCGGCCGGCGACAGGTTTTTCTTGAAGTACCCCAGCATATGGAGCAGGACATCGACATTTTTCTTAACAGTGCTTTTGAGGCGCAAGGCTTCCATTAACAGATTCTGGTATTGCTCATAAATCTCCGGCAGGTCCATTTCCTTGATCTGAGCCACCAACTTTCCTAAGAAGGCATAGTGCTTGGGACTGTGGGACCTGATGAGCAGCTGGTGGCGGGTATGAAAATCGACCAGATGTCCACGCTGGCAACCCAAAGATAACGTTTCCCGCCAGCGCTTCAGGGTAAAAAGGCGTTCCAGGAAGTTTTCCCTGAGGGAGGGGTCGTGAAGGCGGCCTTCATCTGCAACTGGCAATAAAGGGAAATGCTGCATAAATTCTTGGGCGAACATCCCCACCCCGGTCCTGGCCGGCTCCCCCTGGCCAACATAAATCTTTACCCTTTCCATGCCACTGCTGGGGGAGCCGCTCTTGAAAATAAAGCCGCACAGGTCTTCCCGCTCCAGCGCCACCACGCGTTTTTGGGCCCAGGCCCTCATACGCTCGGTGTAATCCACCTGGGTGCGAATGGTAACGAGCCTTGGCCCCTCAGGACTCGCTACCAGGCGCATGGCCTCCCGGGGGATTCCCAAGCCGCATTCGACTTCAGGGCAGACCGGGACAAACTCCACAAATTGGCCCAGGGTCCCCGTAATGAAATGATCCCACTTATGGCCGCCATCAAACCGGACTTTTTCACCCAGCAGGCAGGCGCTGATTCCCAATCTTATTTTCGTCAGAACCGTGCGTCCCTTTAGGCCGTCTGCAGCTGCGAGGTGCAATGAGGGCAGCGGCTGGCCTGGATGGGAATGGTTGAAAAGCAGTAGGCGCACTCCTTGGTGGTGGGTGGGGGAGCCTGCGCCTCCTGCTCCCGCTTCATGCGGTTGATGCCCTTGATTACCAGAAACACGGCAAAGGCTATGATGATAAAGCTGATGATGGTGTTGATGAAGGTTCCCCAGTTGAGGGTCACGGCGCCGGCCGCCTTGGCTGCGGCCACGGAGGCGTAAGGTCCGGCGGCTTTGGCGCCTTCCTTTAACACAATGAAAAGATTAGCAAAATCTACGTGGCCCAGGAGCAGGCCGATGGGGGGCATGAGAACGTCGTCCACGAAAGACTTAACAATACCCCCAAAGGCTGCGCCGATGACTATGCCTATGGCCATGTCCACCACGTTGCCCCGCATGACGAACTCTTTGAACTCCTTGAACATTACTCTCTCCTCTTTATTGCAAGGAACGCGACGGCCCCTATCCTAATTCTCTCGATTCTACCTGATAAAGGGCTAATTTTGCCTGAGCCAGTTTTTTATGGAGTGCTTCCACCTTGGCCAGGTTCTTGGCGACCAGCGCCTTTAGGATATCCCCCTCGATTTCGGCCACCTCCAGCCGCTTGTAGTAGTCCATGGACTCCTTAAGATGCGCCAGGACGATTTTCCCGGTGAGGATAGGATGGTTGTTGGTCACGTTGGCATCCTGGAACTGAGTGCCATGTTCCAGCTCCACGCCCAACCCCGTAGAAAAGTCCTCCAGGGGAATAGCCATGCCCTCAGCATTGACTTCCGAAAGGATGACTTGGGCTTCCTGCGGCAGAACTTTGGGCTCCGTCTTTTTGGACCAGTCGCTGAGGCCCAATTCCTGGCAAACCCTCTGCACCTCTTGCACCGTGACGTATTCGGGAAGTTGCATCGTTTAATCCTCTCTAGATTATTTTTGAACCAGCGTCTTTACTTCCCCCTCACCCTGCCCTCTCCCCCATCGGGGGAGAGGGTAAAAAGCAAGGGATATCCATAGGTTAATCACAGAAGACCAGCAGCTTGCATTACGCGGCAGACTAGCAAAAACCTCCCCGGACACTACTGATGGGGACCCCATCTTGAGATTTTAAACGCCGCCTGTCTATTTAAAAAATAGGCGCGGATCAATGTTTCCGGGCCCACCACACTCCGGTAGGTAGCAGGTTATATCTTTGAATTCACACTCCTGCCGGCATGAGGGACAGTATTGGGGCGGCCGGGGCGCCTCCAGCGTCAAGCCGCAATTGCTGCACTTCCAGTGGGTTTTGGCTTCCTGTTGGCTCAAGGCATCCACCTCCTCGTCCTTGATGTATCAGTTGGCAAAACTAGGCAGTGGCCTTCGCTCGATCTTCGTGGGACCCGCCCACCAGCGTTTAGAGGGACGGGGCAGCGAGGGGATGTATTGAAACACCGCCCTCATATGTTGCTGTAGCCTCCGTTGATCGTTGAAAACATCCGTCAGCTCGTGGCGGTTATCGCTTTCTGATCATCCAATTTGCAGTTCAGAATGCGCTTCAGAAGCCCTCGGAGACGTTTACTACGATCTGGCGAGGTCGAAGCGGTCAAGGTTCATTACCTTGTTCCACACCGCTACAAAGTCGTGCAGGAACTTCTCCTGGGAGTCCTCACAGCCGTAGACCTCCGCCACGGCCCGGAGTTGGGAGTTCGAACCGAAGATGAGGTCGACACGGGTGCCGGTCCACTTGAGTTCGCCCGTGGCGCGATCACGACCCTCGAACACGTTTTCGTCTTCTGTTGCCTTCCATTCCGTTCTCATGTCGAGCAGATTCACGAAGAAGTCATTGCTGAGCGTCTCTGGCCGCCCGGTGAAGACGCCGTGCCGGGACTGTCCGAAGTTGGTGTTCAAGACGCGCATACCGCCAACGAGAACCGCCATCTCAGGAGCGGTCAGCTTCAGCAGGTTCGCCCGATCAACCAGCAGTTCCTCCGCCGTTACGGCGTATTTGGCTTTGAGGTAGTTACGGACCCCGTCCGCATACGGTTCAAGGACGGCGAATGACCCCACGTCGGTTTGCTCCCGCGACGCATCCGTGCGTCCCGGCGAGAAGGGTACGGTCACATTGTGACCGGCGTTCTTCGCCGCTTGCTCGACGCCGGCGCAACCGCCCAGAACGATCATGTCAGCCAGTGACACCTTCTTCCCGCCGGACTGCGTGGCGTTGAACTCCTTTTGGATGCCCTCCAGGACTTTGAGGACCTTCGCCAGTTGGGCCGGCTGGTTGACTGGCCAATCCTTTTGCGGCGCCAGTCGAATACGCGCCCCGTTTGCACCGCCGCGCTTATCGGAGCCGCGGAACGTGGATGCCGACGCCCAGGCGGTGGAGACCAACTCCGAGATCGACAGGCCCGAGGCCAGGATCTTGCCCTTGAGGTTGGCGATGTCCTGCGCGTCGATCAGTTCATGATCGACTGCGGGAACCGGGTCTTGCCAGATCAGTTCCTCTGCCGGCACCTCCGGGCCGAGATAGCGCGAGCGCGGGCCCATGTCGCGGTGGATCAGCTTGAACCACGCCCGGGCGAAGGCGTCTGCCAACAGGTCCGGGTTCTCGTAGAAGCGCCTGGAGATCTTTTCATAGACAGGGTCGACCTTCAAGGCAATGTCCGTGGTCAGCATGCTGGGCGCGCGACGCTTCGACGGGTCGTGGGGGTCCGGCACCGTGCCGGCGCCGGCGTCACCCTTTGGTTGCCACTGATGCGCCCCGGCCGGGCTCTTCGTCAATTCCCATTCGTGGCTGAACAGGTTATTGAAGAAGTTATTGCTCCACTTCGTTGGCGTTTGGGTCCAAATGACCTCCAGGCCGCTGGTGATCGTGTCGTTGCCTTTGCCGGTGCCGAAGCTGCTCTTCCAGCCGAGGCCTTGTTCCTCGATGGGGGCGGCTTCGGGCTCAGGCCCCACCTGGGACGCCGGGCCGGAGCCGTGGGTTTTGCCGAAGGCGTGACCACCGGCGATGAGAGCCACCGTCTCTTCGTCGTTCATCGCCATGCGCGCGAAGATCTCACGGATATCCTTGGCCGCCAAGAGGGGATCCGGGTTGCCGTCCGGCCCTTCCGGGTTGACGTAGATGAGGCCCATCTGTACGGCCGCCAGGGGGTTTTCCAGCTTCCGGTCGCCGCTGTAACGGCTATTGGGCTTGTCGCTCGTAGCCAGCCAAACATGTTCGGCACCCCAGTAGGTGTCATCCGGCTCCCAGATATCCCGGCGCCCGAAGCCGAAGCCGAAGGTCTTGAAGCCCATGGACTCCAGGGCGCAATTGCCGGCGAAGATAATGAGGTCGGCCCAGGAGATCTTGCGGCCGTATTTCTGCTTGATGGGCCAGAGCAGCCGGCGCGCCTTGTCGAGACTCACGTTGTCGGGCCAGCTGTTGAGGGGCGCAAAGCGCTGGGCGCCGGACCCCCCGCCCCCGCGGCCGTCGCCGATGCGGTAGGTGCCCGCGCTGTGCCACGCCATCCGAATGAAGAGCCCCCCGTAGTGACCGAAATCAGCCGGCCACCAGTCCTGCGAGTCGGTCATCAGCGCATAGAGGTCCTTCTTCAGGGCCTTAGTGTCGAGTTTTTTGAATTCCTCAGCGTAGTTGAACTCCTCGCCCAGCGGATTGCTCATGGGACAGTTCTGGTGAAGAACTTTCAGGTTCAACTGGTTCGGCCACCAGTCCCGGCTCGACGTGCCTCTGCCGGCAGTGGGTTTGTTAGCTCCGCCCGTTACCGGGCTCTTGCTGTCTTCATTCATAAAGTTTCCTCCTTTCGTTGTCTGAACTTATGCACCGTGCTGGATCGTATCCGGGTAAGGGACAAGAAATCCCAAAAGGTCATCTTATTCTTTACCTATTTTCTTCCTCCTGGGCTGCAACCGCTTGCCCTTCCTGCTGGCACCTGGGGCAAAGGCCGAAAAAGTTTAACTGGTGATGGGTGATCTGATAGCCGGTCTGCCTGGCCATTTCTCGAGAGATGTCCGCCACGGTTGCCAACTCGGGATCGAGGATTTGGCCACACTTGGTACAGATGACGTGGGGATGCGGGTACGGTTTTTTGCCATCGTAATGGCTGCCCATGGTGGAAAACTTGAGCTCCAGAACCTCGCCCATTTCCTTTAGCAGGGTCAAGGTCTTGTAGATGGTGGCCAGGCTGGTGGTGGGGAAACCGGCTTTCATCTGTTCATAAATCTGCTCTGCATCAGGGTGTCTTTGGCTCAAAGCGACGATCTTCAGCATGGCCAGCCGTTGGGGAGTGAGCCGGTACCCTCTATCCCTCAGCGCTTTAATTATCTGCTCCAGACGGTTTTGAGGATCTGCCACCAAATCCCTCCCGACGCATCCTCATATTAATCATTATCTTTAGAGAATCAATATCCAAAAAATAAGTTTCGCGGATTGAACTGGGAGGAGACCATGGAGTCGGTCTACTATTCGTAGTTCCCAGCTCAAGTCAGGTGGTAACGCAGCGAGGAACCTGAGAATGGATGTGAAGGCGGGTCGATAGGCGCTAACTTGCATCCTGCATATGATCCGGCAATTTTACGTCTGGGGAGAGGAGGTGCGGCGGTCTATGGACTGGCTGATTAAGCGATTAATCAAAGTGGGTGCCAGGGTTTCTTATCATGCCCGGAGATGGTATGTCCATGTGGCCTCCGCCTTTCCCCTGGCTCACCATTACCATGCGGTGCTGGCCCGGGGTTCATAGTCCGCAAATCGATGAGATGCCTGTTTACCAAGGGAGAGGTACGCCCTAAATCGGAAGAAAAGATACTTTTTCAGCGAAAAATATGCTACCATACCCTCAAGGCAGGGATTCAGCGTCAAGAACAGAAGCTTTAAGGTATTTTCCCTGGGCCAAGAGATCCCCAAAACCATTTTTGGACTGTGGTAGCCAAGTCTGTCGCATAACCCCAGTTTAACTCAGTATAAAGGAGCACCCAATGGCAACCGAGGACAAGTGTGTTTCGATCGTACCGTACTTTAAGGTCCACAGCGGCAAAATGGGCGCTTTTAAGCGGTTATGCGACCAATTTGTCGAGAAGAGCCGGCCGGAGCCAAAATGCCTCTATTACGGGTTTACTTTTTACGAAGATCAGGCCCATTGCCGCGAAGGCTATGCGGATGCCGAAGGAGCGCTGGCGCATCTTGAGGGTGTGGGGCCTCTTTTGGAGGAAGCACTGAAGATAGCCGACCTCACCCGCCTGGAAATTCACGGACCCGAAGAGGAACTGGCAAAGCTCCGAGGGCCGCTGGCCCATTTGAAGCCCCAGTTTTTCACGCTGGAGTGCGGCTTCCGTCGCTAGAAGATGATGGGCCTGAATGCACAGCCGGAGTCATTCGTGACCGGCCTGTGGATCTGAAAGGACTGCCCGCGGGAATGAATTGGCATAATAACGCATAAATCCTATTGATTAAAGTTTTACCGCGATTTCCTGCTCTTGCTCCAACTAGTGCCCGCGGATCTTTTCCATCGCCGCGGTAATAGCCTCCTTATTGAGAACAAACTCCATCATCCCCACCTGCTTCTGGTAGGTTTCCGGATCCACCAACTCCTTGATGCAGTCTTCCAGGAGGTGATACACAGGGAGTCCCAACGGGACTCCGGCCAAAGGACCTGCGAAGGTGGGATCACCATGGGTGACGGTTTCAGCATAGATTGCCGCGCTTTCCGCATCGGGAGAGCCCAAAACCACCAACAGGTTTTCAGTGCCGTTGTCATCAACGGCTTTCTTGATCGTCCCCTGATCTTCCAGGTCCATGGCCCCTGCTGCGGTTCAGACGAAGCACTGGGTCAACGTGAGGACCGGTTGCGCTCCTGCGGTTCGGACGCATTCGGCAATGGCCGGCGCCGGCACCCCATCCCGTTCCCCGATGCAAATGACTTTTTTTCCCTGTAACATGTGACGAAACCTCCTCGATTCACTTAGATAGATTACATTTCCAGGGCCGCTTACAGATAGCCCGCCATAAATTTGGCCGATGCAACTTCCGCAACGAAGGTCTCTGGGGCGACATCCAGAGCCCTGCCTCTTATCCTCCATTTTTTTCTAATAGGAAGGACATCCCGTCGGATAATTTGGTCATCTTGGCCAAAAAGAGGCTGCCCTTGCCCAGGAACATGGCGGTGTGCAAATCACCCCGGAGCATCCGGTTGCGGGCGTGGCCCAGGAATGGCAGGGCCGAGGGGATATGCCCCTGGGTAGGGGAAAAGCCCGGCATGCCGTGGGTGTGCACGAACTGATCCAGGTCGGCGGGGGTCAGCAGCTTATGCATAACGGCCAGTCCGCCAATCATGCGGTAGTTCCCCCGGGGGGTGTTGCCGCTGCCGGCCGGTTCGGTGATTTCCGGGTTATGCAACTCCGTGGCGTACTTTTCAATATCCGTAATCTTCAGACCAACCCGGGCCAATGGCTTAAAAACCAGGGATTCCAGGATGGCCTGCTGCGAGGAAGACGCCGCCACTTCATGCTTGCCCACCACGTCGAGGCGGATCCTGGGATTGACCCCGTCATCCTGGCCCACCACCACGGCCAGGGCCCCCAGCACGTCCTCCATGATGGGGATGTTTTTGGCCAGGTGACCCCGCATCTTCATGCCGAGCTTGGCCAGGGAACCGCCGCCCACCACTACCACTTCTTTGAATACTCCGGCCTGAACCAGGCTGGCCGCCAATACCATAGTGTGCACCGGAGCGCAGCAAAAGGCTTTGATATCGGCGCCGCTGCAGTTAACGCATCCGGCTTTTTCCGCCATAGCCTTGGCCAGGTTGCCGGCGCCCCGTTGGTAGCGGTCGCCCACGGCCTCTTCGCCGCAATTCATCAGGTATTCAATGGCCGCGGCGCCGGGCCCAAAAGAAGTGAGCAGGTGGCGCAGGGCCAGGATTCCCGAGGCCTTGCAGGCCAGGTTTTCCATGAGGACGGCAGCGCTCAGGTTTTCATCCTCATCGTGGCCGTTGCGCAGGCAGCCCACCAGTCCGCTTTGCTCAAAAATAGGGAGAGCGCCGCCGGCAATTTCCTGCCGAAGTTGCTTCAAAGCGACTCCTGGACCTAACCGCTCCAGATCCTCATCCTGGATCAGGGGGTGATTCGCAAGGGCCGGCTTGACCTTAGCGGTAAAATGTTCTTCCAATTGAATCAGATCAAACTCATCCATCGCCTTCATCAGGCCGTAGAACTCAGATTGAGGCATGATTTCGCCAAAAGGGCCGAACCGCTGCGCCCCTTCCAAGGGATGCTGAAACCAGGGCCGTTCAATTTCCCAAAGATTTTCCGGAGGCAGGGCCCCGATGAAAACCTGGTGAGCCGGGTAGGCCACGGCTTCCTCATAGCTCCGCAACCGGGATTGAATTTTCTCGAGTAAATCTGGTTCCTTGGGAATTTCCCGCACCGGCTTCGATCCGTATCGGACCAGCTCCGGAGTATGGGCCAGCACGTAGGAGACTCCCTTGACTACCGGATACCCCATTTCACCTGCCTCCTGTATCGCCGGACAATTCCCTTCAGGCGTTGAAAATCGTTGGCAGTCGTTAATTGATTGTGTCGCTTGCTCCATATGCTTACTGGATAATGATAATTTTCTGACGTATCTAGACAACTATTGCCCAATAATTTCGGACTGCTAGACAGTATGCTCTTCCTTGCGGGTGATTAAACTCACCACAATTAAAACGATGGCACTGACCATAAGTCCCGGATACAGCGAAGACATACCCTTCGGGTAAAGGGAGTGCCAGATGAAGTCGGTTAACGGCCCCATTATTGCCGCCGCGATGCCACCTGCCGGGGTAACCAGGCGTTTACAGAACATGGCGCCCAGAAAAGGGAAGAGGGCAGTGCAACCCCGCAACCCCATGGATAGGAAGGCGAAGCTCAGGAGCAACTTGCCCAAACTGGACCTGACGCAGACAACGGCGATGACACAAAGACCAAGTATTAAGGTCCGCTGCACCCAAAGAGCTTTTTGATCATTGGCTTCCTTAGCAATATAGGGTTTGTAGATATCACGGGTAAGCATAGTCGAAATGCCGAGGTTTAAACCGGCTATGGTTCCGATCACCGAAATAAACAGGGTGGCTAAAATTATCCCTGCGAGCAAGGGTGGCAGGTAATTCAGAATGAAAACCGGTAAAACTTGGGAGGATGCAGTTATCAACCCGGGGAAATTAGCAAGATGCGCCCTCATATACAATCCGACCAGAACGCCACAGGCGCCAAACGGGGGAATCAGAAACGCCGAGAGCAAGGCGCCCAGGCGAGCCTTGCCGAAACTCCTGGTTGCCGCAACCGCTTGAATGTAGGTCTGAGTGCAGACGACTCCCACTACAACCGAGAATCCAGCTGCCAAGTCCCGGGAAACTCCGCGGCCAAACAGGGAAAACCATGGGAAGGGTTCTGGAAAAGCATGATACATCGCCCTGATTCCGCCAAATTTGTAAAAAGACAGGCCGGCGGCGGCTATCATGGCTGCATATAATAAAAGTATTTTGACTGTACCGACAATACCAGTGCCTTGAATCCCGCCAGCCATAACGTATGCCAGCGTTATAAGTATAGTGATAATCACCGCAACAGTAGGATTGAGATTAACTACTGATGTTATCAGCGCCACCGCGGCCAGACCGTTGGCGATGACATTAAAAAATATGCCAAAGCTCGTGAAGATACTGGAAATGGGTCCGATTGCCGGACCGTAAGTCCCGACCAGATACTCAGGGATGGTGGTTATTTTGCTCGCATAAATGGGCTTGAGCATAAAGGTCCCCAAAGCCAGGAAACCGATCCCTGCTCCTATACAGAACCACCAGGCGTCCAGGCCGTAAAGAAACGCCAATTGCGCGGTGCCAATGGTAGCGTTACCACCCACCATGGTTCCCATTATAGTCCCTGCTACAACTGCCGCCCCCCCTTTCCGCGAGCTGCCCGCAAAATCTCTTTCGTCTTTAACCCTGGTTCCAGCATAGAGGCCAAAACCAACAATTACCAATAACGTGATTATCATGCCAACAATATGGGTCGAGCTAATTAATAACATACCGCTGGCCTCTCAGAATTATAATCAGGCTCGATTATCCGGGAAATTCATTATCCGAAGGGGAAAAAGGTTGCATTTGCTCCCATTTATTCATGTATTGAATGGATTCTTCAATGTGGGCCCGCATTAGTTTTTCGGCCCTGTTGGCATCCCCCTTTTCAAAAAGATCGACGATCTTGAGATGTTGAGCCAAGGCACTCTGCAAACGAGGCAGGAAAGCGGACGTCCGGAAACGGATCAGGCGCATGTGGTCATAGAGAGTTTTGGCGATATCAATCAAAATGGAACATTTACTTCGTTCCAGGACATATTCATGGAATTCAATATTGGCCTTCGAGAATTCATAGCGCTTTTCTTCAAGAGTAGAACCCAGGAAAGGAGCAAACAATTCCCTCATCTTCGCAAAATCTTCGGGGGTGAAATTAGGAGTAGCCAGACGGGCAGCCATACCTTCCAGGTTGGCCCGGACCAGAAGGATGGAAACGACTTCTTCTCTCGTCTTTTTAGCAATAAACACCCCTTTATACGGCACTATGTTTAGGAAACCTTCAGCCGCGAGGCGATTGACAGCCTCTCTTACCGGCGTCCGGCTCATATTCAAATGGGTGACCAGGGCCTTTTCATCTAATCTGCTTCCGGGAGGTTGGTTTCTCAGATCCGAAGTTAGTATGTACTCCTTGATAGTTTCATAGGCCCTTTCACTGAGCCTTAAATGGCCGTCGAAAATTTTTGGTTGCAGTAGCATAGTCCAAATCCTCCCTGGTATAAGGGGTGGGTGTTCCCTTGTCTGCTTCGGACATCAAAGTCTAAATACGCTGACCTCCCCTCCCCGCAGGTGGCCTGAGCCGATATCATACCGCTTCCGGTTCGAACAGGGTGGGCCCGTCGACCTTGGTCTGCAGGGCTTTGACGATGGCCCTGGCGAATTTGATTCTCCAGGCCCTCTCGTCTTGGGCAGAGAGGGCCGGATTGCCGCAGGGACAGCTGAAGCTATTTCCCCGGAGGACGCGGTTGGCGCCGACCTTGAGCGCTACTGCGGTCAGGCTGGTTACAGTCACCGTGGGCAGACCCGCTCTTTCCAACTCTTTTCCCATCGTAGCGCCGCTACGAGTTCCCGAACCTCAGGTGGCAACGAGCAAAGCCGCACCCACCTTCTGAGCCAGCAGGTCCGCGGCGATTTCCCTGGCATGCCGGGCCATCTGGCTTAATATACCATGATTACCACAGGTTACGTAATATGATTCCAAAAGCTCCCCGATCTCGCCGCGCCGGACCAGTTCCCGCAGAACATCCACCGGGACCATCCGGTTGGGATCGGCGAGGGCGTGCGCAGCATCGTACCCGCCGTGAATCACCTCGTATTCACCGGCTTTCAGGGAATCCATCCCTTTGATGCTGTACTTGAACCACTTTGAGGCACGCACCCATTCCAGCTTATCAGGGTTGCCGCTGGGGACCAGGCCGGACTCGGTCACCACTGCCAGGCGCATCCGCGCTGGATCGGTCACGGGAGGGGGCGGGGGAACCTTATCGTAATTGGGCAGCGGGACCTCTGTGGTGAAAGGACTCCCGGTTATCCGGGCCAACAGGAGGCCGAGGGCCCTCGAGGAGGCAGACCCCTCCACCAACGCATTGATCCGCTGGCCGCGAGGAAGGTACCCCTCGACTGCAGCGGGTCCCAGGGGTTCACCACGCCCCACCTTCAAGGCCAGACGAGCCATGGTGGCAACAGCCTCTTTCATGCCGGCGGCCGAGGCGCTGGTCGAAACGATCAGTAAATTTTGGTAGAGCAGGGCAGCGGCATTTTCCTTGAACATCCCGGTGACCGTGGGTTTGCCGAGATAAGTGGCGACGTCGGCACAGACCCGGCCGCAGGCCAGGCCGTAACGCCCGGCATTGAAGGCGGGCCCTGCAATAACCACGTCAGGGGTAAATCCTGTGATCAGCTTGAGCACGGCGGCGGCAGCCTGCTCCGTGTGGTCAGCAAAAAGCCCGTCTCCGCAGATCACCGTGCCCACGACTTCGGCACCCTGGCCCAGGGCCTGCTGGAGGGCCCGGCCAGGACCGGTTGCTCCGGCCATTGCCTGGGGAGGGAAGTCCGCTTTGTCTTCGCCGCCAATCCCGCCAAAAAACTGATTCAGATAATGAACAAGGCGCATGATCAATACCCCTGTGCCGCAACGCCGCGCACGTTGGTCTCGATGGTCGCTGCATAAAGTTCCTGAATCGGCAGATCGAGTTCCCCCTGGGCGGGCTCGCCCCGGTGAGCCAAATGGGTTCCCCCAATCACCTGTGCGACCGGCGGGAGTTTAAGCCGCCTATCGATCCCCCCGCTGGATGCAATTGCCACAGCTTCGGGCACGAAATCGACTAAGGGAATGTCCTTGCCTTCGGGCCCTCCGTACTCGTGGACGACGATCCCGGTGGGAATCCCCGCTGCTTCGAGGGCCTGGACGGTCAGCATGAAATCTATATGGGTATTGCCGGTCGCTTCGTAGGTGCACAGCGCCCCGTCCGCCCCGAGCAGCTTCGCCAGTTTTGCCACAAACTGGGCCGAACGTTCCTTCAGAAATTCGGTCTCATGATGGCCCCGGGAAATGATTACCCCCCCGAAGTTGATTTCCTTGCCATGCTTCTGGTACAGGGCGACGAGGGAGGGGTGCCAGGTGTGCCTGAAAGTGGGTGTCCGGGTGCCGATTTTGTAATTTGAGCCGACGACGGCTCCATCCAGCATTTCGTTGGGATTGAGGATTGTGGGCAGGGAGCCGCTGAACTCGTGGCCATAAACATGGGTCTGGAGCATTGGTCCCTGGGCGCGCACCTGATGAACCCAGACAAGGCGCGGCAGGCCCGCAGTCTCTTCGCCGATTTCGAAAACTTCCATTTTGGGAGGAGCGAGTTCCCGAGTCACTCCCGCCAGAAAACCCGCCACGGAGAGCGAGGCCCGCCGCAGGGCATCATCGTACTCCAGGTTCGTGGAGGCCTCTCCCGGCACAAATTCGAGCAACAGATTGATGCGATCGGAACACCCACAATAAAGGGCGCCGGGGCCGGACATTTCGATGATGCCCTCTTCAAAGGCATGAACTCCACTGGCCGGAAAAGGGAAGTCACCCACCTCCACAACTGTGAAAGTTTCGAGGCGGTGAGTGCGGCCGGAACCACAGGTGCGAGGCGGACCATTGAATCCCGGAAACGCACAAGATGGCCCGCTCACTTTAAAGAGCGGCTCGATGGCGTCCAGCACCCGGAGGACCCGCACCGAATCCCCGGGAAATACCAGATGGAGGTGGACATCTTTGATGCGCCCGTCCCTAAGGATCAGGTTTCGTATCGCCTTCGGCTCGATGGTGAGGACCCCATCCGCATATTCTGTCCGGGTTCCAAATCGGGCGGACCGGACCCTGAAAGAACCCAATTCCAACTGTGCCATTATTGTGCGCCTCCCGGTTCTTGTCGTTTTTTTTCCATAAGTCCTATGGCCAATGGCCCGAAGAATCGAATGGGAAGGCCGTATTAGCTCGAAAAGTCAAAGTGCTCCGGCATTTCCCAATCCATTTTAGTGAGCCGGGAATGTCCGGAATTTGGCGGTGCCATCACGTTCAACCTGTGCCACCAAGCCAAGCTCCCATTCAAGGTACTCTCGTTTTGCCTGTTCTGGAGCATCTGGGTGCATATAGGGCATATACCACGTGTCATCCGGCTCGCTTGGCGCCTGCTCCATACCCTTCGTGGTCGGAAGCCCGGCGTTAATCCAAGCCGTAGTACCGCCATCCAAGACCAGGACCTCGGGCCCAAATTTTGTATCCTTTAAATCTCGGGCGGCGAGGTGAGCTAAAGTGCCATCTTCAGATGTTAGTATAAGAGTTTTACTGCGCCGCATTTTTGACAGATCTACTTCCAATCGGGAGCGTATTCCCCAAAAGCTTCCTGGAATATGTTTTTCCTGATAATAGCCATTGGAAGCTACGTCGATTATCACTATTTCTTTATCAGAGTCCTGCTTGAGCTTCGCAAGCTCCCCGGCAGTCAGAGTATCGGCCTTCTTAAAGCCAGGGAGGGGGGATTGGTAAGGTCCCTGAATCAAAGGTAAGCCAATGATCCCATTTTCCAACACCCAACAATCTGTCCAGCCCATCTGAATCAACCAGGAGGCAGTCAGGGTGGCCCGGACTTCAGTATCGTCCAGTAATACCAGGCGGGCGTTGAAAACGCTGATATATTCATCAGTTGCCTGAATAAGTTGCCCGCCCTGAACATTACGGGAACCTTCCAGATGCCCGGCTTCGAATTCATCCGCAAGCCGAACATCGATGACATAGAGAGTCCTGTCGCCGCTCTCGCTCATCCACTTTTTCAAAGTGTCATACTTTACCTTTCTGACGCCGAACCGTTCGGCTACCCTGGCTGCACAATCCCTGGCTTTGGCAAGCCCTGCGATTGACGGCCCCGGAGCTATTCGGGTTTGCCCCTAATCGAGCTCGAACCCGCATAACTGCCAGCCCATGGTGCCATTTGCCAACGCGGCCACCGGATTCGGGATACCGGCGTTGACCAGCGATTGGGTCCCGATGATGCCCCGCGTGCGTCCGGCGCAATGGACTATGATCGGGGTGGCTGGATCTCCCACGGCGTCGTGGACCCGATAAAGCAGATCGGCGCCCGGGGCGTTGATGCTTCCCGGGATGGTCATACGGTGATATTCACTCGTCGGCCGGCAATCCAGAATGGATTGTTGGGCACGATCAGCAACCATCTGGTGCTCATCTGGTGGAGTTATGAAAGGGGTATGGTATTTTTCGGCGATCCACTCGCCAAAGGCCTTGCTATAAGAGCCGACGCCGGAGAAAAGCTCAAATCCGGCCTCTCGCCAGCCCGAAACTCCTCCTGCGAGGATCGAGACATCGAGGTAACCCAGCTCGTGGAGGCGCAGGGCCGCTCTTTCATCCAGGCGCCAGACATCCGCTGGCCCCCCGCTGATGAGCACGATTTTGGCTGCCAGTCGCGGCACGAGGTCGCCGATCAGGATTTCGAGCTGACTCAACGGGACACAGGAGGAACGCAGGAGATGTTCCCTGGAAAAAGGGTTGCGTTCCCTGACGTCCAACAGGGCGATCTCCATATCGCCCTTGAGGAGGTCCTTAAGCTGGGGCGCGGTAATGTATTCCATCTCTAAAATCCATGTTTTTTCCCGGAGCTTAACAAAAAAGGTAGCCCTTTTTGTATATTGTATACAAATCACTGTCAACAGAAAAATTGTCAATAGGTCTGGTTGAGCTTTTTGATGATTTCCCTTTTCCTGCGGAGGTGGCGCCGGAGGATAGGACTGCGCTGGGGAGCGCCCCCGGGCCTGCCGGCCATCCAGGGAAGAGGGAGAATCCGAACGCTTCCCCTTTCCCGTTTTCCTAACCCCCTGGTTTTCTTGGGTGGGCCGCCGGAGACTCTAACTCTGAACCTGGTGATATCACCCTGATATCGGAATACCTGATGGAGAGCGGATCATGGCAAGTTATCTTTCATTCGTGAGCAAAAAAGGCAGGGCCATGGCTGACCCTGCCTTAATTATTTACCCAAAAGGGAAACCCGGTTAACCCTTATTGAACCTACTTCAGCTCGCCATCAAAGACCTGCCTCTTCCTCCAGGCCAGCCCTACCAGGCCCAGGAGTCCCGTGCCCAGCAGTAAGGCGGAAGGCGGCAGTGGGGCGACGACCCCCGGGAGGTCCCCCTCAAGGACGGCTGGGGGGCCGTCGACCTCACAATACACCAAAGCAAAGGCGTAGTCGCCTGTTGCCCCCGTGTACGTTCCGGTCGTAGTGGTTGCCGATGTGGGTCCAGGGGAGGACAAAACGTCTATGCCATCGATGTACAGGGACATACCATCATCATGCGTGATGCTGAATGACTCTCCGTGGGTTACCGCGATGACGCCAGTAAGCTCGATAATGGTGCCGGTCGTGTCATTGGTAGACATTTGCGTGTTAAGGGCGCCAGCAGTACCTGAGACATTGTAGGCACCACCAGTACTCAGCCACTGCGCGACTGTAGAATTGCCTGACTCATCAAAGGTTAATGGCGAATTTACATCGAACGTGACGTTTGGCGTTGTTGTAGGCACATCCGCAAGGATGGCGTCCTGGCCAAATGTAGCACCAGTACCCGACCAGAGACTTCCTGCAATTTCGGCCTGAGCCGAGCACACTACCCCAAACAGCAAGACCATTAGCAATATTCCTACTTTCTTCATGTTACCCTCCTTTTTATTTGGTCTTCTGTGTTACCGTTCCTTCCTCGTTCCACTTCCTTGGTTCCCTTTCCTGGGTCCCCTTTCCCTGGAAAGAATAGCCACGCTCCTCTGTTCCCTCCTTGGTTTTGGAAATGTTTTTGCCTAATGGATGGTGAATAAAAAAACCGGGTCCCCCTCGCAGGCGACCCGGCTGTCTCTCGCAAAATAAAAGATCCGTGGCTTTCCGTCCCCGCCTCACGACGGGTTTGGCTTTATCCGCGTAATTCTTATAACTATCATGGTCAAATCTGTCAAGCACTTTTGAGTATTTTTAAAAAAATTATAGGCTCATTATAAAAGATTTGCCACAGGCTTTCCGTCACCGCCTCGCCACGGGTTTGGCTTTTTGCATAAATTTCTTTAATTATACAATTACATGTCACTATGACATATATTGTATAGATGAATTTATGTATAAAGACAGATTCTGTGTCGGAGATCGTTGGTTACTCACCTTCACCTCTTGGGCATCTTGTACTTGGAATGTTTTCTGGCGGTAAAACAGGGAGGGTATTATGGCAGATTTACCCATGAAAAAGTTTCAGGTACTGCTATGCTCCGAAACTTATCACGATGCCCAAAACTTCACATATCCAGATCATATCCGCAATTTTTCCCACCCCACTGCTAGGTGCCGCTCCTGGCAAGATATCTTGCTGTTGAGCTCCGGAGAGGTGTTATTAGCGGCTCAGGGGTAGAAGTCATTCCACTTGATGTTTACGTTACCTTTGGGGCCTGGGATGGGAGCGGACGGGGTACCATAATGGGGTTTCCGGTAGCGCCCCGGATCTTTAAATTTATCCAGGCCGGCAGTGTGGGAGGCGCCAGGGGGAAAAGTTCATATGCCGCCGGACGCTTTGGAAAAATTCAGCATTCAACATGCCATTCAGGGCCGGTTGCGGGTCAAGGTCAAGGTCTGGAAAGTCTCTGAAGATCAAGCCCAAGCCCTGGCCGGGTGGCTGGCCAACCAGGGTGAAGTGCGCCAGGTCCAGGTCCATCCCCTGAGCCGCAGCATTATTCTGTACTACGATCCTGGCAACACTTCGGCCCGGGTCGTCCTGGACTTGGTGGATCGGGCCCTCACCCTCCTGCCCACGCTCCCGCCGGCGCCCTCCCGGGCTGCTTCCTGCCCGGTGGGGTCAGAAGGGTGGTGGTCCGGACTGCTGCGGGTCATGGGGCTTACGGCTTTCCTCGGTTATCACCTGGCAGGCTCGCTCCTGTTCGGCTCCCCCCTCAGCCCCGGGGTCATCACTCTGGTGGCGGTGCTGGGAGGGCTGCCCTTGCTGCGGGATGCCTTGGGCGACCTGACCCAGGGCCGCGTTATCGGTCTCAATCCTTTTTTAGGAAGTGCTTGCGTCCTGGCCATCGCCACCGGGGAGTCCCTGACGGCCCTGGAGGTCATCTGGGTGCGGGAGGTGGGCGATACCATGGAGCAGTACGTCGCCGATCGCTCCCACCGGGCCATCCGAGAGATCCTGGAGGTGTCCACCCGGAATACCTGGGTGTGGGTGGACGGGGAGGAGGTGGAGACCCCGGTGGACCGGGTGCGGAGAGGCGATCTGGTGATAGTCCCCCCGGCCGAGAAAATCCCGGTGGACGGTGAGATCGTCCGGGGCGAAGCCCTGGTGGATGAGTCCCAGATTACCGGGCGGTCTGAGCCGGAACTCCGCCGGGCGGGGGACGCCGTCTTTGCCGGGACCATCGTGCAGCAGGGAAAGCTTCACATCCTGGCTGAAAAAGTAGGGGAGCAAACATACCTCTCCCAGGTCCTGGCCCTGGTGGAGCAGTCACTGGCCAACCGGTCCCAGGCCGAAAAGCGGGCCGACCTCCTGGCCGCCCGGCTCACCAGGTTGGGAATGGCTGCGACCGCGGCCACCCTGCTGCTCACCGGCAACCTGGCCACCGCCATTGCGGTACAGTTGGTGATGGCTTGTCCCTGCGCCACAGTGCTGGCGGCCTCCACGGCGGTGACCGCAGCCTTGACCAATGCGGCCCGCCACCGGGTCTTGATCAAGGGAGGCCTTTATTTGGAAAGGTTAGGGGAAACCGACTGTATCTGCTTCGATAAAACCGGGACCCTCACCACCGATGTGCCTGAGGTAACGGAGATCATCACCCGCTCCCCCACCTTAAAGGCGGAACGGGTCCTGAGTCTGGCGGCCGCGGCCGAGGCCCGCAATCCCCATCCCCTGGCCCGGGCCCTGGTACAGGCGGCGGGGGAAGCGGGCCGGTTACCCGGACCATTTGCCACACCCGAAATCGTCCTGGGCCGGGGGGTCCGGACCCAGGTAGCTGGTGATCGCCTGGTGGTGGGCAATCTGCCCTTCATGCAGGAAGAAGGTATCGACAGCGGCTATTTCCAGGGTCAGGCAGACAGACTGGAGGGCAGGGGCCGGAGCGTCGTATACGTGGCCAAGAATGGCAAGGTCCAGGGCATCATCGGCATATCATATCTGGTTCGCCCCGGGGTCCCGGCGGTGCTGTCCGGGCTGCGCCGGGAAGGGGTCCGGGAAATACATCTGGTCAGCGGGGACACGGAACCGGTGGTCCGCGCCCTGGCCCGGAGGTTTAACTTCGAAGGATCGGCCGGGGCCCTGCTGCCCGGCGACAAATGCCATTATGTGGAGGAGTTGGTGGCTGCAGGGCGCCAGGTGACGGTGGTGGGTGATGGAGTCAATGACGCCCTGGCCCTGTCCCGGGCCCAGGTGGGAGTGGCCATGGGTGCAGGGGGCGCTGAGGCCGCCATCGCCGCTGCGGATATCGCCCTGGCCGACAGTGACCTCTCACGTCTTTTATTCGTCAGGCGCCTGAGCCGGCAAACTCTGAGGGTGATGGAACAGAATTACTGGCTGGCGGTCTCCACGGATCTTGTGGGGGCCCTTCTGATCATCGGCGGCCGTCTGGGCCCGCTGATGGCGGGCGCCATACACGTGGTGCATACCCTGGGGATCTTTTTCAATTCCAGCCGCTTGCTGGGGTGGCGGCCTCCCCAGGAAAAAGGGGAGGTGACGTAGGCTTTGGGTTTCCTGCTTCCTTTGTCCTTCTTGCCTTTATCTCCCCTGGCTTTCTCCTCCGATTTTTTGAATGATGCAGTTCATCCTGCCTTGTATGAGAGCTTGACGGAAGGGTTCCGGGGGGTCTTGGAGCGGAGAATGGTGGCCACGACTGGTGATCATTAAACTGCGCCACTAGCTGTTAGGGCCCGAAACTGATCATGGCTCTGAAAAGTTCCCATCATAGCCAGGACATATCGACACCTTAAACTCATCATCGAGGACGCCCGCCTCTAAAGGTCCGGATAGCCTCTCTTGTGGGTCTACGCCACCATGTTCTCATCTCCAAAGCGAATGGGGGATTTTTCCCGCCACACTGATGAGTGCCGATTGTGGCAAGTAACCTTGATTCCAAGGGAACCCCTGTCTATCTTAGTGGTTGGCGAACCGCCCGAACCAGAATATCTCGAGGACCCAGTATGAGCACGGAGATCGAAATCGAACTCAAGGTTCTGGAACAAGTGAAGAACGGCAAACCGGGTGAGGAAGTCGGGATCAGCAAGAGGGTGAAGTTCACGAAGAACGAGGTCCAGAAGGATGATAAGCCGTCATTCAGCATAGGCAGCCAGAGTATCCGTGAGGTTGAGCAAGTGAAGAACAGACTGAAGGGCAAGACGACAGTCGTTGTCGAAGATCCCGACACGCAGAAGCGGACAGAATATGAGATGTCTGTGGAGATTATCCTCGATTATGAATCCGAGCCGCCGATCATCATGACCATGTTTAGATATTGGGGGGAGCGCTTCAGGGAAGTTAACGAGGTCAGCAGGGAAGATTTCGACAAACTCATCGAGTGGATTCAATAAGAATCACTAGACTACCTGCGAACTTCTCTAATACGAATCTCATATTATTCTCATAAAAGATACATATAAATGATATATATTTTCCTGCCTTGAGAAAATTAAGCAAAGTTTTTTATGAAAGAGCCTAAAGAACCCAGGGTATCTGACGCCAGTCCGCAGTCAGCAGCATTGCCTGAATATGTGAGCAGGCCTGAGCATTTTATAAATTGGCAGCTCAGTCAACTGGAATTCGACTGGCGGGTGTTGGACCAGGCGCTGGATGCCAACGCCCCCCTTCTGGAAAGGCTCAAGTTTTTATGCATCTGCAGTTCTTGAGCCAATTCGGGAAAGAGGATGTCATTGAGGATCCGGCACTGCTCTGCCACCATCCGGGTGCGTTCCATCGTGGGGCGGTTTCTGGAACATGGGCGGGTGCTCTATTTTCAGAATAATGAGCACCCGGAGGTTTTTTGCACCAGCGCCGATTGGATGCCCCGGAATCTCTTTCGCCGGGTTGAGACTTGCTTTCCCGTCGAAGCCGCCAGGCTGCGCAAGCGGCTGATTGAGGAACTCGAATATTATCTGGAAGATAATACCAATGCCTGGGAGTTGCTGGCCGATGGCAGTTATAAAAGGGTGGAACAGCAGGGTGGCCGGGGAGTCGCAGCCCAATCCCTACTGATGGGTAACAAGGCCGATGGCCATTCGCCGGAAACTTAAAAGAAGGTTAGGCTGCGGTCAGTCGGAACGGGCCAGCCATTGTGGATATCCATAAGAGTGCTCAGGTTGCAGGTCGAGTTGCGGGTGACTATTCAGAATTATTTTTACGCCATCAGAGAAAATCTCATGAAGATTTTGAGGCTCCCCGGATATTTCTAGGGCGAACGTCCACCAGGGGCTGTCATGTTTGGTGAGGCTGGTAAGCTCGACTTTTAGCACCCGGACGGCTGTTTGGCCAGGCGCGAGATCGATGACCTGGCCCGAGGTTTCCATTTGGTACTTGCGCATGGACCGGAATTTCTGAACCTTCACCCGGGAACCTTTGAGACCGGGTTTGCTGAAGGCCATTTCCACGTTATTCGCATATTCTTTGGCGTAGCGCCATTTTTCTTTTATCCAAGTTTCCTCGACGCCGATTATCCGGGATGCGGACAGGGAAAAGGGTTGTGAATCCTGGCGCCATTTGAGTTCGAGGAAGCCCCGGCTGATCTTCAAACCGAGGTCCTCACGATCACTTACGATGAAGTAGAGATCTTCCCGTGATTCTTCTTTGGAGGGTTTGTTTCCGGGAAGCAGGTTGGTAAACCAATACTGTACGTCAACAGGCAGTATGCCTTTAAAGAACCATCTTAATTCTATAGTAAGTTCCCCAATCATATTTAAGGCTCCTTAACTATCTTATAAACCATGAAACCATAATTCCAGGAAAACCTGGATGCAAGATGAGAGGCCCCAATATTGCGCACTTAATGTAAGTTAAATCCTTAGCTAACAATTCTTCTGGTGCCCTAACGGCGGGCGGCTTCGGATTACCCGCACCCACCCAAGGAGTTCCGCCTTGAATCAAGATCTAAAGGAATTCTGGAGTCTAACCACCCAAGACGCCCTGGCGCGCCTGGGAACGGCCCCCCAAGGCCTATCCGCAAGCTTGGCTCGGGAACGCTTGCAGACTTATGGCCCCAATCTCTTAAAACCCAAGAAGCAGGCTACCCCCCTGGGCCTGTTTCTGGCCCAGTTCACGAGCCCCATCATCCTCATCCTGATTTTTGCAGCTATCCTATCATATTTTCTGGGTGACGCCCCCACCGCCATCATCATTTTGATCATCGTCTTCATCAGCGGGGTCCTGGGCTTCTGGCAGGAACGGGGCGCGGCCGATGCCATCCAGAAGCTCCTGGCGGTGGTGCAAATCAAAGCCACCGTGCTGCGGGACGGAGCGGAACAGGAAATCCCCGTGGAAGAGGTGGTCCCCGGCGATCTGGTGGTCCTCAGGGCCGGCGATATCGTTCCTGGCGACTGCCTCCTGGTGGAGATCAAAGACCTGTTCCTGGATGAGGCGGCGCTCACGGGTGAGACCTTCCCGGTAGAAAAATCCCTGGCAACCCTGAGCCAGGATACGCCCCTGGCCCAGAGGGTTAACTGCGTGTTTATGGGCACCCACGTGGTTAACGGCAGCGGCCGGGCCCTGGTGGTGAAAACGGGGAAAGCCACGGAGTTCGGTGTGGTAGCCGGCTGCCTCGCTTTGCGCCCTCCCGAAACGGAATTTGAACGGGGCGTGAGGCGCTTCGGCTTTCTCCTCATGCATGTCACCCTTATTATCCTTATCCTGATCTTTGCCTCTAACGTCTTTTTAAAACGTCCGGTTATGGAGTCATTTCTCTTCGCCCTGGCCCTGGCAGTGGGTCTGACTCCCCAACTTCTCCCGGCCATTGTCAGCGTCAACCTGGCCAGGGGGGCCAAACGCATGGCCGAGGCCAAGGTTATTGTCCGGCGTCTGACTGCCATCGAAAATTTCGGCAGCATGAATGTGCTCTGTTCCGACAAGACCGGGACCATCACCGAGGGGGCCATACACCTTAAAGGTCTGGTGGATGCACAGGGCCAGCCCAGCGAGCGGGTGCAGCTTTACGCCTACCTCAATGCCAGCTTTGAGGCGGGCTTTGTCAACCCCATTGACCTGGCTATCCGAAACCAGGTCACCCAGGATATCGGCGGCTATGAGAAGCTAGATGAAATCCCCTACGATTTTATCCGCAAGCGCCTCGGTGTGCTGGTCCGTCATGGTGACCAGCATATCCTCATTACCAAGGGAGCGGTGCCCCAGATGCTGGAGATCTGCTCCCAGGTGGAGACCGGGGACGGGCAGACCGCTCCCCTGGAGTCTATGCGGGGACAGATTCACAGTCTCTATGAAAGCTCCAGCAATCAAGGGTACCGTACCCTGGCGATAGCCTACCGCTCCCTGGGGGAGGAGACCCAGCTGTTGCGGGATCACGAGTCCCAAATGGTCCTGCTGGGTTTCGTGGTGCTGTACGATCCCCCCAAGGCCGGGATCGCCCAGACCCTCGACAATCTGAAGCGGTTGGGTGTTTCTTTGAAAATCGTTACCGGCGACAATCGTCTGGTGGCGGACTCGGTAGCCCGGCAGGTGGGGATGGTTGCTCCCAAGGTCATCACTGGCCCGGAATTGCACCAGATGGCCGACGAAGCTCTGTGGCGCCTGGCACCGGAAACGGACATCTTCGCCGAGGTGGAACCGAATCATAAAGAGCGCATCATCCTGGCCCTGAAAAAGGCGGGGAACGTCGTGGGTTACATGGGCGACGGCATTAACGACGCCTCGGCTCTCCACGCCGCCGACGTCGGGATCTCGGTGCAGGAGGCCGTGGATGTGGCCAAGGAGGCCGCGGACATCGTCCTGCTGGAACGCGATCTGGCAGTACTGGAGCGGGGGGTGCGGGAAGGTCGCACCACCTTTGCCAATACCTTGAAATATGTATATATGGCGGTGAGCGCCAATTTCGGCAACATGTTCAGCATGGCGGGCGCTTCCCTGATCCTGCCGTTCCTGCCCCTCCTGCCCACCCAGATCCTGCTGACCAACCTGCTCACCGATTTCCCGGAGATGACCATCGCCACCGACCGGGTAGACCCGGAAATGGTGGAAGTACCCCGGCGCTGGGACATCGGATTTATCCGCAATTTCATGGTCGTTTTTGGGGTGCTTAGTTCCGTGTTTGACTACATGACGTTCGGGGTGCTGCTCTTGCTGCTCCATGCTTCACCTGAACTTTTCCGGACCGGCTGGTTTATCGAATCGGTGGTGTCCGCCTGTCTTGTCGTCCTGGTTATTCGCACCCGCCGGCCCTTTATCCAGAGCAAGCCGGGGAAATATCTCCAGTGGGCCAATATCCTGGTCATCTCTTTTACTTTGGTTATTCCCTGGCTGCCGGGAGCCTCCTATTTTCAATTTAAGCCACTGCCTTTATCGTTTTATCTGGCTATGGCGGGGATTGTCGCTCTCTATGTCCTGTCGGCGGAGGTGGCCAAGAAAATCTTTTACCAATTTAACAATCATAAAATTCCGGCTGGTCAAAAAGGGCAATGTGAATTTGTCCAGGAGGGGACCCAGGCATCCAAAGGCTGAAGCCTCTGTGGCTGAATGAAATACCTATCCCGGGCCCTGAGAGATCTCGAATAATCGCTAACGCGGATGATGCCAGCGGCAGTTGGCGGGCGATTGTTGAACCTAGGCGAAATTTACAGCCCCGGCTCCTTTGATAAGAATAATAGCCGGTCTTTAACCGAAAGATAGCTTCTTTAGTATATAGTGGATGTTCGAGTTGAAAATAGTCAGCCCTAAGAAAATCCCCAGGATCACGCCTATCGAGGAAATCACGATGGCCCGGTTCACGCCCAAGGCCCATCGGCATCAAGGAGATGGAAGGCTCGGGGACATCTTAAGGAAACAGAAGCTCTAACCGGCAGAAAAAAATAGTCATGAAAAGGAGGACGCCGTTATGACCACTCCCGCCAGGCAACCGCTGGCAGTTCATGGAGATGAGAGCATCAGCGCCTATGGGCCGGCTCGCGCCACGGTCAAAGGGACCCCGCTGAGCCTGGAGGAGCTGCGCCGCATCGACGCCTACTGGCAGGCCAGCCTTTACCTGTGCCTGGGGATGTTATATTTGAGGGACAACCCTTTGCTCAGGGAGCCGCTCAAACCGGAGCATATCAAGCCGCGGCTGCTGGGCCATTGGGGTTCGGACCCCGGCCAGTGCTTCACCTACCTTCATTTCAACCGGCTGATCAACAAGTACGACTTGAACGCCATCTATATCTCCGGCCCCGGTCACGGGGCGCCGGCGGTCCTGTCCCAGGCCTACCTCGAGGGGACCTATTCCGAGGTCTATCCAGACAAGAGTGAAGACCTGGCAGGGATGCAGCGCTTCTTCAAGCAGTTCTCCTTCCCCGGGGGCATCGGCAGCCACGCCACCCCGGAAACGCCCGGCAGTATCCACGAGGGCGGCGAGTTGGGTTACAGCCTGTCCCACGGATTTGGGACGGTTTACGACAATCCGGACCTGATCACCCTGGTGATGGTGGGCGATGGCGAGTCCGAGACCGGCCCCCTGGCCACGAGTTGGCATAGCAACAAATTCCTCAACCCCATCACCGATGGGGCGGTACTGCCGGTCCTGCATCTCAACGGCTATAAGATCAACAACCCCACCATCCTGGCCCGCATTAGCCGCGAGGAGTTGGAGGCCCTGTTCGTCGGGTATGGGTACATCCCCTACTTTGTGGAGGGGAGCGAACCTGAAAGCATGCATCAGGCGATGGCCGCCACCCTGGAACACTGCGTCCTTACGATCCGCAAGTTCCAGGAGGAGGCGCGGCAGAGCGGCCAGGCCTTCCGGCCGCGCTGGCCGATGATCATCCTGCGGAGCCCCAAGGGCTGGACGGCGCCCCGGGAGGTGGACGGCCACTACCTGGAAGGTTTCTGGCGAGCGCACCAAATCCCCATCACGGACGTGGCCGCCAACCCGGCCCACCTGAAATTGCTGGAGAAGTGGATGCGCAGCTACAAGCCGGAGGAACGTTTCGACGAGCAGGGAAGGTTGATTCCCGAGTTGCAGGCCCTGGCCCCCAAGGGAAACCGGCGCATGAGCGCCAACCCCGTGGCTAACGGCGGTCTGTTGCGCCGGCCTCTGGACCTGGCTGACTTCCGCAAGTTCGCCGTGGAGGTCAAGAACCCCGGCGGCACCCTGGCCGGGAACGTCCCCACCCTGGGCAACTTCCTGCGGGAAGTCACGCGGCTGAATATGCAAAACTTCCGGGTCTTCGGGCCGGATGAAACCCAATCCAACAAGCTCGAAGCCCTTTATGAGGTCACCAAGAAGGTCTGGCTGGGGGAGTATTTCCCGGAGGACGCCGACGGCGGCGAACTGGCCTTGCAAGGCCGGGTCATGGAGATGCTCAGCGAGCACACGGTGGAAGGGTGGCTGGAGGGTTACCTCCTGAGTGGCCGTCACGGGTTCATTAACAGCTATGAGCCGTTCATCCACGTCATCGACTCGATGTTCAACCAGCACGCCAAGTGGCTGGAAAAGTGCAACGAGCTTCCCTGGCGGGCCAAGGTGGCGTCACTCAACCTGCTGATTACCGCCCTGGTCTGGCGGCAGGACCACAACGGTTTCACGCATCAGGATCCCGGTTTTCTCGACGTAGTGGCCAACAAGAGCCCCGAAGTGGTGCGCATCTACCTGCCGCCCGACGCCAACTGCCTGCTTTCCGTCGCCGACCACTGTCTTAGGAGCGTCAATTATGTCAACGTCATCGTGGCGGACAAACAGGTCCACCTGCAGTACCTGGACATGGAGGCGGCCCTTGCCCACTGCTCGAAGGGCGCCGGCATTTGGGACTGGGCCAGCAACGACCAGTGTGCCGAGCCCGATGTGGTCATGGCGAGTTGCGGCGACGTGCCGACCATGGAGTCCCTGGCCGCCACCGCCCTGCTCCGGCAGCACCTGCCCGACATGAAAGTTCGGTTCGTGAACGTGGTGGACCTGTTCAGGCTGGGGCCTAAAAAGAACCACCCCCATGGGATGACTGACCGCGAATTCGAGGCCCTCTTCACCTCAACCAAGCCGGTGGTCTTCAACTTCCACTCCTACCCCTGGCTGATCCACCGGTTAACCTACAGCCGGCCCGGCCAGGACAACATTCATGTCCGCGGCTACAAGGAACTGGGAAACATCAATACGCCCTTAGAGCTGGCTATCCGCAACGAAACCGACCGCTTCAGCCTGGCCATCGACGCCATCGACCGGGTGCACCGTTTCTGTGAAACGGGGTCCGGCGTGCGGGAGGCCCTGCTGGACCAGCAGAACGCCTGTTTGCAGCACGCCTACGAGTTCGGCGTGGATCAAAAAGAGATCACCGACTGGCAGTGGCCCTTCTAAGCCGGGGCCTCAGGAAGAATGCCATGGGTCTTATTCTTTACTTTCTTCGGCATGGGGAAACCACCGCCAGCCAGTCCGGCGGCTATTGCGGGGTTTCAGACCTGGATCTGACCCCCGCAGGTCACCAAATGGCGGCAGAATTTGCCGCGGCCTACAATTCGTTAGCGTGGACGGCGGTCTTTTGCAGCCCTCTGCGCCGCAGCCTGGATACGGCCAGGCCCTTGTGCGCCGCGGTGAACCTCGAAATGCAAGCGCGGAACGGCCTCAAGGAAATCGCTTACGGACAGTGGGAGGGGAAAACTCCCGAGGAAGTGAACCGCGAGTTCCATGATGAATATGTCCGCTGGCTGGCCGACCCGGGTTGGAACGCGCCCACCGGCGGGGAACGGGGGGTGGACATTGCCCGCCGCAGCTCGGCGGTGCTGGAGGATATTGAACAGAAGCATCCCTCGGGTAATGTCCTGGTGGTCTCCCACAAAGCCACGGTACGCATCATGCTGTGCTCCTTGCTGGGCATCGATGTGGGCCGCTACCGCGACCGCCTCAGCATGCCGGTGGCCGCCTTGAGCATCGTGGAAATGACCGAACGGGGACCATTACTAAAGGTGTTGGGGGACCGCACCTACTTGCCGGAAAGCCTGCGCCTCAGGCCAGGCACCTAAGAAATTGCTTTCCCTATGATGACCCGCTTGGAAATGAGCAGCCGGCGACACCAGACCCTTCTGGGGGTGCTGAAGTGGTTCGCCGGATGGATCTTTCTCCACCACCTCGTAGACGGAAACCGATGAGCAAAGATTATGAGACCAGACAGCCACATACTAACTATTAACTGCGGCTCTTCCAGCATCAAATTCTCCCTTTATAAAATAGGGGAAAGCGAAGTCTTGATCTTATCAGGAGCATTGGAAAGAATCGGGGTGGCCCAGGGCTTCTTTCATGCCGTTGATCAAAAAGGCAATCGGCTGATAGCCCGGGAATTGGACCTCCCGGATCATAATGCCGCCTGGGAAACTCTCTTTGAATGGCTTAAAGGCCATGAAATGAGCCAGGACCTGCATGGCATAGGACACCGCATCGTCCACGGCGGTCCCCACCACATTAAGCCCCAACTGGTGTCCTCCGCATTGATCGAGGGTTTGAAACTCCTGATACCGCTGGCCCCTGATCACCTGCCCCCTGAAATTCAGGGGCTGGAGGCGGTTCACCAGCTTTATCCGGACCTGCCGCAAGTGGCCTGTTTCGACACGGCATTCCACCGCCGGATGCCGGAGGTAGCCCAAAGATATCCCTTGCCCGAACCTCTCTTCCGGTCAGGTTTGCAGCGGTATGGCTTCCATGGGCTCTCTTTCGAATACCTCACCCAGGAGTTGCAGATGGAGGCCGGTCCGCAGGTGGCGAATGGGAAGCTCATTATTGCCCATCTGGGAAATGGCGCCAGCATGGGGGCGATCAAGGATGGCCGCAGCCTGGACACTACCATGGGACTGACGCCGGCCGGGGGCCTGGTGATGAGCAATCGTCCGGGGGACATGGACCCCGGGGTAGTTATTTATCTGCTCCAGGAGGAAGGCATGACCCCGGCAGCAGTGAATGACTTGATCAACCATCAAGCTGGCCTGCTGGGGATATCGCAAATCAGCCAGGATATGCAAGACCTCCTGGCCCAGGAGGACACCGCCGAGGGCGCGGCCCTGGCCGTGAGGCTCTTCTGTTACCAGGCCAGGAAATTTATCGGGGCCCTGGCTACGGTCCTGGGTGGGCTGGACACCTTAGTTTTCACCGGCGGCATCGGCGAGCACTCGGCCATTATCCGAGCCCGGATCTGTGCCAACCTGGAATTTCTAGGTATTCACCTGGACCTGGAATTGAATGACGAACATGCTCCGATCATTTCCAAGAAAGCCAGCCCGGTCACCGTCAGGGTCATGAAGACCAACGAAGAACTGATGATTGCCAGGCACACCCGGGATCTTACCATTGACCTATAGGAGTTTGGAAAGCGCCTTCCAGGGTACTCCGGGCACCTTGGGTATCCAATAATGGCAAGGCCAATCGATATAATCCCGCCTCACCCAGAGTATCTCGCCCGCTGGAGGAGAGGGGATAGAGGACGAGCGTCTGCCAGGCTCTCTCTGGCCCAGCGGGGGAAGAGATAGCGGCTCATCTGCCAGCCCATCCGTGATTATCGCTTCTCAAAAATCGGAATTTCTTCTTAATGATCCCAAGGAGGAGGGGACTCATATGGACAAGCAAGATTTGCAGGCAGACATTCGCCACCGGCTTAAATGTGATCTGGCCAAAAATTGGGAGGATCACACCCAGCGGGATCTCCTCAAGGGCTTGATAAGGACAGGCTGGAGATGCAGATAGTGTTGCAGGGCGATCCGTCCCTGTTCAACCAGTACGGGGTGATGGTGGTGAATCCCGAAAAACATCCTCAGGTCAAATATAAAGAAGCCATGACCTTCATCAACCGGCTGATATCCCCGGAAGGCCAGCAAACCATTGCCGCTTTCCGGGATGCCCATGGCAACCAGCTTTTCATCCCCAATGCCAGTTGAGTCTTCCCTTAGGATCGGCGCCGGAGCGCCTGGCCGGCCGCGGCCAGGATATCTGTTACCATCCTCGAACCTTAACACTGCGGCCAATCATTTAATATTACTTATGGGATGGTAACCTCGATCGGATGAATCTTATTCCTTTCCTAATGCCCTCCTAGGCAACAACTGCCCAGACAAAGTTTATATGGTTGCCTGCATGATAGCCGTCCTTACGGTCTCGGAAGTAGCGCTCTTCGATATCGGAAGCGCTCAAGTTCTCTAAAAGGCGGAAACCCAGGCGTGAAAGGTGCATGGCAAGCGCGGGTAGGTCAAAACCCGTTTGCATCGGCTCACCTATGCGCCGCACGTTGTCCAGCACCGCATGTACCGATTTGTGTGGGTTCTCAGGAGCAAAAAATTCCGTATCCAGGTAATCGAACACGACCGAACTGCCGGTAGCCGAGATATCGGCGATGTCTCGCAACGTCGCTATCACGCTCTCTCGGGCCAAATAATAAGTCACCCCCAGCCAGCCAAAAAAAGTCAGGGCCTTCGGGTCATAAGATGAACGTCTCAGCGCCGTTGCCAGGTTCTCCTTCTCCAGATCCGCCGGAATGAAATGAAGCGCCCCAGGAGGTTTGAGACCAGCCTCAGCGAGGCGCTGGCGTTTAAAGGCCTGCGTATCGGGATGGTCGACCTCAAAGACCTGAACCTGCTCCAATAGATCCAGGCGTCGAAAAGCGAAGGTATCCAATCCCGCTCCAAGAATTACGTACTGCCGCGCCCCCGCTCTGATGGCCTGCTCAAGGCAGTCCTCAGCATACCGTGCACGGCTGAGTACTGCACCTGCTATGACCCGGACCCACCATGGTAAGGGAGAGGTCTGGTCGAAGTATGACCTTGCCAGCTCCGGTTCGGCCAGTTGAAGCGAATCGATGAGACGCATCTGGAGCGCCTGCTGCCCTTCCACGGTAATCAGACGGTGCGCCATAAAGTCATCGAAGACTTTAGGCTCATCATACGCGGTGTGGTAAGCCCGAATATAAGCGGTGACAAGGGCTGTTTTACTGAATTGATTAGCTTCCATCCTGACCCACCCTTCTTATAATGGGTATCTATTATTATCGCGCTCCTGGCCTGGTCCTGCATCGGCTGCCACCAAGCGGGGAATGGGACTCCGGCCCTCCATCTTAATGCCGTTATAGCCGACCACGAAATTGCCGTAGCTCAGCCGGCTGGCGCTTATTATGGGTTTCTGCCACGGCGGTTGTGCGGCCCGTTGGTTCGTTGAGGAAGGCAGGCTGGTAAAGGTCCAGAAAGATGCATATCCTTAGCGGCTGCTTAATCCTTTTTGAAACGAGTGGAGTGAAGGCGGTATGGATATTTTCAAATTGCTTGCTTCAACTGCTCCAGGTCGAATTGCTCCCCAAGTTGCTGTAGGCTAAAATTGATTTCGTGCAGGTCATCCTTCAGGGAATCCATCCCATACTCGCTCACCTGAAATTCCCATTGGCCTTCCAGGCTGCTCACCAAGTGCAGCAGATTCAAAAGCTGGACCAGTTCCGGCTCGTCTACGAGGCGAGGAAAGTATTTATTCATAAGATTGGCGGCTGCCAACTCCCCGAGCCCCCAGGCCAGCGTCTCGCGGTTTACCTTTTGGAGCATGACGCCGCGCAGAAGGATCGCGGCGCGTACGCCCATCCGGATGATGTCCCTCATCATCTCCTGGTCATCTGGACTCAGGTCCATGCCACACTCCTCAGGTCATCCGGACCCTCATGGTCTTGACATGCTCAATGATCTTGCCAATCTTGACAAAGAAAGGATTGCACATGCCTTGAGCAGCCTCAGCCTGCTCACAAGCAAACAGCTTATCCTTCATGGCCTCGATTTCCCCGGCCATTTCCTCCATTTCTTCCGTGCCTTTTTGGGTTTTAAAATAGAGCTTAGTTGCCAGGGGCTCCAGTTCATCACATAGAGTAGTCAGCTTGTCCTTAATTAATGGGAATTGGCTTTTTTCAGCAATATCCCGGAAGGTTAGACAAATCTCTCGAACGTAATTAGTGCCCATTTTTTGTTCGCTCATTACCAATCTCCCCATCTCAGTTTTAACTTCTTCGATAATTTTTCCCAATTTACCAGGAACGGATTGCCCACCTCAGGCCGTCTCCGCCCCCTCGTGCAGGTTTGAAAATTACCCCAATTCATTATGGTTGCGGGGCGAGTTAAAAAGCCTCCTATTGGGACTCGTCATGAGGCTTCTGCGGATGCAAATGACCACCACATTCACTCCCTTGATGGTGATGATGATGATGGTCATGGGACCCGGGACAGGGCTTGCTTTCCATAGGTGGCGCCTCGGGCACCTCCTTGGGCGGCAGTTGGGTGGCCAGGGTCCGGGCAATCTCGCTGAAGGCAGTGGCCGTGATACTGTCGGGAAAAAGATCCACTATGGGTATCCCCGCATCCGCAGCCTCGGAAAAGAGCGGATCCAAAGGAATTGAACCCAGGAAGGGGATCTCCATCATTTTGGCCAGTTCCCTGCCCTTATCCTTGCCGAATAAAAACACCGTGTCTTTGCAACACCGGCAAACATAACAGCTCATATTCTCTATCAGTCCGAGAACCTTGGCGCCCAAGGATAGGGAAGCATTGATGGCCTTGGAACAGACGATGGTGGAGACCTCCTGGGGAGTGGTGACGATGATGACGCCATCCAGATCTGGAATAGACTTGAGGACGGCAATGGGCTCATCGCCTGTCCCCGGGGGTAGGTCCACCAATAAAAAATCGAGGCCGCCCCACTTGGCCGCAGACAGAAGTTGGCGGATAGTGCGGCTCTTTGCCTGGCCGCGCCACATAACCGGCGTCATGTCCCCCGGCCAAAAGAGCGCCACGGAGAGGACTTTGATGCCGGATTGGGTAGTCACCGGGTTGATCCAGAAGGCTCCATCAAGCTTGGCCTCTTTCTTGATTCCCAGCATCTTGGGAACACTGGGGCCGTGCAAGTCGGCATCGAAAACCCCCACCTGATAGCCGGACTTAGTCAAGGCAGCCGCCAAATTAATGGTAGTGGCGGTTTTCCCCACGCCCCCCTTGCCCGATAAAATGGCGACTTTATATTTGACGTACTTCAGGGCCTCGGCGACGGCCCCTTCGCGAATCAGTTGTTGCCTTTGCTGTTCCTGGAACTCTTCTTTGGTTAAATCCATAGTATCCTCCAAGGTCGGTTACAAACTCAGGTCAGCTCTCTAACACTGGGGCTGGCGCTGCCCATTCCTAAGAGCTCGGCTATCTGCAGCACCCTTAAAAAGTCCAGGTTGCTTATGAATCCAGGGAGATCTTGCTGATTTGCTTTGGCTTCCCATCTTTCCCGCAGTAAAGAGAAACTGGCGGCATCCAGCGCCACCGGATCAGGGGAAGCCAGGAAGCCCAAATTTTCGACCACCGGGGTTTGGCTGTAAGGAAAGTATTCCGGCTGCGGGGTCACATCCCAAAGATAATTGACATAGAATACCCGATCCTCCACGGATTTCCGGACGCTGAGCAGGCATTCCAGGGCGCGCCGTTGAAACTCTAACAGCTCGGTGGCGGGAGGGGAGCCGCCATTGAACGGGTAAGGATTGATTCCTTCGAGAATTCGGGTCTTTTCCCGGCCGATGAGGCAGTCAAAGCCGCCGTTGAGCAAAGCTCCACTCATGCCAAAGAGCGGGTGCAGCGTGACATGGGACAGCACAAATAAAGTGTCGCTGCGGCAGACAGCGGTACCGACCTCAACTCCGCCGACAACGGAGTCGTCCAGGTCGGCGGAATAAAGATTGCCTTCGTCTCCGCTGAAGCCGCCGTTGATGACAAAGTTACCTCCCAGGGTATCGTTGCCGTACCCTTGTTTCCGGGCCACTTCCAGGAAGGTTTTACCCGCAGAAGACCTTTTCCCGGCAGCCCGGCGCCAATAATCGACTAACTTTATGCCGTCACAAATAGTGGGACGCACCCCGGTAACGCGGTTCACTATTTCAGCCACGGCCCGGAAAAAAACCGGTCGCAGGCCATATTCATAGCCTTCCTCCGAGGTATTGATCTTCAGGGAGGCTCTCATTCCCTCGGACAGCCCTTCTAAACCCCCGGACTCTTGTAAAAGGCGGGCAAGCTTGCGGGGCACACTATTTTCCGCGGACATGCTTCGGATATCGACCCACAATACTTCCCTCATGTGATCCGCGCCCTTTTCTAAATAAATATAATCTTTATTAACAAAATTGGGGAGGGGTTTCCCCCTCCCCAAGTGAAATGATTTACTTTAAGCCTTTGCACCCTTCATGGGATCATACTCCTTCCAGTTTTCCCAGACCCACTCCTTGTTGTAAGGGCCCCGCTTGAAGGGCATAACTTCCGTGGTCAAGTCATGCTTCCTGAACACCTCCCGCAGGCGGACGGTGGTGGGCCGGTGGTTGGCGACGCCGCCTTTCCGGATCTGCCACTTCATGGCATTTTCAGGGTTTAAGACGGGTTCATAATTGATGAGCTCGTATTTCCGGGTGCCGGCGCCGATCTTTTCCGCCGCCGCCATCTGGATACGGGGGCTGAAACCGTTGACAACCTTGAATTTGTCTTCTCCGGGCTTCAATCCCTTTTCCTGGGCCACCGACCCGGGGATGATGGGAGCGTTGTCGATGAGGTCCAGGGTGGCTGATTCCAGGGCAACCATGTCCCGGCTGGCCAGGATGCCCACATCCGGGCAGATGGCAAGACCGGCCCAGGGGAAACAGTCACATTCCGGGACCACGTCGATGGCGCAGTTGATGAAGCCCACTTTGCCCCGATCGAAGCATTTGAGGGCCCCCAGGGCAGCGTCGGCATGGGCGATCATGGCATTGGGGAAGTAGTTTTCCTCGAAGGTGATGCCAGTCATGCCGGAGAAGATGCAAGTAACCTGACAGGAGTAGCACAGCCGGCAGCGCTCCGGATACCACACCTTGCCGTGCTCGAAGACGTGGTGCGCATTGCGGGGACAGGAATCGTCGCACATCTGGTGGAACTTGCAGGCCTTGCCCGGGCACTTATCCGTGAACTTGGGCCAGCCGATGGCATCGTGGGGGTCGCCCCAGTGGGCCAGGTGGGTGATATACTTGCCGCGTTTGGACTGGCAGCCGATGCCCAACTGCTTCAAAACCCCGCCATACATCGTGATCGAATGGCCCCGGGCATGTCCGATGATGATCATGGCATCGGCTTCGGCAACGGCCCGGCCGATGAAGGTCTCTTTGAGGATGAGGCCCTCGGGAATCTCTACCCGGTAATCATCCTCGCCGGAGTAGCCGTCGGCGATAAGCACCGGGCAGCCGAAGGTGGCATCGGTGTAACCATGGCGGATGGCGCCTTCCAACTGGTATTGGGAAATCGCCATGCTGTTATAGGTGTGGTAGGACAGGGTGGTGTCATTCACCACATAGGGATTGCCGCCGCACGATTTCACTTCCTCGACAATGGCGGCAATGTACTCCGGCCGCAGAATCGCCGTCCGGTTCCACTCCCCGTAGTGGATCTTGATGGCCACTTCATCGCCTTTCTGGAAGCACTCATTAAGTTTGGCTTCATAGAAGAGGTCTTTGGTTTTGCAGATCATGGACTCGGTCCAGTTGGTGGCATTCGCCTCGGAAAACCAGACCTTGGCCGGCCCGTCTTTCGTCCAGGGCCCCCATTTTTTGGAGGTGGGATTCCAACTCTTGGACTGGTAAGTGTCTCGGCCACCTTGAATCGGCCCAGCCATCTCATTCCATTTGGTCGGTTCATAAACATATTCAGCCATAGCTTTTCTGCCTCCTCATGGCTTTGGTTGAAAAAAATTGCCTTCACGAGTCAATCCAATCCTTGCGACTACACCCTTACCGAATGGGTTGTTCAGCCATAATGCGGCCTTATCAGCCCCCTTTCCTCTGGTGAAGTTAACCCCGGGGTTTTCCTGTTCGCCTGTGAAAGCGCCTGCAATAAGACGCGCTTGCAGGCGGGAGACCCCTTGGTCCTTGGTCCCGTTTCCGATCCGAAAGCTGGGAATTACTCAACTATCCTTAATTCCATTAAGCAAAATCTGCGCCAACACCTCCCACTGCCGCTAGATTGTCAAATCAGGGGAGGTATTAGTTAAGTATTGATAATAATTATAAATAATTAATCGGCACCGAAGGCTGCTTCTTCCGCGGGTGGGCCTTGCCGCCAGCCAGCGCTGGCGCTTCCCGTTTTGGCCCCAACGAACCCCATATCAGGATATTATGAATTATTTCACATTGATAATCTATCTCGGCCCATGGCCCCTTGGGGTCTTCCTCCGCAAGCGAGGCGCCCTTTTTCGGCCTCTGGTGCTTTGGAGAAGTGCATGCTGCGGCCCACCAGGTCGATAGCCCCCTCATCGATTAGGCCTTCGGAGATGCCATCGCCTCACCTGGGCTTGGACCGGCTGCCTCTCTGGCGGGCTCGGAGGCCCGCCCTACCGCCTAGTTCAGCACCTCGTCGGCCACCGCCTCCAGGCCCAGTTCCACCAGCTTCTCCCGGGTGGGGATGCCGGTTTCTTTATTCCAGCCCCGGATCTCATAGTACTCGTCCTTCATCTTTTCGAACTTGGCCCGGTCCAGGACCTCCCCGGCAAATTTGCCCTTGGAGAGGGGCACCTCAAAGAACTTCTTGGGCAGATCGTCGTCCTTGCGGGTCAGGCCCTGGCGCACGTCGAACATGCGCTCCAGGTTGCGCACCCTTTCGGAGACCTTAAGGAGTTGCGCCATATCCCAGTCCTTGCCGGTGGCCAGGTTGAACAGGCGCAGGGCCATGTTGACATCTTGATAGGCGAAGAGGCCATAGATCCACTTGCAGATGCCCAGGTTGTCTGGCACCCGCTCCAGGTGTTCAGAGATCACCGCCGACATGGCCTTGCCCTCGTAAGAGGTGGGGATGGCCGCCTCTTCACTGCCGAACTGTTCTTTAGCCACCTGCTGGAACCATTCCGGGGCGTGGTTCCAGTCCACTTCCAGGAGGCTGCCCCGGAGCGGCAGCGGGTCTCCCCGGTGGCCCACGGCCTGCATCAGGGCGGTGCCGTGGAAGGAGCGGAATTCATAAGCATGGGGCGCCATGCCCTTGACCAGGTCCAACTTCTCCACCGCCGCCGGGCCGATCTGGCTGGCGAAGGCCTTCTGGCCCTGGGCCAGCAACTCGCCGTAGCCCTCCCGGGCGGCGATCTTGCGGATGGTGGTGAGGATGGCCTCCTTGCTGCCCCGGGCCATGGGGATGCCGTCCGTATCTTTTTCGGTGATGATGCCTTCGTGGAAGAGCTCCATCAGCAGGCCGATGGAGGCCGAAGTCTCGGTGCAGTCGATGCCCAGCTTATTGACCAGGAGGGTCGCCTCCCAGAAGGTGTTCATGTCCAGGTTCCAGATGGCGCCGGTGAAGCCGCTGAAGGGCTCGCAGGAGGTCACGCCTTTGCCCAAGCCTGGCACCGACAGGAAGTTCATGCAGCGTCCCGGGCAGTTGAAGCAGCCGACGTTCTTGAGCTGATGCTGCTCGATGTAGGCGGGCGCCGCATATTTCTGGCAGATTTCGTCGACGCAGACGTCCTCGAAGTAGCCCACCGGGAAGAAGCCCATCTGGTACATCATCTGCACGCCCCGGGCCACGCCCCAGGAGGAGAGCTCCTGGTAGGCGGGGCTTTCCCGGACTTCTCGGTTCACCTGGATGGAGAGCTCCAGGAACTTCTCGGGGTGGGCCACCCGCACGCTCCCGGTGCCGCGGACCGCCACGGCCTTCAGGTTCTTGGAGCCCATCACCGCCCCCATACCGGTGCGTCCGGCGGCGTCGCCGGTCTCGCTGATCAGACAGGCGAAGCGCACCAGGTTTTCCCCCCCCGGGCCGATGCAGACCACCTTGATCTCCGGATCGCCCAGCTCTTGCTGGATCAGCTTCTGGGTTTCGTGGGTATCCTGACCCCAGAGGTGATCGGCGGGGCGAATCTCCACCCGGCCGTCGTGGATCCAGAGGTAGCAGGGTTTCTCGGCCTTGCCGGTGATGACCAGATGGTCGAAGCCGTTGAACTTGAGCTCCGGGCCCCAATAGGCCCCGAAGTTGGACTTGGCCCTGAGGTTGCTCATGGGGGACAGGGCCGTGAGGTCCACCCGGCCCGAGCCTGGCATCGCGGTGCCGGAGAGCGGCCCGGTATTAAACAGCAGCGGATTCGCCGGCTCCAGGGCCCCGGTGCCGGGCTTATAGTAGTCGTAGATCAGCTTGGCCCCCAGGCCGCGGCCGCCGATGTATTCGTCCACGTAAGCCTCGGTGGGCTCCGTGCTGATCTTGCCTTCGGTAAGATCGACTTTCAGTATCTTGCCAACCCAGCCGTACATTATTCCTGCCTCCCCATGGCCTCCCGGACCAGTATAGGAATCTGGTCCGCACAGGCGAGTAGTTTGAGGTAAGTTTCTTTGGAGATGTCTTCAAAGGTCAGGGCCCCGGTGGGGCAGACCTTGACGCAGGTGGGGTCGCCGTCGCACAGGTCGCACTTCAGAACCTCGCCGCTCTCCGGGTCAACGAAGGTGGCCCCGAAGGGACAGGCAGAGACGCAATTCAGGCAGCCGATGCAACGGGCCGCATCGACCTCCAGGGCGCCGGTGTCGAAGTTGCGGGAGGTGGCGTGTTTGGGGCAGACCATCTCGCAGGCCGGCTTCTCGCAGCGCCGGCAGCTGATGGGTACGAAGATCCCTTCCTGTTCCCACTTGACCACGTGAATCCTACCTCTGGCGGGATTGCACAATCCCCCGTGCTTGAGGGCGCAGTAGTTCTCGCAAGAACGGCACCCGGAACATTTCTGGGCATCCACAATCAAGGTCTTCAACATAACCGGTTTCCCTCCTGAGGCCTGAGGCCCCTAACAATCAATTTAAAAAGCCAACAAGCTCAGCTCGATCAACTTCTTAGCCTCCTCCCATGGTTGTTTCCGGGCCAGAGCAGCCTCCACCGCCTGACGGGTCAGGAGTTCGAAAAGTCCATTATTTTCCGTGGCCGCCTCCAGGACTTGGGCCTCCCGGACCAGGCCGTGCTCATCGGCTTGAAAATAGTGGTAGATGAGGCCCTCGGGCGCCTCCAGGGCGGCATGCCCTGCCCGGCCCGGGCCGGCGGGAATGGTGCGCAGGGCCGGGCCGGTCAGTTTTTCCACCTCAGACAGCGCCGCCAGATTCTCTGCCGCCTCCAGCAGTTCCACCAGCAAGGCCCAATAAGCCGCCGCCACGCTGAAATGAGGGAAGGGCCCCAGGGCCTCGATGAGCCGCTGGCGCTCAGCCTCGGCCAAAGGCGCGGCCCGGGGCGCACCATTGTTCAGGCGGGCCAGGGGGCCGACGAAGAAGAGACTGTCCGTCGGTTGGGCGCCCAAGTCTTTCCAGCCCTTATCCTGGAGGAAGGCAAAGGGTTCATAGGTCCAGGGCTCGCGATGCAGACCGATTTTTTCAAAGAGGGCAGCGGCGGGAAAACGGGCCGTTTCCTGGCCCTCAACGTCCCTTAAGATTAGAGTGTCGGGCTCGGGCCCCAGGGCCAGGGTGGCCAGGGGCAAGGTTGCCAGCCCCCGGAGATCCGCCATTTTCCCCTCAGCCAAGACCTCTTCCCGGAGGAACTCGGCCAGCCGCAGGCCATAGTCCCGGCAGGCCGCAGCGATTTCGGCCAGCCGCGGGTAGTGATCCTCTTTCAGGTAACAGCTCACCCCGCCGGCCACCGCGGTCACCGGATGGTCAGCCCGCCCCCCGAGGATGCTGGCCGCCTCCTGGGCCAACGACACGTGGCGCCGGAGGTCGTCAAAGAGCTGGTGCGGGATGGGGTGCAGGCCGCGGCGGGCCTCGGAGGACCAGAAATTCACAAAGGGATTCTCGAGCGAAGTGAGCAGGAAATAGAATTTCCGCAAGTGATGGCGATAAAATAAGGCCTGGCGCAGGGCCTCGCGCATATTCAGAGCCAGCGGCGGCGGTTCCACACCAAAGAGCCGGTCCAGAGCCCGGGCGGCGCAGAGATGATGGGCTGGAGACAGGATGGTCAGGATGCGGGGCAACTCTTCCACCGGCCGCCCCTGGCACAGGGCCGCCACCTCCCGGGGGGTGGTTCTTTGAAAGTAGACCTGGGGCGGCCCACCATTGACCAGGATGGTGACCTGGGCCGGTTGTTCCTGCCAGCGCAATGAATCAAAGGTTATCGTCCGCATCTTTCTCAACCTTGCCGGGCGTCACCATCAGGGCGCATTGGCTCGGCAGCACGTAGCGGTAAAAGGTGCCCGCCAGGTCTACGAAGTTCTCCACCAATGCCGCGATCTCCTGGGGGTTGCTGGAGTCGAAGGTGGAGCTGATGGCCGACACCATCTTGGCTCCGGGGTCGAAGATGGCCGGGGCCTTGCCGAAGCAGCCCCGGCAGGGAATCCCCACCCCGGTGCAGAGGCCGCCGCAGCCTTCCTGGGTTACCACGCCCTGGCAGATCAGACCCTGCTCCAATAGGCAGCGGCCAATTTCGTGGTATTCCTGGTAAGGGCGCTTGCAGGTCTCGAACTTCTTTTCCTCCTTTATCCGGGAGCAACTGGCGCAGACCGACTTTTCTCCCGCGAAGGTGCTGCCTCGGGGCGGCAAGACACCGGCGGCGATGGCCTCGGCCATCGCTTCCGGCAGCCGGGCGGCGGCATACGAGAGCCGGGCCGGCGAGGCGCCCTGGCAGACCAGGGCCAGCATGGCGGCCCAGAGGAGGTTCTGGGTCGGGGCGCAGCCTGGGACGACATAATCGACCGGCACAATCAGGGACAGACCCGAGACCCGGGATTCGATCCCAGTCAGGACCGGTTCCCCACTGGACCTGGAGGAGCCGGGGACTTCCGCCGCCGCCGGCGCCGCCAGATTGGCCAACCCCGGCAGGCCCCCGAAGGCGGCGCAGGCCCCTACGGCCACCAGCAACCGGGATTTCTTCCGGAGCCTCAGGGCCGCCTGGCGATCCGCCGCAGTGCGGATGGCCCCGGCGAAAAAGGCGACATCCACCTGGCCCTCTTCCAGGGCTTCCCACGGCGTTCCCAATACATAAGGCCAGAAGACGAAGTCGGCGAAGCGGCTCAGGTCATTGACTTCGTAGTTCAGGTCCAAGAGGGCCTGCTCACAGGCGCGGCATCCCGTGGCGGTATAGACGGCCAGCTTCTTTTTCTTCTCCGCCCAACTCACGCAGCGATCCTTTTCAGGGTGAACGGACCTAGCTTGCGAATCACTTCCGTCATTTCATTGATGGTCTTGGCATAGGGGCCGGGTTCGGAAGCGGCGATCCATTGCAGGCGAAAGCGCCCTTCCTCCACGCCCATTTCGCTAAGCAGTTTTTTCAGGAGTGGGGCGCGGCGCATGGCCTTGTGATTGCCGGCGATGTAGTGGCAATCCCCCGGCCAGCAGCCGCCCACCAGGACGCCGTCCGCCCCCTGGGCGAAGGCCTTGATGATGTAGCTCGGATCCACCATGCCGGAGCATGCCACCCGGATCACCCGGACGTTGGGCTTCTGGACGAAGCGCGAGACCCCGGCGGCGTCAGCGGCCACGTAGGAGCACCAGTTACAGAGAAAGGCGATGATCTTGGGTTCAAAGTCGCTCATGACGCCAGCATCCCTTCGATCTGGGCAAAGATTTGGTCCGGGGTGAAGTGCTGCACCTTGAGGGCCGCCGTCGGGCAGGCCGCCGCGCAGGCGCCGCAGCCCTGGCAGAGGGCCTCATTGACCACCGCCACCTTGCCTTCTTCACTGAAGGAGATGGCTTTGTAAGCGCAGAGGCTTACGCAGGTCTTGCAGCCGGTGCACAGGGTGTTGTCCGCCTGGGCCACGGTGGGCTCCACTTCCACTTCCCCCATACTGAACAGGGTCAGGGCCTCGGCAGCCGCGGCTCCGCCCTGCGCCACCGACTCGGGGATGTCCTTGGGGCCCTGGCAGCCGCCGGCCAGGAAGATGCCGGACAGGGGAGTCTCCACCGGGCCCAGCTTGGGGTGGAGCTCTATGAAGAAGCCGTCTTTGTCCGAGGCCAGGTTCAGGGCACGGGCCACTTTGAGGTAGTCCTTCTGGGGCGTCAGGCCGGTGGCCAGGACCACCATGTCGGCCTCGACCTCGACGGGGCCGCCCACCAGGGAATTTTCACCCCGCACCACCAGGCGGCCGCCTTCCTGGAAGACCTTGGCCACCCGGCCCCGGATATAGGTGGCGCCTTCCTCTTCGATGGCCCGGCGCAGGAACTCTTCGTAGCCCTTGCCACCGGCCCGGTTATCGATATAAAAGACGTAGGCCTTACCCTCCCGGTTGTGGTGCTTGAAGATACTTAGCTGCTTGGCGGAGACCATGCAGCAGACCTTGGAGCAGTACTCCCCGCCCCGGGCCCGGTCCCGGGAGCCCACGCACTGGATGAAGACGATGCTTTCGGGCACCTTGCCGTCGCTGGGCCGGATGACCTTGCCCCCGGTGGGGCCGGCGGCGTTGCACAGACGCTCAAACTGCAGGTTGGTGAGCACGTCCGGATATTTGCCGTGGCCGTATTCCGGGTACTTGTGGGCATCGAAGATGTCGACGCCGGTGGCGACGACGATAGCCCCCACCTCCAGTTCCCGGATCCGCTCCCGTTCCTTCAAGTCGATGGCGCCCGGGCCGCAGGCCCGCACGCATTCGCCGCACTGACAGCACAGCGAGCAACTGATGCAGCGCTGGCCCTCGGCCTGGGCCATCTCCGCGGTGAAACCCAGCTCCACTTCGGCGAAGCCGCCCCGGCGCTCCTGCGCCGTCAGGCAGGGCATCTCCTGCCGGGGAATGGGCAGGGCCCGACGCTGCTCTTCAGCGGTGATCTCCGGGGCCACCTGCCTTTCCTTGGGGGTGACTTCCCGCAAGCCGCCGTGCACCAGGTAGGAGTAAATCGATTCTGCCGCCTCCCGGCCCTTGGCCACCGCCTGAACGAAGGAGGCCGGTCCCAGGGTGCAGTCGCCGCCGGCGAAGACGCCGGGCCGACTGGTGGCCAGGGTATCCGGGTCCACCTGGATGAGACCTCTCTCCGTCAGGGCAACACCGTCCTCCGGGGTGAGGAACTTCAAATTGGTCTTCTGGCCGATGGCCATGATTACTGCATCGGCGTCCCGGGTGGCGAGTTGATCATCAAGATAGCTGGGGGCGAAGCGACCTTGGTCGTCAAAGACCCGCTCCACGGCCCGGAGCTCGATACCGGTCAGCTTCCCGTCCTGGCTGAGGATTTGCTTGACCCCCCAGCGGTGCTCGAAATGGACACCTTCGCGTTCAGCCTCCTCCACTTCCCAGGCCGAGGCGGGCAGCTCATCTCGGGCCTCCAGGGAGATCATGGTCACCGGCGCGGCGCCCTGCCGGACGGCGGTGCGGGCCGCGTCCACGGCCACGTTACCGCCGCCGATGATGATCATCCGTTTGCCGGAAAGGTCGGGGACCTTGCCCATGGCCGAATCCCGCAGATATTCGACGCCCCAGTAAACTCCTTCAGAGTCGGCCCCGGGCACCGGCAGGCGCAGGGCGTCCTGTGCCCCCACGCCGATGAAGACGGCGCTGAAACCTTCTTTGGTCATCAGGTTGTCAATGGTACGGCCCGGCCCGATGGGGGTGTTGTAGCGGATTTTCACGCCCAGGGAGATCAGGTTGTCCACTTCCTGCTTGAGGATGGCCTTGGGTAGGCGATATTCGGGGATGCCGTAGCGCAGCCAGCCGCCGGCTTCAGGTGCGGCCTCGAAGACCACCGGCTGGAAGCCCATGAGGGCCAGGTAGTAGGCGGCGGATAGGCTGGCCGGGCCGCCTCCCACCAGGGCAATGCGCTCCGGGCGCTCTTCCTGCTTTTCCGGATGGACGAACGTGCCCTGGGCCAGTTCCTGGTCACCCAGGAAGCGTTTCGTCTGGCAGATGGCCAGAGGTTTGTCCATCTGGCCCCGCTTGCAGGAGCTTTCGCAGGGATGGAAGCAGATGCGGCCGCAGGAGGCGGCAAAGGGCATGCGCTCCCGCACCAGGGCCAGGGCCTCGTCGAATTTCCCCAGGCCCGCCAGGTTCATATAGCCCACCACGTTGACGCCCGCCGGGCATGCCGACTGGCAGGGTGGTGAACCATCCCGAATAATGGAAAAGGTATTGGGGATGGCCTGAGGGAAGGGCCGGCTAATGGGGTGCCGTTTGGCCATCCCCAGCTCAAACTTGCTGTCGACGTCGATGGGGCAGACCTTCAGGCAATCACCGCAGCCGGTGCACTTGTCTATCCGCACGTAGCGGGGCTGCTGGCGGATCTTGACCTTGAAATTGCCCACGAAGCCGCTGACCTCGGCGACTTCCGCCTTGGTCAGAATCTCGATGTTGGGATGTCGCCCCACTTCGCTGGTCTTGGGAGTCAGGGTGCAGCCGGCGCAGTCCAGGGTGGGGAAGGTCTTGTCGAACTGGGCCATGCGGCCGCCGATGATCTCCTCTTTTTCTACCATGTAGACCTGGTAGCCGGATTTGGCGATCTTCAGGGCCGCGGTGATGCCGGCGATGCCACCGCCCACCACCAGGGCCTTGGGATTGACCGGTTTCCGGGAACCGACCAGGGGCCGATGATGCTTCACCCGGGCGATGCCGCCCTTGATCAGGGCCTTGGCCTTTTGGCTGGCCAGTTCCGGGTTCTCGGTGACCCAGGAGCAGTGCTCCCGGATATTGACCATCTCGAACATGTACTGGTTCATGCCGGCCTGGGACACGGCGTTGCGGAAGGTGGGCTCGTGCATCTTGGGAGAGCAGGAGGCCTCCACTACGTGGTCCAGCTTCAACTCCGCCACGTCGTCCCGGATCAACTTCTGGCCCGGCTCTGAGCACATATATTTGTAGTGGCGGCAGACCACCACATCTTGGTCTTCGGCGCCGATTTCTTCGGCGATCTTGCCCACGTCCACCACGTCGCCGATGTTGGTGCCGCAGTGACAGATATAGACGCCAACCTTTTTATTCATCCGATCAAACCCTTTTTTTTCAACAAACCCACGGCATCGACCAGGTGATGGTTGAGGCCCAGGGCCGCAGGGGCCAGCCCCAACGCCAATCCCATGAGCTGAGTGAAGTAAATGATTGGAAGGTTATATTTCCTCTTATCTTCTTTGGCGATCTGATCCTGGCGCATATCCAGGTTGGCCTGGCAGAGTTGGCAGGCCACCACGATGGCGTCGGCGCCGCGATAGGCCGCTTCCCGGATCAGGCGCCCGGAAAGCTCGACCACCTTGTCGGTTTTGCTGAGAGACAGGCCGGCGCCGCAACACTCCGTCTTGAAATCCCATTCCAGGACCTCGGCCCCCAGGGCCGTCAGGATCTCATCCAGGGCGGTGGGGTCTTCCGGGTCGTCGCAGTGGGTCACCTGTTTAGGCTTGACCATGTAACAGCCGTAGAAGGGAACGACCTTGAGGCCCGCCAGGGGCTTGATCAGCCGGGCGGCAATGGCCGCCAGGCCCACCTTTTCCCGCAGGAAGGATACCAGGTTATGGATTTGCAGGCTTCCGGCCAGGTCCGCCTCGATGGCCTCCTGGACCTGCTCTTTCAATTTTGGGTCCCTGGCCATGTCGTCCTGGGCGCTCAACAGCCGGCGGTAGCAGAAGGGGCAAGGGGCCACCACGTCGGCGGGTTCCTGCTTCTCCAGCAGGGCCAGGTTGACGCCGGAAAGGGCGGCAGAGAGCAGCCCGCTCATCTTCAGGGCCGGGGACGAGCCGCAGCAAGCCCAGTCCGGGACCTCTAACAGTTCCACCCCCAGGGCCCGGCAGACTTCCTGGGTGGAGTCGTTATAAGGCTTGCCGGTGGCTTCCAGGGAACACCCGGGATAGTAGCTGACTTTCATGGGCTAGTCTCCCGCCCCTTTTTCCTGCACCCGGGAGAAAATCCGGGCGATGCGCTTGTCCGGGGGGCTCTTTTTGAACATCTCTTTGGGATTGATGGCCCCCTTGAGCATCAGGCTCAGCCCCTGGCCCAGGTCCTTGAAGGGCCGGCGAGTGCGCAGGTTGAAGTTCATTACAACCTTGAGTTCCTTGGCCCGGCCGTATTTCTCCACGGATTTCAAAAAGAGCTCTTCAAATAGGTGAATATCCGGCTCGCAAGGCTTGATCTTTTCATTTTCGGCAATCTCACAGAGCACGGTAGCCACGCGATACATATTTATTTCCACAGGGCAACGGGTCATGCAGGTGCCGCAGCTGACACAGTACCACCAGGTGGGGTCTTTGAGGGCCTGGTCCTTCATGCCGTACAGGATCTCGGCGATGAGGCGCCGAGGGCCACCCACTTCGGCTGAAGAAATGGGGCAGCCGCCGCTGCACTTGCCGCACTGTAGGCACTCCAACAAGTTCTGGCCGCTGGCTTCGATGACCTGGGTGAGAAAGTCCTTCTCCGCCGCCGCGCCGGTCAGTCTGGTCATACCGGACTCCTATTCTTCCTGGGCGAAGGTCTTCGCCACCTTCAGGGCTTCTTGGGTCCTGATCTCCTGCACCACCCGGGCCGGGCCGCCGAAGATCAAGGCCTCGGTGGGGCACTTGATCACGCAGGCCGGCCAGAGACCCTGGTCCACCCGGTCCCGGCAGCCGTCGCACTTGGCGATCTTGCCGGTGGCCGGGTTGAGATGGGGGATGCCGAAGGGACAGGCCACGGCGCAGGTCTGGCAGCCGATGCAGATTTCTAGGTCCGAAAAGACTATGCCGTCTTCCCGCTTCTGCATGGCTCCGGAGGGGCAGGCGGTGACACAGGCCGGCCGGTCGCAGTGGCAACAGGTGGTGGGCTGAAAAGACATAATCATTTCCTCGCCCGCGCCCACGGGCCCCACCTGGATTACGCGCATGGGTCGCGGTTCCCCCGGCAGGTCGTGCTCCATCTTGCAGGCCGCTTCGCAGCCGAAGCAGCCCAGGCAGCGTGAGGCCTCCACCAGCAGGATATTCCTCTTCCTCTTGGCCGTATCTGTCATAGGCTCAATTCTTTCAGCAGATGGCGAGCTTCATCCAGGGATTGATCCGCTTTGTGCACCAGCGCCTTCAGGCCGCTCACCCCGATGGGGGAGGCCACCAGCCAAGGGGGCACGGCGCGGCTGAGACAGGCCCGGCCGGCCAAACGGCCCCGAGGAGTCTCCACCAGGACGTCGTCGCCATTTTCGATGCCGAGAAGATCGGCCGTTTCCGGGTTGATCTGGACGGCGTCCTCCCGGGCCAGGCCCCGGGTCCAGGGCCAGTAGCGGCTGGCGTCCCCGGAGCGGCAGCTTATCTGGGCCGCCTCGAAGGCCAGTGGATATTCCGCCGTCTCGACGGTTTCTGCACCGGGCGCCAGGGCCGTTGGGGCTGGGTGCGGGACAATTTTGCCCTTGTAGGGCGACCTGGCGTTGGGCAGAACGGTTCGGCCCACAGGCCAGAAGATCTGAGAGCCCGGTTCCAGATTCCGTAACTGGTCCACTTGCAGCTTGGCAGTCAAGGGACTTTGCGCCATGAGCCACGAGTAGAAGGAGGTGTGATCGGCCCGGCCCTCTTCGTTAGCCCAGGGGAAGTGGGCCTCCCAGCCAAAGCGCCGGGCCAATTCCATCCAGAAGTCCAGGCCCGAGCGGCAATCGGCCGGGGGCTCCACAATCTTGGCGCCCCATTGGACGGCCCGGTCGTTGCTGAAGGCCAGACCGTCCCGCTCGGCCCAGAGGGCGGCGGGAAAGCTCAGGGAGGCCTGTTCCCAGGTGGCGTTGGGGAAAGCGCCGAAATGGACGATGAGGTCCACCTGCGCCGCCAGGCGGCCGAAGGGCGATAAATAATCGTACAGACAATTGCCGGAGCAGATGACCGCCTGCAGGTTGCCCCGCTCCATCACTTCTGCCAGTTTCGGGGGAATTTCGTGGTGCCCGCCTTCTGGGCGGGTTGGGACCTCCCCGGTATAGGTATGGATCTTGAGCGGCGGAGCGCCGGCCTCCACGGGATACCAACCCCCGCCTGGTCGCCCACCCCAGCCCATAGCCGTGGTCAGGGTCAGCCAGATGTGATGGTGCGGCAATTCGGCCAACTCCCTGCCGGTAATCACGGTAACCGGACCCCGCTGAGCCAGGAGCCGGGCCAGGTGCCGGAGTCTTTCCAAGGGGACCCCGAGGGCCGCCCCTACACCTTCCAGGGATAACTGTTCAAAGGAGGCCTGCCAATGGGAAGTTTCGGTGAAGGCGGCCTCCATGGCCTGGGCGTCTTGGCCGCCTTCGGCCAGGATGAGCTTCATGAGGGCCAGAGCCAGGAGATTGCCCTGCCCGGGCTTGATTCTCAGGACCTCGTCAGCCTTGGCCAGGGTGGCGGTAAAGCGGGCGTCCGCCGCCACAACGTGGGCTCCCCGGCGCTGGGCCTCCAGGACCCAACTACAGGCCACGGGGTGACTGGCGGCCAGGTCGGCCTCCACCAGCAATAGGCAGCGACTGTGAATCCAGTCGGAACAAGACGCCGCCGGGCTGTTCAGGCCGCTAGGCCATGGCTCCAGGGGTTCGCCCAGGGGATAAAAGACCTGGGAGGTCCCCCAGAGCTGGGCGAAACGCATGGCGCCCAGGTAAAAGTCTAAGCCGCCCTCCAGGTCGCAACCGATGAGAAGGGCGTCGGGACCATGCCGCTCCTTTAGGTGGCGGAGCCGCTCGGCCAGGAGATCCAGGCCGCTTTTCCAGCCATCCAGGGGCTGTAAGGCCTGCCGGCGAACCTGGCGGCTGGTGGGCTGGATGAGGCGCTCGGGGAGGGTCAGCCCCTGGACAAAGGCCGTCCCCCGGGCACAAAGCCTGCCCCGGCTAATCGGGTGCTCTTCTTCCCCCTGAATATCCACGATGCGGCCGTCTTTGACGTGGGCCAGCAGACCGCAGCCGACGGCGCATTCCTGACAAACGGTCCTGACCTGGTAGTCCTGCTCTTGGCGAGATCCCGGGAACCGCTTTGGCGGATGGTGTTCAAGCATAGGTACCCTTTATCATTAACTCTTGCCCACGCACTTCCAACCATATAGCGTAGGCAATGTTTATGCCATTCGAGGCCGAAAAGCACGATTAGCCGGATTAGTAGAAGTATTTCTATAATTATCGCATATCTCACCGATATGGACAATATTTTGACTAGAATAAAATTTCGTGCGGAGGAAGACCCCTATCGTTCTCGGGTTTTTAAAGTTCAACTACCGGAAATCAATGATCATATATGGATATGGGGTTAGTTGGGGCCAAAAAGGGAAAGGCAGGGATTTTCGCTGATGAGCACCGCTCAATTATGACCTCAAGAGGTAAGTTTGTCGGTGGGCGGCGCCGCCAGTGGCATTTTATCATAATTATTACCATTACTTATCAAAACACCAGCCGAATTCCAAAATCAGCCGGCCCCTGGTGCGGCTGGCGCAAATTTTGCTTACATAGAAATAGTTATTAATTTTTCCATGAAGGAAGGGGGTGGATATCATTTCAGTTGATCCCGGCTCCTAACGGATTTTCGAGTGATGTGAACCAATTCCATTGATGGAGGAAGTAAAATGGCTGAAGAACCTGTGGGCATTATGGAAGTCCATCATACAGCCACAGCCGATCCTTCGACCGTAGGGTTGGCCAGCTTCGGCATCGGGCTTTTTACCCTGAGCTTTCAGAATGCCGGCATTCTCGGGCCAAATGCCGTGAGCGTTATCATTCCCCTCGCCCTGATCACCGGTCTGATACATTTTTTTGCCGCCTTGGCAGGGTTTAAGAAGAACGAACTCTTTGCGGCCCTGGTATTCGGGATTTATGGAATGTTTTGGGTGGTTTACAGCCTGATCAATCTCGGCGTGGCCCTCAAATGGTACACCCTGGATGCCAATGCCCTCCTGGTCTTCTTGATCGCCTACACCATATTTACGGCGATTATCCTGCTCTCTGCTTTGAAAACCAACATGGCGGTAATTTTGACCCTCATACTCCTGTTGGCGGTGTTCGTGCTGTTGGATCTGGGTCTGGCCGGGGCCCCGGGGTTAATCGCGGTGGCCGGATATATAGGAATACTCGATGGACTCATGGCCCTCTATCTCTGCGCGGCCGGAATCATGGGGGCGATGTATGGCAAGCCGGTCCTGCCAGTCGGTCCGGTTGCCTAAACGGCCTTCGGTGCACCCCGCCGCGGTGTCGTCAATAACCTGAAAACCTTTAATGGGATTGTGAGTATCGGTAACACCAGGGTTTCCACCGGAAACGGGCGCTTTACCGAAGGGTCAAGGGGGATTTGCCCGCCTCCTCCCCCAAGTTGCTCCATAGGCTGTCCAGTCCATCCGAAAGCAGCCCGTTTCCGATTGGAAACTTTTAGATTGGTTTTCGGTATCGCCTTCGGGTTTCCTGCAACCTAGCACCTAGCCTGGCGCGCGCAAGATGCATTGCGAGGTAATTTGAAAGAAAGTCCCGCCTACATCGGCTTTCCGCCCCTGCCTTGCAAAGATGAGATAGTTAGGGCACTGGTTGACGATCCCCCGGAGATTCGTTGGCGCATGGTGCGGGTCCTGTTCCGACTGGAGGAGGCGCAGGACCGCCTGGAATTGATTGACAGGCTGCAGCCTTATTTCGAGCGGATGGACGATATCCGGATAAGGTACCGCATCTTCATGGCCTTGAAGGCGCTACACCGGCCCCTGACCGTAGAGGACTACGTGGTGGTGCGGGGCAAAGGGGCCTTCAGGATCTCCGAATTGCCGGCCGCCGCCAAGGATTTGCAGAAATTGGCGGACGAACCGCGGGAACCCGGGCGCTGCCAGGTGGCGGACTTCCATATCCACCCCAAGTTCGCGGACCTAAAGTTCTTTGCAGACCTGAAGGAAGCGGGCGTCACCCACGCCGTCATCCTGGCCACGGATACCGATCCTGCCGATGTGGACCGGCCGGAGATTCAAGGGCAGTTGAGCAAAAATTATGCCTGTTCGGGTCTGGCCCAGAGCCTGCCGCTGGCCTCCATCCTCCGACAGATTAAGGCCAGCCTCTACTCCCCGACTCACGTCACCAATCAGGACGTAGCCGACTGGGTCAGGGACTATCCCGACCTCCTGACCGGCTTCGGGTCGGTGAATCCCAGCAAAGACCGGGCTTACGTGGAGGCCAGGATCGAAGAGGTGGAGCGCCTCTCCCTGCGGGGCTTCAAACTCCTGCCCTTTTCCCAGTTTTTCAATCCGGCGGAAAACGAAAATCTGGAGCTGCTCTTCGAATCCTGCCGCCGCACCGGCGCCATCATCCTCTCCCATACCGGCTGCGGGACCGGCCCCTTTGAAATCCTGGAGCTCAGCGGCAACAACCATCCGATGCTCTGGGAAAATCTGCTAAAGAGATATCCGGACGTGCCCCTGGTCTTGGCCCATTTCGGGGCTTACAGCACCCACGTGCCGGGTATCTGGCTCTATGAAGCATTGCAGCTGGGAAAAAAGTTCGACAACGTCTATGCCGACCTGGCGGCAGTGGATTGGCTGCTAGACCGGGAGAACGTGGTGAAAGAGATCCGCAAGACCATCGGCTTTGAACGGGTCCTGTTCGCCACCGGTTACCCCGGACCTCTGTCGGCCGGCGTGAGCATCGCCTCCATCGTCAAGAGCCTGAAGTCCAATAAGCACCTGACCGACCGGGAGAAGTGCAAGGTCTTGGGACGCAATGGACTTCGCCTGCTGGGGCGGGGATCTTCGGTTTTCGGGAGAAACCGGGAAGGACGGCCTGGTCACGGTGAGATTTCTGGAGGAAAACGTCGACCGGGTTTCCTATTACGTCATGGGACTGCTCCTGGCGATGCCAGGCTCCCGGATGTTTCGTGATCCGGCGTAATACGGGTCACTCCTTCATTTTCGAGAACAGTCCCCTGGGAACTCCGGAGCCCGTGTGGCAATCCGACGGGCGCAGGTTTGTGGCGGCGGCGAGAAAGCTCTATGGCGCTTGAACCGGGTGGAGGACATCTACGAGATGAATGAATATTCCCTGGTCGGCTCCCTGTCCGCCAACCACGGCTATCCTCAAGAGCCTCAAAAAGGCGGGCAAACGCCGCCATCGCCGGCCCGAGGGGGCTTGAGGTGGCTTGAGGGGGCTCAGAAACTGGCCTTTTTTTTGGCGGAGCGAACCGGACCGAGGGTCCTGAGATAATCCTTCAGGGCCTCGCGGGTGGTTTGGAAGCCCAGGTGATCCCAGGGAATTTCGTCACGGGTGAAAACTCGAGCCTCCAGGGTTTCATCCCCCGGGGCCAGTTCGCCGGACAGATACTCAGTGAGGTAGGCGAGCACCACCTTTTGGGCTCCCGGATAAGAATAGGCCTGAAGCAGCCGGATCACCCGCACTGAAAGGTGGGTCTCCTCCAGGACCTCCCGGGCCACCGCTCCTTCCAGGGGCTCCCCCAGGTCAACAAAACCCCCGGGGAGCACCCAAGAGTCACTACGGCAGGCCCTATCCTGCCGCACCAGCACCAGGCCGCCATCCTTAGGCACCACGCCGATGACCACCACCTTGGGGTCGAGATAGAAGATAAAGCCACACTGGGGACAGAAGAGTTGTTCCGGGTCGCCGACTTTTAGCAGGCGCTTTTCCAGAGGTCTGCCGCACTGGGGACAAAATTTGAGTTTTTCTACTCGTATTCTGGCCATGGCAATTCGGAAAAGGTGAAAAGTTGAGCACCTCAGCTAACTTTTAATCAAGGGTCTTTATCAAAATGCAAAAAATAGACCAACCCCGGAAAATCCACAATGAATGAATCGCCTTTGAAAACCGGTAGAAATGGCAGGGCCCTGGGGCTGAGGCTGGGGCGTGAACCGGAATCCATCCTGGTCCGGGAAGGACTCTCGCGGCAGGTTACCTACCGTCTCGCTAAAATCAGGCAAAGCCCCTGCCGCTGTTGCACCGGTTATATCTGAAGACCTCCCTGGAAAAGACCTAGGAGGACTTGCTCCAAATGATTTAGGCATTTCGGGCCAAGGCCGGCTAACCGGGGCCGGCCCTAGCTTGCCTTTTTTGGCCCCAATCGGCCCCATTTTTATTTATTAGTATTATTTTCATCAACTTATCCTGATTATCCATAGCCCCGTTGAGGTCTTGCGCCCCAAGCCAGTGTCCCGTCCCGCCCCACGCCTAGGGAAAATCGACCCCTAATCACCGTTTCTTAACCTGGCACTAGTATTGCTTAAATTTTTAAGAATAACCCGGAATGCTTTGTCTTTTGCGGCTGCAAATCGGGGTAGAGGTCTGCCCTAAAGACGGGAAACAACCAACCCCAAGAAAGTTTCCGGGACCTTGGAAGGGCGGCCCATCGGCCAACCCGGAGGGGAGGCACAGACGGCGGGAGCGAAGCTGACAGTGGTGGCCAGGATCAAGGCCAAACCCGGGATGGAAGCCAGGGTCAAAAAAGAGCTTTTGTCCCTGGTGGCGCTGACTCGCAAGGAGTCCGGCTGTCTTAACTATGACCTGCACCAGGCCCTGGATGATAAGTCCGCCTTTGTCTTTTACGAGAATTGGCTGAGCAAAAAGGACCTGGAAAAACCCCTGCAGATGCCTTACTTGCAGGCCTTTCTGGGGAAGGTGGACCAGATCCTGGCGCAGCCTGTGGAAATCACCCTGTGGAAGATGATCAGTCCTGAGGATAAGTAGCCAGGGAGACTCAATAATCTTTAACGGAAAGGGGGTGGGGCGTAAAGTTTATTTTCCCGAAGATTATGCTTGACATTTCCAAAAATAAGTGGTTCATGGAATAATTATGGCATCGAAAATAAAGATTCGATGCGGGTGTGAGCGTCTGGGGGTAAGAAGCCCTGGCCTGGGCTTCCCAAAAGAGGATTGTCCATCTACAGCTTTTCTGCGCAAAAGGAGGAAAACGAAGCTGAAACCATTCTAACAGAATCCGGGAGTTTTGGGACTTTTTTTTTAATCAGTTAATCGGACAGCACCGCCTCCTTATATCATAAGGGATTGACGGGTTGGCTTCCTATCATAGTGAATACAACGAGGAAAAGGGGGTGCTGAAAACCGCCCCGGTGCATGATTGGGCCTCACACCCCGCGGATGCTATGCAGACGCTGGCGCTGGCGCACAGTTTCAGGGGCGCGGCAGCCAAGGTCAAACCCTACGTACCGCCGGTCAATTCGCGCGGGTCATGGATGGGGGTGTAACGATGCGGGGTTTTATTCTAAATCTAGTGCTCCTGTTGATAGCGCTTTTCTTAATCCCGCCGTTCTGGCGCAGATGGTAACGTACGTGGGTCATGGATGAGCGTATGAAAATCTTATTCAAAATCACTTTCATCTTCGGTATCGTCCTCATGGCCACAGGCTTGGCCTTCATTGTCGCCTCAAAACTCAACGCCCAGACGGTAACGGTCATCCCGCCGCAAGGGGCACCGCAGGTTTACGGGGTACAGAGGGGCGTGAACCCGGGTGACGTGACGATTTATAATTATCAAGCACCCCCGGGGGCCATGGGCATGACGGTAATTAGGCGCAGCCCAGGGGGACAGACGACTATCATAGGCGATCCGCCTCCGGCCCTGAATTGGCAGCCGGGGCAAGTTCAGCCTGGAGTGGTTTTCGGGACAGGACAGGGAAGCGAGGGGGAAGAAGATGGCGAAGGAGAATGATTACACCACCTTAGAGGTCGGCGTGCAATGCGTTAGGTCTGAAAGCGGCTGGCGGGTAGTCAGCGTCCTGCCCTTGGTAGATGCGGCCCCGGACCAGATAGCGGCGGCAGCGGTATTAGCCGACGTCCTGGCGTCCGGGATCAGTTAGTTATGCTTAATTTCAGGCAATTATGGCGGCATAATCCAGGTTGATATAGTTTTAATAATTTATAAAAATCATCCTTTGGACGATATGCAAAGGATTGTATTTTATGGCAAAGGTGTTATCACCAACAAATCTTCAAAAATAACCAAAAAGGGGGGATAAAGGGAGTTTCGAGGTATCGTTATCAATGCGTCTGATAATGTATAACGCTCTCAAATTAAAGGAGAATAAGGTAAATGCATAAAAAATCGGTTAAAATTCTGATGTTGTTCCTGGCACTCACCCTGTGTGTCACAGCCGCCGCTATCGCTCAGGGGCCTGCCAAGGGTGGCGCCAAGTTGCTCTGCGTCAGCAACCAGAACTTAAGAGGTCAGGAAAGCGTGAGTTCCTGCCTCGCCAAAGGCGATGAATTCGCCATTGTGGACCAGTACGGGGTCGTCCACATTTTAACGCCCCGGGAAGTGGAATTGACCAGGGCCTTCAATCCCAAATTGTTCGAGCAGCGAGCGTTCAGCCTGCAGTATGGAGCCGAGGCTCCTCCCATGAAGATCTTCGGGTCAGTGCTCATACCGAGTAAATAAGAGGCTCGACTTGTTCCCGAGAAAGCAGATTGACTGCCGGGCGACAAGGAAGGAGCTGATTGACTGTTCCCAGGTATGGATATTTTCCGGTCAAACCTGATGAGAAGTATCAGAGATCAGCCTGCAGAAAGGAGGGAGCCATTCCAAAGACTGAGGGGGGTCTCAGGCGATGAATCATATACGGGGGATCGATGGAAGCCAACGGCTGACGGCGCCTCGCGAAGGGTTCGAGGAACTTAAGTCTAAAGGGTTTTTAATTGAGAAAAGGAGGAAATGGATTATGAAGCGTTTTGCTCGCATCTTTGCAGTGTGCGTTTGTGTGGCGCTGCTTCTCTCAGGAATCGGATTGCTCCTGCCGGGTCGCGCTTTGGCAGATAATAATGCCCGGGATTATATCCCGGCCCCCGCAGGCACCTTAGCCATCCTGACCTACTATGAAAATGTGACCGCCCAAAATTTATACGTTAAAGGCAGCACCGGGCCGGGCCACGGTGGGACGGACAATCTTGGGCTTTCCGCAAATGAGGGCATTCTCCGTCCGATTTACTTTTTCGATATCCCTTTGCCGTTTGACCTGGGTCCGATGAGGGCCAACATCCAGGCCCTCTTTCCCTTTGGCGGGCTTAATCTTAACGAAGGGTCTGTGAGTACGACCCACCCTGAGTTTAATGGCACACCAGTCGCCTCAGAATCGTCCTCAGGGTTCGGCGCCCCCTTCCTCGTTTCCCAGTTGTGGCTCTTGCACAATGAAACAACCAAATCCTATATTGGCATTGCCCCCTTTGTCTTTTTCCCAACTGGGGCATACCAGGACTGGAAAGCCGTCAACATAGGGACTAACAATTGGCAGTTCCGGGAAGAGCTAAACGGCACCCAGGGCTTTCAGGTCATCCCCGGTCATTACGCGTACTTCGAAGTTACCCTGGGAAGTTCCCAATTCACCGATAACAACGACGCCACGGAGTATCATCAAAACCTTTACCACGCACCAACTTTCACCGCGGAGAGCCACCTGAGCTACGACCTCACCAAAACGGTGTTCGTCTCGGCGGATTATTATGGCCACTTTGCTGGAAACACTCGTGTTGATCCCATCTACGCCGATGGCACGTACTTCGCGACTCAAAAAACTGGTGCTACCGGCGAAAGCTCCGTAGGCGCGAGTTTGGCGTGGAGCTTTGCCCCGGGCTTCCAGATAATGGCGCAGTATCGGGCAGATGTTGCGGTGGCCAACGGTCCGGCGGAGAACATCTTTCTCCTTCGGTTCCTGTGGGCTACCGACGTGAACTCGCTCGTGGCGAGCAAGTAACCATAACTTTGCCAGGGGGAAGCCCCAGGGTTTTCCCCTGGCCTATGCGCCAATCTCGAATATTTCCACGGGCGGCTCAACACGTGCAATCTTCCTGGAAAACCACGGGAAATCCGCTCATCGACCCCTATCAGCGCCGCATCAATTATCTTCGCCTCTCGGTAACCGACCGTTGCAATCTTCGCTGCCTCTATTGTATGCCTTCGCCGGGGGTGCCTTTTCTGCCTCACGAAGACATCCTGCGCTATGAGGAGCTGGAGCGAATTGCCAGGATAGCTATATCTCTGGGCATTACCAAAATCCGCCTCACCGGCGGCGAACCGCTGGTGCGGCGCGATCTCCCCCATCTCTGTGAAAGGATTGCCCGGCTGCCTGAGCTGGAAAGCCTCAGCCTCACCACTAACGGGGTCCTTTTATCCCAATTCGCCCGGGACCTCTTTAATGCCGGGATCAGCCGGCTCAACATCAGCCTGGACACCTTGAACCCGGAACAATATGCCAGCGTCACTGGCAAGCATGACTTTTTTCAGGTTTGGAAAGGTATTCACCAGGCCCACGTCATCGGTTTCCAGCCCATCAAGATCAACGTGGTAGTCATGCGGGGCCTCAATGATGAGGAAATCGGCGACCTGGCCTCGCTAACTTACACCTATCCCTTCCATGTGAGATTCATCGAGCTGATGCAGTCCCTGCCCGGGATCCAGGAAAGGCATTTTTTTTCGGGGGAGGAGATCGAAGAGCGCTTGCGGCGGCTGGACCGGCTCCTGCCGGCCCATAGCGAGAGCAGCAACGGCCCGGCGCGCTACTACCGCTTTCCCGGGGCCTTGGGCAAGATTGGCCTAATCACGCCTGTCACCCAGCACTTTTGTCACACCTGCAACCGCCTCCGGGTAACCGCGGACGGCAGGCTGCGCAACTGCCTGTTTGGCCAGGAGGAAGCCGATCTCAGGAGTTTGCTGCGCCGGGGGGCGGCTGACGAAGAAATCGAGGGAGCCTTTCGCCAGGCCATTTGGAACAAGCCCCGGGATCACTCCTTGAACGACGCCGGCATTTCCAGGAAGTGCCTCAGCCGCCCTATGTCCGCCATTGGAGGCTGAGGTGCTGAGGTCAGGGGTGGCTATTATGGGCCACGGTTTCCCGCAGTAAGCGCAGGAGATCGGCGCAGGAGACGGGTTTGATCACCAGACGGTCCACCCCGCTCTCTGCCAGTTGCCCGGGATCAAACTTCTTATCCCAGCCGGTATACAGGAGGAAAGGGGTCTTGCGGAGTCCATTCATCTGGCAGTGCTCTTTGATCTGCCTGCCCACTTCCCAGCCGTTCAGGTCATCCAGTCCCAAGTCGCAAAGCACCACGTCAAACCGTCGGTTCAGGTAGACTTCGAGGCCCTCGGTGCCGGTGCGGCAGGTGGAGAGTTCCACGTCGGTCTCTTCAAAAAACAATTCCATGGACTTAACGATGTTGATTTCGTCCTCAATGATGAGAAACTTAATCTTGGAACTTTGCAAATCAACTACGGTAGCGGCTTTCATCCGGGCGGGGGTATGGGCCAGGGGTAGAGTCACTGTGAAGGTCGTGCCCTGGCCCACCGTGCTTGCCACCTGAATCTTCCCTTGGTGCTGCGTGATGATGCCGTAACTGGAAGAGAGGCCCAAGCCGCTGCTCTTCGGGCCTTTGGTGGTAAAAAAAGGTTGAAAGAGGCACTCCAGATTATCCTCCGTGATGCCGACTCCCGTATCGGCGACCTTGAGATAAACCTTGTCGTCCTGGACCTGGGTAGAGAAACTTAAAGAGCCGCCATTTGGCATGGCTTCCATCGCGTTGATGATTAGATTGACTATGACTTCATAAATTTCCGAAGGTCTCCCTTGCACCAGGCAGTCAGAGTCCAGGTCCTGATACACCTCGATCTTGCGCGCATCGGGCACATTCCTCCACAAGGGCTTGGTCAGCTCCACCGCTTCCCAAACCAGCTCCGATAGGTTGATGCTGTCAGCCGTATCATTTTCCGCGAACCCCGTATGGGTAAAATCTTTGAGGCGTCGGATGATCTCACCGCCACGCTGGGAAGTCGCCTGAATCTGCTGAATCGCTTCCCGGGACTCCCTAATCCTCCCGGCGTCCAGTTTTGCCAGGGACGCTTCCGCGGCCCCCATGATCATCTGCAACAGGTTGTTGAAGTTATGGGCGATGCCGCTGGCCATTTCTCCCACGGCGCTAAGCCGGGCCGCCTCCACCAGGGTCTGCTCCAGCTTCTTCCTGAAGCTCAAGTCCCGGGCGACACTCAATACCGCCGGTCGGCCCCGATAAGTAATGGGCCGGGCGTGGAATTCGATCGGAATCCTTTCCCCGTTTTTGGTCACCATATCCATCTCAAAATGGATAGTCAGGCCTTTTTTAATTTGGGCCCTGGTTTCCCGGAGAATATCCAGCTGCCCGTCGCCGGTGAGCTTTTTCAGCTTGGTTTTCAGCAGTTCTTTCCTGGAGTATCCGAAGCGTTCGCACGCCACATCATTGACCTCCAGAATCTCGCCCTCAAGACCGTTGATGAACACCGGGTCGGTAACGTTCTCAAAAAGCTCCTTGTACCTGGTGAGTTCCTCGAGCTGCTTGCGCGTGGTGACATCCCGCACCAACGCCACCAGGCAATTCCCGCCCTGCCAGTCGAGCAAGGTGCCGGTCACCTCGGCATCCACCGCGGCGCCGCGCTTTTTCCTAAAGCGGCACTCCTGGATGCCGTTATAGCTACTGCCCAGACGTAAAACCTTCTGTCGGCTGCTGGCTTCGATCAGGTCGTCAAAGCTGAGGGAAAGCAGCTCCTCGCGCCTATATCCCAGCCACTTCGTCACAAAGTCGTTGCAATCCAGGATGCGGTGCGTTTCCCCGTCCACGATCAAAATGGCTTCGGGGGCATTCTCAAAGACGGCCCGGAAATTGGCCCGGGAGATGGTGACCATTTCCAGGGTATCCTCGAATTCCGCATTGGCCTCCTTCAGCAGATTGGTCAAGATGTCCGCTTTGCGCTCCGAGACATCAAGCAGTTCTTCCAACTCCTTGATTCTATCCAGCAAACTCATAATCTGATGCATAACTCAAATTCCGATAAGCGATACCGTGGCCGTTTCGTTGTGGAGAAAGCTAGGGCCGCCTGGCCTGACGCGGCAGTACTCCCCATAGGTGTAAAATCCCAGGATGGGGATTCCCCGGCCCACTTTCTGGCGGATGAGCTCGAATTCTTCTTGGGTTCGCCGACCCAGGACAATTTTCCGGGCCATGCAGGAATAAAAAAAGGCCATGACCGGGGATCGCCCCCCCAGGTCCTCCTGGGCCAATTCCATAGCTCGGCTGGCAGCCTCCAGGATGGCGCCGGTATCGCCGCAAGTCATCCGAACCATGGCCCCCTCCGGGATCTCGCCGGCGAAGGTGATGGAGCCCTTCTCCCGATTGACCGACATAGTGGCGCGCAAGAGATGGTACTCGCCACCTCCACAATCGCCGCTGCCATTCACCAGACCCAGGGGGTACTCCACGCCTACCGCCGGTAATCTCTCGGCATGTTTTCCCAGAAAGCGCTCATAGACCTCAAGGGCCGGCTGGCCGCCCAATTCATAAAGCACATTGCCCGAGGCCCGCGTCACCCGTTTGGCAATACCCAGGGGAGACCAGCCGCTGCGGACGCCGGTGCCCACCTGGAAGTCACCGGAGAAGCCTATGGCCACCGCGGCATCAGTCAGCACCCGGTCCCCGATATACTGCCGGGTGCGGACGAACTTCCCGCCATCTCCCGCCGTGCCGCCGGCGATGGGCGTCTGCGGGCCCAGGACCGCCGCCATGCCCCGCAAAAGGGCGCAGCCATTGCCGGTGAGGCCATCCGAGAAGAGCTGCAAATAACTTGTTCCCGGGGAGAAATTCCTGGCCAGTTCTTGCCCCGCTTTTTCGGAATCCTGGCCCAGATTGGTGGCGCAGGCGACCTGGAAGTGGATCTGATCGCTGGCAATGCCCCCCAGCACTGCCGAGCCGGCGCTGAAGCCTTCGGAAGAGATCTCGCCGTCGGTGGTGCAGCCCACCAGGGCGTGAGTTCGAACGGCGCTAACAATGCCCTTGAGAAACTCCCGCTGACCGGTTTGGGGAGAACAAAAGAGCCAGCAGGCCTGGGGGAAATCTCCTAGTTTCTCCACCAGGGCCTTGCCCAGGCGCCGTCCCATATCCCGGGAAAACTTGTTTTTCAGGGTGACGGTAGCCGCTTTGAACATATGCCGCCTTCTTGCCGCGGGATTTTAGCCCTCAGCCAGGTCTGACCATAACTTTCAGGCAAATGAAGCCCGGCCCGCCAGGCCAGGGCCCAGCACGCAAAGCTCTGAGGTCCAGTTTCCTGCCATTCAGGGAAGCCGCCAGACCTCCCTCCCAGAAATCAGCGGGCCGATTTCTGAAGAAGTCTTCTAAAAAGGCGCTCTCGATCCAGATGCCCTTCTCCAGGAGAAGCAGCCCTAGCTCTCCGGCCAAGAGGTTGAAAAGTTTAATCCTCACCAGGCAGTTCGCCTCCGGCGTAGCCCGCTTGGCCTCCCGGTGGGTGATGGCGCCGCGCAAGGCCGCATAGTAGCCGCCCTTCCGCATGGTCGCCCCCACCAGCCCCGGCATGGCGGCGGACAGGGCCAAGGTGGCGCCATCGCCCACGACGCTCGCATCTACTTCGTCCACCGGTTTGCCATTGAGAAAGATGGTCTGGATCCGGTTTTCCAGATAGACCGGGGTCAAACCGAGATGCTGGCAAAGGATGGTTCTAATATTGCAGCCTCCCGGAACCTTGACCAAAAAACCTTGCTGCAAGAGCGGGAAAAGGCGCGGCAGATGAGCCTGCGATAGGCTCAGGGAGAGAACGGCAGCGTCAGGTTTGGGGGTTTCCCTCGTCACCCGGTTTGACATGTAATAAATCCTTACAGTTCCAAGGGGGTCCCTATATTTTATTATAAAGAATATGAAGGGGTTGTAAAGGTGAACGAAGGTGGGGCCAGGGCCGGCCCCACCTCGGGTCAGGCAGTGAGTTTAATTACTTAGAAGTTGTACACCTCATCCAGCTCCTCATCCGTCACCTGGAAGGTGACGTTATGCGGGGGCAGGGGGATATTCTTGAAGAACCGCGGCAGCCGGTCGTGGGCCTTGGTGAAGCCGGCCTGGGTGTTGAACTCATGTTCGATCTTCAGGATGGTTTTGCCCAATTCCATCACCCCACCGGCATCCAAATTGCCGCCATAGAAGCCATTGATCAAATCGATCAAGGCCTGAAAGGTCTCGGGCTGATCCAGAACGGCGAAGGCGATGAACAGGCACATGCCGGTGGCATCAACAGCCGCCGTGGCGATTTGCAGATTCCGGGACAGTTCCACCTGGCCCTTGGGCGAAAGGGGATCGACGTCGCCCCCCACCTTGAGGATATTGGTGGCCACTGCATAGCCGGCCGTATGGTCGGCTCCCATGGTACTGGTGGCGTAGGTAACGCCGATGCCCTGCACCGCCCGGGGATCGTAAGCGGGCATGGCTTGGCCCTTGACCACCGGAACCCGTTCCACCCCGAAGACCTTGCCGGTGACTGCGGCGCCGGCGCCCAAGATCCGCCCCAGGGGGCTGCCCTTGCCCACTTCTTCCACCAGATTGATGGCTCCTTCGGAATCTCCGAATTTGAGCAGGCCAGCTTCCATGGCCACGCCCACCGAAACCCCCATTTCAATGGTGTCCAGCCCGAAGTTGTCATCCAGGAAATCGAGCTTGGCAATGGCATCCATATCGCAGATGCCGCAATTGCCCCCATGCGCCCAGACAGTTTCGTATTCGGGTTGTTTAGTCACGTAATGGCCGTCTTTATCGTGATAGGTGCCCGAGCAGCGGATGGCGCAGCCACGATGGCAGCTATGGGAGGTCAAGCCGCCCCTGGCTGCCATTGTTTCTGTCTGCGTCTCTCCGCTGATCAGGTGCGCCCCCTGGAAACGCCCCTCGGCAAAATTGTAGGTCGGATAGCCCCCCGCCTCGTTGAGGATGTTGGTCAAGACGTTGGTGCCATAGGCGGGCAGCGCCTGCCCGGTGACCGGATGGCCCTTGAGCCCTTCCGTAAACCGCTTATTGGCATCGTTGAACTTTTCCGAATCCTTGGGGGTTCGGATCTTCGTGCCGGTTTCATCGAGCACAATGACTTTCACTTGCTTGGCGCCCATAACGGCGCCGACCCCTCCCCGGCCGGCGTGGCGGGTCGGCCTGAGCTCCATGTCGGTGAAGGCCACTGAAGACCCCGCCATCTTCATCTCTCCGCAAGGGCCGATGGAGATACAGGCGATCTTTTCTCCATGCTCCTGTTTCATGCGCTCAATAAGATCATAATTGGGCAGCAGCTTTAAGCTGTTGTCCACGGTGATCTTGACTCCATCGTTGTTGATGAACACCTTGTAGAGGTCATCGGTGGTTGGCTTGCCCTCCAGGACAATGCCGGCGTAGCCCAAACGAGCCAGGACCTGCGCCGCTTGCCCGCCGGCATTGGACTCCTTGATGGTGCCGGTCAAAGGGCTCTTGCAGCCCACCGAAATGCGGCCGGAAGAAACGGCAGCAGTGCCGCTCAATAGCCCCGGGGCGATCACCAGTTTATTCTCGGCGCTCAAGGCATGGCAGGTAGGCGGCACTTCCTTGCCCACGATGCTGGAGGTCATGGCCCGGCCGCCCAGACCGGCGTATTCCCCCACCGGAACCTCGGAGACCTTGGGGCCGCCCGCGGCGCCCATGTCAATTCTGAGAATCTTTTCCATAGCCTGCTCCTTCACTGATGGAATTTTCGGTGGAAGCGCCCACCGTTTGAGAATTGGTTGACCTTTATTACTTTCTAAGGTGGAAATCCTTCCCCTTAGCCATTGCCAGGTTTTAGTTTCACAGCCATCGAACTGGCTTCTTCCATGACGTCTTTAAGGGCCAGGCTTTTCTCCAGAGCGAGGCGTTTGCAATCCTCGTACTCCGGGGAGATATTGACGGTCTGATCGCCCAGGTGCGCCACCTTAAAGCGGACCGGCCCATACCTGGTCTCCACCGTCCGCATAGACCTGTCGGCCTTGAGGCGGTGGTCCACCCGCCACCGGACTCCGATGGTCGTGGTCTCCTGGAGCAAAAACCCGGCAAATTTCTCCACCGCCGCCACCGGGCAGATGACCGAGACCAGGGTGCCGGGGCGATTTTTCTTCATCTGAATGGGCGCCAGGAAGACATCCAGTGCCCCCATATCCAGCATCTTCTCGATGAGATAATTATGGAGTTGGGGATTCATGTCGTCAATATTGGTTTCGATGACCGCCGCCTGCTCCACCTGGAAGCCCTGCGCCGCCTCGGCGGCTTCGCCGATGGAGACCCGCAGGAGATTGGGGCCGGGCGTATCCAGGGTGCCAGCGCCGTAGCCGCTGGCCTCCACGTTCATGGCCGGCATAGCGCCGAAGCCAGCGGCCAGGGTGGTGAGAATGGCAGCCCCGGTGGGAGTCAGCAGCTCTCCCTGCACCCCGCTGGAATAGACGGGCTTTCCTTTGATGAGTTCCAGAGTGGCCGGGGCTGGCACCGGCAAGGTGCCGTGGGCGCACCTCACTGTGCCACTGCCCACCTCCAGGGTGGAACAGTAAATCTTCTCAATTCCCAGGGCCTGGAAGCCGATGGCCGCCCCCACCACGTCGATGATGGAATCCAACGCCCCCACTTCGTGGAAGTGGATCTGTTCGATACTGGTGCGGTGCACCTGGGCCTCAGCTTCGGCCAGACGGGTAAAGATCTGGAGACTTTGGTGCTTCACCGCCTCGTCGAGGGGACTGGCCTCAATGAGATTTTTGATGTCAGAGAAATTCCGGTGCTCAGGGCGAGGCCGGCGCTGGCATTCGTGGCCGCGGTGCCAGTGGTGGTCGTGATGATGATCTTGATGGTGCCCTTGATGGTGGTCGTGATACCCTTCCTCATGGTGGTGGCCGACATCAAAGTGCCCCATTTCCAGATCGATGAGCATCTGGGTGCCGCCCAGCCCTTGTTTCACCACCTTCTTGGCGGCAATCTGATAATGGGAGAGGTTTAACTTGGCCAACTCCCCGGTGAGATGCTCCAGGCTTAGGCCGGCGTCCACCAGGGCGCCCAGAATCATGTCGCCGCTGGCCCCGGAGAAGCAATCGAAATAAGCGATTTTCATAGAGTCATTTCCATATCCGAAACTTCAAGAACAGCAGGAGGCCCCTTTCAGGTGTAGGTCGGGGGGCTTTTCCTGCATCTCCGGCCTCGCAATGTCCGCGTCCGAGGAGGCCTTGGCCGCGATTTTGTTGATGAGGTTGGCCTGGAAGCCGGCCCCAAAGCCATTATCGATGTTGACCACGGAGACCCCCGAGGCGCAGCTGTTCAGCATGCTGAGCAGGGCGGCGATGCCCCCGAAGCTGGCGCCGTAACCCACGCTGGTGGGCAACCCGATGACCGGGCAGGAGACCAGTCCACCCACCACGCTGGCCAGCGCGCCTTCCATGCCGGCTACCACCACTGCCACGTTGGCCCGGAATAAGTCGTCACAGTGGTTCAGCAGCCGGTGGATTCCCGCCACCCCCACGTCATAGAGGCGCGTAACTTTATTGCCCAGGACTTCGGCCGTGATGGCGGCCTCTTCGGCCACGGGAATATCCGAGGTGCCGGCGCTCACCACGGCGATGAGGCCCGATCCTTCCAACGGCCGGGGCTTGAGCACGATGATGCGGGCCGCTTCGTGGTATTCGCAGTCGGGAACCACTTCCCGAACGCCCTCAAACACCTCCTGGCTGGCCCTGGTGGCCAGGACGTTAACATGGTGATGGGCGAGCTTCTGGGCAATGCCCTGGATCTGCGGCAGAGTCTTCCCGGCACAATAAATGACCTCCGGCACCCCGTTCCGCAGGCAGCGATGGAAGTCTATCCGGGCGTAGCCCAGGTCTTCAAAGGGGAGCTTGCGCAATGCGTGCATGGCGGCGTCCAGATTCATCTGGCCGCTGGCGACCTGCTTCAGCAGGTCTCTTAAGAATTCATTTTCCATGCCTTACCTTCCTTTAAACAGGCGCTTGGCCAGGATTGATGGCGCCCCCTGGGGCGGCCAGCGGATTTTCTAATGCGATCACTAACTTTCTTCTTCGGTTTTAACCCCAGCCGGGTTCAGGCTCCCGGTACGGTACCCCTCCAGGTCCAGGGTGACGAACTTGAAGCCCAGGGCCTTAAGCTCTTTGACCAGGTCGGAGCGCACCGTCTTGGCGGCCAGTCTGGGAATGCTCTCGGGTTCTACCTCGATGCGGGCCGTGTCGCCATAATGCCGGACCCGTACCTGGGTCGCCAGGCCCTTTCTCCGGATCAGCTCTTCGGCGGCATCGATCTGCCGCAGCTTCTCCACCGTGATTTCGTGATGGTACGGGATGCGGGAGGCCAGGCAGGCGTAGGTCGGCTTGCTCCAGGTGGGGAGCTTCAGCCTCTTGGAGAGGAGGCGGATCTCCGCCTTGGTAAGGCCGGCTTCCGCCAGAGGGCTCCTGACCCCCAATTCTTCGACGGCCCGCATGCCGGGACGGAAGTCTGCCAAGTCGTCCAAGTTGCCGCCGTCCACCACCGCATTGAGGCCGCGCTCCCGGGCCATTTTCACCAGCTCGCTGAACCGAGCCTTTTTGCAGATATAACACTTGTCGGTGGGGTTCCGGAGAAACTCCTGCAGCTCCAGTTCCCCGCCGGCCACCACCAGGTGCTCTACCCCCAGTTCTCGGGCCAGGAGGACCGCATCTTCCCGCTCCCGCCGGGGAGTGGTCTCGGAGTCGGCGGTAATGGCCAGGATCCGCTCTCCCAGGACCTCCTGGGCCACCTTGAGGAGCAGGGTGCTGTCCACCCCGCCGGAGTAGGCCACCGCAATGCTCCCCAGGTCCTGAAGGATTGCACGCAGACGTTGATATTTGTTGGTCAAATCTTTCGCCATGAGGGCCGGCTTGCTTCGGGATTATCCTATTCGGCGGTCGTAGGATCAATCACCGCTTTGATTTCAGAAATGCGGTTGGCGGGAAAACCGCCCCGCTTAGCATGTTCCTTAATTATGTCCTCGTTGGGCGCCAGATACACGCAATAAATCTTGTCTGGGGTCACGTAGCTTTGCAGCCACTGGATTTGCGGACCGAGTTCCCCGAGAATCTGGCAGGATTTCTGGGAGATGGCCTTCAGGTCCGCGGGGGAAAGCTGACCGGCATTGGGAATCTCTCGTTCAATTAAGAATTTCGGCATAAGGTCTCCTCGAAGTTATAATTTGGTGTACCTCTCTCTGCCCCAGAATTTTTCTGAGACCGGAAGAACAACAGATGATAAGGACGAAAATTTTTCCAAATGAGACAACCCCAGAATACCCCAGCCTGGTAGCAGGCCTGCTCCGCCAGATAGAGGCAGAGAAACAGCGGCAGGGACAGCCGCGGCTTCTTCCGGGCGAATTCTACCGTCGCCGGAAAGAGGATTAGCACCGCCGCTAGCGGCGCCGCGGCAGGAAAGATTAGGGCTATTATTATAATAGGCAGTAAATAATAGCGCAGCAGGTGGTAAGTGAGATAAAACGCGGCGCCGAAATAGTCCCTGAGAATCGCCCTCAAGACCGCAAGGTAGCCCAGGGCCGTCCCGGCCTTCAGCTGCACCTGCCGCTGGCGGCGCCAGGCCTCGGTCGCAGTCAACAACGCCGCCAGGGGGAGAAGCAGCCAGAACCCCGTCAGCAGCGCCAGACAACCCAAGGAGAAGACCCCCAGGGCCATGGGTTTCCAGGGGAAGCGTTTTTTCACCTGCTCATGGCGGCTGAAAAGAAAGGCTTCGGAGGTGCCGTAGTCGAAACGCCGGGCTAGGATTTCCCGGAGGCGGTTGCGATGCTTGTGTCTCACCTTGCCCCGGGGCACGTAAAGGAGACGATGGCCCCTTTCCTTGAGCCGCCAACACAGGTCGACATCTTCGCCCAGACGTAAGCCCTCATCAAGCCCCCCCACCTCCAGGTAGGCGTCTTTCCGGATCAGGACGTTGCAGGTGGGCACGTAAAAGTCCGACTCAGCGGCGGTGCCGAAGGCCAACCCCTGGCCCAGGTTCAGAGGAGACTGGACCTCCTCAAAGCGGTCCAACCTGGTCTCCCGGAAGAAGGAATCTACGTAGCCGCCCACCAGGGCTACCCGGGAATCCTGAAAATAGGGCAGCAGCTCCCGAAGCCAGTCCGGGTCGGCGATGCAGTCGCTATCGATAAAGGCGATGATGTCGCCCCCGGCGGCCCGCACTCCGGCATTGCGGGCTGCGGATGGTCCGAGGTTTTGGGGCTGAACGAGGAGCCTGACCGGACAATTTCTCACCACGTCCGGGGTGCCGTCTGTGGAGCCATCGTCCACCACGATGATCTCCCGCCGCGCTCCGGGGTAATTGAGGGCCAGCAGCGCCTCTAGGCAACTGCCGATCTCCCCGGCCCGGTTATAGACCGGCAGGACGATACTGACCGCCAGGACGCAGGTATCCGGAGCCGGCTGCCAGTTCAGAAAACCGGATTGCCAGAGGGCATCGAGAAAGGCGAACCTGGACCTCTCCGGTTGGCCCGCGGGCCGGCTGGCGTTATTCTCTAAAAAGAAGCCCGAGTGACATCTCTGAAGGAGCGCAAATGCTGCGGAGTTGACACGAAGGAGGCGCAGCGGTGTGGGCTGGAGGAGAACTCCTCCAGCCTCCCCTGGGATCAGCTTGAGCCCCGGTCTAAGGGAGAACCGCCCTCGGGGTATTGCGTTGGTCATCGGCCCTCCCGGGTGTCAAAGAATTAACGGTGACGCAATTGACCAGGCACTCGGGGTCCGGCAGCCCCAAACGGCGTTGCGTATGATAAGCCACGGCCGGGCAGCCGCCGTGGCATAGATTAAAGCGCTGGCAGCGCTCGCAGGATTTGACCTCTAATTCGCGAAAAGAGCAAAAGACCGGGGAGTGTTCCCAGATCTGAGCGAAATTATCCTCCAGCAGCTTACCGGCCAGAAATTCCGGCTCCTGCAAGAAGGCGCAGGGATAAATCTCTCCCAGTGGAGAGATACAGCAGGTGAGCTTACAGGCCCCACACATGTTGAGCCCCAGAGAGCGGCGGTCTTCCGAGGACACCGAGAAGAAGGAGTCGCCGGTGGAGACTTCCAGGTGCCGGTTCAGCCACTCCGAGAAGCCGACCATCTGCTCCTTGGAAAGATTCAAGTCGTCCCAGGAGCGTTTGCCCCGGCCTGATGGCCGGAAGCGCGAGACCCTGAGGCGGGCCCCGACGCTGGCGGCCAGGTCGGAGAGGTGGTCCAACTCCGGGAAACTGAGACGGGTGAGTACGGTGTTGAGGCTCAGACCGATGTTCGTCTGGCCTAAGAGTTCCAGGGCTCGCACCGCCTTGCGGAAGCTGCCCGGGCCCCGGATGGCGTCATTGGACTCGGTGGTGGCGCCGTCCAGGCTCACCTGGACATAAACCAGCCGGTGATCCAGCCGCCGGGCTATCTCTTCGGTGATTAGAGTGCCATTGGTACTGATGCAGGTGACGATACCCTTTTGGTGGGCATGGTCCACGATATCCAGAAAGTCCGGGCGGGTGAAGGGCTCGCCGCCGCCGATGCTCAACTGGAAGACCTTCTGGTCCGCCAGGATGTCGATCACCCCCAGGCACTCCTGGGTGCTCAGCCCCAGGGGCCCCTGCCGGCTCGAGTCCGATAGACAGTGGATACACGAGAGGTTGCAGTTGTAAGTCACTTCCCAGGTGACGTTTACCGGGGCGGATAACCCCTGGTCAAGATAACGATTGCCCATGTACCAATCCCTTCTTCTCGAGCATCTCCAGAATTTGCAGCACCCTTTCCTGAATATCCCGACGGGACCAGGGATGACCGTTGGCAATGGTCTCAATCAGTTCCTGCTCGGTTTGCCGCCCGGCAAAAAAAGAAATGTTGATGAGGTCACGGGAAGCCATGAAGTAGAGTTTGGGACCCCGGTAATCGTAGAAGAGCAGCCCAAAGACCTCCGGGCGCACCTGGACCCCCTCATTGAGATAATAGACCTTTCCCGGGCTCATCGGCGCTTCCCCAGTGCCTTCAATGCGCCTGGTTCCCGGCCACATCCGGACCGGAAACCAGGCCGTCGTTTAGTAGATGCCGCAGATTCCGTCCACCGCCATCTCTTCGATCCAAACTTCTTCCAGGATGCAGGGGACCGGCTCCTCGGCTTGGGCTTCCAGGGGTTGTTCTTCGCCCAAGGTCACATTGTCCATCTGTCATTCCTCCAGTATTTGGATTGGTGCTCAAGGGGGCGTGGGCGCCCGCCTCAATCGTTACCGCCAGGGTTGCCCCGGCGCCTACGGCGCCCTGCAGGTCCAGCCGGCGTCCACCATGATGGCCCCGCCAGTCATGCACCTGGTGTCCTCGGTGACCAACCAGAGCACGGCCTGGCCGATATCGTCCGGAGTGATCTCCCGGTCCTTGAAGAGATGGCCCGAGAAGAAGTTCTCCTTGGCTTCGGCGGTTTCCATGCCGAAATAGTTAGCCAGGCCCTGCATCATGTCGGTCCAGACCGTGCCTGGGCACACCGCGTTGACGTTGATGTTGTGGTCGGCGGTCTCCATGGCCAGGGATTTGGTAAAGCCGATGATGCCGTGTTTGGCGGCACAGTAATGGCTGCCCATCCCGAAACCCCGGAAGCCGCCCACCGAGCTGATGTTGACCACCTTACCGCTGTGGGCGTCGATCATATGAGGCACCACGTACTTGCTGCACAGGAAGGTCCCTTTCAGGTGGATGTCGATCATGTCGTCCCAGGATTCCTCGCTCATGTCCACCACCGCCTCCAGGGTGGCCGTGCCGGCGTTGTTCACCAGGATGTCGATCTTGCCGAAGTTGTCCATCACCTGGCGCACCATGGCCTGGACATCGGTTGCCTTGCGGACGTCGCACTTGATGCCCATAGCCTTCCGCCCCAGCTTTTTGATCTCGTTGACCGAGTTCGCCATGCCCTCTGGGGTGGACAGAGGATAGGGAACCGTGGCGATATCTTCGCAGATGTCGGCAATGGCGATATCCGCGCCTTCCTGGGCCATCAGCTTAGCCGCAGCAAAGCCGTTGCCGCGCACCCCGCCGGTTACGATGGCTACTTTGCCTTCCAGCTTCATCCCCTCACTCCTTTTCTGATTCACGGAATTATTGCTTAGAGTTGCGGGGGTTCGATGGTCTTGCCCCCCTAAAGCCCTGTACCAGGGCGGTATAGCTATAGTCGTAGCCGCTGAAGCGCGAGCCGTATTGTCTAGGCTGCAACTGCCGGTGATCAAGGGCCGGGTAACCCGATGTTTGGAAGAACACTTATCCTCCTACTGACGCATAGGTTCCCCCTTGGAGAGGGATTTGGGGGGGGACCCTCTCCTAAAGGGGAGTTTAGTGGTAAATAATTTGTTTTGCCCTCCTCCCGGAGGGCCGAAAGGAGAAAGTGGTACGGTTCATATGCACAAACGGAAGCGAGACCATGCTCCCCATTGGTGCCTGGTTTGGTTAAGTCCTAAAATAAGGCCCCTTACTTTCTCTGGGAATCTTCTGCCAGGTTCCCAGGATGACGTTTTCGGACCGCCCCCTTTCGTTTAGGGATTTCGTTTCTGAGGCATTTCTCCGATCTGGCTCTGGGTGGACCTTAAAGCTTCCATGGCGAACCTCAGCTGACTAGATCGGCGGGCACACCCTTAATAAGCAAACCTCGTGCCTACCCTTCTCCATGGCCTCTCACCAAACCTCTTAAGTCAACATGTTACTAAAATACCAGGGTAATTTATGATGAAGGGTAGGACCCCGAATCAGCCGAAATCGAGAGCCGGGGGACCGGAAGGTAAAAAGCTGGGCCGTTGGGGTGTGAATTATGAGATGGGCCTGCGGGCAGCTTGGATAACATCATGAATCTAATATGAAATTTGATAATCTGGACCTTCTGGGGTCTATAGGGACAAATGACCGCACCTCAGGGGGAAAATCAATTAAGTATTTTAAACTTATGAATCTTTTTATAAAGGGTCTTGCGGTTGATCCCCAGGATCTTGGCGGCCTCGCTCTGATTGCCTCCTGTTCTCTCCAGGATCGTGAGGATATAATTCTTTTCCAAGTCCTCCAGGGTCTTCTGCGGGGTAACCGGCACATTTCTCCTGAGTTCAGAGGGCAGATCGTTGGGGGTAATGGTATCGGTCCGGGCAAAAATCACCGCCTTGTTGATGGCGCTCCGGAGCTCCCTAATGTTTCCCGGCCAGGCATACTCGGTCATGACCCGCATGGCTTCGGAAGAGATCTTCTTGACGCCAACGATACCCTGCTCCAGACCGAGGAAATGGCGGGCCAGTGGAGGCACATCTTCCGGCCGTTTTCTTAGAGGGGGAATAGAAATGAGAATCACGTCAATGCGGTAAAACAAGTCCTTGCGCATAGTACCCCGGGCCACCGCTTCCTTAAGGTCCAGGTGGGTGGCCAGGATGATACGGGGGTCGATTTCAGTCTCCCGGGTTTCTCCCAGGCGGCGAAACCTCTTAGTCTCCAGGAAGCGCAGGAATTTTTTCTGCAATTCCAATTCGATGTTGCCGATTTCGTCCAGGAACAGGGTGCCGCCATGGCTCTGTTCCACCAGGCCGGACCTCTTTTCCGAGGCCCCGGAGAAGGCGCCTTTGGTATGGCCATAAAGCTCACTTTCCGCCAGGTTTTGGTTGAGGATGCCGCAATCCAAGATAATGAAAGGGCCCTCTTTGCGCCGGCTCAGGGCGTGAATCTGATGAGCTACCACATCCTTGCCTACGCCGGTTTCCCCCTGGATTAAGATGGTCTTATCCGTGGGGGCCACCTTGGCCACCAGGTCATAGAGGTCTTGCATGGCCCGGTTGGGACAGTGGATAAAGCCCGCAGCCCCGCCGGCCGCCAGGGCAGGCTCGGAGAAATGAGGGTCGCCGCCGTTCTGGCCATTGCCCAAGGCCTGTTTTACTAGACCCAGGAGTTCCTCGAGTTTGAAAGGCTTGGTGACGTAATCCTGGGCCCCCAGTTTCATTGATTCCACTGCGGTTTTGATATCGCCGTGGGCCGTGATCATGATGACCCTGGCACCCGGCATCTTCTCCTTCAGGCGCCGGAGCACCTCGATGCCGTTCATCTTGGGCAGCCGGATGTCCAGGAGGACTACGTCAAACTTCTCTTTTTCGCAAACCTTCAGGCCTTCCTCGCCGCTTTTGGCGGTGGTGACGTCGAAGCCTTCCACGGCAAATTCATTGGCGATTAGGGTCCTGATGTTCTGTTCATCGTCAATGGCCAGGATTTTTCCCTGGGACATGAGGTTATCTCCTTCGTGGAGCATGTTCTTTCCGGTTGATCGGTCAATGTTCTACCAGCGGCCTTCATGGCACAAAGGATGGAAACCGCACTACCAAAGAGGGTTCTTCCCGCTCCAGGATATCCAGGGTGCCGCTGTGGTGCCGAATGATGCTGTAACAGATGGACAGATTCACCTGGATTTCTCCGGCGGCCATTTCCCAACTATGGGCGGAATTCATGGCGTCCTCGCGCCAGTGAGCCGGCAGTCGAGCTCCGCTCGCCGAGAGTAGGATTTCGATCAGGTTTCCGGAATTTCTGGCCGTGATCGTCAATTCACCGCCGTTCGGCATGACGCCGAGCAGGAAATGGATCAGGTTGAGGAAGGCATGCTTCATCTGGGCCTCATTGCCTTCCACCCGGTCGAACCCGTTGGCCAGGCCATTCTTCACCTTGATCTTGGTATTGTGATGTTTGGCATGGGCCCGGATCAGGAACACCGTGGTATTAATGACCTGGCCGACATCGAGCACTTCCCGTCCTTGCATGGGCTTGCGGTTGAAGTCGTGCAGCTGCCGGACTATTTCCTTACAGCGATGGGCCTCTTTATTAATAATATCCAGGTAATCCAGGAGGAGTTTCGGCTTCTTCTCTACCGGCAGCGATTTATTTCCGAGCCTTTTGAGCAGCGCTTCGGAAAAACCAGCAATTGAGGTCAGGGGATTATTGATTTCGTGGGCGATGCCGTCGGCCAAGAGGCCGATGGCCGCCATCCGATCGGTCTGCATCAGCTTGAATTCGTATTCTTTACGCTCTGTGACATCCCTCATGAGCAGCAACACTTGCTCCATCTGCCCAAACCCATCCCGCAAGGGGGAGGTAGTCCATTCACAGAAGCGGCCGGCGAATTCGCCCTCCTTGATCAGGAATTCTCCCGACAGGACTTCTTGCCTTTCCATTGTCTTGAGAGCCGGACAATTGCGGCAGGCGTGGTCTTTCCGAAAAAAGGTGCGGTAGCATTTTTTCCCTTCCAGGGAGATATCCGGAAACATGGCCTTCTGGACCTTGTTGGCCAGGATTATCTCCAGGTCTCGGTTCAAGATGGTCAAGCCGTCACTCATGCTGTCGATGATGGTGGCCAGCTTGTGGTGTCGCCGGGCCAATTCCAGGTTTAGACCTTCCAGTTCCTTGATTTTGCCGCGGACTTCCTTGAAGTGACCGATCTTGGAATATCCCAGGCCCTTAAAATCATAAGCTGCCAATTTCGGGTCTTGTCCCATGGCGTCCTTTACCAGGCCTCATGATAAATCGCTTCGATCTCTTCTTTGGAGTATGAGCAGGGGTTGGTTAAGAGGCAGACATCCTGCTGTGCCAGGTCAGCCATCAGGGGAATATCCTCCCGGTTCACCCCAAGTTGGGATAGTCTGGTTGGGAGTTCGATCTCTATAAGTAATTGTTCAATCTTTTCAATAACCTGTAGCCCCATCTCCCGGCTGCTCTGGCCGTTGGCCGGTACCCCCATGGCCTGGGCAATCCGGGCGTATTTATCCGGGGAATGCTCCAGGTTGCGGCGGGTCACCACCGGCAGGAGCACCGTGTTGGCGATGCCATGGTGCATATCGTAATAGCCCCCCAGGGGGTGGGCCAGGGCATGCACCGCCCCCAGAATTGCATTGGAAAAGGCGATGCCGGCCTCGAGGCAGGCAATGGACATGCCGGCCAGGGCGTCCATATTCTTGGACTTCACGGCCGTGGGCAGATGCTGCATCACCAGCTCAATGGCATGGATGGCGTGGGGGTCGGTCAGGTCCCAGGAGAGCGTCGAGACATAAGCCTCTATGGCGTGGGTCAGGGTGTCCACTCCGGTGGAGGCGATGAGATCCTGGGGCTTGGTCTGCAAGAGACGCGGGTCGACCACGGAGATATCTGGCATGATGGCCCGGCTAAGGATAGTCATCTTCATCTGCCGGGCAACGTCGGTGATCACGGCAAACTGGGTGATATCGGCCCCGGTCCCGGCGGTGCTGGGGGCGCACACCATGGGCGGAAGGGGATGACTGATTTTATTGCAGCCTTCGTAATCGTGGATGCTCCCGAAGTTGGAAGCCAGGATGGCCACTCCCTTGCCCGTGTCAATTGCGCTGCCGCCGCCCACCGCCACGATGACGTCGCACTGCTCCTGGAGATAGAGCTGCGCCCCAGTCTCCACCTGGAAATCCCTGGGGTTGGTGACCACGTTGTCATAGACCACGTATCTCAGGTCTTCTTTTTCCAGGTATTTGATACTTTCATCCACCCAACCGGCTTCAATGATGCCCGGGTCGGTGACCAGGAAGACCTTTTCCCCGCCCAGGCGCTTGGCGCAATGGCCGATCTTGCTCAAGGCGCCCACGCCGAAGATAACCTCGGGCATATCAAATTTTTCCAAGGAGTCGTCCGGATTATCCATAAGCCGCCGTTCACTTGCTCACAAAAATTCCCTCACCCTGTGGGGGGGGGCCTATTTTAGAACGCTTTTTAATTAAAATGTATCATATCGGACACTCTTTATGCAAATTGTAAACCATCATGCCCGCCACCGGCAGCCAACGGTGAAGATTTCCCCATAAAAATTTTCTTTGACTTTCCTTTATTAGGGTAATTATATTAATAATGCTCTCTTTCGGGTGGACCCCCTCCCTTTATTTGAGCGCCCCCAAGGACTGCACCATGGCCTTGCAAATCTTTCTTAACGCCACCTTGCGCCAATATCTTCCCGGCTACGACCCTTACGAGGGCATCGCCCTCGAGGTGAAGCCGGGGACCACGGTGGCCCAGGTCCTGGCAACTCTCGATGTGCCTGCCGCTGAGGTGGCCCTGCTCATGGTCGATGGCCGCCGGCGGGAGCCGGACTTTGTGCTCCAGGGGGACGAGCGCCTCGGCTTCTTTCCCCCAGTCGGCGGTGGCTGAGGCTCTGCTTGACTTGATTAGAGGGAGTGTCCATATAGCAACTAAGCGTCCGTGGCGCTGAAGGGAATATCCCCCTCCCCAAGATCATCAGCCGAGCGGCAGGATCTCCAATCGGCCGGTGTCGCCGTCGAAGTGGGCCAGGCGGCCATGGTAGTTTGGCTCTTTTCCCAGCAGCAGGCGGATGGCCTCCATGGCCTGGAGACTGGCGGTCAGGGTGACCGTGGGGGCCAGCACCCCGGGGGCGGTCTCCGGCCTCGGGGTTTCCACGGGCGGATAGAGGTTCAACTCCCCGGGGTCCTGGGGCATGATGGTGGTCACCTGGCCAAAGACGCCGTTCACCGCGCCGTGCACCATCGGCACCCCGGCCTGTTTGGCCGCGGCGATCAGGTCCCGCCGGGCCCTAATGGTATCCAGGGCGTCCAGCAGCACCCGCATCCCGGGCAGAATCTCCCGCAGGCGCTCCTGATCCAGAAATTCCGGAAGGGCCTCAACGAGGAGGCCGGCGTTGACCTCCCGGAGATGGCGGGCGCTGACCACGGCCTTGCTCTGCCCCAGGGTGAGGGTGGTGGCCAGCAACTGGCGGTTGAGGTTGGAAGGAGTGAAGGCGTCGCCGTCTGCCAGGTAGAGGCGGCCCACCCCAGCCCTGGCCAGCACCATCGCCTGGCAGCCCCCCAGGCCCCCCAGCCCCACCACCAGGGCGCGGCTCCGCCATAAGGTGAGCTGTTCCGCCGGAGTCAGGGTGGGGAAATTGCGCTCCAGGGCTTCGGGGAAGATGCCTGCCTCCAATGCTATCTCTAGAGCTCGGAACAGATTGATGTTTCGCTCCGCCGCCCAGGCCCACAGGCGGTCCTGGGGAACTACCAAATATTCCCGGTCGCCTCTTGCCACCCGTATAGCTATCGAATTCACAGAATGGTCTATCATCCTGAACCGCCCGAGCTGCCCCCTAAAAATGAGACTGTTATCATGAGAGGCCTCGAAAGAAGTGGAAATTCCCCCTTTTTGGTCGACTAACCAATTGTATTTATTGGAGCCGACGCGGGGGGGTCGAACCCCGGATCTGCTGGTTACGAATTAGGAGAAAATGAATTTAGGGAACCATCTTCTTTGAAATGGTACCCCAGTTGGCACCCCGAGATAAAAATGGGGTTATCGGGCTTGGCTAACCGCTTTATTTATTTGGTGGGCCGTCGGAGACTCGAACTCCGAACCTAGTGATTAAGAGTCACTTGCTCTACCAATTGAGCTAACGGCCCGGAGGCAAATTCGGATTGAATATACTGGCCTCTTGAAAAATTGTCAAGGTGGCTGCGGTCCTCATGCCGCCGACTGAGGGCGGAGATTGGGTATTTGCTCCTGCCTAGGCTGCCCAAGCCCCTCCCAAATGGCGTCTAAAAATTGCTTATTTCATTAAAAACCCGATTCAACCCCCTAACTCTCATGAGAAGCTATTGCAAAACCTCGATGAGCGCAGGCTAAAGCCTGCGGCTACCAGTCTCCCCAAGAATATCACTTCCTTCATTTCGTTCAGGATGACAGGGAATTCAGGTTTTGCAATACCTTCCAGGGTTCTTTCCTTTTATCGCCTGGTGCGCAGGGCGCACGCTACCGGGACTGGGCTAGCGGGCTCGACATTTCTTCCCCCTCCCACGGAGGGAGGGATCAGTGGGAGGGGGCATAAGCTGTTTAACTGCTGAATAAACCAAACTAATTTTGCCACCCCCTCCCCAGCCCTCCCCCCTCCAGGGGGAGGGAGATATGAGA
>JBAVAG010000071.1:0-13713 GCA_049585595.1 Desulfobaccales bacterium
CTTTATCACTGCATCTTCAAAGGGTTTTACCCGAAGATTTATACGCGGGAACGACCCATCGCCAATGATGTCCCGGAAGCACTTCCAAATAATCGCCGGGTTCCACTTCGGCTGGCCTTCAGCATAAAACTCCTTGAGTTGACGCTGCGGATCTTCGTCTTTTTTCCTGTTCTCTGGAGGTGCGGATAAGGGGGCATCAACCTCCGGCGGCTTCAGCAGGTCCTGCACCCATTGCTGCAGTCGAGCCCGGCTGTCGCGGCCATCAGGGATGGCCCGCTGACCGCGGATTGGATTTGGCAGCGGATGTGCCGGGTCGAGGATCTGCCAGCCATGGGGGGAATGAGCATCCACCCAGATCACCGGTACACCTCTGCCAAGAGCCTCTCCGAAGGTATCCTCAGTCCCTCCAGACTTGCCCTGCCTTTCCCCGTCCCAGACCACCACCAGGATGTCGGACTGATTTAACACTACTCGACCTGCGACTCCATAGGCGGTCTCTTTATCCTCCTGGCGGCCGTCAAGTTCGAAACGCGTAAGGCTGCCGGTCTTCTCCGCCCGGTCCAGCAGTCCGTGAAAGCGCTCCAGGGAACCCTCTTCCAAAGCAACCTCGGGAGAGAAGTCCCGCTCAAATTCGCTCTGCGGGAACGGCATTACGCAACAAAGCTCAAATCCGAGATCGAGCGCCTGTTCGGCAAACAAGCGATCAACGCCTTCGGCCAGGGGCGAGATGGCCCGCAGTACCGGGAGGGTGTCCGCGTACCAGGTTGCCTGGCCGTTCTTGGCGGTCTCCACTTCGCACTGGACAGCCCGGAGAATATCCTGGAGGGTACCGGCAAGGACCGCCAGGTCCGCATGCCCCAACCGGTTGGGGCGATGTCCCACGACCCCCACCCGGAAGGCCAGGGGCGGGCGGGGAGGGGTTGAACCATGGCGGGGCGCCGGCGGGCCGGCGGCCGTGGCGGTTTCGGGATTTTCGTCTCTCACGTTACCTCCGCTGTGGCGCTACCTTCGGCTCCGCCGGTTCCTGGCCGGTTATTTCCACCTGGGGCCAACCCAAGGCAACCAGAAATCGTATGGATAGACATTTTGGAACCATCGGCATAATCTGCAAACACAATTTGAACCTGCAAGCTAACTGTTATTGCAACTATTTTGAGAGGGTTCCAATTATTACCATAATTATAATGAACGCGAAAATCATCAACAACACCAGCAAAGACGATATGAGATATTTTGAGATGGGTGGGGGCTGCCATTGTACACCACCTTCTTCAAAGATTGGCCTTAGGGTGTATGTGAGACCTCGCTGCAACTGCTTAGGACCGGATCTGAAAAATGGAGGTTGAAGAAACGGTAGGAAACCAGGCGCCCAATTCTCAGAGAATCGAATAAATCCGGAGGCTAGCCTAGATCGCTTGATCTCATCGAAATGGGGAACAGCATGACTACATATCTGATCCGCCTCCATCTTAAAGGCCTCATAATCCTTCTTTTTAAGATTGATCCATAACAACAACTTGGTTGGATTCAGGACTTTCACGGTTTCCTGCAACTCCCATAACAGCCCTCCGCTGCTGCCCACCCGAACCACCACCAGACGAGCCGTTTGCATCAAACCGATGACCACGTTCTGCCATTCGGCGTCTGAGGCGTAAAGCCGGGCGGCGCCGAGTGTAGGTAAGGCCTCGCCGGGCTTGCCAATGGCTATCAACTCGCCAAACGGTTGCAACGCCTCACGAAGCTGTTCCTCCTCGCTGCCACTAGCTGATTCTAGAGCTTTCCCAAATAACAGGATTGACCATAAAACCTGACGGAGCACAGAGGCATCAATTTTGAAGGATCGTAAATAGAGCACCTTCGGGCCCGAACCGCCGATAACTTGAGGCGCGATCGCCTTGGCCTCAAGCTGGCGAGCGCGCAACAAAAGGAAGACGCCCAAAACAAGCATAATGGCTGGTAAGAAAAATATCGGGAAGGGCAGCGAGACCTGCGTATTCGATATAAAGTTCAATAAAAGGCCGAGCAGAACTCCCGCGATAAACAGAATTAGACCTATTCCTTTCAAAAACTTACCAAGTTTGGCGGTAGAATTCTTCATAGCTTATCTCCAAGGAGCCAGCCACCAGCTCAATGTTTGGGCCCGACTTTCAGAGAATATCCAAATCTTGACTTTGACTCACAAGCGGCCATTGATGGCATGCTGACTGCTGGAATTTTCCAATGCGGCCGGCTGCCTAAGGACTTTCACTCCGGCCGGACGCCTCTCCCACTGCCGGGTTCGATAAATTTAAAGACCCGGGCCGCCACCGGAACCCCGCCATGATACCCGGCCTTTCCGGCCCCTGTCTCAAACCACAATATGCCCAAAATAAGCATCAATGGTAATGACTTCAACCCGTGAGCGGCTCTGAAACAAAATCCCAGAGCTACGGTAAGATATCTTAATATCTGGAAATTCAAGGTCCCAGAGTTGCACGCTATCCGGATGGAATCCAAGCCAGTCTCCTAATCGTTGTTCCCCAGTCAGGAGGGGCCCGCCCATACTTGCCATTATCATCAGGTAACCGGCATTCCTGAAAAATGCCAATATGGCGGCAATATCAAACCTAAGGGATTAAGCCCGGCAGCAGCTCTAGTTGACTGATTCTTCCAGGGGCCGGAACAGGTTAAATAGAGCGGCAGGGTGTGTGGAATGATTCAAAAAAGTTCCGAGCCCTTTCCAGGATAATAGAACCCGGGGAGGTGGGATTAATATCTTCGGTTTCCGCTGTTATCGAGTCTCATTGCCGAACCGCACCCTCTGCCTGGCGTTCCTCTGCCGGAAACCATTGAAGATGAAGTCATGCCAACATCTTTTGGCACTCCGGGCAGCAGAAGGTGCTGCGCCCCGCCTGTTTGAGCCGGACGATGGGGGCGCCGCAGCCTGGGCAAGGCTCGCCCTTTTTGCCATAGACCAGCAGCCGCACCTGGAAGAGCCCGGCTTCTCCCCGGCTGTTGAGGAAGTTAGACACCGTGGTGCCGCCCTGGCGGATGGCCGCCCTGAGGATGCGCCTGGTTTCCTTGAGGATGCGGCCCCAGTCGTCGGCGGAGAGGGCGCCCGCGGGGGTGGCTGGATGGATACCGGAGGCGAACAGGATTTCGCAGGCGTAGATGTTCCCGACCCCGGCCAGAATCCGGGAGTCCAGGAGAAAGGTCTTGATGGGCCGGGAGCGGTCCCGGGCCTGGGCCTGCAGCCACTGGGGGGTTACTCCCCGGGAGAAAGGTTCCCGCCCCACCTCCTGGAGCGGCGGCGGCGCGGCGCCCGGCGGAAAGACCAGCACCTGGCCGAAGCGCCGGATGTCCTGGTAGATGAGATTCAGCCCCCCTTCTAGTTGAAAGCTGAGATGGACGTGGGGTAGGCTCAGCGCCGCCTTTTTGTTGGAACCGAGGAGCAGGTGCCCGGTCATGCCCAGGTGCACCAGCAGGGTGCCGCCGTCCTCCAGGGCAAAGACCAGGTATTTGCCCCGGCGGCGGAGGGCCGCCACTCTGCGGCCCACCAGCCGGCGTTCCAGTTCCACGGCCGGGGATTGGCGCCGCAGGGACTTTTCCCCCACTTCGACCCTGAGGAAGCGGCGGCCCACCAGATGGGGAGCCAGTCCCCGCCGGATCACTTCTACTTCGGGAAGCTCGGGCATTTGAATTTCGAGTTGTAGGGGCGACCCGCTGGGTCGTCCCTACTAAAACAGCATGTCCAGGAAGTGTTCGTGGTACTCCTTGAGCTCCTTGTGGCATTCACCGCAAAAAAACCGCACCTCTCCCTGGATCTTGGAGTCGTCGCTCACCGTGGTAAAGCTGCCGTCCTCGTTTTGCTCGTAAAAGGTGGTGATGGTGACCCCTTCCGCCACTTCAAAAAAATCCGCATCGTTGCCGCAGTAGGGGCAGGAGATTTTCATGGCGCCATTACCTATTCAGTGCCGATCATTTGCTTCAGGTCCTGGCGAAATTCCGGATTGCCGGGGTCAATCTTCCGGGCCTGCTCCATTTCGATGGCGGCCCGTTTGAATTGCTGCCGGGATTTGCCTTGCTGCCCCTGGCGCTCGTAGATCTCGCCCTCATGCGTGAAGAGGCGGGCCAGATAAAAATGGGTCTGGGCACTTTTAGGGTTAATTTCGTTGGAGGTCTGAAGCTCCTGGCGCGCCTCCCTGTATTTTTGCTGGTGGTAGTGGAGGATGCCCAGATTCCGCCAGAGTGTGGCCTGAGCCGACTTGTCCGGGGACTTAATGGCCATCAGGAGGAGCAGCTCCAGCCGGGCCATAGTCTTCTGGTCGGTGAACGTCGTGCTGTCGGCCAGGAGACGGGAAGTCATGTCCGCCACCTCCGAGGGGGTCATCTGCCCTCCCGTCAGGGCGTCCTTGAGCCTGGCCTGCTCATTTCCCGAGGGCTGCGGCCCCTGGTAGCCGGCCCCCGGTCGCGCCTGGGTGGCAGTCCCCGAACCGCAACCCGCCGCGGCCACCAATAGCATCGCCGCCAGAAAGAGGCCCATGAAAGAGCTTCTCCGCATTCCGCCTCCCATCCCCAGATTCGAACAGTTTAGTATCCCATACCCGGAGGCATCGTATCAACCCTTTTTAAAGCCGGGGGTGCGAAGTGTGGTCTTTGCTGGCTCTCGGGGAAGCGCGGCCCACCATATTATTCGGGGCCCCCGACCCGCATCGCCGTGGTTCGGTTTTTTTCTAGAGGCAGCCCGGCCTCATATGTTAATATTATGACACGGTTGTAAAAATGAATTTTAAGCGCGGGTGCTCATTATGGAACTGATATTTCGTCCTCGGAGGCTGCGACGCCAGGAGACCCTGAGGAAGATGGTGCAGGAGACCCATTTGCGCCGGGAGGACTTCATTTATCCCATGTTCGTGGCCCCGGGCCAGGGGGTTCGCCAGGCGGTGGACGCCATGCCGGGGGTCTTTCGGCTGTCGGTGGACCAGCTCGTGAAAGACGCCCGGGAGGTGGCTGACCTGGGCCTGCCCGCGGTGCTGCTCTTCGGGGTTCCCCAAAAGAAGGACGAGACCGGCTCCGAGGCCGCCTCTCCCAAGGGCGCGGTGCAGCAGGCGGTGCGCCGCTTGCATAAAGAGGCGCCGGGACTGCTGGTGATCACCGACGTCTGCCTGTGCGGCTACACCTCCCACGGCCACTGCGGCCTCATCCACCAAGGTGAGGTGGACAACGACGCCAGCCTGGAGGCCCTGGCCCAGGTGGCCTTGTCCCATGCCGAGGCCGGGGCCGGCATGGTGGCTCCCTCCGACATGATGGACGGCCGGGTGGGCGCTATCCGTGAGGCCCTGGACGAGCGCGGTTTCGAAATGCTGCCCATCATGAGCTATGCGGTTAAATACGCCTCCAGCTTTTACGGGCCCTTCCGGGAGGCCGCGGACTGCGCCCCGGCCTTCGGCGACCGCCGCTCCTATCAGATGGACCCGGCCAACGCCCGGGAGGCCCTCAGGGAAGCAGCCCTGGACGTGGAGGAGGGGGCCGACATCCTGATGGTGAAGCCGGCTCTACCCTATCTCGACATCGTGGCCCAACTGGCCGGGGAGTTCGATCTGCCCATTGCCGCCTACCAGGTGAGTGGCGAATACGCCATGATCAAGGCCGCCGCCCAGATGGGCTGGCTCGACGAGGAGGCGGTGATGCTGGAATCCCTCACCGCCATCAAGCGGGCCGGCGCCGACCTGATTATGACCTACTTCGCCAAAGTGGCGGCTCCCTTGCTGCGGAGCTAAAGCCTGGTAGGGGCGGGTTTTAAACCCGCCCCTGGAGTGGCAATATATCCTGGATAATCCAGTCAAAGTCGGACTGAGCGAGACACCGGAAGATTGTCCCTGGCTTTATGAAAGGGGTGAATGATGCACAGGCTGGAAGCCTGTGCCACCAGGGCAAGGCTTATAGGGCGGCCTGTGGCCGCCGCTTTGTTGCGGAACTAAAGTTAATCTGCAACCCCGGCGACCCGCCTGTGGTCTTGTAGGGGCGCACCCATGTATACGCCCCCTTGGAAATGGTGGGCAGTAGAGGCGGATTTTTTGAGGTCCCAAGCTGGTCTTGAGAACCTAGTTTGGTAACGAGAACATAAAATGTCAAAACCTGGTGGCACAGGCTTCCAGCCTGTGCAAGGCTTTAAGATTACCCGGAGAAACCTGCCCCACTGGCAAGAAGCTGGCAGCGTCTACTTCATCACTTGGAGAAGCAAAGATGGGGTGGTTCTAAATGGAAAAGAGCGCAGCATTGCCCTGGATGCTGTAAGATTTTGGGACGGAAACAAATGGCTGGTTTATGCCGCAGTCGTTTTGACTGATCATGTACATATCCTGGCTAAACCGCTTTCCCGGGAAGGAGATGGGTTTTTTGACCTATCAGAAATCATTCACAGCGTCAAAAGTTTCAGCGCTCTGAAAATTAGCCAACACAGAGGAGATAAGGGAACCATCTGGCAGGATGAAAGATATGACCGCATTGTCAGGGATGAGGCTGAATTTCTGGAGAAGTGGCAATATATCCTGAATAATCCAGTCAAAGTCGGACTGAGCGAGACACCGGAAGATTGTCCCTGGCTTTATGAAAGGGGTGAATGATGCACAGGCTGGAAGCCTGTGCCACCAGGGCCAGGCTTTTAGGGCGGCCTGTGGCCGCCGCTTTGTTGCGGAACTAAAGTTAATCTGCAGCCTGGGCGTTTTGCTTTGGGTCCTGTAGGGGCGCCCCCATGTATGCGTCCCCTGGGAAATGGTGGGCAGTAGAGGCGGATTTTTTGAGTCCCAAGGTGGTCTTGAGAACCAAGTTCGGTAACGAGAAAATAAAATGCCAAAACCCGGTGGCACAGGCTTCCAGCCTGTGCATGACCTTTAAGATTACGCCTTTGGGCTTCTAAGGGCGGGGTCAAACCCACCCCTACCGGGCGGACACATGGGTCCGCCCCTACGAAACACATCCGGCACCGCTTATGAAAAATATGCAATCCAGCCATAATTCCATCCCGCCTTTGCGGCTGCTGGCCTGGGAGACTACCCGGCGCTGCAACCTGGCCTGTCTCCACTGCCGGGCCGCAGCGGGTTCCGGGCCTTATCCCGGAGAGCTGAGCACTGAGGAAGGGATCGCCCTGCTGGACAGCCTTGCCACCCTGGGCCAGGTGGTGGTGATCCTCACCGGCGGCGAACCCCTGTTGCGGGAAGACATCTTTGAGCTGGCGGCCTACGGCGCCGGCCGGGGCCACCGCATGGTGATGGCGGTGAACGGCACCCTACTGACGCCGCACCTCGCCGCGCGCCTCAAAGAGGCGGGAGTGCAGAGGCTGAGCATCTCCCTGGATGGAGCCGCGGCAGCCAGCCACGACCGCCTCCGGGCCGTGCCCGGGGCCTATGAGGGAGCCTTGGCCGGCATCGCCGCCTGCCGGGAAGCGGATCTCCCCTTTCAGATCAACACCACCGTCACCCGGGCCAACATGGGCGAGCTGGCCGCCATTCGCGATTTGGCCATCGAACTCGAGGCCGCGGCCCACCACGTCTTTATTCTGGTGCCCACTGGCCGGGGCGAGCAGCTGCGGGAGCAATTGCTGCGGCCGGAGGAATACCAGGAGACCCTCGAGCGGCTGCTGGCCTGGCAGAAAGAAGGGCGCCTGTTCATCAAGCCCACCTGCGCTCCCCAGTATTACCGCCTGTGGCGCCAGGACGCCGCCGCCCGGGGAGAGTCGATCACCGCGGCGACCCACGGCATGGAGGCCATGACCAAGGGGTGTCTCGGAGGGCAGGGGTTCGCCTTTGTCTCTTATCGCGGGGAAGTGCAGCCGTGCGGCTATCTGGACCTGCCCGCAGGCAATATCCGGGAGACCTCCTTTCCGGAGATCTGGGCCAACTCCGAGCTCTTCCGGCAACTGCGGCGGGTGGACGAATACCGGGGCAAGTGCCACACGTGCCAATACCGCAAGGTCTGCGGCGGCTGCCGGGCCCGGGCCTATGCCCTCACCGGCGACGTCCTGGGCGCCGACCCCATCTGCCCCTACGAACCCGAGGGTTAAGAGGATTCCTGAGGCGGCGGGCACAGCCCGCCTTATGAGCTCGAAAATTCGTGGTAAATTGCCAAGTCAAGAAAGTTTGGTAAGGCAATAGTTCCATAGGAGCGCGGAATGAAAGACATTTATTCTCTAAGTGCCTTCTTGGCTCATTGCGCTACTGTGGTTGGGGTTCCTTTTGCATTGTGGGGGGCATATTTAGCTTTAAAGACTTATAGAAGCAATAATTCAATTAGAAAATGGAAATTAATAAAAGAGATATTCGATAATTTCATGAAAGATGATTTGTATAAGTTTTACGAAAAAATTAAAAATGGAGATCAAATTGATTTTGAAGGCAAGCCGGATGACGAAATGCGATTGAACAAGGCTTTAACTTTGTTTGATGCACTTAGTTATTTCCAAACAGAAGGGTTATTAGGTAAAAGGGGTAAAGAGGATGAGAAGGCATGGGAATATTTTGCTTGTGAAATCTTGAATTATGTGCTCAACAATAGTGTATGGAAATATATAAAAAGGACTGAGAAGAAGTATAAGGACATAGGTTTTGATGAATATATTATTCCATTTTCTGGTTTCCCCGACCTATATGAGAACTTACCTGAGAGATTCAGGCCAAAGTGCCCTCGGCAATTAATAAACCAATTTAATAAATTATCACAAGAGGAGCGAAAGTTTTATCATGACAAGGTAGAAGATATTCCCGATGATACAAAGCTATTAAAACAATTAAAACATACCGCAGCAATAATTCTTTTTGGCAAAGATAAAGGATGGACAACACCGGAAGAATAAAACAATGGAAACAAATGAAAAATGGAGCATTAAAACAGCGATAGCCAAACTTGGATGGTGATTAAAAAACTCGACAAAATCCAGCTAATTGTCCATATTCAAATAATCCAGCGGTACGAAGGCGGCGACATGAAGAGAGAGAAAAATATCAAGAGCTATACGGCAGCAGAGCTTAAGGCCAAGACGGCGGACAGCCGCACCGATTTGGACCGCATTGACGCGCAAACAGAAGCTGAATTGGAACGGCTGGTTGCCGAAGATGAGGACGAGCGCGGCATTCGGGCCGACTGGACCCGGGCCAAACTCGTTTTGCCACAAGCCAGGTAATAATTAATGGACTCTGCGAAAACCCCAAAACGGAAGTCGGCTCCCGAATCCCTGGACGACCTGGACCGGGCCATCTTAAACGAGATCCAGTCGAATTTTCCCATCGTTTCCCGGCCGTATGCCGAGGTGGGCGAAAGGGTGGGCGCTGATGAGGACCAGGTCCTGGGCCGGGTGCGGGCCCTGATGGAGAGCGGCGTCATCCGCCGCCTGGGGGCCAATTTCACCTCCCGCATGCTGGGATATACCAGCACCCTGTGCGCCGCCCGGGTGCCGCCGGAGTCGCTGGAGCGCTTCGTAGAGGTGGTGAATCGCTACCCCGGGGTGACCCACAACTACCTGCGGCGGCACCACTTCAACGTCTGGTTCACCCTCATCGCCGAATCGCCGGAGCGCCTTGAGCAGATCCTGGCCGAGATCTCCGGCGCTTCCGGGGTGGAGGTGCTGAGCCTGCCGGCCGAGGAAATCTTCAAGATCAAAGTCGATTTTCCCCTTTAAAAAACCTGTTAACTGTTTTCTGTTTTCTGTTTTCTGTTTTGCCTGGGGCCTTTGATTTGGATTTTGCCTTTCACAGAAAACAGACAACAGACAACAGAAAACCGCCTTTAAATCCTGGTTCCCAAGCTCCTGCTTGGGAACCACTTTTCATGCCAAGCTCCTGCTTGGCAAAGAATATCATGCTGTATCAGTAGGTTGTAGGGAATGGAAGGATGTCCCCAAGCAGAGCTTGGGGTAAAATGGGCGTTCCCAAGCAGGAGCTTGGGAACGAGAAAAGAAGGGCCTTTCGTTTTGTTTTTGCCTTTCACCGAAAACCGAAAACAGAAAACAGAAAACCGAAAACCGCCTTTAAAGACCGCCTTTAATCTAGGTGGGCCTCTAACTCACGGATAAAACTCCGGGTATTGTCTATCTCCCCGACAGATACATAGACCACCGTGCCACGGCTATCCAGAACCACGTAAGTGGGGGTGCCGGGAATATCCAGGGTCCTGAACATCTGGCCTTTGGGGTCCGGGATGAGAGGGAAGGGCGCCCCATATTTATTTCGCCATCTCTCCATGGTCGCCGGGGTGCCATAGTAACCGACCCCCACCATCTTCAGGGTGCCGCCGTTTAATTCGGGGTTGTCGGAAATCTCCTGGAAAAGCCGCTTAACCACCGGGGCCTGGGCAGTGCAATGGGGACAGGCGTCGGAGAAAATCTGGATCAGCAGGTAGCGGGCATGGATGTTATCCAGGGTGAATGGACCCGGGTGGGTCAGACCCAGATAGCTGCGGTCGGCGTCGGAAATGGTGCCGCTGAAGGTGAGCCCGCCGAAGCGCTGACCCACCTGGGGCTCAGCCCAGGCTACCCTCGCCTGGGAGGAAATCCCTAAGCTCAGGCAAATCGAGATAACGAGCAGGAGACGTCGCATGGTTCTTGTTCCTCCGGAGGCCAGCCCCGCCGACGCCGGATATCCGGCGGCCCCAGGCCGGCCAATAGATCTATGCCAATTCTTTACTGATAGTCTGGCAATAAATCAAGAAAACCTGACTCCCTTGGCTAGTAATGTCCCGCTTTTTCAAAGGGGGATTAAAATCCCTGGTCTGAGAGTCGTATTGGGCGCGCCGTCTCGACACCTGGCAGCCCACGGACTTGTCAACAGGCAAGGCTAAATATGAGAGCGATCCGGGGGCTCTGAACCGGCGGCAGCCATGGGCACGCACAATACCGGACAGGGAAGGAGGCGCACCACCTTTTCCGCGGTGGACCCGAAAAAGACCTCTTCCAGGGGCCCGCGGCCGCCCCGGCCGTAGCCGCCCATGACCACCAGGTCCACCGCCAGATCCCTGGCCACCACCGCGATCTCCTGGAAGGGCAGCCCAACGGCCACCAGGGTTTCCACCTCCAGGGGGCCAGGCTTGACCCCCCGGAAAAATTCGTCCATCTGCTTCTGGGCCTGCCTCCGGAAGCCGGGCAGCAAGGCATCCGCAGGCTCCCCCAGGTAGCCGGAAATTTGCTCTAACATCCGCTGATCGATGACGTGCAGCAGAATCAGCTTGGAGCTGAAAGGCTGGGCCAGGATTTGGGCCATCTGCAAGGCTGCCGCGGCCCGCTGAGAAAAGTCCGTCGCCACCAGCACAGCCTGTAAATCCTTGGTTGGCGTCCTTACAGAAGGCCCCTTTGGCATTATTTTATCCGGGCGCGCAGCCCCTGGAAGGCCATATCGGCGTCGGTAAAGAGGCCGTAATGCAAAATAATGACCTTGCCCTGTTTATCCAGCACCACAGTGGTGGGGGTCCCGGCGATCTTGAGGACATTGTTGCCGATCACCCATCCGGGATCGGCAACTATAGGAAAGGGCACCTTATAGGCCCTTTTCCAATTGGCAGCCTCGGGTGGGGAATTGCTGACCACCCCGATAAACTTAACCCGGTCCTTGAACTCAGAGGCCTCCACCAAACGGAAAAGCCGGTTCAGGGCGGCGGCCTGCCTCATGCAGAACGGGCAGTTGGCATTGAGTACTTCGACCAGCACATAATCCGCCTGGATATCGTTGAGGGCGAATTTCCCGGGATTCTTTAGCCCCAGATAGGCCTGGTCCGCGGGAGTCATGGTTTCGCCGAACTGCAGATTTCCAGCCTGGAAGCCGACCCCAAGCGGCGCCGCCATCAGGGCGGAGCACAGGGACAGGGTCAGTGCCGCCCCGATTAACAGAGCTAATCTAACAACTTTTCGATTCATCGATTTCCTGGAACCCATTTTGATAGGGAATGTTGGTTTCGTTCTTGCCAAGAGATTGGCTTCTCGTAGGGGCGTAGGGCGGGTTTAAAACCAGCCCCTACAAGTCGGACACCTGGGCCCGCCCCCAGGGCTACGCCGCGGCGCCAGACACCCTGACAGCTTCTATTTTACTGCTGCTTTAATTCCCTGCATGGCCTCTGCTACGTCATCGATGGCGCCGATTTCCACCCAAACGATCTTGCCGGTATGGTTATCCACGATAAAAGTGACCGGGTAGGGAGTGAAATTCAGGCCCACCTTACCCAAGGTGCTGTTTGGATCCGGTACCAACGCGAACTGAACTTTTTGCATGACCTTCCACGCCATTACGGGGCCCGAATCACTCCCCTGGGCCGCGCCCAGAAATTTCAGCTTTCCCTTCAGATTGGGATCCTGCTGCACCTGGTCGAAAATTTGGTTCAGGAATGGAGCCTCATGCATGCAATGGGGACAGGAGACATTGAACTGCTCCACCAGGACATACGGCGATTTGATGTCCTTGACGGTGAAGGGGCCAGCCTTTGCCAGGCCCAGATATTTGGCGTCCGCGTCGGACATGGGCGCGGCGAAGGTTACCGGACCCAGCACCAGGCCCACCGCGGGTTCCGCCTCTTCCGCCAACAGCGGCGAGGCCCAAAAGCAGAGCAACAGTGCCAGACAACAACCCAGGGCCAGGCCCTTTTTGGTCGAATTCATCACAATCTCCTTTTCAGTCTCCTCGTTCCCAAGCGTTAAGCGGGGAACAACGGGTAGATTTTGTAAAATAATAAGCCAAATGCGGCTAAAGGGCAATCTTAAGTTTTGAGGAAACCGATTTCTTACGCAGGCGGGACGCCTATGATAACCGAACGCGGTAGCATAGGCCTCGGTAGCATTGGCCTCTGGCCTGTTTGGCTCCTAAGCCAGTGGTCAGGGGTCAGGGGTCAGTGGCCAGTAACTGCTCACTGCTTACTGCTTACTGCTCACTGAACTGATCCACAGGCAGGACGCCGATGCTACCCGGACGCGGTAGCATGGGCCTCGGTAGCCTAGGCCTCTGGCCTGTGCGACCTGAACTCCCTATTTCCAGGAGCGCAGGCTAAAGCCTGCGGCTACCTGGCGTTAAAAATTGCTTATGAAAAAAGCGTTCCTCCCGCCAGTCCAGCGGCAGCCGCACCAGGGCGCCCTGGCGGTGCTGGTAGATGAGGAAGCCATGCTCTACCCCGAATTCGAAGATGCGGCGGGTGAGAGACACGTCCTGGCGGCAGTAGGATTCGAGTTCATCCCAACGGCCGGCAGCGTAGAGTTCCAGGGCCAGGAGTCCGTCCCCGGATTTGCACTCATTAAGGGTCTTCTCCGCCAGGTGGTTGAGTGAGAGCCGGTGGCCCAGGATGGCGTGAACCTCTTCCAGGATGTCCAGGGTAGGTAATTCATTGAGCCTTATCCGGGTGTAAGGTTGGAGCACCTGGTAGTCGAAGCGTTTGATATTGAAGCCGACCACCAGCTCCAACTCTTGCAAACGTCGGCAAAGGCGCTCCAGGTCGGCCTCCCGGTAAACGCCGGCCTCGCCACTGCTGGTCTCGTGCAGCACCGCCAGGGAAACGCCCATGCGGTGGCATTGCGCCCAGCCGCCCACGTCGGCGGCGGAACAGCGGGTCTCCAGATCCAGAATTCCCAGGTTGCGCCGGGTCAGCCAGGTGTCGCCGGCGGGGGGCTCGGCGCACGTGATGGGGGCGGCGTCGGTTTCCTGATAGAGAATATCTTCTTCCCGTCCTGGCTCTTCCAACCCGAGGAGCATGGCGGCGATGCTCACGGCT
>JBAVAG010000072.1:0-5611 GCA_049585595.1 Desulfobaccales bacterium
TTCATACTCCTGGAAGATGTCTGCCGAGAGAGTTGGAGATACAAGAAGATTAGTTAATAATGCTACTGAAAATAACAAAATATATTTTTTCATCCGGTCTGTTCCCATTGATTAAGAGCTTATAAGATGCCGCTTTATTAGCGTAATCATTTTCCAAAACGATTTCAAGACCGGGGATCGCTTGGAAGTACCCCGACGCTTGACCTCGGTTCATACACAGAATTTTCAATTGAGCTTGACTTCTTCGGTGGCATAAAAAATATTCGACCTCCTGACCAGAAACGTCTAGTCAATTTTTCGGAACAAAACTCTGGCAAAGGATTGAAAGAAGATCCATATACTCCTGGTCGCGCGCTTGAGCTGGGTGGGTTATAGGTGGGCCGGGAAAAAGAACTTGACAAAATTAAAAAGATGCCTTCGGGCAGATTCACGAAAATATCGGGAATTTAGTGGAATGGGGTTATTAACCTGGATTATGCCGCAGGAAAAGGTAGAAAATAGTATAAGTATTTGATATAAGGAGGATATATTAGCAAATCGGTGGTCTAAAAATGCTCGCCAATGGTGAAAGCCAGAAAGAGGCAATCCGCCCGGATTTTAACCGAGCCATCATGATAGATTTGCAAGGCGCCACGATCACCTCCGACGTTGGTTTTTTCCTGCTGCGAGAGATTGATGACCGTTTCAAAATCATTGCTCCCATGGGAGATTGCTTGGAGGACTTTAGGTCATCGACTCATACCAGGCATTCCTTAATCCAGATCATTCGCCAAAGGGTCTACCAGATAGCCGCCGGCTACGAGGATTGCAACGACGCAGATTATCTGCGGATAGATCCTGCTCTCAAGTTGGCGATTGGTAAAGATCATCAGGCTGGGGCGAGCCAATCCATGCTCTCCCGGTTGGAAAACGACGTTCGGGGTAATGCCATGGGGTTGGAAGCCCTGGACGGAGCTCTCATCCGAACGGCCGATGCGCTCCTGAAAAGGAAGAACAAGCGGCGTTTGATCATCGATCTGGATTCCACCGAGGACCCGGCCCACGGCAAGCAGGAAGGGGTGGCCTACAATGGCCATTTTGCCAAGAACTGTTTCCATCCGCTTTTCTGCTTTACCAGCGAGGGCGACTGTCTGAGGGCCAGGCTGAGACCGGGGAACGTCCATTCCGCCGATGGCGTCTTGGAGTTCATGAAGCCCATGGTGGAGCGCTTCCGGGCCTGCTTCAAGCTTTTCTGGTTTTGGGGTGACGCCGCCTTTTCCAACCCGGAGACCTACGAGTATTGCGAGGACCACCGTATCACTTATTTCATCAGGCTACCCAGCAATGCCATCCTGATGCGCCTCTTGGAACCTCACCTGAACCGATCGGTGGGCCGTGCCCCCAAGAGTGGGATTCAGGTTAAAGTGGTGGACTTGCAGTACCAGGCGAAGAGCTGGCATAAGCTCCGCCGGGTGGTGGCCAAGATCGAGTGGCATCGGGGTGAACTTTTTCCCCGGATCGGTTTTGTGGTCACCAACTCCAGATTGCCAGCCGCCAAGGTGATCAAGGTCTATAATGGCCGGGCCGAGATAGAAAACCGGATCAAGGAAGGGAAGAACACTCTTCGGTGGGACAAAACCAGTTGTCAAAAATTCGAGGCCAACCAGGCCAGGCTACAGATGGGGGTTTCTGGCCTACAACCTCCTGCATATGATCCGGCAGTTCTATGTTTGGGGTGAAGAAGTGAAACGGTCCATGGAGTGGATGATCAAGCGATTAATCAAAGTGGGCGCCAGGGTTTCTCATCATGCCCGGAGATGGTATGTCCATGTGGCCTCCGCCTTTCCCCTGGCCCACCATTACCGTGCGGTACTGGCCCGGGGTTCATAGTCCGCAAATCGATGAGGTGCCTGTTTATCAAGGGATAGGTACGCCATAAATCGGAAGAAAGGATACTTTTTCAGCGAAAAATATGCTACCGTAGCGTCAAGAACAGAAGCTTTAAGGTATTTTCCCTGGGCCAAGAGGTCCCCAAAACCATTTTTTGACTGCGGTGGCCGGGCCTGCCGCATAATCTCAGCTAAATTGCCTTTGAAGGTGATGATCGCTCTGGTCTGATCAAAGGATTCATCCGGGATTTAAAACTTTGGAACTGATGCGGTGCTCATTGATCTCGGGGTCAAAGCTCCCCCTGAGCGACCGCCTTGGTAGCCCTCATCCACATTAAAAACAATTTTACGTTTTCTCTAAACTCATAGCATTGAGTACGGTCAATGAAAACTATGGGCAATGGTCGAATTCCACTCTTTGCCTCCCTCCCGGACAGTGAAATAGATCGTCTGTTGGCAAGCATGAAACGGGTTTCCGTTCCGGAAGGGACACTCATTATTCAGGAAGGAGTCCCCGGGGACCGGTTTTATCTGGTTATAGACGGACAATTGGAAGTCATAAAGGCCCTTGGCGCCCAGGGTGAGAGATTTCTGGGCAATCTTGAGCCCGGCGACGGTTTCGGCGAGATGAGCCTGTTCGACCCTGCTGGCCTGAGGGTGGCCAGTGTGCGGGCCAGGACCGCGGCGAACCTTTATGAAATGGCCCACGCCGATTTCTATGAATTAATACACCGCTGGCCGACCGTTGCCTTCCAAATTGCCAGCACCTTGAGCCAACGCCTATGCACCGCCCATAATAACACTATCTGTGACTTGCAGAGAAAGAACCTCCAATTGGCCCAAGCTTACTGTGAGCTCCAGCAAGTTCAGGGCCAAATCATTGAAAAAGAACAAGACCTGCGCTATCTCATGGCCCAAGTCTTAACGGCCCAGGAGCAGGAGCGGGAGCGAATCTCCCGGGAATTGCACGATGAACTGGGACAATCCTTGCTGGTCCTGAGGCTTCAGGCCAAGAGAATCAGGAAACTGCTGACGCCAAACCCGGAGGCCGCCGCAGAAGAATGCCAGGAGCTGGCGAAGAATATGGACCGACTAATAGAGAACGTCCGGCGCCTATCCAAGGATTTGAGCCCCGCCCTCCTGGAAGAACTTGGGTTGGCCGAGGCCTTGCGGCACCTCGTCGAGGATTTCGTCCGCCGCTACCAACTCCAGGCCGACATCGATCTGCTACCGGGTCTGGAGGGGCTGTTCCATCGGGAGACGCAGATCAACATCTATCGCATCTTCCAGGAGTCTCTGACCAATATCGGCAAACACGCCCAGGCCTCTATTCTCACGGTGGTCATCGACTCAAAAGATGACCGAGTTTCCTTCCTGATCGCCGATAACGGCCGCGGCTTTGATCTCGAGAATGTGCTGAGCCGCGACCCTACCGGCCGTGGCCTGGGATTGGCGATCATGAAAGAGCGGGTGCGCATGCTGGGCGGCACCCTCAAGATCAACAGCCAGGAAAACCGGGGGACCGGGATTGCCTTCAGCGTTCCCCTGGGCTCCGGGGTGGAATAAATGGACGTCTGCTCCATCGTGCTGGCCGACGACCACGTCATGTTCCGCAAAGGCGTGAAGCGCATCATTGAAGAGACCCCCGGCCTGGAAGTCACGGGGGAGGCCGACGACGGCCTGGAGCTTCTCCGCCTCCTCAAGACCCAGGAGCCGAAGCTGGTTCTACTGGATATCTCCATGCCTCACCTCCGGGGCCTGGAAGCCACCCGGGAGATTAAAAAGCTCTATCCCCGGGTCAAGGTGATCCTCCTGACCATGCACCGGTACAAGGAGTTCATCCAGCAGGCCCTGGAGGCCGGGGCCGATGGCTTTCTCTTGAAAGAGGACGCGGACATCGAGCTCTTGCGGGCCATCCAGGCGGTCAAGGAGGGGGGAAAATTCATCTCGCCCCTCCTGTCCACCGAGCTGGCGGAACTGGCCTTGCGGGGCAAGCCGGCCGACGATCCCCTGACCACCCGGGAAAAGACCATCGTCCAACTCCTGGCCGAAGGTAAAACTCCCAAGGACATCGCGGACCTCCTGAATATCAGCGTCTTCACGGTACGCCGGCACCGGGACAACATTATGCGGAAGCTCAATATCAAGAAACTGGCCGACCTCATCAAGTACGCCCTCAGCCGGGGCATCACCACCGGCGCCCCTTGATTTTGTCAAGAACCAGAGCACCGAAAAAGCCTGTTTAGGGAGAGGGACCAGGGGTTCCCGCCTGACCCACTGACCCCAGGCAGCTTTGGGGGGAAGGAAAAATCCACTCCCGCGGTAACCCCCTTTTCGCCTTTATCTTGTAAAATTCGGCCTCTCTCCATAATTTTTGGTATAGTCACTTTTGCCTACGGGAATAGTCATTTCTCACCTGCCCAATTGGTCAATCCTGCCTATAGCCTCGAAGCGATTAATGGCTTATATAAATAAGCAACACTCATTTTAAATAAAGGGGGATGTCTCAATGAGTAAAAAAATTATTTTCCTGATGTGCTTGCTCATGGCAATGGTTTGGGCTGCAGGTTGTTCATGTCCGGGAGTGCGGCCCGTGGCTGCGGCGCCTCCCGTGGTGGAACCCGCCCCCCCGCCGCCTGCTCCGCAGCCAGAGGTTGTCAAACCCCAGCCGGTAGAGGAACCCGCCTCGAAGAAGCTGAAGCAACGCGTCATCAATGACACGAATGACTAGAGTGAAGCTCAAACAATCAGATCCGCTAGCTGATATTTTGCGGGGAGGGATCCCGGTTAAAAAAGCCAATGGCAGAATGGACCGGGCCAGAGCGAAGCTTCGATCTGATTGTTGTATCCCCGACCCCTATTCTTTGGAAGAAAAGGTGGGGAAAAAACCAAACAACCGGAAGGAGAAAACCCATGATTAAACGATTGGCATTGCTTATTTGCTTCATATTGTGGTTACCGACCATCGCCGCCGCATCAGATGGAAGTACAAACTATGGAGATTTTTGGGTTGGTGGTCAAGTAATGGGCGTATTTACTGCCGACAGAAACGTGAACATCACGGGTCCTCGTGGTTTTGAGTTCACAAGCCGCAACAGCATCAGCACTGATGCCGGCGTTGGCGCTGGCGCCATTATCGGCTACAACTTCTGCATGCCCTACAGACCAAGCTGGCAAAGGTATTTCGGCGTGGCTCTGGACTTCCAATGGAACCAGTTCAACCAGTCAATCGGAAACTTTTCGGGGTCCCTTAATGGGAACCAGTTCGCTCTAGGCTTCCTGGGCAGGCTCCAATACCCACTCATGGGAGATGAAAGTTTCACCCGTGGCCGGTGGGTGCCGTTCCTCATGGCTGGCCCGGCCGTCGTCTGGACAACTTCTGACCGCTCTAATTTTAACGGCGGCAGCAAGACCTCTACCGACGCAGGGGTCATTGCTGAGGTGGGCCTGGAATATTACATTATTCCGCAGCTGTCCATTGGGCCGTCCTTCCGTTACCGCCATGTCTTTGGGCCGAACAATGATTTCCAGGGTGCTGGATTCTCCGTCAAGTCTGACTCAAACCTGGACCAGTTCATGGTTCTGGCTCGTCTGGCCTACCACTTCTAACCGGAGGGTGAATGATGGTCTCGTTCCTTTTCGCTGGGAACCCAGACCCGGTTCAGCATCTGGGTGCCGGTCTTGACCCGGCCTATTCCTGGGGAGCAGGCTTGGAGGAGTAACCAGACAGGGGATGCCATGAT
>JBAVAG010000073.1:0-35198 GCA_049585595.1 Desulfobaccales bacterium
TCGCTCAGGATAACAAAGTTTGGTTTGCGCAGAGGTCTCAAGGGGTCTTGTAGGGGCGCACCCATGGGTGCGCCCCTTAAGGAAGTGGGGGCAGTAGGTAGTGGCGGGTTTTAAAACCGCCACTACAGGGCGGGCACATGGGTCCGCCCCTACGAAAAACCAGGCAAAGCCACCCCTCACCCGGTGTCGTCCCCTCGCCGGTAGGGGGCGGCGTCTCGCCGCCCGGGCGGGGAAACCCCGCCCCTACAGGGTAGAGGGGATTTAGGCGTATCGGCATAATATGCTGATATCGCTGAAATTACCCTGGCCTAAAGCTTAACTGAGGGTTAATGTGACCTGCTCCGTGCAATTTGTTCCCGAAACTACTGAGTCCGCCCCCCATTTCCGGCGCCGTCTTCGCCAAAATTAAGGGGGAATAACCGCCAAGACCTGAAGAGGGCCTTCATCTGCGGGGATAAAGCGGTTCCTGGACCTTTATTTTGATGGCCTGCCGCCCTTGCCGGGTCCTTAGCCGCCCGGGTCCAATAAGGCTTGACTACGGCCCCTGAATAATCTAAAAATTTGGAGTTTGAGAAAATTGGTGCATCGATATCTCCTCCGGGAAACAGGCTGAAGCTTGGCGCTATCCGACCAGATCAGAGATCAACGTCTTAAAAAGCTAAAGGAGCTGCGGGACCAGGGAGTCGATCCCTTTTCCAACCGCTTCGCGCCCAGCCATAGCATCGCCCAGGTGATCAAGCAATTCGGCTCCCGGACCCAGACCGAATTGGAGCTCCTGGGTGATAAGAATTTCAAACTGGCCGGCCGCCTGATGCTCCTCCGGGAGTTCGGCAAGACCTGCTTCGGCACCCTCCAGGATGGCAGCAGCCGCCTGCAGATCTATCTCCAGCGGCAGGTCCTGGGCGAGGAGGACTTTGCCTGCTTCCAGCGCTTCATCGATCTGGGGGACATTATCGGGGTGGCCGGCACCCTGTTCCGCACCCGGACCGACGAACTCACCCTGGCGGTTAAGAGCTTTGTGCTCCTGACCAAATCCCTGCGGCCCCTGCCGGAGAAATACCACGGCCTCAGCAATGTTGAGACCAGATATCGCCAACGCTATCTGGACCTGATGGTTAATCCCGAGGTGCACCAGGTCTTTGAGACCCGGACCAAAGTCATCCGCACCATTAGACAATTTTTCGATAAAAAAGGATTTTTAGAAGTTGAGACCCCCATGATGCAACCCATCCCGGGGGGGGCCACGGCCAAGCCTTTCGTTACTCACCACAAGGCCCTGGGCATGAAATTATATCTGCGTATTGCCCCGGAACTTTATTTAAAGCGCCTGGTGGTGGGCGGAATTAACAAAGTTTACGAAATTAACCGCAACTTTAGAAATGAAGGGCTGTCTATTAAGCATAATCCGGAATTTACTATGTTAGAGTTTTATCAAGCCTACGCAACTTATAAAGACCTTATGACGATTACTGAAAAACTTATCCAAACTATTGCCAAGAATAGCCTAGGGAGCCTTGGCTTTGAATATCAGGGCAACCAGATTGATCTGAAAAGCAAATGGCGTAGGATTGATCTAAAAGAATCGTTAATAAAAATTGGTAAAATACCACCTGAGATTGTTAATGATGAGGAAAAACTGATAGATTTTGCCAGGGAGGCAGGGGTGGAACTGCGCCAGGGCGAGGGTTACGGCCGGGCCCTGACCAAGCTCTTCGATCTCAGGGTGGAGGAGCATCTCTTGCAGCCCACCTTCATCACCGGCTACCCCCTGGAGACCTCTCCTTTGTCCCGCAAAAATGATAAGGACCCTAAAGTGGTGGACCGCTTCGAGCTCTTCATCGCCGGCCGGGAGATGGCCAATGGCTTCTCCGAGCTCAACGACCCGGTGGACCAGAAAAAACGCTTCGCCAGGCAGATGAAGGCCCACAAGGCGGGGAACAGAGAGGAGCCCCACGCCATGGACAAAGACTATATCCAGGCCCTGGAGTACGGCCTGCCGCCCACTGCCGGGGAGGGCATCGGTATCGACCGTCTGGTGATGCTCCTCACCGATTCACCCTCCATCCGGGATGTCATTCTCTTCCCGCTGCTCAGGCCGGAAAGGTAAGAATTTTGTCATTTTTTGAAACCTTCGTGGCCTTGCGCCTCCTACGCGGAGTAAAACGCCAGAGAGGCTTCCTGTCGCTCAGCACCCTCATCTCCATGTCCGGGGTGGCCGTGGGGGTGATGGCCCTCATCATAGTCATCGGCGTGATGACCGGCTTCACCCAGGAGCTGAGGCAGAAGATTCTTAGCGTCAACGCCGATATCCTGGTATTGAAGCTGGGAGGCCCCTTCACCACTTACCAGAAAGAGGTGGCCGAAATCGAGGCGGTCCCCGGGGTGGTGTCCGTCGCTCCCTTCATCTACACGCAGGTAATGTTTTCGGCCCCGGGCAACATCTCCGCCGGGGTGATCCGGGGTCTCGACCCGAAGGCCATCCGCGGCGGCGGACCCAAGGGCCTGAAGGTGATCCAGGGGCACTTTACCGATCTGGCCGAGTTCGCGCCGGAGGAGCCTCCCCCCCTCGCCATCGGCACTGAAATGGCCCGCAATCTCAATCTCAGACCGGGCGACTACCTGAACATCATCTCCCCCTTGGGGAACCTGACTCCCATGGGGCGCCTGCCTCGAATGAAGCCCTTCCGGGTGAGCGCCGTATTCTACTCCGGCATGTATGAATTCGATAATAGCCTGGTCTTCGCCAGCATTCCGGCCCTTCAGGAATTTATGGGCCTGGGCCGCCGCATCACCGGCCTGGAAGTGGAAATCCGGGATATCTATGCCGCGGAGCAGCTGCAGGGAAAAATCCTGGAGCGGCTAGGTTCCGGTTATTACTGCAAAAACTGGATGCAGATGAACTCCAGCCTGTTCGCGGCCCTGAAGTTGGAAAAGATCACCATGTTTATTATCCTCACCCTCATCATCCTGGTGGCGGCCTTCGGCATCGCCAGCACCCTGTTCATGATGGTTATGAAAAAGACCAAGGAGATCGCCATCCTCAAGTCCATGGGGGCCACCCGGCAGGCCATCATGCGAATCTTCATCCTGAACGGCCTGGCCATCGGCGGCCTGGGCACCATAGTGGGCCTTGGCCTGGGGCTGGGGCTTTGCGGGTTGCTGAAAAAATTTGAGTTCATCAAGCTGCCCGCCGGAGTTTATGGTCTCTCCACCCTGCCGGTGCTGGTCCAGACCCAGGACGTGCTGGCCATCGTGCTGGCCGCCATGGCCATCAGTTTTCTGGCGACCCTGTACCCCTCCTGGCAGGCGGCCCGATTGGACCCGGTGGAGGCCATCAGGTATGAGTGAGCGGTGAACGCCCGGTGGTTGGCGGCGGCCGGATCACTCCTAATATACTCTTGACAGATTGGGGCAGGGGCGCGGAATATCAACTAGCATTTCACCATTCAGAGACTCGAACCTATCAAGATTGACGCCCTCTCGGGAAAGTGTTAAGGTGCTTAACGCGGTAGAAGAGAAAATGGCAGAACACAGCAGGGCTGAGACTCCCCCCAAGATCCAGGTCCGGGGCCTGGTCAAGACCTTCAAGAATAATGGGATCCAGGTGCCCGTGCTCACCGGGGTGGATCTCGACATTCCCCGGGGGGAAACCGTGGCGGTGTTGGGAGCCTCCGGGGTGGGCAAATCCACCCTTCTCCATATCCTGGGAACCCTGGAGCGCCCCAGCAGCGGAGAGGTTCTCTGGGAAGGGACCAACGTCTTCACCATGGATGACAAGAACCTGGCCGTTTTTCGCAATCGCCGGCTGGGGTTTGTCTTCCAATTTCATCACCTGCTTCCCGAGTTCAATGCCCTGGAAAACGTCATGATGCCGGCCCTCATCGCCCGGGAGCTCCAGGGGCTGGCCCGGGACCGGGCCGAGGCCGTCCTGGTGCGGGTCGGCCTGAAGGATCGCCTGAATTACCCCATCAGCAAGCTGTCCGGCGGCGAACAACAGCGGGTGGCGGTGGCCCGGGCTTTGGTTCTGGAGCCGGAAGTTCTCCTGGCGGATGAACCCACCGGCAACCTGGATCCCAAGAGCGGCGCCAGGGTACAGGAACTCATCCTGGAACTGAATCACGAACGGGGCCTCACCTCCGTAATTGTCACCCATAACCAGGAGTTGGCTCGAGCCCTGGACCGGCGCATTACCCTGGTTGACGGCAAGGCCATGATGCTACAGGGAGAATGAAGGTGCTGCGAAGGCTCATAATTTCAGTCCTGCTGGCGGCTGTGGCCCTGACCCAGCCGGCCCTGGCGCAGGAGCAAGAGGTGGTCCTGAAGAAGGTGGCGGTCTTCCCGTTTGCCGTGGCCAGCCGGGAACCTTTGGAAGCCCTGGGTGACAAGGTGCAAGAGGAGATCGAGGACCGTCTTAAGACCGATGGCTTTTCCACGGTCCCCCAGGAGGACGTGAAGCGGGAACTGGCCAACCTGAAGGAGCCCTTGAACGATGCCCTGGCCCAGGAGATCGGCCGCAAGCTGGGGGCCGACATGGCCATTTACGGCACCCTGGTGAAGGTGGGCGAGGCCCTCTCCCTGGAAGGCCGGCTTCTGGATATTACCGGTCAGGCAGCCCCGGCCACTGTGAAGCTCCAGGCTACCGGACTCCAGGCCTTAACCGGCCTCAGCCGTCAGATGGCTCAGGAATTGAGCCTCAGAATTCTTGGCAAAGTGCGGATCGCCCACATCGTGGTCAAGGGCAACCGCCGCATCGAAAAAGACGCTATCCTTGGGGTGATGCAGACCCGGGAGGGGGAGATGGCCAATGCCGCCCACCTCCGGGAGGATTTGAAGGCCATCTATAAGATGGGCTACTTCACCGACGTGAAGTTGGATATCAGCGATACCCCGGAGGGCAAGGTCCTCACAGTCCTGGTGAAAGAGAAACCAGCCATTAAAGCGATCGTCATCAAAGGCAACCACAAGATTAAACACGACAAGATCATGGAGGTCGTGGAGATCAAACCTTTCTCGGTGGCCTCGGAAACCACCATTAAGGAGAGCATCAACAAAATCGAGAACCTTTACCGAGAGAAGGGTTACTACGAAGCCCGGGCCAGTTACGAATTGGTGCCCATCACCGCGACCGAATCCAATCTGGTGATCCACATCGACGAAGGCGGCAAGTTGATGATCAAAGGGATCAACTTTGAGGGCAACAAATCCTTTAAGGCCAAGGAACTCCGGGATGTGATGGAGATTAAAGAAAAATCTTGGCTCTTTGCCATCAACTGGATTACCGGGTCGGGGACCTTGGATAAGGACAAGCTGGAGCGGGATGTGGAGAAGCTGGCGTCGTTTTACTACAACCACGGCTACATAAAGGCCAAGGTGGGAGATCCCAAGATAGACGTCAAGGGTAAATTTATCTACATCACCATCCCCATCCAGGAAGGGCCGCAATACCAGGTGGGGCAGGTGGACATCAAGGGGGACCTTCTCGAAGACAAGAAAAAGATCCTGGATAAGCTCGATATTTCCAAGGCGAAGATTTACTCCCGGGAGATGATGCAAAAGGACCTCACCACCCTGTCCGACTTATATGCAGACCAGGGGTATGCCAACGCCGATATCAACCCTGAGATCAAGGAAGATGACAAGACCCTGAAAGTGGATGTGACCTTCGACATCCATAAAGGCAGCAAAGTCTATTTCGAACGCATCGATATCGCCGGCAACGTCAAGACCCGGGACAAGGTAATCAGGAGGGAACTGCGGGTTTATGAGGGAGACCTCTTCAACGCCACCAATCTCAAGGAGAGCATCAAGAACCTGCGGCGCCTGGAGTATTTTGAAGACGTGAACTTCAGCACCTCCCCGGGTTCCACCCCCAACCACATGAATCTGAAGGTCACCGTGAAGGAGCGGCCTACCGGCACCTTTGGGGTGGGGGCCGGATACAGCACCCAGGACCGGATTGTGGGTATGGTGCAGGTCAGCCAGAATAACCTGTTTGGCCGTGGAGAGCAGGTCAAGGTCGAGGGTATGCTCGGGTCGCTTTCCCACCGCTACCGGGCCTCTTTCACCGAGCCCTATCTCTTTGACCGGCCCCTTACTTTAGGCGTCGATATCTATAACTGGGAGCGCCTCTACACAGAATACGATCGCAAATCGAGCGGAGGCGACCTTAGGCTGAGCCATCCCCTGGAGTGGCAATACACCCGCCTCTTTTGGCTGTACCGTTATGAATATGTGACCCTCTCGGACCTGGGGGCCAATCCCGACCCCCTCATCGCCGCGGCCTCCAAGATTCACAGCACCAGCGCCACCTCCCTGACCCTGAGCCGGGACTCCCGAGACTCCCTGTTTTCCCCCACCAAGGGATCGGATAACAGCATCTCCGTGGAAATGGCCGGCCTCGGCGGCGCCGTCGCCTATATGAAATACGTGGCCGAAACCGGCTGGTATTTCCCTCTAAAGTGGGGCACCGTGGGTCTCCTGCACGCCCGGGTGGGTTACATGGGCGCCCTGCCCTGGGGGGACCTGCCGGTTTATGAAAAGTTCTATCTGGGGGGGATTGACACCATCCGCGGCTTTAAATATGCTGATATTAGCCCCCGGGATCCGGCCTTTGCTAATGAGCGTGTTGGCGGTGACAGGTTCATCCAGTTGAATTCGGAATATCGCTTTCCCGTCATCAAGAAGCTGGGCGTTATGGGAACTATCTTTTTTGATGCCGGCAACGTTTACGGCCCCGGCGAGGTGGAGCCTTTCCTGCGGCCGACCACGGGCGTGGGATTCCGATGGTTCTCCCCCATGGGGCCGCTTCGGGTCGAATGGGGCTACAACCTGACCAAGAAGTCCTTTGAGAGGTCCAACGTTTGGGAGTTCACCGCGGGCTCCTCATTCTAATTTAGGGTCAGGTCCCAGCGGGGTCTTGCAGAAAGTTGCCAGAGGCGCCACTTTGGATAAGAGAACAACACTTGACGCACATTCTCCTGATTCATTCACATTTTATTGACTCTTGAACTTTGAACTAAGAGCAATTGTGGGTATAAAGTGTATAATTTTTTTTATTTATAGAGGTGACCCGGTCCATCCCTGAAGCAGCACATCTCCCGGCTGCAGGCTCCGGCCTCCCCGGGAGCTGAAAATTAATCGAACTCAACGGGAGGTTTTTTTCATGTCCAAAATGGTAATCATCGCCTTAATTGCTTTGACCTTGGTCTGCGGGTCAATGACTGCTATGGCGGCCGAATTGAAGATCGGCGTCGCGGACACCAATTCCATATTGATGAACTCCGCCGAAGGTAAGCGGATCCAGGAAGCCATCAAAGCGAAGACTGAAGAGTTGAGCCGCCCCCTGGGGGCCAAACGCCAGGACCTGGCCCGGCAGGTGGAGGAATTCCAGAAACAGGCTTCCCTGATGAAGGAAGAGGCCAGAAGGACGAAAAGCCAGGAATTGGAAAAGAAGATGGCCGACTTCGATAAGCAGGCGTCCGACGCCGAAAAGCAATTGGCCCAATATCGGCAAAGCCAGTTCGCCCCCTTGCGCCAGAGGATGGACTCGGCCCTGGAAAAGGTTTCCGCGGAAGATAAGCTGGACCTGATCCTGGATAAGTCGACGGTCCTGATCAGCAACAAGAGCCTGGATGTCACGGACAAACTGCGCAGAGCTTTCAGCCAGTAAATTACTTGATGAAACTAACCCTGGGAGAATTGGCGGCCCGGCTGCCGGGGGAACTGCATGGTCCCCCGGACCTGGTACTGGAGGGCATCGCCGCCGTTGACCGCGCCACTCCCAGGGAGATCACCTTTATCGCCCTGAGGCGCTATGCCCGCCAGGCCAGCGCCAGCAAAGCCGGGGCCTTCATCGTGGGCCCGGACCTCAAGGACCTGGACCGGCCACGCCTCATCGTGTCCAACCCCTATCTGGCCTACGCCCGGGTGGCGGCCTTATTCGCCCCACCCCGGCGGCGCTGGCCCGGCGTTAGTGATCAAGCCTGCCTGGGGCGGGACCTGGAGCTGGGCCGGGACGTCTCCATCGCCCCCCTGGTATTTATCGGCGACCGGGTACACCTGGAAGACGGGGTGACCATCATGCCCGGCTGCTTCCTGGGGGATGAGGTGCATCTCGGGGCCGGCGCCCTCATCTACCCCAACGTCACCATCCTGGAACGTTGCCGGGTAGGGCGGCGCTGCATCATCCACAGCGGCACGGTGATCGGCGCCGACGGCTATGGCTTTATCCCCACCGCGGCCGGCAATGAAAAGATCCCCCAATTGGGTACCGTGGTCATTGAAGACGACGTGGAAATCGGCGCCAATAGCACCATTGACCGGGGCGCCTTGGGGGAGACCCGCATCGGCAGAGGCGCCAAGTTGGACAACCTGGTGCACCTGGCCCACAACGTTGAGGTGGGAGAGTATTCCCTGCTGGTGGCCCAGGTTGGGGTATCCGGATCCACCAAACTCGGCCGCCGGGTGGCACTGGGGGGCCAGGTGGGTCTGGCAGGCCATCTCGAACTGGGCGACGGCGCCCAGGTAGGGGCCCATTCCGGGGTTCACCGCTCCGTACCCGCCGGGCAGACGGTGTCCGGGTACCCGGCCCGGCCCCAAAAAGAGTGGCTTCAGATCATGGGCTATCTGTCCAAACTCCCGGACCTCCATCGGAAACTTAAACGGCTGGAAGAGGAGTTGCGCCAACTCTCCGCCAGGCTGGATAAGGAGCCGGAAACATGACCCTGCCGCCCCTTCCCTGGAATTATGAAAAAATCCGTAGCATCTTACCGCACCGCTACCCTTTTCTTCTGGTGGACCGCATCATCGCCCTGGAGCCGGGGAAACGCATCGTCGGCTTGAAAAACGTCAGCATCAATGAGCCGTTCTTCCAGGGCCACTTTCCGGAGCGGCCCATCATGCCCGGGGTGCTCATCGTGGAATCCCTGGCCCAGGTGGGCGGCATCCTGGCCCTGGTGGCCATCCCGGAGAACCAGGGAAATTCCTCTCTCTTCCTCATGGGACTGGATAAGGTGCGCTTCCGGCAGCCGGTCTTCCCAGGCGACCAATTGCGGCTGGAAGTGGAATCCCGGCGCAGCGGCCAAAAGTTCTGGAAGATGCAGGGCAACGCCTTCGTCGACAATACCCTGGTGATGGAAGGTGAGATGATGGCCGCAGTGGGCCGGGAAGCAGAATGAGCCAGGTTGAAATCCATCCCACCGCCATCGTGGATCCCGCGGCCCAACTGGGCCCGGGGGTGACCGTGGGCCCATACAGCATCATCGAGGGCCGGGTTGCCATCGGGGGTCACACCCAGATCGGCCCCCATGTGGTTATTCGGGATTTTACCAGCATCGGCAGCCGCTGCCGCATCTTCCAGTTCGCGGTCCTGGGGGAGATCCCCCAAGACTTGAAGTTCAAAGGGGAAGAGACCCGGCTCAGCATCGGGGATGACAACACCATCCGGGAATTCGCCACCATGCACCGGGGTACGGCCGGCGGCGGCGGCGTCACCCGCATCGGCGACGGCAACCTCTTCATGGCTTACAGCCACGTGGCCCATGACTGCCAGGTAGGCGACCGGGTCATTATGTCCAACGCCGCCACCCTGGGGGGCCACATCATCGTGGAAGACCACGCCATCCTGGGAGGCCTCTCGGCGGTGCACCAGTTTTCCCGCATCGGCGCCTACGCCTTCATCGGCGGCTGCTCCGCGGTGAACCGCGACGTGCCGCCCTATGCCATGGCAGTGGGCAACCGGGCCAAGCTGGCGGGCCTCAATCTGGTGGGCCTCAAACGGTCCGGCTTCTCCGACTCCGCCCTCCACGACCTGAAGCGGGCCTATGAAATCCTGTTTCTCTCCGACCTCAACCTGAAAGAGGCCATGGCTAAAATCCGCCGGGAACTTGCTCCGGGCCCGGAGATCCAGCGCCTGCTCCATTTCCTGGAGACCTCGGAACGGGGTCTGGTGCCGGCAGATGTCCGAGATAATCGGCTTAATCGCGGGTAAGGGCCAGTTCCCGCTCCTCTTCGCCCAGGCCGCCAGGGCCCGCGGCGCCTCCATCATCGCCGCGGCTCACCGCGGCGAAACCGACCCCGCCCTGGCGGAGCTGGTCCAGGAGCTCCACTGGGTTTACGTGGGGCAGTTGGGCAAAATCATCCACATCTTCAAAGGTGCCGGGGTGCAGCGGGCGGTGATGGCCGGAGGCATCAGCCGGGGCCGCCTGTTTCGGGATTTCCGCCCGGATCTCCGGGCCTTGAGCGTGGTGCGGCGAGCCGGCGCCGGTCACGATGATCGCCTCCTCCAGGCGGTGGCCGCCGAACTGGAGAAGGAAGGCATCACCATCGCTCCCTCCACCCTGTTCCTGGACCAACTCCTGGCGCCGGCCGGCAAACTGAGCAAACGGGCCCCCACCCGGGAGGAGTTTCTGGACATCGATTTAGGCTTCCGGCTGGCCAAAGAGATCGGCCGCCTGGATATCGGCCAGTGTGTGGTGGTGCGGCGCCAGGTGGTGGTGGCCCTGGAGGCCATTGAAGGCACTGATGAGTGCATCCGCCGGGCCGGGGCCCTGGCCGGCCCCGGGGCAGTGGTAGTGAAGGTGAGTAAGCCAAATCAGGACCTGCGCTTCGACGTGCCCGCGGTGGGACCGGAGACCATCCGCTCCCTGGTGGACGCCCGGGCCGCGGTCCTGGCCATCGAAGCGGGCAAGACCCTGACCTTTGACCGCCCCCTGATGCTGGCCGAAGCCCAACCGGCCAGGATCGCCATCTGGGGGATTTGAAAGGAGCGGCGGAGAATTTAGGTAGCGCCGCCGCCCCCGGCGGTGCAGCTATAAAGACTAGAACCGGCGCCGGTTCTACATAAACCTCATCCGGCTTTTAAAGATTGGTTGGCATGATCTGCGGTCTAGGAGAGGTATTCTTCGAAGAGACGGGTTGGGTATTCCTGGGCCAGGCGGGCGGCCAACCGGTGATGCAGGTCCCAGGCGTCGTCCTGGGCGCGGCTTTCCACCGTGAAGTCCGGGTTGGACCAGCGCCGGGGCAGGCAGAAGAAATTGACTTCGAAAACCGCGGTCTCGAAGAGGTCCTCGCCTTTCTTGATAGTGGAGACCACGAAACGACGCCGGGTCGGCTGGTTCCTGACTCTGTTGTATAAACCCTTAGGGGCCATGCCGGCGATCCTCAAGATTGCTCTTCCTTCCGCTTGGTTTTTTTCCTGCTGACCCTTTTCCTGACCGGGGCGCATACGACGGAGCCCATCACCGCCCTGGCCCGGGCGGTTTTGAGGTGCGGGGAAAAATGGAGTTTCTCCTCTGCCGGCGGCAGCGCGGCGATGGGGGCGCCTTCCAGTTCAAAGCCCTTTTCAATGAGGGGCCGCACATCGGCCCAGTTCTTTGTGCTCCCCATTATGGCAACAATGATGGCCTTGTCGCCATTCTGAAACATCCCCACATAGGTGTGCCTGGATGCACGCGTAAAGCCGGTTTTGCCGGCCACCGCCAGGGAGGTGGTGAACAGGAAGCGGTTGTGATTGCGCAATTCCTTATCCCCCGGGAAGGTGTAGTACTTGGTTCCCATGATTTTGGCCAGATCCGGAATGGACATGGCCCGTCTAAACATCAGACACAGGTCCTGGGCCGTGGTGTACTGGTTGTCCGCAGGCAGGCCGTTGGCGGTGGCCAGGGTGGTGCGGTACGCCCCCCACTGGCGGACCTCCTGGGTAAGTTGCCTGGCAAACGTCTCTTCACAGCCGCTCACCTTTTCGGCCAGGGCCCGGGCCGCGTCGTTGGCTGAGGAGAGCAGCATGGCATAGAGCAGGTCCCGAACTGTGTAAGTCTCCCCCGCCTTGATGCCCACCTTGGAAGGAGGGGCGGAGGCGGCATAGCTGCTCACTGGAACCTTGTCGTCCATTTTAAGGTGCTCCACCACCGACATGGCGGTCATGATCTTGAGGGTGCTGGCGGGGGGCCAAAAGAGCTCGGGATTACAAGACAATAACATCTGGCCGGTCTTGGCGTCCATGATAGCATAAGACTTGGCCGACACCTGCAGGACTGCTTCCTCGGCGGCCACCGGCCTCAGCCCCAGCCAGCAGCCCGCCAGCACCCCGAAAACCACCATTGCCCATTTGACGCTTACTCGCATGAACCCTCCCTATCACTTGCCCTTACGGCCCGACGGCTCTGGGCGGCATTCATTGCCCCCTATAATATGAAAATTTTCCTCTCTTGGCAATGACGGAGATAGCGGCTAGCGGACCTTTCTCCCTGAGATGATCGGGGAGTAGCATCCGCCCGGCAAATTTCGATTACTTCAGGGAAAAGTGGGCAGAGAAGGGCCGGCGGCCGCCAGGCCTCCGGCGCCCCGCTCTTAACCGTATTTTTCCAGCTCCTTAAGGTAATCAGCAGGTGGGAAGAATCCGGAAAAGCGATGCAGTTCCCGGCCGTCTGGGGAAAAGATCAGGGTGGTGGGCGCCCCGGTGACGTTGAACTGGCGCACTACCTCAATGTGGGCGCGCCCTTCCAGGCGCACGGGAATGAAGCGGGTGTTAAGCGCCGCGGCCACCGCCTGGTCGCTATGAGTCTCCTGGTGCAGCCGCGCGCAATGGGGACAGCCTTCCATATAGAGTTCCAGCACCAAGGGGCGGTTCGCCTCCTTGGCCTCTTTCAGGGCCGCCTCAAAGTTGTCACGCCAATATACCACTGCCGTCATGAGTAATTCTCCTTTAGGGTCTGATGATAGCCGTCCCGGCCGCGGCTCTAAAGCCGCCTGCACTTCCCCCTGCCCCACCGGGCAGCGCACCCTTAAGATAAGCCGCATCTGCCCCAAGGCAAGGGGTGCCCGCCTAATCAGGGGGGGACCCGCTAATTTTCTGGGCTTTTTATGGGGAGATGGTATTATCTTTCCGGATAAAACGCCCGGGCGGGCGGCGCCTGATAAAGCCTAGAAGCCCGAGGGCGGCACGGCCCGCCCAGACTTAGACACTATGGGAATATTGCCTTTACTGTTTCTCCTGCTCCTGACGGGGGCCTGGGGCTACCAACTCCTGGCCCTGGTCTCCCTGTGGCGCTTCTTCGCAGCGGCCGCCGCCCCCCTGCCGCGGCCCGACGGGGTCGGGATCACCGTATTCAAGCCCTTGAAAGGGCTGGAGGCCACCACCCGGGAGTGTCTGGAGAGCTTCCTAACCCAGGACTGGCGCCCCTGCCAGGTGCTTTTCGCGGTGCAGGATCAAGACGACCCGGTGGTTCCCTTGCTTCGGGAACTCCAAAGGACCCATGCCGGACCGGAAATCGAGATCGTCTTTTGCCCTCAGCTCCTGGGGCTGAACCCCAAGATCAGCAACCTGCGCCAAATGGAGGAGCGGGCTCGCTATGATCTTCTGGTCATTGCCGATGGCGACGTCAAGGTGGGCCCCGACTTCCTCTCCAGGGTGGCCGCGGCCTTTAAGGACCCGGAGCTGGGCCTGGTGAGCTGCCCCTACCGCTCCGGGCCGGCCCCAACCCTGGGGGCGCAACTGGAGGCCCTGACTATCGCCGCGGATTTCATCCCCGCGGTGGCCACGGCCCACTATGTGGAGGGCATCCGCTTTGCCCTGGGAGCTGCCATGGCCCTGACCCGCCGCGCTTTGCTGGCCGGCGGCGGCTTTGCCCCCCTGGCCGACTACCTTGCCGATGACTTCGAATTGGGCCGGCGGGTAGCGGCAGCCGGCCTTAAGGTGGGCCTCCTCCCCTACGTGGTGGAAACCCAAGCCTCGAAGATGAGCCTTAACGATTACCTCGCCCACCAGCTTCGCTGGGCTCGCACTTACCGGGTCTGCCGCCCTACAGGCTACCTGGGATACGGCATTACCCACGCCCTGGTCTTCTCCCTGGCCCTTGGCGGGGTCACCGGCGGGCCCCTTTGGGTATTGGCTCTCATCCTGGCCACTATTGCCTTTCGGATGACCCTGGCCGTCTTTTCAGAGCGGTTCTGCCTGCAGGGCCAGCTTCCCGGGAACTCCTTCTGGCTGCTGCCCCTAAAGGACCTGCTTTCCTTCGTGCTTTGGGGCCTGAGCTTTCTGGGCAGCCGGGTTACCTGGGGCGACCGATCCTATCTGGTGAGCCGTGAGGGAAAACTGCTGAAAATATAATTGGGTTGCGCGCCCCTGAATTCGGTACCCGGCTTTACCCCTCTCCCCTGATGGGGGAGCGGGCCAGGGCACTCGCATTAATACGTGGTCTGAAACTTGAATAATAGGTTAAAATAACCTATTGGATTGCCTATGGATATTAAAGTCCTGGAACAATTATTGCTCGAGGTGAAGGATGGGCGCCAGTCGGTGGCCCAGGCGCTGCAACGCCTCCGGACCCTACCCTTCGAGGACCTGGGTTTCGCCCGGGTGGACCATCACCGGCAGTTGCGCCAGGGGTTCCCGGAGGTGATTTTTGCCGAGGGGAAGACTTTGGCGCAGGTCCGCGCCATTATGCAGGCCCTCAGCCCCCAGTCCGAGCGGATCCTGGTGACCCGCCTGGCCCCGGACCAGGCCGAGGTGCTGTTGCCGGAATTCCCGCACTCCCGCTACCACCCCGACTCCCGGGTGTTGACCATCATTCGCGGCGACAATCCCGATCGGGGCCGGGGGGTGATCCTGGTGCTCTCCGCCGGCACCTCCGATATCCCGGTGGCGGAAGAAGCGCTGCTCACCGCCAGGACCATGGGGCACCGGGCCGAACCCGTGTACGACGTGGGGGTGGCCGGGCTGCACCGGCTGCTGGCCCACCAGGAGTTGCTGACCCAGGCCACCGTCTTTGTGGTGGTGGCGGGCATGGAAGGGGCGCTGCCCAGCGTGGTGGGCGGCCTGGTGGACCGCCCGGTGATCGCGGTGCCCACCTCCGTGGGCTACGGCGCCTCCTTTGGGGGCCTGGCGGCCCTGCTGGCCATGCTCAATTCCTGCGCCACCGGCGTGGCGGTGGTGAACATCGACAACGGCTTCGGCGCCGGCTTCCTGGCGGCCCTGATCAATCGGCAGGATTAGACGATGGCGGGAGGCGCTGGGTGGCACAGGTTTCAAACCTGCGCTACCAACTCTCGCCCTACACTTTGCAAAGTTTAACTTTTTTGAAGTCTAGGGATGGATAAGGCTAATGGCGAGATGCGCTTCGCTTTCCCGCCCTAGGCTCTGCGGGAAGCGCCAGCCAGGCGGGAATATGGGCGGCCGGCGCACCCTGGCAACTCCTGCCGGCCACTGGCCAATTCTTCAAATCTTTACCTCTTCCTTCTGGGCCTGGAGCAGGGTCCGATAGTGCTCCGCCGAGTTCCTGGCCTGGAGGATTTCGGTCTCCAGGCGCTGGCGCTCCGCCAGGGGGGCCTCCGGCCCCAATCGGGCCCAGGCCTGCTCCAACTCTTCCAGCCGCTTGAGCCAGTGGTAGAGCTCCAGGGCCAGATGGCGGACGGTCATCCCGGTCCGGCCTCAGAAGCCCCCAACTGGTCCGCCAGGGGCACCTCCGGGGTGATCACCAGGGGCAGGACAAAGTAAAAATTATTGCCCCCGGGAGTGGCCTGGTAGCCCACTTCGCCCCCATGGGTCTCGATGACGCTGCGGACAAAGAAGAGGCCCCGGCCCGTACCCACCTCGCCTTCCACGTTGGCGCCCCGATAACCTTCGTCGAAGATATGCGGCTGGTCTTCCGGCGGGATGTGGGGCCCGGTGCTGAAGACGCTGAACCTGACCCCGTCTTTTCCCGGTCCGAAATAGTCCGGGAGCAGGTCCCGGCCATAGGCCATGTACTTGAGGCCTTCCCGGTTGGTGCGGGTGTACTTGACCGCGTTGGAAAAGAGATTGGCGTAGACCTGGGCCATCAGACCCTTATCCACCGACAGGGGCAGGTCCTCGTCGGGCATCACCCCGGCCCGGGTGTCGATGGCGATGCCGCGCTCCTGGAGCTTGGGAAGAAATAGCTGCAATTGCGGCCGAATGATGTCGCTGTGGACCCGGCAGGTGCGCCGCTGCAGGACGAAGTGCCCTTTCTGGAAATGGGACAGCCTAAACAGGGATTCAATGAACAGACTGACGCCGCGATAATGCTGGTCCAGGGTCTGGTAATCGGTCTCCATCTCATGAACGAGGCCCCGAAAAAACTCCTGGCCGTCCTCAGGGGAGCCACCTCCCGGGTCTTGGACCTGGCAGACGCACTCCAGATTCTTCAACGTCTTGATTTTTTCCCGCAGATGCCTCAGGTGGAGGGCGAGGCCAATGTTGGGGATGATCACGTTGTGTTCGATATCCGCCACCAGGCTGTTGATGAAACGGATGTGCTGGATATTCTGCCAGGCGATGATCTTGACGTGCAAATTGTAGCCCAGCCGATTGGCGAACTTCTCAAAGAAAAACTTGTCCATCTGGGAGATCCGGTCCAGGGGGAAAAACTCCAGCAAACCGATGATTCGATCCTTGGCATAAAAGGGAAGCTGGCTCACCAGAAGCTGATTGCCCCGGATGGGGATGATCCAGGAATCGCCGGCGTCGTAGGCCTCGCTTTCCAGCCGGATATGGGGTGGCGTCGCCGGCTTTTCCGTGTAAACCCCATGCAGGCTGTCGCACACCAGTTCCAGCCGGTCCTCGACGCAGGTCAAATAGAGGCGGCAGTCCAGGTCGAAAAATTCTTTGACGACCCATACCGAGACCCGGTAGAAGTTCTCCAGGGTCTCGTATTCCTGGGCCAGGTCGTAGAAGGTCATGAGGGCGTCATCCTTCAGGGTGCCAAAGTTGTATTCCCTGAATTTGCGCCACTTTTCCGTCACCCGGGAGGCAACCTCTGCCAGGTCCATGGGGACGTTCATATCGACCTCCTCTTGCTGCCGGGGAACTGCCCCGCCTCAGCCGCGGGGTCGCAGTGAATAGGGGACGGGGCTGCGCCGGTACCGGGCCACCCCTATTTCGAAGAGATCCCGGCCCTGGCAATCGTTGATCACGATGGCGGGCAGGTCTAGCACTTCCAGGTGATGGATGGCCTCCGGCCCCAATTCGGGGAAGGCGATCACCCGGGCGTCTTTGATGCACCGGGAAATAAGGGCCCCGGCCCCGCCGGTGGCCCCCAGGTAAACCGCCTGGTATTCCTTCATGGCGGCGATGACCTCCTGAGAGCGTTTGCCTTTGCCGATCATGGCCTTCAGACCCAGGCGCAACAGGGTTGGCGCATAGGAGTCCATGCGATAACTGGTGGTGGGTCCGGCAGCGCCGATGACCCTTCCTGGCCGGGCCGGCGAAGGACCCACGTAGTAGAGGATCTGCCCCTGAATCTCCATGGGCAGCGGCTGGCCAGCCGTGAGGAGGTCGATCAGGCGCTTGTGGGCCGCATCGCGGGCGGTGTAGATCACCCCGCTGACCAGTACCTTATCGCCAATCTCCAGGTTGCAGACGTCTGCATCGGTGAGAGGCGGCGTCAGCTTCACGGTTTTGGGCATATCCCCACCTTTATAAAATCACTTCCCGGTGCCGGGAGGCGTGGCACTGGAGATTGACGGCCACCGGCAGGGAAGCGATATGGCACTGCTGCATCAGGAGGTGCACCGCCAGGGCGGTGATCCGGCCGCCCAGCCCCTGGGGGCCGATGCCCAGATCATTTACGGCCAGGAGCAATTCCTCCTCCAAGCCGGCCAACTGCGGATCCGGGTTGGGCTGGCCCAATTCCCGCAGCAAAGACTTTTTAGACAAAAAGGCGGCCCGCTCGAAGGTGCCGCCGATGCCCACTCCCACGATAATGGGCGGGCAGGGGTTGGGGCCGGCCTCGGCAACCGTGCCCACCACCTTCTCTTTGATGCCGGGCCAGCCCTCCGCCGGCTTCAGCATATACAGCCGGCTCATGTTTTCGCTGCCGCCGCCCTTGGGGACCACGGTGAGTTTCAGGCGGTCTCCGGGGACGATCTCGGTGTGGATCACCGCCGGGGTGTTGTCCCCGGTATTGGCCCGGGTCAAGGGATCGCACAGAGACTTCCTCAGGTATCCCTCACCGTAGCCCTGGCGGACCCCTTCCTGAATGGCCGCCTCGAAGGAGCCGCCCACCAGGCGAACGTCCTGGCCCAGCTCCACGAAGATCACGGCCAAGCCGCAATCCTGGCACATGGGAACGCGCTCCTCCCGGGCGATGCTGGCGTTCTCCAACAACTGCCGGAAGATCTCCCGGCCGCTTTCCGATTCCTCTGCCTCCGCCCCCCGGGCCAGGGCCCGCAGCAGGTCCGGCGACGCCTCATAATTGGCGGTAATGGCCGCCTCCTTCACTCCCTGGGTAACTGCTGCCACCTCGATTTCCCGCATAATCTCTCCTGACGCAGATATATGTGAAAGCAAGAGGCGTGATGCCTCACGCCTCCTGGCGATTTTTTTCAATCGGAGCCTTAACAAAGATCAGAAGCTGGTTTCGGCCCTGATTAATAACTTAAATTAAAAGATAGATAATTATATATGTGAATCCCTCGATTATCATTTGTAGGGGCGGGGTTTCCCCGCCCAGGGCAAACCCACAGGCCAGAGGCCTGCGCCACTGAGACGCCGCCCCTACGGCCGTGATGGAATCGGGAGTCAAGTATATAATTCCCTAAAAAAATACCGGCCAAGTTGCTCTATTGTTCATCCAGGTCGTTCTTAAAGAACTGCTGGCTGGAGGACCGGGCCTGGGCGGGAGCCTTCTCCTTGATAACATCCTCATCGGGATAAAAATTGTCATCGCCTTCGGTGGCTTCCTCATCCTTGCCGGTCTCACCAGGGCCCTTCCTGGCCAGGGTGGGCTGGGTCTCCGGAAATTCCTCCACCTTCTGGCCGCGCAGAGCATCCTTCATGTAGCTGATAAAAATGGGCGCCGCAGCCTGGGAACCGGTCTCCTTGGGCCCCAGACTGTGATCATCGTCCATCCCCACCCAGGCGCCGGTGATCACCGACGGGGTGAAGCCTATGAACCAGGCGTCCCTGAAACTGTTGGTGGTGCCGGTCTTACCGGCGATGGGCCGGCCCAGGACCTGTACCCGGGTGGCGGTGCCCCGCTGCACCACCCCCAACATCAACTCAGTCATGATCCGGGCCGTCTCGGGATTCAACGCCTGCCGGCTTTGCAAATGATAATCCATCAACACCCGGCCATCCCGGTCCTCGATGCGGTCGATGAAGGCCGGCTCCACCAGGGCCCCCTCGTTGGGAAAGACCGAGTAGGCCCGGGTCAGCTCAAACAGGGTGACATCGGAGGCCCCCAGGGCCGAGGCATAGTTGGGAAAGATGGGGCTGGTGATCCCCAGGGTCTTGGCCATCCTCAGGGTAGCCGGCACCCCGATGGCCATCATCAGGCGCACCGCCGGCACGTTGCGCGAATGGGCCAGGGCGGAGGCCAGGGAGATGGGGCCGTCATAGTGATTGTCGTAGTTTCGGGGAGACCAAACCTCGCCGCGGCGCCCTCCCGGCAGGTCGATGGGCTCATCCAGCAGGATCGAATCGGGCCGGTAGCCCCTCTCGACCGCGGCCGCGTAAACGACGGGCTTGAAGGCGCTCCCCGGCTGCCGCAGGGCCTGGGTGGCCCGGTCGAAGGCGCTGTCGCCGAAGTCCTTGCCGCCGATGAGCGCCCGCACCTTGCCGGTCTTCAGCTCCATGGAGACCAGCGCCCCCTGCACCATGGGGGCGGGAATGAGAGCCGCGGTCCAAATCTTGGTGCGGCGGTCCCGGCCCAGCAGCCGCACCTGCACTACGTCCCCGCGCTCGAGGCCGGCGGTGGGAGGACCCTGGGCGCCCTTCCCCTTCTCCGGCAGCGAGGCCCACTGCCCCCCCAGGTGCAGATACAACGCCTGGCGTTTCTTGTCAAAGGAGGCCACCAGGGCCGTAACCGACAGTCCCTGGTGGGGCGGGTATTTTTTGTAATACTTGACCTCCCGGGCCTGATAGGCCGCCCGTTGCTTGCCGTCCAGGTGGCGCAGGGGCCCCTCGTAGCCGTTGCGCTGGATCAGACCGTCGATCCCGACTTCAATGGCCTTCTGGGCCTCCTGGTGCAGTTCCACGTCCGCGGTGGTATAGACCTTGAGGCCCATGTTGTAAACCGTGTCTTTGCCGAAGCGCGCTTCCAGCAAGGTCCGCACCTGCTCGGTAAAATAGCCGCACTCCTTGATCCATTCCGGGCGATAGGGCCTCAGCCTGATGGGCTGTTGCAGGGCTGCCTCTTCTTCAGCCTGGGTGATGAAGCCCACTTCGGCCATGCGCCGCAGCACGTAGGCCTGGCGCTCCTTGGACGCCATGGGGTTGAGATAGGGGTCGTAGCGGCTGGGGAATTTGGGGATGCCCGCCAGCACCGCACACTCAGCCAGGTTCAGGTCCTCCACGTGTTTGGAGAAGTACTCCTCAGCCGCGGCCTCCACCCCATAGGCCCCGTGGCCCAGAAAGATGTTATTGAGATAGATGGCCAGGATCTGTTCCTTGCTCAGGTAATTGTCGATGCGATAGGCCAGGACTGCTTCCCGGATCTTCCGGCCAAAGCTCCTCTCCGAGGTGAGGAGAATGCGCTTCACCACCTGCTGGGTAATGGTGCTGCCCCCCTGAACCACATGTCCCGCCTCCAGGTTGCGGAAAAAGGCGCGGGTGATGCCGATGATGTCCACTCCCGGATGCTCGAAAAAGCGGGCATCCTCTGCGCCCACAAAGGCCAGGACCAGTTGCCGGGGCAGGCGGCTGTACGGCACTTCAATGCGCCGCTCGTTGTAAAACTCGCCGATGCGCTGGCCGTCCCGGGCGTAGATCTCGGTCACCACCGGGGGCCGGAAATCCTTAATGGAGGTGAAGTCCGGCAGGTCCCTCAGGAAATGGTAATAGACGTAACCGCCGGCCGCCGCCACTCCCAGCACCGCGGTGAAGGCCATGCCTAACATGATCCGGTTCAGGCGTCTGATCCAGCGGCGCCGCTGGTGGTAATGCTCCATCCGGTCAGGGTTGGCTTTGAAGATTCTCATTTCCGGTTCCTACGCTGCTCACTCAAGAATTTAGCCCAGTTAGTGTAGGGTGGGCACTGCCCACCAATTCCTTAAAAAATGTTTCTCGTTCCCAAGCTCCTGCTTGGGAACGGAAATTTTGGCCCAAGCTCTGCTTTGGCAATATCTCGTAAGACGATGATAATTTTGGGAATTATATATTTGAACCCCTCAATTATCTTTTGTATGGGCGGTGTCTCCCGGCCCGTAGCCGCCGCCTCTTGAGGAAGGCTACCTTTTCCACTTGCTCAATTCTACTCCTCTTCTTCAAAATTATCCAGAAATTGCCGTATCTGTATGCCCAGGGCGACACAAACGTGCCCCTCCAGGCAGCGGTCGGCGTCGGGCGGGTCGATATAGGTGGCCAGCTCGTGAACGCCTTTCTGCAACTTCAGGACATAGGCCTTCTTGCCGCTGTCGTAGGAGAGGGTGGAGTGCACCCCTCTCTTGGCGAGCTCCGGATACATCTCCAGGATTTTTTCCTTCAAACTATCGATATTATAACTCATGGCCGTCCTCCTTATGCATAGTATTGCTGACCGGTCTGGTCCCGCCCCGATCCTTCGGGACATGCTATTATAATAGGACAGCCGTGGCCAAGGAGCAAGGAGAGTGAAAATTTTCTATACCAACCCTAGAATTTCATAAATAGTCTAACCAATCTCAATTCTTCGAAGGAGAATTGTTTGCCTAACAGTTCGCGCATAGGCGACAAAGCCTTTCCTCCGGTTTCTTGAAAGGCCTCTACTATTCTTGCGTATTCCTCTGCCGGCGGCCTTAAATAGTCAAGATCGAGTTTTTCACTGGACCTGACCAGCTTTTCAATGTGGGCTATGATGGTTCCAACCGAAAGACCTCTTTTATTTGAAATTTGCTCAATTGAGCTTTTTTGCAATAACAGTTTCTTAGTTTCCTGATAAGTCGGTCCCAAATTGTTTATTCTGCACCTCGTCGCCACCCTTTTTGTGGGATAGGTTTTGTGCTGAGCTTATTTTTCTGCGCGTAAGTTCGAATCTCCTCAATAAATATTTGTCCGTATTGTCTAAGTTTCTCCTGGCCCACTCCGCTAATTTTAGAAAAATTCTCCTCATTTTGGGGCAGATAGAAAGCCATTTGGCGCAAAGCCCGATCAGCGAAGACGACATATGGCGGAACCCTTTTTTCATCTGCGATTTTTTTGCGTAAGAGACGTAGTTGCTCAAATAGTCCCTCATCGTATCCGGCCTCAGCCGCATCACTGGGCTGAGGCGATTTGCCTTTAGATTTAAATTTAGGCAACCAAATTTTTTCCCGCCTCTTTAAAATATCCTTGCCGGCTTTGCTTACGCCCAGAATCGGAAATTCATCGCCGAACTTCACAATCAGTTTTCTGGAAATCAACTGGCCGATAATGTGCCTTAAGTCTTCCTTGGAAAAATCTTTGCCGATACCATAGACCGACAATTTAAGATGATTATGTTCAATGATTTTCTTATTCCTGGCCCCGGACAGTACGTCGATAATATGACTTATCCCAAACTGTTGCCCGGTTCGAATGATTGCAGACATAATTTTTTGGCTGATAAGGGTTGCCTCAGCTTCTGCCTCATCTTCTTCATGGGGAGAAAGACAAATGTCGCAGCCGTCGCATTGGCCCGATGGATAATCCTCGCCAAAATAGGCAAGTAAATAGGAGCGGCGGCAAGTGGTCAGTTCACAATATCTCACCATTTGCTCGAGCTTTTGGTAGGCATTCTTCCGCTCGGCTTCATTTTCTATTTGCCGAATAAAATACTTTTGTTTAATGGCATCTGCGGAAGAAAAAAAGAGCACGCACCGGCTCGGCAGGCCGTCGCGTCCGGCGCGCCCCGTTTCCTGGTAGTAGCCTTCAATCGATTTGGGCAGATGATAGTGAATCACTATCCGGACGTCCGGCTTGTCGATGCCCATCCCGAAGGCAATGGTCGCGACGATAATTTGTACTTCGTCGCGTATGAATTTCTCTTGATTAGCGAGGCGCGCCTCACTCTCCAGGCCGGCATGATAAGGCAGGGCCTCGAAGCCCTCGTGACGCAAATCCGCGGCCAGATGCTCCGTGTCTTTCCTGGAAAAACAATAGATGATTACCGAGTCCTTCTGATGTTTCCGCAAGATTTGGATCAACTGGTCGTACGAATCCTTTTTGGGAAGCACAGCATAGGTTAGATTTGGGCGGTTGAAGCTCGAGATAAAGATTTTCGCCCGCTCGAGGGACAACTGGCAAATGATATCCTCCCTCACCTTTTTCGTGGCAGTGGCGGTCAAAGCCATTACCGGCACCTCGGGAAAGATATTTCTCAGCAGCTTCAGATTGCGGTAATCGGGGCGAAAATCATGGCCCCACTCGCTTATACAATGGGATTCATCAATAGCAATCAGACTAACAGTAATTTTCTTCAGGAAATCCTGAAAATTATGCAGGATCAAGCGTTCCGGCGCCACGTAAAGAATTTTTATTTTCTTCGCTTGTGCCTCCCGCTGAATCTGTGCAATTGCCGCGTAACCTAAAGTGCTGTTAATGAATTGCGCCGGAATGCCATTGGCCTGGAGGGCATCCACCTGGTCTTTCATCAGCGCAATCAGAGGTGAAATTACCAAAGTCAATCCGGGCAGCATTAATGCCGGCATTTGATAGCACAGCGACTTGCCGCCGCCGGTAGGCATCAAGACAAAGGCATCTTGCCTAGAAATCACCCGCCGAATGATCTCCTCCTGCAAAGGCAGAAATTGATCAAAGCCAAAATGGGTTTTAAGAAGATTTAGCATATTAAAGCCTTCACTCTTTCAAGCAAAGCAGCCCGTAGGGCGGGAAAGCGAAGCGCATCCCGCCATTAGCATTTTTCTACCTAGAGACTTCGAACGTTATCACCTGCCGCCCATTCACGCCCATTCAAGGTTTTAAATGGCCGCGTTCCCCAAAGGCGCACCTGTCGGCATAAGTTAAGCCTAACCCAATTGCCCAGGCATGATACGTTCACTTCCGGGCCTACGACTACTGAAGGCGGGATGCGCTTGGTGGCACAGGTTTTAAACCTGTGCCACACTCTCCGCCATACGGCGAAAGATAGCACCATGCAGGCGCACCGGGCGAAGCCTCAGACAGTGAATTTCCGGTCCAGGGTGCGATATTGAATGGACTCCGCCACGTGGGCCGGGGAGAGGTCGGCGGCCCCTTCCAGGTCGGCGATGGTCCGGGCGATCTTGAGGATGCGGTGGTAGGCCCGGGCGCTCAGGCCCAGGCGCTCCATGGCCGTCTCCAGGAGGCGCTGGCACTCCATTGATAGGACGCAGTGCTGCTTCAAGAGGCGGGGCGGCATGTGGGCGTTGGCAAAGATGCGGCCCCTGACAAAGCGCCGGGACTGGGCCTCCCGGGCCTTCAGCACCTGGGTCCGCATCTCCGCCGAGCCCTCCGCGGCATCGCTGGCGGCCAGTTCCCGGAAACCGAGGGCCGGCACCGCAATGTGCATGTCGATGCGGTCCAGCAGCGGCCCGGAGATGCGGCTGCGGTACTGCTGGATTTGCTTGGGGGTGCAGGCGCAGGGCCGCCGCGAGTCGCCGTAATAACCGCAGGGGCACGGATTCATGGCCGCCACCAGCATTACCCGGCCCGGGTAGGTGACCGAACTGGCCGCCCGGGAAATGGTGACCCGGCCCTCTTCCAGGGGCTGGCGCAGCACCTCCAGGGTGGAACGCTTGAACTCGGGCAGCTCGTCCAGAAAGAGGACCCCATGGTGGGCCAGGCTGATCTCGCCGGGCCGGGGGTTGGTGCCGCCGCCGATGAGACCGGCGTCGGAGATGGTGTGGTGGGGGTTCCGGAAGGGCCGCGCCGTGACCAACGGTTGGCCGGGCCTGAGACGCCCCATGATGCTGTAGATCTTGGAGGTCTCCAGGGCCTCCTCAAAACTGAGAGGCGGCAGGATCGAAGGGAGGCAGCGGGCCAGCATGGTCTTGCCGGCGCCCGGCGGCCCCATCATCAGGACATTGTGGCTGCCCGCCGCGGCAATGAGCAAGGCCCGTTTCGCCGGCTCCTGCCCCCTGACCTCCCGGAAGTCCGCCTCCATCGGGGGAGGCTCAGCTTCCAGGTCCAGCAGGGCCGGCGCCACCGGGGCTAGGGCCTGCCGGCCGCTTAAGTGTTCCACCACCTGGGCCAGGTTCTCCGCGGCATAGGCCTCGACCCCCTGGACCACCGCGGCCTCCGGCCCGTTGTCCTTGGAGATGATCAGGGCCAAACCCGCCTCCCGGGTAGCCTGGGCCATGGACAGCACCCCCCGGGTCGGTTTCAAACGGCCGTCCAGGGACAGCTCCCCGAAGATCAGGTGCCTTTCCAGGGGCTCCGGGTCCAGCAGGCCCTGGGCCGCCAGGATGCCAACCGCCGCCGGCAGGTCGAAGCCGGTGCCATCCTTGCGCACGTCCGCCGGCGCCAGATTGATGGTGATGCGATTGCCGGGGTATTTGTAGCCGGAGTTCTTGACCGCGGCCCGGACCCGATCTTTGCTCTCTTTGACCGCGGCCTCGGGCAGGCCCACGGTGGTAAAGTTCGGCAGCCCCGGCGCCAGGTCGACCTCCACTTCCACCAGGTAGGCGTCCACCCCCTTGAGGGCGCCGCTCTTCACCCGCGCCAGCATGGCGGTTCCCCGGTAAATCTTCGGGCCAAATTAGATACCTTAATTTTGTCCTTGGCCAAATTTTGACCGATGGATCTCAAGTCGCTAAAAATGATAGATTCTTCGCTGCGCTCAGAATGACATTGGGGGGGCGGACGGAGGCTTTGCAATAGCTTCATTTCCAGTACCTTGACTGAAATTTGTATAAACAATAATTTATCAGAAAAATCAGGAGAAAAGATAGCAATTTATGGGAATTATCTACTTGACTCCCGATTCCATCACGGCCGTAGGGGCGGCGTCCAATGGCACAGGCCTCTGGCAATTTGGGTTTGCCCTGGGTGGGGAAATCTCGCCGCTACGGGCTTCGCCCCCCAATGGCCCCTAAACCTGGCCAGGACGTCCAGATGTAAAAATAGGGACATAGGTTTCCAAAAAGTACCTATGATTAGCACATCTGTTGCCAGCAGTAGGCAAAGGCTTTTCCAAAGAACTTGTCAGGAAGCCAGGAGCGTCTCTGCTCCCCACATGGCTTCACTCGATTCCTCTCACGTTTACCCTGGCCATTCCTTCGGAGGTCCCCTAGACCCAGTTAATTTCCGACTTTTAAACCCATATCCTGCTCATCATTTATCCTATGGTCATTTTGACCATAGGAAAATGGTCTTTTTTCACCTGAGAAACAGGGAATTCCTAATGGTCTTTTTTCCAATAGGGATTATAGTTGGATCAAATACGCTGGGGGAGGGTCTCGTAGGATCGATTTCGGGAGGGGATTTATGCGGCAAATTACCTGGAGTCAAAACAAAGCTGGGACGTTCAATGGCAAGGTTGGGCATGTTACTCTATTTACCGTTGCCTACTATCCAGAGCGAGGGTACTTTATAGCCGCCAAATTACCTGGGCTAAATAAGACCATTCCGGTCAACTCTGAAGAAGCAGGCAAAAGGAAGGCAGAGGCAATATACCAGGGGTATTTTGACTTCCTGAAGGGAGGAGAATGGTATCGACAAGACGACTACCCAGAGCAACCAGTATCTATGTTGGATTCTTTGAAAAAGGGTATTCATCATTCCAAACCAATTCCCCCCGGTAATGGTGAAACAAAGGGAAAGCGGAGGGTAATATACTTCGACCCAAGTGAACGTAAAAGAGCTATGAAAAGATAATACCTAACTTGCCAGGATCGGCACCTAATCAGTGGGCCAGGCTAATCTAACCCTCTGTTGCCTGGCAGGAGACGCCAGCCTCCTGCCAGCGGCGCTTCACCCTGAGCAGGGCTCGCAGGTGCTTATCTTGCCCGCGCAGGTCTTCCGGCTGCTCCAGGCGTCGGGCGATCTCTTCTTCGATCTCAGCGGCGGCCTCACGCTTCAAGGCGACGAGGATGTCCTCAAGATCTTTCCGCAGGCGCCAGGAGTTCGAAGACAGACCCCCGATTAACCGGTGTGCCATCAGCTTCCGGTCCTCTCCCGTAGCGAACCTGATCCCCAGCTTCGAAGCTTCTAGGACGAGCACCGCATCCGGCTCATGGAGCAGACCGCGCAATATTTGCCAATGGGCCGCGGAGATTTCCATACCGGCCAAAAGTTGGGCCGCACTCCGACGGCGTTTCAGACTGCCCGGAGTCTCCAGGGCCGAATTTGGATTGGGAGTCACTGCTGAAAGCGACAAGGCCTCAGCAGCCCTGGGGCCCAGCTTCAGGAAGGCGTTTTCTGCCGCGGCTCGGTAAAAGTCGTCCTCAAGGGCGCGCTCGAAATAAGGGATGGCCTCCAGGCCTTTGAATTCCGCCAGGGCATCAATCAGGCCATTGAGGAGGCGCTGTTCTGAGAGCTTCAGGAGTAATTGGTATATATCTTCATCCCGCCAGGCCGCGAGGAATCGGGCGGCGGCGCTGGCCACCGCCTCTTCGCCAAAGCGCTCCTCCGGGTCGGCAATTTCTTTTTCCCGGAACAGGTAGGCGATCAGAACCTCCCTGGCCCTCAGGCCGGCCAGTGCTTTAACCGCCCAAAGGCGGGGCTGGAAAACCTTACTGGGCTTGCCTGCCAGCAGAAAATCGCTTAATGGCTCAATAGCTACCGGACCCAATCCCACCAGGAATGCAACTGCCTCCTCTCCGCTGCCTAAAGATTCCAACTTGTGGATGAGGCGGTGAACCTCGTCGATGGGAGTTGCCATACCTTCTTCCATATCGGCCGGTTATCTCTTTTGGCCACTGCCTGGCAATGGGGTGCTAGCCCGTAAATAAAGTTCGCCAAGCTAAACCTCTTTCATCGACCCTTCTGCAAGGGGTTGGCAAAAACGGCGGCGCCTCCCAATTCCGCCTCAATTTCCAGCAGCCGGTTATACTTGGCGATGCGCTCGCTGCGGCACACCGAACCGGTCTTGAGTTGGCCCCCGCCCATGGCTACGGCGAAGTCGGCGATAAAAGAGTCTTCCGTCTCCCCGGAGCGATGGGAAATAACGAAGCCCCAGCCAGCCTGGCGGCATAGCTGGATGGCCTCCATGGTCTCGGTGACGGTGCCGATCTGGTTGAGCTTGATGAGTACGGCGTTGGTCGATTTTTCGGCGATCCCCCGGGCGATGAACCGGGTGTTGGTCACGTAGTTGTCATCCCCCACGATTTGGATCCGATCCCCCAGGGCCGCGGTAAGCTCTCTGAACCCCTGCCAGTCATTTTCCGCCAGGCCGTCTTCGATGGAAACGATGGGGTATTTTCCAACCCAGGCCTCATAAAGATTAACCATCTCGGCACTGATCTTCTGTCCCTGCTTGGACTTGCGGAGGTTATAGACCCCTTCCTCGAAGAAGGAACTGGCCGCGGGGTCCAGGGCGATGGCCAGGTCCTTGCCCGGCTGGTATCCCGCGGCGGAGATGGCCTCCAGAATCACCTCGCAGGCTTCCTCATTGCTCTGGAGATTGGGGGCGAACCCGCCTTCGTCCCCCACGTTGGTGGCATAGCCCTTTTTCTTGAGAATGGCCTTCAAGCTATGGAAGGTCTCGGAGCAGTACCGCAGAGCTTCAGTGAAAGTTAGAGCTCCGATGGGCACGATCATAAATTCCTGGAAGTCGATGCTGTTGTCGGCGTGCTTGCCGCCGTTGATTACGTTCATCTGGGGCATGGGTAAGCGCCCGGCTCCTGGGCCTCCCAGATATTGATAGAGTGGCAACCGGGCGGAGATAGCCGCGGCCCGGGCCACCGCCATGGACACCCCCAAGATGGCATTGGCCCCCAGGTTGCCTTTATTGGGGGTGCCGTCCAGGTCGATCAGGAGGCGGTCGATGGCACCCTGGCGAATGGGGTCATGGCCGACGAGATGGGCGGCAATGACCGTGTTGACATTGTCCACGGCTTTAAGCACACCCTTGCCGCCATAGCGTTTCTTATCCCCATCCCGCAACTCCACGGCTTCGTTCTCGCCGGTGGAGGCGCCGGATGGCACGGAGGCGCTGGCAGTGATCCCGCTGTCCAGGGTTACATAAGCCCGCAGGGTGGGGTTGCCTCGGGAATCCAGGATTTCCAACGCCCGGACGGAAACGATTTTCTCACTCATGCTTGCTCCTTTCTTTATTCAAGGGATAGGAGGGCGCGGTTGCGCCCGGCAGCAGAACCTCAACTCCGGTATCCCGATTCCTTTAAAGCCCTCCTTAGGATGTCAGGGTACGATTTCCCAGTGCAGCCCAAAGGTATTATCATAGAGAGTGTAGGTAAATCCCATCATCTTGCCAACGCCTGGCGGCGTTCCCTCCTGGATTCGCCAGTAAGATAAGTAGATAGCAGGAACCATGCGGGTTTCCCCGGTCTGGGGGTCGTCTGCGATCGTTTCCCATACTTCTCTTTTCTCCATGACGCGCCAAAGGGTGCCGTAGTCCTTGCTGCGGACGGTCCAGCCCACGCGAGGCAGCCCTTTTTCCCGCATGATTTCTTCATACTCTTGCATTGTGGTCCCTCCTCTTGGAAGTGAGCCGGGGACAAAAAAATGACTTCTGCCCGGATAGCACAGAAGTCATCGTCCCACGCCCCAAGGGCGGGGCGGTTATGGCGGACTCCATCGCCTGTTAAATCTCTAAGTCCTTCCCGAACGAAAGTCAACCCAATTTTTGAGAAAAATTCCTTGCATTCATTGATTGATGCCGTTAATCTAGTTTCCAAGCGATGGAGTCCGCCGAGGAGAAATTCCTCCCAAACCGCGCCTGAAAGCGCTGATGGCTCCTGATCGAAAGCAAGGGATCAGGGGCTTTTTTTTTATTTTTCCGCCAGCCCGACGATCCCCCTGTGGAGTACCAGTGGAGCAGGTGTGGTACAGTGCGGCGGCTTGGGTAAATTTGGCGCTCCTCGCCAGCCGGATCTCCATCCAATTCGCCATTTCCATAGCCTTGATGGAAATTTTCACGGGGTTGGGCGCCGGCAACCCGGCGACTCTCCCGCACACCGCTACTAACCAACCCATGCCCCTGATGGCGATTGCCGGCTTGCCCCTCCCAGGAGCAAGCCTTCCTCCTGGCGGCAGTCTTTTACCTGGATAGGAGTCATCACTACAGGAGATCTCTGTCCCATGGCTTTCCAGAGCATATTATTTGAAAAAACCGAAGACCGCGTTAAAGCAGAAACAATGGCAGCGCCCCTCTTTTTTCTCGATTTAAATCTTGACCAGGTTATAGACGCCATCGTGGCCGGCAAGCAGGAATACGATTTAAAACCTTTCTTTTACACTTTCCTCGGCGATATTGAGGCGATCCAGTATCGTCATGAAATAATGCTCGATCTTGAAAATGAGATTCTATTTGGAAATATAAATTCATTTTCGGAAAAAATGCGGACCATGCGCGCCTACCTTGTGCAAGCGGACAATCTTTATTACAAATATCAGAAGGAAAGAATGGTTTTAGACGCGGTTTCAATTTATGGCGATGCCGTTAATAGCCTGGTGCATGATTTATCCCTGGTTGATCTAAAATCTCGCGGCTTTTTGGCCTTTGGCGAATATTTGGCGAGCTATGCCGAATCCAACCCTTTTACCTCGCTTCTGACGGCAACAGAAAAACTTCTAGATGATCTGTATTCGATAAAATACTCTCTGCTCATCAAGGGTGGCAGCATCAAGGTTCGCAAATACGCATCTGCAATCGATTACAGCGCCGAAGTAGAGGAAACCTTCGAGAAATTTAAACAGGGAGCGGTGAAGGATTACCGGGCCGAATTTCCGGACGGGCTCTCCATGAACCACGTTGAAGCGGGAGTGCTCGATTTCGTAGCCAAATTGTATCCCGGCATATTCTCCAATCTTGATGATTACTGCGCTCAAATCACCAATTATCTAGATGAAACGATAGCTGTTTTTGACCGTGAAATACAATTTTACGTCGCCTATTTAGAGTATCTTGCCAGATTCAAACGGGCAGGATTGAAATTCTGTTATCCGCAAATTTCCAATGAATGCAAAGAAGTCTTCAATTTGGAAGGATTTGATTTTGCCCTGGCCAATAAACTCATCAACGAGAACTCGCCCGTAGTCTGCAATGATTTTTACCTGAAAGACCGGGAGCGCATATTTGTAGTATCTGGCCCCAACCAGGGCGGTAAAACCACCTTCGCCCGCACCTTTGGTCAGTTGCATTATCTGTCCAGCCTGGGATGTCCCGTCCCGGGCAGGGAAGCGCGACTATTTCTGTTTGACAGGATCTTTACGCATTTTGAAAAGGAAGAAAACATCAACAATCTCAGAGGCAAACTGCAGGACGACCTGGTCAGAATTTACGATATTCTGAACCAAGCCACCCCAAACAGTATTATCCTAATGAATGAAATTCTTACTTCCACAACGTTACAAGACGCGGTTTTTTTAGGGAAAAAAGTTATGGAGAGGATTATAGAACTGGATCTTCTGTGCGTTTTTGTAACATTTATAGAAGAGTTGGCATCCTTAAGTGAGAAAGGCGTCAGCATGCTCAGCACCGTAGTTCCCGAGAATCCGGCATTGAGAACCTTTAAGATTTTAAGAAGGCCTGCTGATGGACTGGCCTACGCTCTATCCATTGCTGAAAAATACCGGCTTACCTACGATTATTTGAAGGAGCGCCTAAAATCGTGAAGACTTTTCTCATGTATAAAGACCAAGATTTTGACCTGCAGCGGGAATTACCGTCAAATGAACCAGCGTTGACCCAAGACCTGGAATTAAACACGCTGTTCCAGGCCATGGCGTTTGGCGACAAATTTATATTTGAAGTGGTCAGGAAAGGTATTTTATCCAGTTTAAGTGATCTGGATACCATACTATATCGCCAACATATCCTTGAGGATTGCCTGAAAAATTCGTCGATTGTCAAAAATATCTACGATGTCGCGGTAGAGTCAATTGAAAGCAAGAAAAAACATTATTATTGGTATTTCGGCAGCAAATATCCTAGTTCGATACTCCATACTGCGGTAGGAATGATGCAAGTCTTGGTGGCCTTTCTTAAAAAACTTAAAAATATCGCCGAAGAGAACGCTGATAAATTCGAGTCAGCGGGATTTACAAGGTTTTTCGCCATGCTGAATAAAGAACTGGATGATGAATATTTAGCCAGCGTCCATGATCATCTGAGGGAATTGAGATTCCGTGACGGGGTTTTGATCAGCGCGGAATTGGGCAGAGGCAATCAAGGCTCCAATTACGTGCTTCGAAAATCTCCAGACCAAAAGCAGAGCTGGCTGGAGCGAATCTTTGCTGGCTGGCTGGAATGGATCTTTGCTAAAAAAACGCCCGCGTTCACCCTGCGTATCGCCAACCGCGATGAAATGGGCTCCAGGGCGCTGGGCGAATTAAGAGGCAGGGGGATCAACCTGGTGGCCAATGCCCTCGGCCAGTCCGTGGATCACATCATTAATTTTTTTAACTTGTTGAGAACCGAATTGGCTTTTTACGTTGGATGCTTGAATTTGCATGACCATCTTGCGAAAAAGGGGGAGCCGATTTGCTTCCCTCTGCCGGTAGGTCCCGGCGAACGCAGAGAACGGTTTAAGGGATTATACGATGTCTGTCTGGCTTTGAATCTGAAACAACGAGTTGTGGGGAACGAATTGGAGGCTGATGATAAAGACCTCGTGATCATCACAGGCGCCAACCAGGGTGGCAAATCGACTTTTTTGAGGAGCCTGGGGTTGGCCCAACTGATGATGCAATGCGGTATGTTTGCGCCCGCAAAGTCTTTCTGCGCCAATATCTGCGACGGCCTGTTCACGCACTACAAACGGGAAGAAGACGTTACTATGAGAAGCGGTAAACTGGATGAAGAACTCAGCAGAATGAACGATATCGTAGATAATGTCAGAGCGAATTCCCTACTATTGTTTAATGAATCGTTTGCCGCGACCAACGAAAGGGAAGGCTCGGAAATTGCCCGGCAGATAATTTGCGCTTTATTGGAGAAGCGTATCAAGGTTTTCTTTGTTACTCACCTTTACGAACTTGCCTACGGTTTCTATGACAAACAAATGGAAAACGCTATTTTCCTGCGGGCTGAAAGGCAGGCCGACGGAGGACGCACCTTTAAAATAATCGCGGGCGCACCCTTGGAAACCAGCTATGGCAAAGATTTGTATAACAGCATATTCGGAACAGACTTAAACCTGGCTTGATCAAAGTGGGAGCCAGGGTTTCTTATCATGCCCGGAGATGGTATGCCCATGTGGCCTCCGCCTTTCCCCTGGATCACCATTACCGTGTGGTGCTGGCCTGGAGTTCTTAGTCCGCAAATTGGTGAGGTGCCTATTTACCAAGAGAGAGGTACGCCCTAAATCGGAAGAAAAGATACTTTTTCAGCGAAAAAAATGCTACCGTTCCGTCAAAGCGGGGATTCGGCGTCAAGAACAGAAGCTTTCGGGGATTTTCCCTTGGCAAAGTGGTCCCCAAAACCATTTTTGGACTGTGTTGGCCAAAACCGCCGCATAATCTCAGATAGAAACAATGGAAAGAGAAAAGCGGGATAAAGAGCTCGAAACCCTCCCGGCTCCGGCGGAGCCGACAACTGCAATACTGAGGCTGGATCTTCTCCGTACCTATAAGCTGGCCTGGTTGCGGCGCGATCTAATCGCCGGTCTGGTCATTTTCGCGGTGACCATCCCCGCGGCCCTGGCCTACGGCCAGTTGGCCGGTGTCCAGCCCATCAACGGCCTTTACGCCTCCCTGTTGGGCATGGTCATTTATGCCTTCTTCGGCACCTCTCGGCACCTGATCATTGCCGCAGAGCCCGCGGTGGCGATTATTGTCTTTTCTTCCATGGCCTCGGTGGCTGCGGGGGCGGATCCGGCCCGCTTTGCGACTCTGGTCATGATAGAAGCCCTCCTGGTTGGAGGTATCCAGGTGCTTGCAGGGCTGACTCACGTCGGACTCATTGCCGACTTTATCCCCAAATCAGTGGTCGTCGGTTTTCTTAATGGCATGGCTCTGATCATCATCATGGCGATGGCGGGAAATATAACCGGGATTAAACTTAGCCAAACCGATTTTTTGCCCCGCGTATTGGAGTTTTATGCCAATATGCATCGAGCCCATCATCTCACCCTGATTATGGGGGGTTCCTGCCTCTTGGGGTTGCTGTTGTGTCACTTTTTCTTCAGGTTTATCCCTGATGCCGTCGTTGTGGCCGGTCTGGCCACGGGTGCCGTGATCTGGTGGAACTTGGGGACCCAAGGGGTCCAGTTGGTCGGTTGGGTCCCCGCCGGACTGCCGCACCCCGGGTTGCCACCGGTTAGTTTCGAAGATATCGTCAAACTTTTCCCCATCGCCATGGGGGTGGCCCTGGTCTCCTTCGTGGACACCACCATTACCGGCCGGGCCTTCTCCGTGCGCGGCGGCTATCAGTTGGATCATAATCAAGAATTGATCGCCTTGGGACTGGCCAATGTGGGGAATGGTCTCTTTCAGGGGTTTGCGGTGGGCGCCAGCCACTCAAGAACCGCGGTCAATATGATGTACGGGGGCCGCAGCCAGTTTGCCGGACTCGTAGCCACCGGCCTGCTGGCCGTGTTTTTGCTCCACTTTACCTCCATACTTAGAAACGTCCCGGTCGTGGCCTTGTCGGCGATTATTGTGGCGGCGGGGGTCAGAATTCTCGACCCGAAAGAAGTTTTCAGGATATGGCGGACCCGACCGGCTTCTGCCTATATCAGTATCATTACCACTTTTGCAGTTCTCATCGCAGGTCTTATGATTGGAATCTTGGTGGCGGTAGCCTTCGCCATCATTCTGGTGATGCACCGGCTGTCCCGGCCCCACGAGACCATCTTGCGGCCAAAGGTCCCGGGGGCAGGTCTATTGGTCTACCGCTTTGCCGGGCCGCTCTTCTTTTTTAATGCCTCCTATTTTTTCAACCGGGTTCAGAATATCGTCGAGGCGGCTAACCCGCCGGTCAACTTCTTCCTCATTAATGCCGAGGCTATTGTCGACATAGATATAAACGCCGCCGAGATCCTTGAAGAGCTGTACCATTATTTGAGAAGGAGAAACATTACCCTGGGCATTTGTGAGGCGAAAGGCCATTTTCGGACCGTGCTTCTGAGCACTAGTCTGACCACCCGGCCGGGTTTTAATCTTTATCCTAATGTGGACTCGCTGGTACAAGAGCTGAACAAACAACCAA
>JBAVAG010000074.1:0-15239 GCA_049585595.1 Desulfobaccales bacterium
GAAGTTATAATCGCGGCCAATCGGGTCCCGGAAAAGTCTGGGATCGGCAGAGCACAGATGATCAAGGTCTAACGGTAACCGGGGAATTGCTGCCGGACAATACTGACCTCTCATGTCTTTAAAAACCCGGGCCATTTAAAGACGCCTGGCAACAGGGGCAGCTCTTTGACGCTGCGGTACCAAAGAAAAAGCGCCACCCAGATAAACAGGAAATCAGAGATCCAGGGGGCCAGGGCGGGGTTGATCTCAAAACCGACCGCCAGGCGCCAGGAGGCGGTAAAGATGATGTAGTACACCAAGAATAAGGCCAGTCCCACAACCAACCCCCAGGTCCGGCCCTGCTGCCGATGGCTCAACCCCAGGGGCATAGCGATCAGGCAGAGGATCAGGGCCCCCACCGGCATGGCGAAACGCTGGTTCAGCTCCACCATCGCGCGGTTATAAAGGTCCGAGCCCGCCGGCTCGTGGCGGAGCCTGGAAACCAGTTCCCCCAAAGACATCTCGGACTCAGAGCGGCCGCCTCCTTTTAAACCAAAACTGAAGATCTGCAACGGCACCTCATAGGTCTTGAAATCGACCACCTGCCAGCTGCTCAGGGCCTTTTCCTCCTCTCCCCAGCGGAACACATACCCGTCCTTGAGCTCCATCATCATGCTTTCCTGGGCCTCATCGTAGCTCAACTGTCCCGATTGGGCATAAACCGTGCTGGGATTTTCCTGGTCCCGAAAGTCGTAAACAAAGATGCCTTTCAGCCCCCCCCCACGGGAGGAGACCTGGTTGGCGAACAGCATCAGCCCTTGAAAATCCGTATTGAACACCTGTTCCTGGAGACCGAGGTCGGCCCGCTTTTTGGCCACGTTAGCCAGGAGGTCGCGGGTGGCCTGCTGGCCCCAGGGGCTGCCGAAGACCGTAAGTATCAGGGTGACGCCCGCCGCCGCCAGGGAAAAGCCCAGGATGGGCGGCAACAGTTGCATGAAACTCATCCCAGCGGTCTTCAAGGCCATTACTTCCCGATCCACGCTGAGGCGCGTCAGCGCCAGCAATATCCCCACCGTGGCCGCCATCGGCAGGGTGAAGACCAGCAGGTAGGGGAGCAGGTAGAGGCAGGTCTGCAAGACTTCCACCAGGCCCACTCCTTTCACCACGATCATCTGGGTAATCTTCATCAAGCGACCCAGAAAGACGATGGCAGTGAAACCCAGCAGGCCAACCCCAAAAGGCGGCAGGATTTCCAGGAGGAGATAGCGGTAGATGATTGCAGGCATGGGGTGGCGGCTAATCCGGGGTGCTCATTATTATAGAGGCGCCGGCTGGTTCAGTCTGCGCCTTGCTGGCTCGGTCAGGCGATCACTGCTTGCTGTTCACCGGGCGACCCGATCAGAGGCTGGATGCCCTCGTCGCAGTCGCCCCCACAGCTCGCCGCCCTCTATTTTCCCTCATAGGCGAGCAAAAGGCAATCCCCTTGACGGCTCAGAACCCGGAGCTTCCCCGGCAGCCGGGTTTCCAGGCCTTCCAGCAACCGCTCCTTCACATATAAAAAGACCAAAGGGCGGTTTTGGACAAATTTCACCAGGTCGCCGACCCCGGCCAGGCAGAGGGTGCGCTCTTGCTCCGGAGCCAACTTGCGGCCCAAATCGAGCTCAGTCCGGAACTCCACGAGATGAAAGACCTGGCCGCTGTAGAAGGAGAGTCCCTGGGAATAGAGGTACACTCCCACCAGGGCGGCGTGCGGCTGCCAAAGGGATTTTAGCAGACGTCCCATCTCCCGGGGCGAACGCTCCCGGCTCAAGCGCTCCATCCCCACCGGCATCAGGATGCTAAAAATCAGGGCCCCGGCGCCCAATAAGAGGAGGACCCGCCTCCGATCCAGCAGGGCTAAAACCGGGGTCAAAGTGAACACCGCGGCCACCACCAACAAATAGGGCCGCGCCAGGTTGAGGCGCGACCAGACCTGGAAAGGATTCGAAAAGTAAAGCAGGATAAACAGGATCGCCCCGGCGCCGGCCCAGGCCCACAGGCTGATGCTGAAACCCGGACCTTGCCGCCACCCTTGGCCTCTCCCGGCCAGATCCGCCAGAGTCCGCCCCAGGAGCAGGGCCACGGGCAGCAGGGCCGGTAGAATGTAGGGGGCCAGCTTCCCCCGGGAGAGGGAAAAGAAGGCCACCACCACCCCCGCCCAAATCATCAGAAAGACCTGGTCCGGGTCCCGGGGGCGGCGGAGCCAGGCCCAGGGCAGGAGGAAACTCCACGGCAGGAGCAGGGCCAGCAACACCGGCCCGTAATAATAAACGGGTTCCGGGTGGATGGCCGGGGTCAGGAAGCGGCCGAAATGCTGCTCTATGATGAAATAGTGAAAAAATACCGGATAGCGCCATTGCACGTACACGAACCACGGCAGGGCGAGTATCGCCAGCAGGAGCCAGCTTAAGGGCCTGAATAGCAACGCGAATAACAATCGAAGTTTTAGAAGGGCTCTTCCTTTTACCCCCTCCCCCTTGAGGGGGGAGGGTTGGGGTGGAGGTGAATTCAATAATATCCAGAGCCCCCAGATGAGGCCGGCCAGCAGCAGGGCCACCGGCCCCTTGCTGAGCACCGCCAGACCCAGGGCCCCGTAAGCCCAGGGCCACAGCCGGGACTCCCCCCGGCGCATCGCCAGGTAACCCAGGCCGATGGCCAGATTGAGCAAAAAGGCAAAGGTCATATCCAGGGTGAGGAGCCTTCCCAGGACCACGGAACCGGAGCAGGTAGCCAGGACCGTGGCGCTCATAAAGGCCGGTCCCGTCCCCCACAGGGTCCGGGCCAATGCGTAGGCCAGCAACACCCCCCCCAGGGCGGCGGCGGCCGACGGCAACCGGGCTGCCAGCTCGGTCTGACCTAAAACCTTGAAGCTGGTCGCGGTGAGCCAGTAGACCAGGGGCGGCTTTTCCAGGTAGGGGAACAGGTTCAGGTGGGGTATGAGCCAATCCCGGAGCGTGAGGATCTCCCGGGCAATTTCAGCGTAGCGGCCCTCGTCCGGATCCATCAGCCCCGGGACCCCCAGCCGGTAGCCAAACAGCACCAGCCCCATGAGGATCAGCCCCAGAAGCAGGGGCCATTCAGAAGAAAGAAAATTTATCTTTTCATCTTTAGATTTGCGACGTTTATCCGTCATTTCCGGTCAATCCGCATTCGGCAATTTCGGATAAGATTTCTCTTGCTCTTGCGGAGTAGGTCCCTTGAACCGGCGAACCGCCTTTTTGAAGGTCTTGCGCGGCACCCAGTTGGGATATTCCGGTTGCCGGCCGGCGAACAATTCGGCGATGGTGAGAATTTGCATCCGTGGAAAGCGCCGGTCCGGGAACAGCGCCGAAACGTAGTAGTCCACAAGCACCGCCTCTTTCATGGGTTTGGTGGGCGGCTTCAGGGTGAGCAATACGGCGATCTCCGCCTTTTCCTGTTTGCGCGTCCCTTCCAGTTCCCTGACCGTCCCGGCGTTGAACTGGCCACTCTTTACTTGCACAATGATTTTATAATACGGCCCATCGGCCTTCTCTTGGAAATAGAGGACGCCATCCACACCCCGATCGGCCCCCTTTTTCTTATCCTGGGCTGGGTGAGCATCCACCATACTTATTGCCCACCATTCGAACTGGTGTCTCCCGCCTTTTTCTAAGGCTAAGGCTTCCGCTTCTTGGGTATTTACCGGTTCTCCGATGACTTCATAAGGAGCCAGGTCTTTATCGTGAGTATCGTGCAGGCGTTTTTTGATAAGGGCAATGGCCAGGCGGGTGATGTCGATGCCGATCCAGCGGCGCTTCAGGTGCTCGGCCACGGTGATGGTGGTGCCGCAGCCGCAGAAGGGGTCCAGGACGAGATCGCCTTCATTGCTGGAGGCTTGAATAATGCGCTCCAACAGGGCCTCGGGTTTCTGGGTAGGGTAGCCCAGGCGCTCTTTGGCAACCGCATTTATTGGTGGAATATCATCCCATAGGTCTTGAAGAGGAACACCTTTTACTTCGTCTAAATAGCGCTTATATCTAGGCCAGCCACCTTTTGGCGGCCAATATATCCTACCTTCCGCATCTAAACTCTCTAAATTTGCAATAGTGAACTTCCAATGGTTGCCTTTGGCGGCTACATCAAATCCCCGCCAAGGCTCCCCCGATGAACCATGCCTAATTCCCATGGCAGTAAGGTCGCTTGCTGTCCATATTCTCCCATCGGAATCTGCTTGTGAATAATGAGATTTAAGATATTTATCAGCGTGTTCAGTATATATAGGATTCCATAAGAAAGAGTCAGTTTTCGTATAAAAGAAAACAATATCATGAACTGGCCCATACCTCTTTGCGCTACTATGAGCGCTTGTACGTTTCCAAACAATTTCATTTCGAAAATTTATGGGCTTAAAAATTGCATCTAAAAGGAGCTTGATATAATGACTCGCTGTCGGATCACAATGCAGATACAAGCTCCCGGTGGGCTTCAAGACCCGGTGCAGTTCCGTGAGGCGCGCCGCCATCATGCTCAGGTAGGCCATCATGTCGTTCTGGCCCAGGAAATCGTGCAATGCGCGGAGCAGCTCCGCCAGCCGCGGCCGGTCACCCCGCACCACGTCGTCGTAGGCCGCCGCCGCTTCCTCCCCCCAGTGCCAGGTGTCCTCGAAGGCGGTGATCTGGGCCGCGGACTTCTCGCCGCTCTTTTCGGCGAAGAGGATGTTGTAGGTGGCGTTGGAGTTGAAGGGCGGGTCCAGGTAAATCAGGTCAACCGAACCCACCGGGATGTGGTTGCCCCGGAGAATCTCCAGGTTGTCCCCGAAGAATAACTGGTTCTTCCAGGCGTTCAATTTATATCCCTCTCTCACGGTCATCTCTCATAGAGGCACCGCTTCTCGAAGGACGCGCTCACTGATTCTCTTCCTTAATCCCCTGGCCGTCACGACATCGACTTTACGCTCTAAGAGATTTTCCAAATCCATCGACAGCCCCCCAAGGTCGAAGAGACTTCTCCCCTCCTCCAGTTCCACCAAAATATCCACATCGCTTTGTCCATCCGCCTCGCCTCTCGCCACGGAGCCGAAGATGCGGATGTTATAGGCGCCGTGCTTGGCGGCGATTACTAAGATTTCCTGCCGCTTTTCTTGCAAAATTTGCTAAAGACCCATAGACTTTCCCTCCTGTCTCAAAATTTTATATTACCATAAATTTCCTTCAGTTGCCGAAGCGGATTTACCATAAAAAAAGCCGGCCCCGCTTGGGGGCCGGCTTACGATCAGCAACAGTTTAACGGTTTACTTGGCCAGCAAAGGCACGATGAGCAGGGCCACGATGTTGACCACCTTGATCATCGGGTTGATGGCCGGGCCGGCGGTGTCTTTGTAAGGATCGCCCACGGTGTCGCCGGTGACCGCGGCTTTATGGGCGTCGGAGCCCTTGCCGCCGTATAGGCCGTCTTCGATGGCCTTCTTGGCGTTATCCCAGGCGCCGCCGCCGGAGGTCATGGAGATAGCCACGAACAGGCCGGTGACAATGGAGCCGATGAGCATGCCGCCCAGGGCCACTGGACCCAAACCGGGACAAAAGCCCACAATGATCGGAGCCAGCACCGGGATCAGGGCCGGGACCATCATCTGGCGCAGGGCGCCCTTGGTGACGATATCTACGCAGGTGCCGTATTGGGGTTTGGCGGTGCCTTCCATGATGCCGGGGATTTCCCGGAACTGCCGCCGCACTTCCTCCACCACGCCGCCCGCGGCCTTACCCACCGCCTGCATGCAGAGAGCGGCGAAGATAAAGGGCAGCAGGCCGCCGATGAACAGGCCGGCCAGCACCTTGGGATCGGAAAGCTGAAAGGACATAACCCCCGGGAAGGACCGGGAGTACTCGGCGAAGAGCACCAGGGCGGCCAGAGCCGCGGAACCGATGGCGTATCCCTTGGTCACCGCCTTGGTGGTGTTGCCCACCGCGTCCAGAGGATCGGTGATATTGCGGATTTCGTCGGGCAGTTCGGCCATTTCGGCAATGCCGCCGGCGTTGTCGGTGATGGGCCCGTAGTTGTCGATGGCCACCACCATGCCGGTCATGGAGAGCAAGGCCACCGCGGTGAGGGCGATGGCGTAGAGGCCGGTGCCTGGGCTGGCCGCGCCGCCGCCCAGGTGATAGGCCGCCAGGATGGCGCCCACGATCACCAGCACCGGCGCTGCCGTGGACTTCATGGAAATCGCCAGGCCCTGGATGATATTGGTGCCATGCCCGGTGGTTGAGGCCAGGGCGATGGACTTCACCGGGGCAAAGCTCTTGGAGGTGAAGTATTCGGTGATGGCCACGATCAGGCCGGTGAGGACCACGCCGATGACCGCCAGCAGGAAGACGTTAAAGGGCGGGATCACATGACCCGCGACTCCCGCCACGGCCTTGGCGGCCACGCCTGCCATGAATTTGTTGGCCAGGGGATAGAAGGCGACGGCGGCCAGCACCCCGGAGACGATCAGGCCCTTGTACAGGGCGCCCATGATGTACGCGGATTTCCCCAACCTGACGAAATAAGTGCCGATCACCGAGGCGATGATGGAGACGCCGCCGATGACCATGGGGAAGAGGATGGCCGGCGACCCGGCGCCGTAAATGGTATGGGCCAGCAGCATGGCGGCCACCAAGGTGACCACGTAGGTTTCATACAGGTCGGCGGCCATGCCGGCGCAGTCACCCACGTTGTCGCCCACGTTGTCGGCGATGACTGCCGGGTTCCGGGGGTCGTCCTCCGGGATGCCGGCTTCCACCTTGCCCACCAGGTCAGCGCCCACGTCCGCGGCCTTGGTGTAGATGCCGCCGCCCAGCCGGGCGAAGACCGATACCAGGGAGCAGCCGAAACCGAGACCGATCAGGGCGCGCATGGCCTGCTCCGGGGCAATGGTCATCAAAAACTTGAAGTAGCCGGCCACGCTCAACAGGGCCAGGCCCACAACCAGCAGGCCGGTGACCGAGCCGCCCCGAAAAGCGATTTTCAGGGCGTGGGCCATGCTGGTATAGGCTCCCTGGGTGGTGCGCACGTTGGCGCGCACGGCCACGTACATGCCAATGTATCCGCACAGACCCGAACCCACGGCGCCGATGACAAAACCGATAGCGGTGTATTTGCCCAGGGCGAAGAGCAGGACGAACAGCACCACGCCCACCATGGCCACAGTCTTATACTCCCGGTTCAGGAAGGCACTGGCCCCTTCCCGCACCGCCACAGAAATCTCCTGCATCCGGGGGCTCCCCGGATCCTGTTTCAGGACCCAGGTGGTGGTGATCAAGCCATAGACTACGCCCACCGCACCGCAGATCAAGGCAAAAGTCATAATATCCATCTGTCTGCCATCCTCCTGATAAGTAATAATTTCCTTAATGATTTAAGGTAATTCCACCGACTGAGGGAAACTTTCCCCGTCCCCTACCCTCCCCTTTCCAGGGGCCGGATGTCAATTCATACCCCAAATTGGCACTCGAAGTAAAGGAAATTTTTCACAAGTTTTAATCTATTTAATTTTTAGGGCAACTCGGGGGCCTGGGGAGAATCAGGGGATGGTAATTTGGCGCTCGGGGCCGGAACCGTCAGATTTTTTCCCTCGTCCAGCCCGGTTGCCAATTCGGGATGATCCTTGGGGTCTATGACTATGACCCCGTGGCGCTGCGCCAGATACAGGAGATACTGGTATTCCATGGCCTTTTTCTCCAGACGATAGCGCAGCACCAATCTCAGGGGCAGATAGAGCAGGGCCACGGCCACCAAGGCGATGAGCAGATAGGAGCCACCCAATCCCATGGCCTTGATGCCACCGGCGATCAGGGCGACAGCCGCCTTGCCCCCGCCCAGGAAGCCGAGCGAACCCAGGCAGACCATGAAGGCCAGCAATCCCAATAAGTGCCAGAGCGGCCGGCGCCTCCCCCCTAAGCCAATGGGGCCTGGCGGGATCCCTCCCGGGGGTTGGCAAAGAATCTCGAAGCCCTGGATGATGAGGCCGAACAGGAAGAGCAAGGCGATGGGCGCCGCGAAACTGGCCAGGAGATAGGGCTTCCAGGGGAAGGCCACCGGGGTCCTGGCCTGGTCCGCAAAGATCCCCTGAAAGTCGATCTTCCAGATGACCGTAAAGACCAGGATGAGGACCTCAACCACGGCCACGATCACCAGGAAGCTATTGAAAACATAGCGTTTTTCCAGGGGATCGTAAAAATTGAAGAATCTGGCCATAACGAGTTTCCAATAGGGGCGACCGGCTGGGTCGCCCAGTTTTGAGTTTCGAGCCGTAGGGGCGGACCCAGGTGTCCGCCCTGAGATTCAAGTTATAGGGGCGGCGGTGGCACAGGCTTCCAGCCTGTGACTGGGTCGCCCGGTTTCGAGATATAGGGGCGACCCGCTGGGTCGCCCAGTTTCGCGTTGTAGGGGCGGACCCAGGTGTCCGCCCCGAGATTCGAGTGTTAACCTATCGCGGTTATGATCAAGAACCGGGGCGGGAAGCCGCCGCCGACGCTGGTCCGCTTGCGGCCACCATTAATTCCCAATAGTACAAGCCCGCGGCCCAGACCAATATGAGGCCGTCTTCCAGGATTGGCCCCAGACCCACCTGCCGGCTAAAAAAGAGACCGCAGCCACAATCGATCTCTAACCCTCGGGCCAGGGTAATGAGCATGATCAATAAAAAGATCCCGGCGAGCAACCCCAGCAACATCAAACAACTGCGCCTTTTGAGCCCCAGGACCAGCAAAATGCCCGCAGCCGACTCCAGCACGGGGAGCACCGCGGCCGTAAGCCCCACCAGGCCTGGCGGCAGGAGCCGGTAAGCCAGCACCGCTTCCGCAAATTCGTCGGCGTGGAACAGCTTCAAACAGCCGGCATAAACAAAGAGCACTCCCAGGATGATCTCCAGGAGGCGCCTCAAGAGAGCTTGGGATTCCGGACGCAATCTAAAGTTAACCTTCCTTGATAATAAGGTTCACCAGGCCAGGTAAATCATGTTTCGCAACGAGCTTCCATTAATGAATGACTACACAGGCCAGAGGCCTAGGCTATCAATTCCAGGTAGCCTAGGCGTCCCGCCTGTGTGCGAGTTTGAGAGTTCTGTTCCCACAGGCCAGAGGGCCCAGACTACCGAATTAAGGAAGAGACCCCGTTCATTTATTGGTTTCTGCCGGATAACCGGCTTCATCCCAGGCCCGGAATCCAGCCATGCAGGCGCTCACCTTGGTGAACTTCAGGGATTGCAGCTTCTCCGCCACCATCAGCGCCCTATCGCAGCTGGCCAGCCCGCAGTAAACCACGATCTGGCGGTCCCGGGCGATGCCCTGCAAGGCGGGGTTCCCCTGACGCTTCAGGAGATCCGGGGTAAGATTGACGGCCCCGGCAACGTGCAGTTCGGCGTATTCATCGGGATCCCGAGCATCCACGAACAGCGCCTGCCCCCCCTGGAAGATTGCATAAGCCTGGGCCAGGTTCAGGGTCTTCACCCCCTGAAATTCCACCTGGCGGCGTTGCTGCCGCTGTTCTTCCAGGTGGGAGGCCAGGGCGCCGTTCAAGGAGAGGCGCACCAGTTGCCATTGCTGCCCGATCCCGACAACCGCGGCCAAAAGCAGGATAACGCCGGCCCAGGCCAGGTCCTGCGCTACCAGGCGGCGGCTCAGCACCGGGATAATCCTCCCTGTAAAGCTAAATGGCGCGGCAGGTCGGGCATTTGGTTTTCTTAGAGATCATATAAATTTAAATAAGCGGCGGCCGCCGGCTGCCCTAAAAAATCCCCTCTCTCTACCTGATCAGAGGGAGGGCCAGACCCGCCGCCTCAATCAACGCCTCCTGAATCCCCTCTTGAAGATTATGGTCTTTTTGGGGTTTTTAGGCTATTAATTTCTTGGCTATGACCTCCAACTCTCAGCCTATCGCCGCCCTCGCCTTCGACCTGGGCAATGTCCTGATCAAAGTAGACCATATGCGTTTTTGCCGGGGCCTGGCCGAACTGGTGGGCTGGCCGCCCCAGGAGGTTTACACCGCGGTGTTTCGGAGCGGCCTGGAGTCCGGCTACGACTGCGGCCGCCTCTCCTCCCGGGAATTCCACCGGCGCCTCCAGGCCCGCTTCCGCCTGGACTTGCCCTTTTCCCGCTTCCAGGACCTCTGGAACGATATGTTCGATCCTTGGGAAGAGATGCAGGAGGTGGCGGCCAGCCTGGCGCGGCGCTACCCCTTATATATGCTCTCCAACACCAATCCCCTGCACTTCCGTTACGTCAAGAAGCGCTTTGCCTCGCTGTTCGAGCATTTCCGGGCCCTGATCCTCTCCTACCGGGTGGGCAGCCGCAAGCCCGAGGCGGCGATTTTTCAGACCCTGGTCCGGGAGGCCGGGCTGCCGCCAGCTCGGATCTTGTATATCGATGACAAGGAGGAGTTTGTGGCCGCGGCCCGGACTCAGGGGCTGACCGCCTGGATCTTCGTCTCGCCCCGGGACTTCAAAGAGAGGCTCAGTGCTGCGGGCCTCTGGTAGGGGTGGTTTTCTGTTTTCTGTTTTCTGTTTTCTGTCCGGAAAAATTCCTTCAGCAGGTGGGATACCCACCCTCTGGCGGCCGGGTCCCGCGCCGCCGGTGGCGGCGGCGCTACATTTTCATGATTTACGTTAGCCAAGGGCTTACCAGAAACTGTTCTCTGTTCTCTGTTTTCTGGGTATTCTTTAATTAATAGGGCGGGCTATGCCCGCCGCAATTTGGCGGCCACAGGCCGCCCTAGAAAGCAGGATCCTTCGCTTCGCTCAGGATGACAGCGTTGGTATTCGCAGGGGTCTCAACCTTGAACTTTGAACTAAGTCGCCCTGCCAGCCCGTCTCCCCGCTAAAACGGCGGCTTCCGGCTATGAAAGTCGGTAGCCTGCTCAAAGGCATAGGCTGCCCTGAATATTTCGGACTCCGCGAAGGGCGGCCCCAGGAGTTGCAGGCCGATGGGCAGCCCCCGGGAGCTTACGCCGCACGGCACCGAGATCCCGGGGATACCGGCCAGGTTGGCGGAGATGGTGAAGATGTCCGACAGGTACATGGTCAGGGGATCGGCCAGCTTCTCCCCCAGGCGAAACGCGGGGGTGGGCGACACCGGACAGGCGATCAGGGCGCACTCCCGGAAGGCCGAGTCAAAATCGCCCCGGATCAGGGCCCGCGCCTGGGTGCCCTTCCGGTAATAAGCGTCATAGTAGCCGGCGGACAGCGTGTAGGCGCCCAGAATGATGCGCCGGCGCACCTCGGCCCCAAACCCTTGGGTGCGGGTCTTGAGGTAGGTTTCCATGAGGTTGCGCCCTTCGGCCCGGAACCCGTACTTCACCCCGTCATAGCGGGCCAGGTTGGAGGAGGCCTCCGCCACCGCCACCAGGTAATAGGTGGCCACGGCGTATTCGGTATGGGGGAGGCTCACCTCCAGTATTTCCGCCCCCAGGCTGCCCATGGTTTTAAGGGCGGACCTGATGGCCGCTTCCACCTCCGGGTCCAGGCCGTGACCAAAATATTCCCGGGGCACCCCGATCTTCAGCCCCTTAAGATCCCCACCCAGGGCCGCGGCATAATCCGGCACCGTCTGGGGCACCGAAGTGGAGTCTTTAAGATCGTGGCCGGCAATGGCGGCCATAAGCAAGGCTGCATCCCTCACCTCTTTGGTAATGGGGCCGATCTGGTCCAGGGAGGAGGCGTAGGCCACCAGACCGTAGCGCGAGACCCGACCGTAGGTGGGTTTCAGACCCACCACCCCGCAGTGGCAGGCAGGCTGCCGGATGGAGCCGCCGGTGTCGGAGCCCAGCGACGCCAGGCACAGGTCCGCGGCCACCGCCGCCGCGGAGCCCCCGGAGGAACCCCCGGGAACGTATTCGGGGTTCCAGGGGTTCAAGGTGGGGCCAAAGGCCGAGTTTTCGGTGGAGGAGCCCATGGCGAACTCATCCATGTTGGCTTTGCCCAAAAATATCGCGCCTTGAGCCCTAAGTCGGGCCACCACCGTGGCGTCATAGGTGGGCACAAAATTCCCCAGGATTTTGGAGGCGCAGGTGGTGCGCAGCCCCCGCGTGAGCATGACGTCCTTCAGGGACAGGGGAATGCCGGTAAGGGGCGTGCCCTCCCCCCGCCCCAGGCGGGCCTCGGCCTCCCGGGCCTGGGCCATAGCCCCGGCCTCATCCACCAGCAGATAGGCGCGCAACTCCCCATCCCGCTCCTGGATGCGCTGCAACAGCTGGGCCGTCACCTCCACCGGGGAGACTTCCCTCCGGGCCAACAGCGGCGCCAACCGGCTGATACTCATGCTGTGCCAGGGTTCGGTCATTTAGGGCTGTTTCCTGTTTTCTGTTTTCTGTTTTCTGTTTTCTGTGAAAGGCGAGGCAATATCAGTAGTATTATGTCCTGCAATTATCTTAGCAAAAGATTTGAGATAACCCCCCCTCCCTTGAGGGGAGGGGGTTGGGGGGAGGGTGGCAACATATGGTAAATGGCCGATAAATTACCACCCCCACCCGGTGTCGCCCCCTCAAGGGGGAGGGAAAAAGGCAAAGCATTTAGGCAATGTTTCCGTGGGACACAAGAATAGGGGCGAGGTGCGTACCCTCCAACTCAAAACCCGAAACTCACAGTTAAATAATCCGGGGCACCAGGAAATAGCCGTCTTCCTGGGCCGGTCCATTTTGCAGGGCCTCATTAAGCGGCAGGCATTCCCGCATCTGGTCTTCCCGGAAGACGTTGCTTAAGGGAATCACGTGGGCCAAGGGCGCCACTCCGCTGGTGTCCAGTTCCTGCAACTTCTCCACGTATTTCAGTATCTCGTTTAGCTGCACGGTGAACAGCTCGATCTCTTCGGGGCTGAGACTGAGGCGGGCCAGTTCAGCCACGTGCAGCACTTCCTCCCGGGTCAGGGCCATGGTCCAACCTCCGCAAAAAAACCAGAAATTCCCCCGGCTCTCAGGGCCGGAAAGGCCTTTGCCACGATTTTATTTTATAACCCGGCCAAGGCCGGGATGAAAAGATAAATTGCACCTCGCCAAGATCAGGGGGAGCTGCCGGCGCCACGGCGCTCCGGCTCCGCGGCCCTGCGCCACCATAATTTGCGCCGCGAGGCGAAATAATTTTGCCAAAACGCTTGCCTTATGTTTTATTTACTGCGGATTGGAGTAGGCTTCCTGCCTTAGAAGGGTTCAGGCAATTGAACCAAGGCAAGCTCAAAAAACTGGGTGGCACAGGTTTCCAACCTGTGCAGGCATTTGAGTGTACCCAGAGAAACCTACCCCATTGGCAAATACCTGGAAGCGTCTATTTTATTACCTGGCGCTGGGTGAAGGGCAAGACCTTGGGTCCAGAAGAGCGCACCGTCACCCTTAATGCCATCCGGCACTGGCGCACAATAAAATGGCACCCATATGCGGCTGTGGTCATGCCTGACCATGTCCATGCCCTGGCTCAACCCCTTAATTAGCTCACACAAGGTACATTCGGGCTGGCCGAGATTCTCCACAGCATCAAGCGCTTCAGCGCCCTAAAGATTAATCAGGGAAGGGGGGTGCAAGGCGCCCTATGGCAAGATGAGCGTTTTGACCGAATTGTTCGGGATGAAGGAGAATTTTTAGAAAAATGGAAGCATATCAGACACAATCCCATGAAGTCAGGTCTGGCCATTATTCCAGAAGAATACCCCTGGCTTTTTGAAAATGATAATTAATGCACAGGTTGAAAACCTGTGCCACTAATTTATCTTATATGGATGCAAATAATCCAGAAATAGCAAATGGTTGATGCGCTACGACACTCTTCATCCCACTATAAGCCAAGGGTAATGGATAAAGCAAAAACCGCAACGCCCCCAGCCGCCCCCGACCCCGGCCGTCTCCAGGAAATCGCCCGGCAGGTGCGGCTGGACGTCATCGAGATGCTTTTTCGCGCCGGTTCCGGGCACCTGGGGGGGTCCCTGTCGGCCATCGATATCCTGGTCACCCTATTTTTTGCCGAAATGCGCGCCAGGCCGGGCGACCCTTGCTGGCCGCAGCGGGACCGCTTCATCCTCTCCAAGGGACACGGGGCCCCGGCCCTCTACGCTGTCCTGGCCCGCCTGGGCTATTTTCCCCGGGAGGAACTGGCCAGCCTGCGCCAGTTCGGCAGCATCCTCCAGGGACACCCCGACTCCGGCTGCACCCCGGGAGTGGAAATTCCCACCGGCTCCCTGGGACAAGGGCTCTCCATCGCCAACGGCCTGGCCCTGGCTACCCGTCTAAACCGGCTCCCCAGCCGCATCTTCGTCCTGCTGGGGGACGGCGAAATCCAGGAGGGGCAGATCTGGGAAGCGGCCATGAGCGCCGCCCACTACCGCCTGGATAACCTTACGGCCATCGTGGACCGCAACCGCTTGCAGATCGACGGCCGCACCGCGGAGGTCATGAACCTGGAACCTTTGGCTCGGAAATGGCAGGCCTTTGGCTGGCAAACCCTCGAGGCCAACGGCCACGACTTTCCCGGGCTGCTGGCGGCCCTGAAGAGCTGCCGGGCCAACCGCGGCCGGCCCAAGGTCATCATCGCCCACACCGTCAAGGGCAAAGGGGTCTCCATTTTCGAAGACCAGGCCAAATACCACGGTTTGGTCCCCAACGAAGAGGAATATCGCCAGGCCCTCAAGGAGCTGGGGGCTTGATTAACAACTGGTGCATTGGGCCACCCGGCCCCGGGCGAAGATCTAGAATCATTTCTGTCCGGTTAAGCCAGGGCTAAGGTTAACTGTTTAGAATTACACATATTAGCAGTTATTGTCTCCGGTAGTTGGAAGAGTTACTGCCAGGTGCAAGTTCTGAAAAGATTGAGTTGTAATATCCTGATACAATTTTGCAAAGTAAGGTTCAAGTTGCACATGAATTTGAGATAACAAAGCAGGAGATAGACGATCAGCGCCGCATAGATTTGGGTCAGCACGGCGTTTTCCGAATTGATTTTCTCTTGCAACTCTTCATTCAGTACGATACTACTAGCGTAGCATAGATACTGTACCGTATCGCTGTAAAAACTGTAAAAACAACAAGGAGAAACGAGCATGTATTTAGTCATGGGCATTACTGGAAAAGTTGGGGGCGCCACCGCGCGGCATCTGCTGAAGCAAGGCAAACAGGTGCGAGCACTTGTGCGCAATCGCGAGAAAGCGGCGAAGTGGGCAGACCAAGGCGTGGAGTTGGTGGATGGAGACTGGAACGATGCGACAGCCATAGCGGCGGCGCTCAAAGGTGTTGAGGGCGCGTTTGTTATG
>JBAVAG010000075.1:0-18205 GCA_049585595.1 Desulfobaccales bacterium
TTTAAACCCCCTTTGAAAAAGGGGGCAGGGGGGATTTAAAATAAGTCCCTGAAATCCCCCTAAATCCCAGTGGTGTCCGGCAGAGATTTTGCATAAGGGACTGGCGAATGAAAAATGAAAAACGGAGCGCAAACCTAAGCCAGAGAAGACGGGGCAGCCCGGAGGCGACAAAACTCCCTCTCCCCTGTGAGGGGAGGGGGAAAAAGTTTGAAATTTCCATAAGATAATAGATTGTGAAGGGTAGCTATTTTCATGCAAGTTTCTTGTACCCGTTTCATAGCAAAAACCTTGCCGGACACTACTGCCTAAATCCCCCTTTTCCAAAGGGGGACTTAGTACCTTGGGAACTTTAGGTTTTCAATTGATTTAATGCAATACTATTCAGGAAACGTTAAGGCTGCCGCACCTTAAAGGGGTGGGGCTAATTGACTGTAACCAGGCCTGCCTGGTCGACCCAAACAAAAATCGGGGAGGAGGTCGTCATGCCCTACATTCCGGCAGCAGAGAGGAAGGTCTGTGATGGACTGATCGATGGCCTGGCAGTCTGCATCGATGGGCTGGCCCGGGAGAACGGCGGGGAGGGGGCCTTCGCCGGGCTGTTGAACTACGCCTGCACCCGCCTGGCCTTACAGGTAGTTCGCCGCCGTTATGGGGGGATGCGCTACTGGCTGATAGCCATCCTGAGCGGCATCTTCACCAACCTCAGTCAGGAATTTTACCGGAGGCTGGCGGTCCCTTATGAAGACCGCCAGATCGCCAAGAACGGGGACGTGGATCTATATGCCGAGCATCTGGAGGAAATAGAGAAAATGGGGTGAGGTCTGGCGGGTCAGGGGGCAACTCCCGCCCGCAGGCGAGGCCGCGGTTCCTGAGTGGGGCCGGATAAGCGGCGGCCACAGGCCGCCCTAGAAAAAACCCTTTTCGGTAGCCGCTCATAGGGCGGGCTGTGCCCGCCGCTGGGAATTTAACGGTAGCCGGAATCTCTTGCTGGCGCAGGCTAAAGCCTGCGGCTACCGGTTTTTGGCATCAGGGCGACTCAAGCACAGGCTGGAAGCCTGCGCCACCCTTAATAAAGGTTATTGGGACCGGTGTCCGGTCTGGGAACTGGGAACTGGGAACTGGGAACTGACAACTAGTGCGCAGGCTAAAGCCTGCGGCTACCGGTTTAGGGCATTAGGAGCGGGCCCGCGCCGTCCCCCTTAATAAAGGTTATTGGGGTCGATGTCGAGCGTTAGGTTGAGGCGAGTGCGGGGAAGAGGGCTGAAGAGGCGGCGCAGGTGGCCCAAGGCCGTGGCCAGGGCTGGCCGGCCATAGCTTTTCAGGAGCAACTGCCAGCGGTAGCGGCCCTGAAGGCGGGCCAATCCTGCCGGGGCCGGCCCCAGCACCTGCACCCGGGACCGCAGCTCGCCGTCCCGCTCCACTTCCCTCTTCAAGGCCGCTGTTAGTCGCCGGGCCTCCCGCGCCACGGCGGCCTCGACGGGGCCATCAAGCCGGGCCAGGGCCAGACGGGTAAAAGGCGGATAGCCCAGGCGGCGGCGCATCTCGATTTCCCGTTCATAGAAACCGATCCAATCCTGGCTCTGAACCATTTGGAACAGGTAATGCTCCGGATGAAAGGTCTGCACCAGGACCTTGCCAGGGGTCTCACCCCGGCCGGCCCGGCCGGCCACCTGGGAGAGGAGCTGGAAGGTGTGTTCCCCGGCGTGGTACTCGGGAAAAAAGAGGCTCAAATCCGCGGCCACCACTCCCACCAGGCTGACGCCGGGGAAATGGTGACCCTTGGCGATCATTTGAGTGCCCACCAACAGGTCCAGGTCTCCGGCGGCAAAGCTCTCCAAGACGGCGAGGGCCCGGCCGCTATGGGGGGCGGTGTCCCGGTCCAGGCGGGCCACCCTGGCCCCGGGCAGCAGGCGCAGCAACTCGCTCTCCACCTTTTCGGTGCCTACCCCGTATTGCTTGATGGCGGTGGACTGGCATTGGGGGCAGCTCTCGGGCACCTCCTGGCTAAAGCCGCAGTAGTGGCAGATCAGGCGGTTCTCACCTGCTTGGTGGCGGGTCATGGCCACGCTGCACTGGCGGCACTGAAAGACGTGGCCGCAAAACAGGCAAAAAAGGGCCCGGGCATAGCCCCGGCGGTTTAAGAAGAGCAGGGCCTGCTCCCCCCGGGATAAGACCCCTTCCAGGGAAGTCAGCAACGGCCGGGAGATGATCTTCAGGGCCCGTCCCCCGCCCCGCTGAGTCCGCAAGTCGACTAAATGGATCTCCGGCAAGGCTTGGGGGGTGACCCGGCGGGACAGGTTGAGATAGTGATATTTGCCGGTCCTGGCCAGGTGATAAGTAGATATCTGGGGGGTGGCGGAGACCAGCACCGCGGCCGCGGCCGCCATCTTGGCCCGATAGAGGGCCACGTCCCGGGCCTGGTAGAGCAGACCGCCTTCCTGTTTGTAGGCGGCGTCCTGTTCCTCGTCAACCACCACCAGGCCCAGGCGGGACAAGGGGGCGAAGACCGCGGAGCGAGCCCCCACCACCACGTCCACTTCGCCCAGCATGATGCGGCGCCACTGGTCCAGGCGGGCGGCCTCGGAGAGACCGCTGTGCAGCAGCGTGACTCGAGGCCCGAAGCGGCGCCGAAAGGCCTGGGCCACCGGGTGGCTGAGGGCGATCTCCGGAAGCAGCACCAGGACCTGTCGGTCCTGGGCCAGGGCCTGGGCCGCGGCCGCCAGGTAAACTTCGGTCTTGCCGCTGGCGGTGACGCCGTGCAACAGGAAGGGGGAGAAAGAAAAGGAGGCGATCCCCTGGCTAATGGCAGTGAGGGCCAGCTCTTGCTCCGGCGCCAGAGGCAGATGGGGGGCATCATCGGGAATCGAGGGGTGGCTCTTAAGGGGGTCTTGCAAGGCGGAGCGCCGCGAGAGAACCACCAGGCCTTTGGCCTCCAGGCGGCGCAGGACCGGCAGGCATCCTGGAAAGTGCGGCTGCAGACTGCTCACGGCGACGGCTTCTCCGGTTTCCTGCAAATGGGCCAGCAGCGCCCGGCTCCGGGGTCCCAGGCGCGGGGCGGGCGCGCCCGCGGCCGCCTGGGGCGCCAGGACAACCCAGGTCTCCTGGCGGCCCCCGGAGGGCCGGGCCCCGCCGGGGATGATGCGGCTCAAGGCCTCCCCCAGGGGATACTGATAATAGTCGGCGAGCCAGCGGAACAGGGGCACCATGTCCGGGCCGAAGCGGGGTATGGGGTCCAGCAGCTTCTGGAGGCGCCGCAGCTTAACCGGCGGGGCCTCCAAGGCCTTCGCCAGGAGGTACCCGGTCACCGTGCGGCGGCCGACCGGCGCCTGCACCAGGCTTCCCACGCCCGCGTCCTCCAGCTCCGGCGGCAGTCGATAGGTGAGGGTCTGGGTTATGGGTAGGGCCACCGCCACTTCCCAGAGATCGGCGGCTTCTGGAACGGTCTTAACGGAGGCAGGCGCTGCAGGCATAAGAAAAATGGGAACAGGTTTGGCTAAGTATCCCTTGGAGAGATGGCGCCGAGGTCATGGGGCGGATATTTCCGGTGCAGCCGAAAATTTATCCGGGAAACCCTCGGAATAATCCGATTGCAAGCCGAAGATGTCGGCATAGGCGGCGGTTACGGCGCAGCCGCTGACCGGGAAGGTGACCAGGAAACCGACGCCTAAGGCGATGAAGCCTAATAAGTTTACCAGCGCCAGCAGCAGGGCGAAGCCAAACATGCTGAACCAGATGGGTTGGACTGAACGCCGGCTCAACTCGAGGGCCGGCCAGAAATCGAGGCGGCGATCCACCACCAGAATTTTAGCAAAGAGGTAGCTCACCCCTAAATATATACCGGGAATGATCAGGAGCAGAAGTCCAACAAGAATGAGCAGTCCTCCCACCAGTGCCGTCAGCAGCAGGGGGACGAAGAACCGGAACCCTAAAAAGAAATCGCCAAATTGCGGGGTGCGGCCCTGCAGCAGCTTGGCGCTGACGATGAAATTCCCCATGAATAGCGGTACCGATACCACAAAGATGGCCACCCTGCCGACTATGGGGATGATGCTCAAGGCGATTTGAATCAGCAAGTAGACCAGAACGAAGCCGATAAACCCTCCGGGGTAGCGTTTAAACAGCTCCCAACCCTTCTTCAGGTATTCCCCCAGGGGCAGCGGGGGAGTGGTGCGTCTAAGGGTTGATTGGGATAAGCTGGGGGGGCGGGAGGCCGGCTTTCCGCAGGCAGGACAAAAACTAGCGGTCTCCAGCATCTGCTGGCCGCAATGCGGGCAAAAGGGCAAGGTCTAATCCTTTCGCTGATTAAATTGTTTACCCGGAACGCTGGCAATGCTATCAGTTATGGGAACGCATGGCAAATATTTTCGGGGAGCGGCGCCTGGCGAGCGCATGACACCCGCCGGGTAATTCAGGGAGGGTTAACCATGGCTCTGGTTTCCGCGGATTTCCAATCCGAGACCATCGGCACCATCACCTTCAATAACGATCAGAAGCGCAACGCCTTGAGCGGGGATTTCATCCACGAACTCATAAAGGCTTTAAATGAGATGGTCTACCATTCGGTCCGGGTGGTCATCCTGCGGGCCAATCCGGGGGCGGCGATCTGGTCCGCAGGCCACGACGTCGGCGAATTACCCAAGCGGGGGCGAGATCCGCTCTCTTACGACGATCCGCTGGAGCAGGCTATTCGCGCCATTCAGCGCTGTCCGGCGCCGGTGATCGCCATGATGGAGGGCAGCGTCTGGGGGGGCGCCTGCGAGCTGGCTTTTGTCTGCGACATCCTCATTGGCACCGAGAAGACTTCCTTCGCCATAACTCCGGCCCACCTGGGGGTTCCCTATAACCCCACCGGCATCCTGCACATCATCAACATGATAGGCCTGAACATGGCCCGGGAGATGTTTTTCACCGCCCAGCCGGTGGCGGCGGAGCGGGCCCTCAGGGTTGGCCTTCTCAATCACGTGGTGCCGGCCGCGGAACTGGAAGATTTTACCTATAACCTGGCCCGGGAGATTGCCGCCAATTCCCCCCTGAGTATCTCGGTGATCAAGGAGCAGTTCCGCCTGCTGGCCAACGCCCTGCCGCTCAGCCCGGAGACCTTTGAGCGCATCCAGGGCCTGCGGCGGCTGGTCTATGACAGTGAGGACTATCAGGAGGGGCTGACGGCCTTCCTGGAGAAAAGGAAGCCGGTTTTTCGAGGAAAGTGAAAGGGGAAATGGTCGATTTTGTAGGAACGGACACCTGGGTCCTCCCCCACCCGAAAATCATGGTGGGGCGGGCCTCCGTGCCCGCCAATCTGGGCAGGCGAGACGCCTGCCCCACCGAACCATCCCCCTTATGGGCGAAGGGGGAGCGAATCTGTTTCCATCGAAGAGCCCGGCCTTAACGAAAGGGGTAAGCAGGTGAAGCGCCAGCAGGTGGGTATCGTCATTTTTCCGGAGGTGGAAGTCCTCGATTTTTGCGGACCCTACGAGGTCTTGACCGCCGTCCGGCTGGATGAGTCCCGGCGCCGGGAAGAGCCTTCCCCCTTCCAGGTGCTGCTGGTGGCGGAGCGTGAGGAGGCGATCTCTACGGCCGCGGGTATGCGGGTGCTCCCCGACTGCGCCCTGGCCGCCTGCCCGCCCCTCGATATCCTGGTGGTTCCCGGCGGCTGGGGCACAAGGCGGCAGCTCCAGAATGAAACCCTCATCGATTGGCTTGCCGGGAGGGGCCGCCAGGTTATTTCTTCAGGGACCCTGGCCTCGGTCTGCACCGGCGCCCTGCTGTTAGGGCAGGCGGGCCTGCTGGACGGGCGCCGGGCCACCACCCACTGGCGCTCCCTCGACTTATTGCGGGAATCCTTCCCGCGGGTGACCGTGGAGGAACGGCTGCACGTGGTGGAGGATGGCAACCTGGTCACCTCGGCAGGCATCGCCGCGGGGCTGGACCTGGCGCTCACGGTGGTGGCGCGTTATTACGGCGAGGGCGTGGCCCGGGCCACGGCGAGGCACATGGAATATCGCTATCCGGAAGATAATGCCAGGCGGATTTGAGACGGAGACCTTCGGAAAATCTGGGTCAGGTTAGGTTTGGCATGGAGGACGAGAATTTAAAAACCGGCATGCCCTTAAATATAGACATGAAACCCATATCGGAAATCACTTATTTTATTTGAGGCTGCGTAGATAAAGCAGATATCAGCTTTCAGCTAACAGGGCGGGCACAGAGGCCCCTTTCCAATGATAGCCTTCTCTTCCTTACGCCTCGGCATTGCGGCGGGGTAAAAACCTCCGTCCATTGGTGATCTCATCCTTAGGTTAATTTGCCCACCTGTTAGGTAATTTTGCCTAGGTGCAATTAGGTATTTTTTCCTATTGTCTCTATGGGAAAGGATCATTATTGTCCTAACCGTGAAAGCTTAGGCTAAGCCCCGGAAAGCGGACCCGGAATTAGATGTGGCCAGGGCTAAGCATATTAGCACCAATACATAAATAAGCGGAAACTAATGAAAGCAATACTTTTGTTGAGTGGTGCAGTAATTTCATTGTTACTTTGGAGTCCATCAGCTCGAGCTGGAGGCATGGATCAAAATAATCCCATTTATGAGGCATTGGCTGAACAAGGAAGGATGACGACAGGACAGATAACTATTGTTTATGGCGTGCCTTGCGTAGAAGTTCTGCTGAAGAGTGGTGAAAGCATAAATACATTTGTCCGTTCCGAACCTTGTTTAAAGAAAAAGTCTCTTATGGTTCAGGATAGGATTGCTCTAATTAATAAAACGCATTATCTATTGGTCGTGAATGGGTCCGATAACGTCAGCACCGATAAGAACAAAATGTTCGTACCCCTCGACTATTCGATCGAGCCGAAAATTCTGCCAGAATTTTTGTCTGATGCAGCCAATCATGAAAAGTACCTTCTGTTAGATCTCCGCCAGCAATATCTCGGCCTTTATGAATGGGGAATTTTGAAATACTGTTTTCCAATTTCTTCCGGAACCTCGAAACGCCCGCCTTTTAAAAAATTCGTGGTAATCAATATGGATGAAATTCATTTCTCCAGTAAATATGAACAAGCGCCCATGGATCATGCACTGCATATTGGCCAGGACTATTTCATTCATGAAGGAATAGTTCCTGGATATCCCGCATCTCATGGCTGTATCCGGATATTTCCCCTTCATGCTCGTTTTCTTTTTTATCAGTGGGCCAAGCCGGGAATTCCCGGGGAAATTATATAGATTGAGTCCGCTGCAGAAAGGTTATTTTTCGGAGTTTCGTTTGCTTTAGAGACGCCGGTTAGCGTGAAATTGAGGTCCCTACCGGTGTTGGTGGAGGTGTGCGGGTGGTAGTAGAAGTCCTGGATGGCGATAGCCATTTCCTTTAATTGAGGGAAATTTGCTAATATGGTTTGCATATGGGAAGTTTCTGGAGTTGGGTTTTCGGATTAAATGGGGCCGCGCCGGGCGCAAAGCCAGAGTGGCCCCGAATTTTAGCCAATTAACTGCCTCAGAAATAGGGCGGCCTGCGGCCGCAAATATAAAAACTCAATCTGGAGCTACGCGTCACGAATACGTGCTTTGACGCGCCCTATCAACTCCGGAGTCACTTCGCGGATACCGTGTTCCTTGGCGTGCTCAGCCGCTTTCCGGAGCACTTCCTCTTCCGTCTCACCCCGTATAACGTGATGACACCCACTCGTCGGCTCTACCTTGGCGCATTCAAGGATCTTTGCCATGGGTTCGTCTCCTTAAGTAATTTTATATTATGGTAAGGATTCATGGATTCAGTCTCAAGGGCTGGCCTGACTACCCCGCAAAATTAGGGGAAGCGAAATTACGAGTAGTCGATCACTTGCCACTATAGCAATTATCGCTGAACGGTAATAAAGCAGGATATGGTCTGGTTATCGAGTGGGGCTTTGGCGGGGTTCAAAACCAAGGGTTTAAGATTTCAAAAAACCTGGCATAGATAGGGCGGGAAATGAGTTCCGAATCTACGCCTGGTTGTGATAAGATTTATCACCCGGCGCCCCTGCTAAGGCCGGTGGCCGGCGCAGAGGAGAAGTGATGCTGGATAAGATAATCTACACAATGGCAAGCCCATTGGTCGAAATAGGCCTCCTGGTCATACTGCTGCTTGTCTATTTAAGATACCGGAATGATCCCCGCCTGGAGATTTCCGGCGTCAAGATGGTGCGCGTCCTGGGCCTGGTGGCGATTTTCCTGTACCTGATGTTCGTTTGGTCCAGCTCCGTTCAACCCGCTCTCTCCGGCATCAGCATCTTCGGCATGTTCATCGTCAACCTGGTGTTGCTCTACAATTTGCTCCTGGCCCGCCTGTTGCGGCCTTACCATGACGCCCTGAGACAGGTGCCCCAAAAGCCCGAGGATTGCCAAATAATTCATCAGGTATGGGCAAAAGGCAAAAGATACTATTATGCGCGTTACGCCTGCTCTTCCTTGTTCAGCGGGGCCAACCCGGTTCATTTCCTCAGGGAAATAGCCATCGATCGGGTTCGGGATGATATCAAGGACACCTTTCGGCGCTATGGGGTGGAGCAAGGAATGGTCAACCTGTCCGCGCTGGTGGCCTATTTAAAGAGCCGGATCGCTTCCGGAAAGGACATGCCGGCGGATTTTCAAAACCTGATGCTTAAGACGGTCGATGATTTTGCCAATCATCCCTATATCCAGGAAAACGCCAACAAATTCCTGCGACTTGCCTTGGAGAGGCCTGAAGAGATTAACTTTCCCGAATTGACCGCCAAGTTAGATCCCGCCTCTAATCCGCCGCAATCCTGCGAAAAGGAGTAGATCTTCAGGAAATCGGCTTTCCCCGTCTTGGTAGCCGCAGGCTTTAGCCTGCGCTTCCGCCTAGCGACGCCCGCGGGCGCCGGGGAGGCGGAACCCGCGCTTAAAGGCGGGCTCCAGCCCGCCCCCGGGGCTGCCAGCGGATCGGGGCTACTGCGGCCGTTCGTGGAATTGGCGCACCTGGTACATGAAGGCCTCAAGGCGCGTGCGGGTCTGGCTCTGTTCCTGGCCGTCATAGGCCAGGTTGAGGAAGGGGATGTTGTGGTGCTCCTCCCGGAAGCGCTTGAACAGGGAGTTGACCACAGTGCCGGGCATGCAGGCAAAAGGCATGATGTTCACCAGCCCCGCGGCCCCCTTGCGCACGAAATCCCGGGATTTGCCCATGCTCAGGATGGCCTCGCCTTCGAAGGAGGGGTGCAGGTAATCTTTGGCCATCTCGAAGATTTCGGCGATGGAGGGCTCCCGCAGGTTTTTGATGCAGCCGTCGAAGATCTCTTCCAGTTCGTGCTCCACCTTTTTCTGCACCCGGTCCTCCAGGGAAAATTTCAGGTAGCGGAGGTAATGCCGGGCGTTCCAGGCATCATGGCGGGAGGAGTGGGTAACGTAGAGGAGCCACTCGCCGATGGGCGGCATCCAGACTTCGCCCCCCAGGGCCTCGATCTCCCGCACTGCGTCTTCGTTGGAGAATTGGTTGGCCCGGGTATAGATTTCGCCCACGATGCCGACAATCGGTTTGCGGCCGTTGGATTTGAGGGACAAGTCCTCAAAGGCGCCCCGGGCCTGGCGAAGCACGGCCGGTAGGTCCTGCCGGTCCCGCACCGTTTCATAGGTTTTTTGCAAGTAGTGCTTATAGACCTTGTCGGATTCGCCGGCATTACGCTCATAGGGCCGGGTCGCCCGCAGCTTTTTCTCTAAAAGGTCGATGGCCACTACCCCGTTCCAGACGATCCGGGAGTAGTCTTCGCCCACCATGCCGACTTCCTGGTACATGCTTTCGCTTTGATCCGGAGAATAGACCGGGACCTGGGGGAAGCCGAGCTCGTCCAGGATGAGGCGGTGGAAACGATGGTACTGGCCGAAGCGGCAGGGGCCGTTGGCCGCGGGCATGAAGAAGGCGCTGCGTTCTGGATCGAAATCCGGGCGGCGCAGAAGTTTGGCCAGGTCACCGGTGGTGAGGATCAGCGGGTAGCACTCCTTGCCCGAGGTGAGGCGGCGGCCCAGCTCCAGGGTCTCATCGTCGGAGTCCGGCAAGGATTCGGCCTCCCCGCCGCAGGCCTCAAAGCCCGCCACCAATGCCAGAGCCTGGTCGGCCATGGGGGGCAGGTAAATCTTGCGTTTAAGTTGGCCGGTAACGCGGTAGCGGTAGGGGGAGTGCTTTTTCTCAGCCGGCGCCACCTTGACGTTCTTGAGACTGTCCAGAAAGGCCTCCAGGCGGGTGATGGCCCCCACGTCGGAGGAGTGTTCGTCGATTTCGATCTCGAGGTAAGGCTTGCCCTGCATGCGCTCCTTGAAGAAGTGCTGGATGAAAGAGTCGGGGCCGCAGCCGAAGTTGGTGATAAAGATCCCGTAAAGCCGCGGATCCTGGCGGATGTGCTCTGCAACCCCCAGGATTTTTTGGCCGAAACGCCAGTACATGGGCTTGATCTCGTCCAGGTTCTGGACCTTATCCACCGGCAGGAAATCCATGGGCATGGCCAAGACGCCCAATTGCCGCAGTTTGCGGTGCAGATTGAGGTTCATTCCCGGGTCGAAGGCGTTATAAGGGCGGCCGATGAGGACCATGAGGCGGCCGTCAGGCGGCAGCGACTCCAGGATCTCCTGGCCCCGGGCGCTCAGATGGTCATAGTAGGCTTGTTGGGCGGCAAAGGCCTTTTTCATGGCCCGATTCACCGCGAAGGAGGAAACCCCCAACTCTTTCCCGAGACTTCGCAGGCCCTGACGCAGCCGTTTCTCGCCCCGGCCGAAATAGAGCACCGGGGTGAGAACCTTGGCGCCGTAGGAGGCAAAATCGATGGCGCTGGGCGCGGTGTAGCACAGGGACTGGGCCATGGGGCAGACCACCCCGGCCCGCACCTCCGGGTCCGGATGGGGCATGTCGATGACGCTGGGCAGGAAGATGCGCTTCACCCCGGCCTTGAGAAGGTCCAGGAGGTGGCCGTGGGCCACCTTCACCGGATAGCAGGGCTCCGCCGCCAGCGCCTCCACTCCCTCATTGATCACTGACTTGTTGGTCTTCTGGGAATAGACCACAGTGAAGTCCAGGTCCTCGAAAAAGGCCCGGAAAAACGGCATGAGTTCCTGGAAGAACATGGTGCGGGGGAGGCCAATGGCGCCGCGCTTGCCTTCCGGCGGGGGCTCCGTCCCGTAAAGCCAGGCTTCCCGTTCTGCCAGCAGGTCGGCCAGGTCCACCTTCTGGCGGGTGGCGGCGACTTCGTATTTCTCACAGCGGCTGCCATAGAACAAGGGCTGTTCCCCTTCGATCTTTACCTGGCGAATCTCGCAGTGATTGGGGCAGCCCTGACATTCAAAGGAAGTTATACGATACTGGCGGTCGGCCAGGTCGAAGCCTTTAAATTTGGAGGTTTCCCAGTCCCGCTCCCGCATGGCCAGCAGCGCCGCGCCGATGGCCCCGGTGACGTCGTGGTGAGGCGGCACGCTGATGGGCTTGCCGCAGACCTGCTGGAAGGCCGCCACAATGCCGCGGTTGGCCGCGGTGGCCCCCTGGTAGAAGATGCGTTTGCCGATGGGACGGTCCTCGGCCACCTTGTTGAGGTAGTTCTGAACAATGGAGTAGGAGAGGCCCGAAACCAGGTCCTCCTTGGCGGCGCCCCGCTGCTGGTGGTGGACGATGTCCGATTCCATGAACACGGTGCAACGTTCCCCCATGCGCACCGGGCTCTGAGATTCCAGGGCGAGGTTGCCAAACTCTTCCCGGATGGAGATGCCCAGTTTCTCCGCCTGTTCCTCCAGATAGGAGCCGGTGCCCGCGGCGCAGACCTTGTTCATCATGAAGTCGACGATGGCGCCGTGGCGCAGGGAGATGAACTTGGAGTCCTGGCCGCCGATTTCGAAGATGGTGTCCACCTCGGGGTCGATGGCCGCGGCCGCGGTGGCCTGGGCGGTGATTTCGTTGCGCACCACGTCAGCGCCGATGAAGTCCCCGGTGAGGTAGCGGCCCGAGCCGGTGGTAGCCGCGCCCAGGATCCGCACGCGGTCTCCGATCCTGGCGCCTACCCGGCGCAGGCCCTCGGTGATGGCCTCCAGGGGCCGCCCCGCGGTCATCAAATATTCCCGAGCCAGGACCCGGCCCTGGGAGTCAATGACCACCACGTTGGTGCTGATGGAGCCCACGTCGACACCCAGGTAGCCTTCCGCCACCTCGCCCGGCGGGATCTCCTCCACCTGGTAGTGGTCCGGGCCCAGGAGCGGAGGCGGTAAGAGGCGCGGCAGATGCCGGGCCGGCTCGGATTCCTCCTCGAGACGCCGGCGCAGGGCCGAAAGGTCCAGGGTGAAATGGGACGGCGGGTTTTCCCGGGCCACCAGGACCGCGCCCACCGCGCCCAGGCTGCAGAAGTGGGGCGGAATGAGCAGGCCGGTTTCGTCCAGGTCGAAGACCTGGCGGAAGGCCTGGCGCACTCCCAGGTTGTGGGCCACTCCTCCCTGGAAGGCCACCGGCGGGGTGATGGTCTTGCCCTTGCCGATGTTGCTTTTCAAATTGCGGCCCATGGCCCGGCAGAGGCCGGCGATGATCTCAAAGTCCGGAGTGGCCCCCTGCTGCAGGTGAATCATGTCCGTCTTGGCAAAGACGCTGCAGCGCCCGGCCACCCGGGGCGGGGTGGTGGACTTCAGGGCCAGTTCGCTGAATTCCTCGATGCTGTAGCCCAGGCGATGGGCCTGCTGATCCAGAAAGGAGCCGGTGCCCGCGGCGCACATGGTGTTCATGGCGAAGTCCTCGATCACCAGGTGGCCGTCCGCGTCGGTAACCAGCACCATCTTGGCGCTCTCGCCGCCAATGTCGATGATGGTGCGGGTCTCAGGCAGGAAATGGTGGGTGCCCCATCCCATGGCGATGATTTCGTTGACGAAGGAGCCGCCCAGTGTCTTGGCCAGGGCCTCGGCGCCCATGCCGGTGAAGGCCGCCAGGCGGCAGCGCTCGGCCGGAAACCGGTCTTCCAGGGATTCCAGAACGTCAAGGGCGGTGCGGTAGGGGTCCCCCAGGTGACGGCGGTACTCTTCCAGAACCACCTGCCCCTGGGCGTCCAGCACCACCACGTTGAGGCTGACCGAACCAACGTCCATTCCCAAATCGAATCTATCATCCATATTCGAATCCCCCGAAGGCGCGGATCGTTGCTTGTGAAATGGGTTTTGCTATGAAAAGTTTTTCAGGTCAGTTCGCTTTCAAGCTCTTCCCCGGGAGGCCCGAAGAAATCGCGGTAGTTAAGGCTCCTTAGAAATTCCGTCTCACCCCGGCGTCGGGACCTGGTAAAAATCCTCGTTATGAAAGTAGTTGCAAGAGATCTGCCCCGCTTCCTCTAGGCGCTGGAGCTGCCCTTGCACCAGTGGCAGCGGCAGGCCCAGTACCCCGGCCAGATCGACGGCGGTCATGGGACGCCGGGCCAGCATCGAAACCAGAGTGGCGTCATCCGCGGGCGCGGCCGCCTGGCGGGGGTGCTTGCAGGAGGCGATCACTTCCACCTCGCCCTCGAGGGTTGAGGCGATGGCCGCCAGGGCCTCGAAAGAGAGCGGCTGGGCTTGGCCGCACCTCCCCGGGCGCACCATGGTGTTAAGCTGCACTTTGTCCGGGGCGAGAGTCCGCAAGGCCTGGCGCAGGGCCTCCAGATCCTCCTCAGAGTCGTTGAGGTCCTTAAGCAGCAGCACCTCCAGCCAGATGCGGCCCGGATATTCCCGGCGGAAGGTCCCCAGACCCTGGAGCAGCCGGCTGAGAGGGTAGCCGGGCAGGGGGCGATTGACATTCTTAAAGGCCTGCTCCCGGGCCGCGTCCAGGGAGGGCAGCACCAGGTCCGCATACTTAAGTTCGCGGCGCACCTCCGGGAGGTGGAGCAGGGCGCCGTTGGTCAGCACCGCCACCGGGATGGCAGTCAACTCCTTCAGGCGCCGGATGATGCTTCCTAATGCCAGGTTCAGGGTGGGCTCGCCACTGCCGGCCAGGGTAATGAAATCGAGCTCGGGAGCGCCGCCCCTAAGGAAGGCGCTCAGCTCCGCCACTATGGCCTCCGCTTCGTAATCGAGGCGGGTTTCCGTCTGGTTGCTGGTAGGCCCCACTTCGCAATAGATGCAGTCAAAGGGGCAGGTTTTCCGGGGGATCAAGTCCACCCCCAGCGACCGCCCCAGGCGGCGGGAAGGCACCGGACCGAATAGATGGGAACGGGACATCGTTAAAAACAACCCAACTGGCACATCTTGATTTTAATTCCGAGTTCGTTCAGCAGCTTTCCCATTTCCTCAGGGGAAATGGACAAATCTCCGGCCAGGCGGAAGGCCACGGCGCAGGCAATTTTGCCTTGGGGAGCCGCGAGCCGGATTTTCGCCTTCAATTCCTCCGGGGCCATAGATGGTTTCATGGACATCAATTAGAAATTATAGATAAGAAAATCATAGAAATCAAGGCATTCAGGGACTCGAGCGGGTAGGGGGGGGCGCTAATGTAAGATTAACAAAAAAATGAACGAGCCACCGGGCGCCGACCTTTCGTGGGAAGAGGAAAAAAGGGGGAGGGAAGTCTGACTCGGAGCCCTAGATTTGACTTTTTAGCAGGGGCTCATTACATTGTTCTCATGGTTTGGGCACTCGCCGCCATGACTGGGTTAGGCCCACCTGCGTGACTTAGCAACATAAGAACCCTGTGAAAATTTGCCTGACTGTCATTCTGAGGGAGCGGAGCGACGAAGAATCTAGATCCTTCGCTTCGCTCAGGATGACAAAATAGACTTTTCGCAGAGGTCTCAACTGGCAGCATAATAGTTTGGAGGGTCCCCATGCTGGAGGTTATGCCGGAGAGCCAAGGCCCGCTTCTATGGCTGCGGGCGAGCGGGCGGCTCACCGCCCAGGATTACCGGGAGGTCTTCATTCCCAGCCTGAGCACGGTTATCCGGGAGCACGGCAAGGTGCGGCTTTTGTTGCATCTGGCCCCGGATTTTCGGGGCTGGACCCCGGCGGCCGCCTGGGAGGATATCAAGCTGGGCCTGAAAACCCGGCGCGACTTCGAAAAGTTGGGGCTGGCGGGAGCACCTTTCTGGACGGACATCCTGCTGAAGTTATGCGCCCATTTCATGCCCGGGGAGGTGCGGACCTTTTTGCGGGAATACCTGGCGGAAGCCTGGCTCTGGTTCCAGGAGTGAGGAAGAGGCTTAGAGGCTGCCGCTAATCCTTATCAGGCTGATATTCGAGGTCGGCAACGCCATCCAGTCTCTGGTACTCGACCATGAGACCGCCATAGATCAGCGCTTCGAGCAAGGCAAACCTTTCGCTGTCTTTATCCTGGCGGTCCTGGTCTTCGACTTTGGCGGCCCGGAGGGGGTCGTTTTGCCTGGCCTGGGTCTGTGGGTCGGACGGTGTGGCCTGCTGCGGCGCGGCCTTCAAGCTCATGGGATTAAAAGTCAGCATAGCCAAAATGGCTGCTGCCAGGGATATTTTGCAAAAACGGGTCGGGGTATTCATAAGACGCCACCCTTATTAGGATCCAGCCTTTCCAAGTAGGCCCAGAGGCCAGAGGGAGTCGATTCCAGTTTTCCAGGCGGGGAAAGGGGGCTCCCTCTGAGCGTATAATAGTTCCTCAATCTTGCCGTGCAATTGGCACAAATACCTATTTGTACTTAGGCAAAAGTGCCTAAACGGCTAAGAACCGCCTGACGATGGGTTATGGGATATGCAATATCTGAGCCAGGGAGTGTCGCCAGCAGCTAGCGATCGATCAATAATCTGCATTCTTAGAGCTGCGGCTGCTTAAAGCCTAATTAGCATTGGGATGAGCAAGGCGGCGGGCACAGCCCGCCCTCTAGGCGTAGGGCCAGGGTGATACTTCATCAGTGCTATAACATTTCGGACTACAGTTTCCTCCCCTCCTTGAAAAAGGGCAGGGGGGATTTAAAATAAGCTAATGAAATCCCCCAAGATCCCCCTTTTCCAAAGGGGGACTTTAATAATCTTGGAACCTGGGTTTTCTTGATCTAATGGGAAGCCAGGTACGAAGTACAAACCAAAGGGCGTTCATGCGGCGGCCGGTGGCCGTCGACTGGAACGAAGAGTTAGACCCAGCGCCGCACGGCTTCCGCCGTATCACTGGGCTTGGTATTGAAGCAGATTTTGGCTTTAGGTGCGTTTAGATGCACCACATTGATCAGCTTCTCAAACAAGAGAAAGTGTGTCGGTATGGTACGGAGGCCGGCGCCAATCAAGATACAATCGAACGTGCTCTCTAAAAGCTTCTGCACAACTACAGATTCAGCCGTCTTGCCCAGATCAGTCAAGCACAGTTGAGCGTCGTAGCCCAAGGCATTTAACTCTGCCTGGTCAGCTTCCAGCGCCGCCATGACCTGCTCCGCATTAAGGTCCGGAATGTGGCTGAAATCGACTAAATTGGGATCGAGGCCTATCACCAGGACCCGTTTCTTTTTTTTCAAGATTTTCTCATTCGCTGATAGATAATAAGGTTTGCGGTTAATTTTTCCTGGCGTGCTCCCGGATAAAATTGATGATGTCGCTGGTGTTGGTGCCCGGGGTGAAGATCGCGGCGATTCCGGCCTTTTTTAAAGAGGGAATGTCCTCTTCGGGGATGATGCCGCCCCCCATGACCAGGACGTCTTGGATGCCCTTTTCCTTGACCAGTTCCATCACCCTGGGAAACAGATGGTTGTGGGCCCCGGACAGGACGCTCATGGCGATGACGTCGGCGTCCTCCTGGACGGCTGCCGCGACGATCTGCTCCGGAGTCTGGCGGAGGCCGGTGTAGATCACTTCCATCCCGGCGTCCCGTAAGGCGGCGCAGATCACCTTGATTCCGCGGTCATGGCCGTCCAATCCGGGTTTGGCGGCCAGCACCCTGATTTTTCTCTCTTCCGGCATCTCGGCTCTCCTTATGGTTGGTTCAAGGTTCAAGGTTCAAGGTTGAGCCCCCTGTTAAAGTGCCCGTTTTTGTCATTCTGAGGTAGCGAAGCGACCGAAAAATCTCATAATTACTAAGGAAATAAGAGATCCTGCGCTTCGCTCAGGATGACAAAGTTGCTTTTCGCAGAGGTCTCAAGTTCCTGGTAGATATCCTTAAGTCCTTGCCGCTGGCCCTCCGCATCCTGAATAGGAAACTTAGATCCCTAAACCTGGAACCAGAATCTTAATACCTATACTTTGAACTTTGAACTGACTCCAAACCCAAACTTTGAACCTTGAACCTTGAACTGACTCCTAGAACAGGGCCGGTGCTTCGTATTCTCCGAAGACCTCCCGCAAGGTATTGCAAATCTCCCCCAGGGTGGCCAGGGCCTTCACCGCGTTCAGGACAGGAGGCATGAGATTGTCGGCGCCCTGGGCCGCAGTCTTGAGTTGGGCCAGGGTCTGGGTCACCTCGGCGTTGTCCCGGGTCTCCCTCAGTTCCTTAAGGCGGGCTCTCTGTCTTTCCTCCATCTCCGGGGCCACCTTGAGGAGGGGAATCTTCTCCTCGCCTTTAACCTGGAAGCGGTTCAGTCCCACCACCACCCGCTCGCCTTTTTCAATCTCCAGCTGGTAGCGGTAGGCGCTGGCGCCGATCTCCCGCTGCACGAACCCCTGCTCGACGGCGGCCACGGCTCCCCCCATGCGGCCAATCTGGTCGATGTATTCCTGAGCCTTGGCTTCGATGGCGTCAGTCAGGTTCTCCAGATAGTAGGAGCCGGCCAGCGGATCTACGGTGTCGCTCACCGCGGTCTCATAGGCGATGACCTGCTGGGTGCGCAGGGCCAACTGCACCGCGGTCTCAGAGGGCAGGGCCAGGGCCTCGTCGAAGGAGTTGGTGTGCAGGGATTGGGTGCCGCCCAAAACGGCGCTCATGGCCTGGAAGGCCACCCGCATGATATTGTTCAAGGGTTGCTGGGCCGTCAGAGAGCAGCCGGCGGTCTGGGTGTGGAAGCGCAGCATCAGGGAGCGGGGATCCTGGGCGCCGAAGCGCTCCTTCATGATCTTGGCCCACAGCCGCCGGGCGGCCCGGAACTTGGCCACTTCCTCCAGGAAATCGAGATGGGAGTTGAAGAAGAAGGAGAGCCGCGGCCCGAACTCGTCCACCTTCATGCCCGCCTTAATGGCCCCCTCCACGTAGGCGATGCCGTTGGCCAGGGTGAAGGCGATCTCCTGCACCGCGGTGGAGCCGGCCTCCCGGATATGGTAGCCGCTGATGCTGATGGTGTTCCATTGGGGAACTTC
>JBAVAG010000076.1:0-7536 GCA_049585595.1 Desulfobaccales bacterium
CCCTCACCCTATCCCTCTCCCCTCGCAGGGAAGAGGGGATTTTCTTGTATTGGCATAACATGATGATATCGTTGAAAATACTATGTCATAGAGTTTGACTGCGAAATAGTGTATGTTTATTTTAATGCTTGGATAAGAAAGGAAAGACCATGAAACAGCCACTTTCTTTAGATGTTATACTTTCCGAACTGGATGACAACGCCGAAGCATGGGTTCTTCAAGACTTGCCTAGTGGCAAATATTTAATAATTCCTGATAAAAGATATCCTGGCAGAAAGCCCGTCCGTTTCTTCATGCGTCGCGAAGATGCCGAAGCGGTTCTAATGGAATTGGTTGATGTGAACCGGAAATTGGCAAAAAAAGAAATCTATCCTGTTTAGGTAAGATTAAAACCGGCGTTACGTGGAATTGCAGCAGATACAAATCCCGATAATGCTGACGCATTTGTGGTTCATTCTATAAATGAAGTTTATGAGTTCCTTCGAGAAAGATGAAGGTGCTCCTTTAACACCCTCCACTGAAATCCCTTATGCCGGAAGAGCGTCTGCAAAAATTTCTGTCGCGGGCCGGGGTGGCTTCCCGGCGAGCGGCGGAGGACTTCATCCGGGCCGGCCGGGTCAGGGTCAACGGCCGGGTGGTTACCGAGATGGGCACCAAGGTGGATCCGGCCCGGGAGGTGGTGCTTCTGGACGACCGCCCGGTCGCGGCGGCAGCCCCGCCGCTGACCGTGGTGCTGCACAAGCCCTACGGCTATATCTGCACCCGGCGGGATCCCCAGGGGCGGCGGCTGGTGATGGATCTGTTGCCGGAAGATCTCCGGGGCCGCCTCTATCCGGTGGGCCGTCTCGATTATGACGCCACTGGCTTGCTGCTCCTCAGCAGCGACGGGGAGTTGGCTCACCGGCTGACGCACCCCAGCCACCAGGTGCCCCGCAGCTACCGGCTGACGGTAGCCGGACAGGTGGAGCGCCGGGTCCTGGCGGAGTTGAGAGCGGGCGTCTCCATCGACGGCAGGCAGGTGGCCGCCGCGGCAGAGGTCATTAAACGGCAGGAGGACAAGACCGTTTTGGAGCTTACGGTATGGGAGGGCCGCCACCATCTGGTGAAGCGCCTCCTGGAAAAAGTCGGGCATCCGGTGTTGAAGCTGAAGCGCATCGCCTTCGGCCCTTTGCGCCTGGGAAGGCTGGCCCGGGCCAGCTATCGCCTGCTGACGGCGCCGGAGATGGCGGCCTTAAGACAAATGGTGGGGCTGAAATGACGCCGGACCCCACCCTCTGGCCTCCCCAGGCGCCGGAAGCGAGGGAAGGGCCCGGCCCGGCCAGCCCCCGGGCGCCTGGACCGCTAAGCCCGCGGCGGCTGGCCCTGCCCCTGGCATTGTTTTTGGCGACCGTCGCTACGACCATCGCCGCCGGGGCCATTCAGCAAGGGGTGAACCCCTTGACCGAACCCGGGCTCCTTTACCGGGGAGTGCCGTTTTCCTTCACCCTGCTGCTGATCCTGGGGGCCCACGAAATGGGACACTATCTGGTGTCCCGGCGCCACCAGCTGGCGGTGACCCTGCCCTTCTTCATCCCGGCTCCACCCATCCCCTTCATCATCGGCACCTTTGGGGCCTTCATCCGCATCCGTTCCCCCATTCAGGACAAGCGGGCCTTGATGGACGTGGGTTGCGCCGGGCCTTTGATCGGAGTGGCGGTCTCCATCCCGGTGACCCTGGTGGGCCTGAAACTCTCCTCCGTCACGGTGATGCAGGGCGGCCATGAAATGCTGGCCTTGGGCGAGCCCCTGTTATACCAGTTCCTGAGCTGGCTGGCCTTTGGCTCCTTGTCGCCGCAGGCGCAGGTCATCTTGCATCCGGTGGCCTTTGCCGGTTGGATCGGGATGTTGGTCACCTCCCTGAACCTGATCCCGGTGGGCCAACTGGACGGCGGCCACGTCAGCTATGCCCTGTTCCCGGAATACCATCGCCGAATTTCCCTGGGCGCCCTCGGGCTGCTGGTGGCGTGCGGACTGATTTTCTGGTATGGTTGGCTGATATGGGCCTTGCTGCTCAGCTTCCTGGGATGGCGCCATCCCCCGCCATCCTACTATTGGTTGCCCCTGGACGCTCGCCGACGCTGGCTCGGCTTCTTCACCATTTTGGTATTCGCCCTGACCTTTTGCCCCACGCCCCTCAGCGTGGTTTCCAGCTCTAATGAGCCAAACCGCGAGGTGATCCAGGCCAACCAGGCCGCCACCGGGCCATGGGAGTCAACCGCGGTTGCCATGCCTAAAGAGGCCCGGCCGGGTCGGCCCGCGGGTTTGCCCTGGAAAACCGGACCCCTGGCGAGTAGTGTCCGGCAGAGATTTTGGATAAGGGCCGGCGAATGAAGATTAAAAATGCAGCAGCTATCATTAAGCCAGAGGAGACGCGGGCAGCCCGGAAACGCCAAAACTCCCTCTCCCCTGTGAGGAGAGAGGGCTGGGGTGAGGGGTGGCTTACCGATTACTCCCCCCTCACCCTACCCTCTCCCCAATTGGGGGAGAGGGGAAAAAACAAGATAACTCCACAAGCTAATCAAAGAAGATTCGGCAGTCCAGATTACACGGCAGATTAGCAAAAACCTTGACGGACACTACTGACCCCTAGGCTGGTTTAGCAAGGCTCATTTGACCTTCTGATTACTCTCTAATCAGAAAAAGGCAAGGGAAGTGGCGTTTAAATCGACCCACACCTATAAGTTCTGCCCCCAGTGCGGCGGACCTTTGGAAAGGCGCATCATTAAGTCCGCAGGACCGGAGCGGTTGGTATGCCATGTTTGCCAGTACGTCCTTTACGTGGACCCCAAGGTGGCGGTCATTGCCGTGGTCCCCAAGGATGGCGGGGTGGTCATGACGCGCCGCGCCGTGAACCCGGGCTATGGCCTCTGGGTATTGCCCGGCGGCTTCATGGATGTGGGGGAGTTGTTGGAGGAAGCGGTGGTGCGTGAGGTTGAGGAGGAGGCCAAGCTAAAGGTGCGGGTGGACCGGCTCCTGGGGGTTTACTCCTACAAGGACAGCGACACCGTGGTGGTCGCCTATCTGACCGAATATCTGGAAGGGCAAATGGCCCCGGGGGAGGAAGTCCTGGATATCGGGGTCTTTGCCGACAGCGAGATTCCCTGGGACCAGATTCCCTTCCGCGCCACCAAGAGCACCCTGGACGAATATTTCAGGCTCAAGGGATTGGGGGATTAGCCCATCCTGGCAAGATAGTCACTATCTTGCTCAGGGAGTTTAAGGAGATCTAGTATTGGAGTTCCCACATATCCCACTGCGTCCGGCCTCTTGACACGACAATCCTCATACTTATTCTCTAGACATTACCTTTGAGGCTCTACAAAAACAGAAATTAAGGACGGTTGATATGGCACGAATAGGAACAGCGTATTTAGATACCGACAATATGTTTCCCAAAATGGAGTTTCAATTGGTTTCCGGGGAAAAGCTGAAGCTTCCTGAAGGAATGGGCCATGGATACAGTGTAGTCCTGATCTACCGTGGTGAGTGGTGAGCTTTCTGCAATCAGCAGTTGGCTGACTTCCAAAGATCATATCAGGAACTCAAATCTGAGCAGATTAAGCTCGTTGCCGCATCGGTTGACCGCATTGATAAGGCGAAAGAGATGATTGATAGACATGGGATCACCTATCCAATCGGTTACGGCCTGGTCGCAGAGGAAATATCGAGAATCACGGGGGCTTATTACGATAAAGAAGAAATGTATCTTCATGCCACGGGCTTTCTTTTGCGTCCGGACAAGACCATTCTTATCGCCTGTTATAGTTCGGGGGCAATAGGACGTCTCGTACCAAAAGATGTGTTGCAGCTTACAAAGTATTTTAAAGGTGGTGGACGTGGCGGGCCAAACGGGTAGCAGCTTGCCCTTTGGAGCTAGATGAAAGGATTTTCACCCATCTCACAGTTACCGCGAGGGGCGCTGAAGGAATTCTTGGTAAGAGTGCCGTTGACGGCGCCCCGTGAGTTCTATTGACATGGGGATCTTAGCACCTACCGTTTAGGCAATACCGAAAGCCACGTTCTTCATAGCCTCCACTAGGCCCCCAGATCCTTCTCCTCTATTTGTTAAACCGGGCCTATAGACTCCGGGAATCCAAATTTCAAATCAGGTGATCCCAACCTTCGGAATAGGCGCAAAGTCCTTTCACAACAATTTTAAAAAGGAGATATGCCCATGATTAAGCCACTTACAGGCAAGGTTGCCCTGGTCACCGGCGGCTCTCGGGGCATTGGCGCAGCGACGGCTGGCGCTCTCGCCGACCACGGCGCCGACGTTGCCATCAGCTATGTGTCCTCGGCCGACAAGGCTGCGGCGGTCGTCCGGGAACTTGAGGGCAAGGGTGTCCGCGCCGCGGCTTTCAGGGCCGACCAGGCCGATCCCGCCCAAGTGGAGGGGTTGATCAAGATGGTCGTTGAACGTTTCGGTCACCTCGACATTCTGGTCAATAACGCGGGCGTCTCTGCTGGAGGTACGGTGGATAATCCGGAGCCTAATCTCGCCGAACTGGACCGGCAGTTAGCGATTAATGTCGGCGGCATGGTAACTGCCATCCGGGCCGCGGCGAAGGTGATGGGTGAAGGTGGCCGGATCATCTCGGTGAGTTCTGTCATAGGCACTTACGCGGGCTTCCCCGGTCACGCCGACTACGCCGCGACCAAGGCTGCCATCATCGGTTACACCAAGGGCGCGGCGCGAGACCTGGCCCCCAGGAAAATTACCGTCAATGTCGTGCAGCCCGGCGCGATCGACACCGAAATGGCCCCCAGCGGCCCCTTTGCAGATTTCCTCCATGTGGCAATAGCACTTGGCCGCTATGGGCGGCCCGAGGAGATCGCGGCGGCCATCGTTTTTCTCGCCAGTCCGAGCGCGTCGTATATCACTGGCACAACGCTGATGGTCGATGGTGGCTATAGCGCCTAATCGAAATATGAAATCCAGTCAACATGAGCCTATCTCGAAGGTTCACTGATCTCGCCATTTTCAGCATAAGGTTCAACCTCGCTCGCACGCTGGGAGGGGCAGATTATAACCGATTCAGGAGGACATACGATGGGTGTAGAATTATTACCCACAGATGAATATAACCAACGCACGATCAACCAGGGCCACCCGCCGAACTGGCAGAACCCGCCTGGCGGCGACTACGATCTCGTGGTCATCGGCGGAGGTCCAGCCGGGCTGGTCGCTGCATTGACGGCCGCGGCAGGCGGCCACCGCGTCGCCATGACCGAGAAGTGGTTGACCGGGGGGACCTGCGTCAACTATGGCTGTACACCGAGCAAGGCCTTGATCCGCTGCGCTCGCGCCGCCCACGAAGCCCGGCGGGGAGCTGATTTCGGCTTCCAGCTCAACGCGCCCCCGCAAGTCGATTTTGCCAAGGTCATGGAGCGGGTCCGCCGCATCCGGTCCATGAGCAGTGCCGGTGACGCCGTGCAAGTGGTCGCCGGGGCAGGGGTAGATGTCTACCTCGGCCACACCCGCTTTTCCAAGCCGAACGCCGTGGCGGTAGACGGCCGCGAGCTGCGTTTTAAAAAGGCGGTGATCGCCACCGGCTCCGGCCCTGCAGCGCCGCCCATCGAGGGGCTTAAAGAGGGCGAGTATTTAACCAACGAAACCGTCTTTTCACTGACCGAGCTCCCCCGGAGGCTGGTGGTACTTGGGGGCGGGCCGCTGGGCAGCGAATTAGCCCAGGCATTTCGCCGGCTCGGCAGCGAGGTGGACCTGGTCCACTCCAGGAACAACCTGTTGCCGAAGGACGGGCCCGAGGCGGGCGAGGTGCTGCGCCGCCAGTTCGAGCGCGACGGATTGCGCCTGCACCTCGAATTTAGGGCGGTGCGGGCGGCGAACGGCCGGCTGACAGTGCGGAGCCAGGCGGAAACGCGGGAACTTGAATATGATGCGCTGTTGCTGGGCATTGGGCGCAAGGCCAACATAAAAGACCTGGGGCTGGAGGCCGCGGAAATACGAGTAAGAGATGGGGGCGTGGAGGCCGACGCCTACTTGCAGACGAGCAACCCGGCAGTCTATGCCGCCGGTGACGTGGCGTTCCCGGAAAAGTATACACACGCCGCGATGGCGACGGCGCGGTTTTGCGTTGCCAACGCCCTTAACGGGGCGAACCGCCCGGCGCACGACCTTGTCATCCCGCACTGCACCTACACCGACCCCGAGGTAGCCAGCGTCGGCTTGACCCCAGTCCGGGCGTCCGAGGAGGGTGTCGCCTTGGACACACACCGCCTGGAACTTGCGAAGGTGGAGCGGGCCTTTATTGATGGTGAAGAAGAGGGGTTCGCGGCGCTCTACACCCGCAAAGGGGCCAGCGAGATCGTCGGAGCGACCCTGGTGGCGGCGCACGCCGGCGAGATGATCAGCGAGCTGACGCTTGCTATCACGAACAAGCTGCCGATGGCGGCGCTGGCTGAGACGGTCCATTGCTATCCTACCCAGGCAGAGGTTTTCCAGCGGATCGCGCTGGAGTACGTCGCGAAGCAGGCGTCGGCGCGCTGACGCTGCAAACTCAAAGGGTGGGGTGGGCCAAAGAGAGTCAGGACCGGTTACAGTACTGACGTAGAGCGCTTCGAACGCGTGACTGGGGAGGGCGAAGGGTGGTGCTCAAGAAGTTAGAAGGAATGAAACGGAGCGCTTTCTTGCCGGTTGCAGTTGCAGCGGTAGTCGCCGTTGTCGCCTTCACGGCCCTCGCATCTGGACGTGCCGGTGGAGAGGCGACCCCGATCTTCGGAGTCAAAATCCCCCCCGGGTACCGCGACTGGAGGTTGATCTCCGTGGCCCACGAAGCAGGCAACCTCAACGATTTCCGCGCCGTTCTGGGCAACGATGTAGCAATCAAGGCCTTTCGGGAAGGGAAGCTTCCATTCCCGGACGGCACAATCATTGCCCGGCTGGCTTGGAGTTACGTCGCATCGGAGGAAAACGACAAAGTCTTTGGCCGTCCCCAATCTTTCGTTGCCGGGCCCGCCATAAACCTTCAGTTTCTGGTCAAAGACTCAAAAAAGTACGCCGCGACAGGTGGCTGGGGGTTTGCTCAATTCAAAGACGGTAAACCTGCAGACGAGGCGGTGCTCAAAACCTGCTTCCCCTGCCACGAGCATATCAAAGCTCGCGACTTTGTCTTCACCCATTACGCACCTTAGTGTTTCTTATCTGCTGATTAGGAGATCATACCAAAGGACTGGATCACCAGTAGACGAAATTCTTCTGGAGCAGGCTCACCAAGCAGATGAGGCCGAAAAGCACGAACATCCAAATCCCGATTCTGCTGGCCAGGACTCTCATTCCTGCCTCCTTAAGCTCAGGGCTGGGGGCGGGCGGTGGCTCCAGTGACCCGGGCCAGGGCTGCGCTCGTTTGGTAACGGCCCAGGTTCCGGGGCCTTTAGCCTGGCGGCTTATCTATCTATTAGCCCACCAGACGAACAAGTTGAGGTCGAGGTAACTGAGTGAAGTCCAAAAGACCAAGATTACCAGGGCCATTTTTTCCC
>JBAVAG010000077.1:0-9509 GCA_049585595.1 Desulfobaccales bacterium
GATAAAGGCCAGATCATCGCCGACGGGCCGGCCACGGGCATGGGCGAACTGGCCCTGGGCAAGAACGTCATGGTGGCCTTCATGCCCTGGGGCGGCTACAACTTTGAGGACTCCATCCTGGTGAGCGAACGCCTCATCAAGGACGACGTCTTTACCTCCATCCACATCGAAGAGTTCGAGGTGATGGCCCGGGACACCAAGCTGGGCAAGGAAGAGATCACCCGGGACATTCCCAACGTGGGGGAGGAGGCCCTGAGCAACCTGGATGAGAGCGGCATCATCCGCCTGGGGGCCGAGGTTCGCCCCGGCGACATCCTGGTGGGGAAGATCACCCCCAAGGGCGAAACCCAACTCACGCCGGAGGAAAAGCTCCTGCGGGCCATCTTCGGGGAGAAGGCCGGCGACGTCAAGGATACCTCGCTTCGGGTCCCGCCGGGCATCGAAGGAGTGGTGATCGACGCCCGCGTCTTTTCCCGCAAGGGAGTGGAAAAGGACGACCGCAGCCGCTCCATCGAAGATGAGGCGGTGGCCAAGCTCCAGAAGGACCAGGCCGACGAAGTGGCCATCATCACCCAGAGCTACCGCCAGAAGCTGGCGGAAATGGTGGTGGGCCAAAAGGTGGAGGAGGCCCTGGAAGACGAACGGCGGGGCGCCACCTTGCTGGCCAAGGCCACAGCGGTGCCCCCGGAACTGGTCAAAAGGCAACCTCTGGAATTCTGGCGCCACGTCTCTTTTCAGGAAGCCGGTCTGGAAGACCGGGTCGACGTGCTCCTGGACCGCTACCTGGAACAGTTGCACCTGGTGAACATGATCTTTGAGGCCAAGCTGGGCCGTCTCCGGAAGGTGGACGAGCTGCCCCCGGGGGTGATCAAGAAGGTCAAGGTCTTTGTGGCCATGAAACGCAAGCTGGCGGTGGGTGACAAGATGGCCGGCCGCCACGGCAACAAAGGGGTGGTCTCCCGGATCATGCCGGAGGAAGACATGCCCTATTTTGCCGACGGCACCCCGGTTGATATCGTGCTCAACCCCCTGGGGGTGCCTTCCCGCATGAACGTGGGGCAGGTGATGGAGACCCACCTGGGTTGGGCTTCCTATGAGCTTGGCAAACAGATCGGGGAGATGATCGACCGCTTTTACAGCGTGGACGCCATCAAGGGCCGCCTGAAGAAGATCCTGGGGGCCAACGCCGCCCTGGCCAAAGAGATCGAAGAGATGGACTTTGAGGAACTGCGGCAGGTCTGGCAGAAACATTACCGGGAAGGCATCCACATGGCTTCTCCGGTATTTGACGGGGCCACCGAAGACGAGGTCCGGGAGTTTCTGGCGGAGGCGGGGCTGCCCACCGGCGGCCAGGCCAGGTTGCGGGACGGCCGCAGCGGGGAGGAGTTTGACCGCAGTGTGACGGTGGGCGTGATGTACATGATGAAACTGCACCACCTGGTGGCTGATAAGATTCATGCCCGTTCCATCGGACCATACTCGCTGGTGACCCAGCAGCCCTTGGGCGGCAAGGCCCAGTTTGGCGGGCAGCGCCTGGGGGAGATGGAGGTCTGGGCCCTGGAAGCCTATGGGGCGGCCTACACGCTGCAGGAATTTCTGACCGTAAAGTCCGACGACGTAGCCGGCCGTACCCGGATGTACGAGAAGATCTTCAAAGGCGAATACGATCTCGAGGCCGGTTTACCGGAATCCTTCAACGTCCTGGTTCGGGAGCTCAAGAGCCTGGCTCTGAATGTGGAGCTTCTGAAAAAGGAAAAGGGCAGGGACTAAGGTTATATGAGCAACAACAAGATGAAAGAAGTGGCTTTAGAAGATCTCAACAGCCTCTTTGCCCGGCCGGAAGACCCGGTGGTCATCGAGGCGGTCCGCCTGGCGCTCGCTTCCCCGGAAATGATCCGCTCCTGGTCCCACGGGGAAGTGAAGAAGCCGGAGACCATCAATTACCGCACTTTCAAACCGGAGCGGGACGGGCTCTTTTGCGCCAAGATTTTCGGTCCGGCCAAGGATTACGAATGCAACTGCGGTAAATACAAGCGTATGAAACACCGGGGCATCACCTGCGAGAAATGCGGGGTGGAGGTAATCCAGTCCAAGGTGCGCCGGGAGCGCATGGGCCACATCGAACTGGCCTGCCCGGTGGTGCACATCTGGTTCTTGAAGAGTTTGCCCAGCAAGATCGGCAACCTCCTGGACCTGACCCTCAAGGAATTGGAAAAGATCCTCTATTTTGAGTCGTTCGTGGTGGTGGACGGCGGCGACACCTCGCTGCTCAAAGGGACCCTGCTTTCCGAGGAGAAATACCGCTCCTCCCGGGAGGAGTTCGGAGACCGTTTCAAGGCGGGCATGGGCGCCGAGGCCATCCGGGAAATGCTGAAGGTCCTGGAACTGGAGCCGATGTCCAAGGAAGTGCGGGCCGAAATGACCAAGACTTCCTCCGACGCCAAGCGCAAGAAGCTGGGCAAACGGCTGAAGATCATCGACGCCTTCCGGGAATCGGGCCAGCGTCCCGAATGGATGGTCATGGAAGTGATCCCGGTGCTGCCGCCGGACCTGCGCCCCCTGGTGCACCTGGACGGCGGCCGCTTCGCCACCTCCGACCTCAACGATCTCTACCGCCGGGTGATCAATCGCAACAACCGGCTGAAACGCCTCCTGGAACTCAGCGCCCCGGACATCATCATTCGCAATGAAAAGCGCATGCTCCAGGAAGCGGTGGACGTGCTCTTCGAAAACGGGCGCCGGGGGCGCACCATCACCGGCCCCAACAAGCGGGCCCTGAAGTCGCTCTCCGACATGCTCAAGGGCAAACAGGGACGCTTCCGCCAGAACCTGCTGGGCAAACGGGTGGACTATTCGGGCCGGTCGGTCATCGTCATCGGCCCGGAGCTGAAGCTGCACCAGTGCGGCCTGCCCAAGCAGATGGCCCTGGAGCTCTTCAAACCCTTTATCTTCCACAAGCTGGTGGCTCGGGGATACGCCACCACCATCAAGGTGGCCAAGCGCCTGGTGGACCGGGAGACCCCGGAGGTCTGGGACATCCTGGATGAGGTGGTGCGGGAGCATCCGGTGATGCTCAACCGGGCCCCCACCTTGCATCGATTGGGGATTCAGGCCTTTGAGCCCATCCTCATCGAGGGCAAGGCCATCCAACTGCATCCCTTGGTGTGCACTGCATTTAACGCCGACTTTGACGGCGACCAGATGGCGGTGCACGTGCCGCTCTCCATCGAATCCCAGATCGAGGCCCGGACCTTGATGATGTCCACCAATAATATCCTCTCCCCGGCCAACGGCGATCCCATCATCATTCCCACCCAGGATATCGTCCTGGGGCTCTACTATTTGACCCGGGAGCGCCCCTTCGCCAAAGGCGAAAAAATCATCGAAGATTTGGAAAAGTTTAACCCCTTCCAGAATCCCGAACTGGTCCCATATCCCAGTCCGGAAGAGGTCAGGGCGGCCTATGATCAGGGGGAAGTCCATCTGCAGGCGAGGATTCCGGTCTATATCGAGGAGGAGAACGGAGGGGAGGAGGGAAGGAAAGGGAAGATTGTCCAGACCACCGTGGGCCGCGTAATTCTCGGCGAAATCCTGCCCAAAGGCCTCTCCTTCGACCTGATCAACACGACCATGAACAAGAGGGAGATTCGCAAGCTCGTTGCCCAATCCTACCGCAAGTGCGGTATCAAGCAAACGGTGATCTTTGCGGACCAACTCAAGAACCTGGGATACAAATACGCCACCCAGGCGGGTATCTCCATCTCCATTCAGGACATGATGATTCCGGCCGGCAAGGCCGAGGTCCTGAAGAGCTCCCAATCCGAGGTGGCCCAAGTGGAGGAGCAGTACCAGGAAGGGCTGATCACCGAAGGGGAAAAATATAACAAGGTGGTGGACATCTGGGCCAAGGCCACCGACGAGGTCGCCGCGGAGATGATGGCGGAAATGGCCCGGGAAGTGCTGGTCCGGGAAGTGGATGCTCCTGATGGTTCCGGGGAGAAGGTGTTGCTTCAGGAAGAGGTGGCCTCTTTCAATCCGGTCTTCATGATGGCCGACTCCGGGGCCCGGGGCAGCAAGGATCAGATGCGGCAGTTGGCGGGGATGCGCGGCCTGATGGCCAAGCCGTCAGGCGAGATCATCGAGACCCCCATCACCGCCAACTTCCGGGAAGGCCTGACGGTGCTGCAGTACTTCATCTCGACTCACGGAGCCCGGAAAGGCCTGGCGGACACCGCCTTGAAGACCGCCAATTCGGGCTACCTGACCCGGCGGCTGGTGGACGTAGCGCAGGATGCAGTCATCACCCAGGCGGACTGCGGCACCATCGACGGCATCTTCGTCACTCCCCTCGTGGAAGGCGGCGAAATCATCGAGCGGGTGGGAGACCGGGTCTTAGGGCGGGTGTGCCTGGATGACATCGTTGATCCCCACACCGGGGAAGTGCTGGTGCAGGCCAACGAAGAGATCGATGAAGAGGCCTCCCGGCGGATCGAGGAATCCGGCCTGGAGAAGGTGCAGATCCGCTCGGTGCTGACCTGTCAGACTCGCCGGGGAGTGTGCGCCAAGTGTTACGGCCGGGATCTGGGCCACGGCACCCCGGTGTCCAACGGCGAGGCCATCGGCATTCTGGCGGCCCAATCCATCGGCGAGCCCGGCACCCAGCTCACCATGCGCACCTTCCACATCGGCGGCACCGCCTCCCGGCGGGCTGAACAGAGCTTCCACGTGTCCCGGGGGAGGGGCCGGGTCCGGTTCGACAATCCCAAGATGGTAGTCGACCGCCAGGGCGAGCTGGTGAATCTGAGCCGCGCGGCGGAACTGGTCCTGGTCAGCGAAAAGGGCATCGAACGGGAACGCTACCCGCTCATCTACGGGGCCCACATCAAGGTGAAGGAGGGGCAGCAGGTGGAGGCCGGCCGGGTGCTGGCGGAGTGGGACCCCTTCACCAACGCCATGCTCACCGAAGTGGGCGGCCGCATCAAGTTCGGGGACATCGTGGACAACAGCACCGTGCAGGAACGGGTGGACCCGGTGACCGGCAAGGCTTCCCGCCTCATCATTGAGAGCCGGGACCCGGAGCTGAGGCCCCGTATCTCGGTGAAGGACGAAACCGGGGCCACCGCCCGCATTCCAGGGAGCCCGGCCTCGGCCCGCTACTTCATGCCGGTGGGCGCCATCCTCATGGTGAGTGAAGGCGATGAGGTCTTTCCCGGAGACATTATCGCCAAGATTCCCCGGGAAACCACCAAGACTAAGGACATCACCGGCGGCCTGCCCCGGGTGGCGGAGCTTTTCGAGGTGCGCAAACCCAAAGAAACCGCCATAATCAGCGAAATCAGCGGGGCGGTTTCCTTCGGCCGCCACATCAAGGGCAAACGCAAGATCATCGTCACTCCGGAGGTGGGCAAACCCAAGGAGTACCTGATCCCCAAGGGCAAGCATGTGGCGGTGCAGGAGGGCGACTTTGTCCGGGCCGGAGAACCCCTGATGGACGGCTCCGCCAACCCCCACGATATCCTGAACATCAGCGGCCTCAAGGAACTGGCCCGTTATCTGGTGGACGAGGTCCAGGAGGTCTACCGCCTCCAAGGGGTGAAGATCAACGACAAACACATAGAGGTCATCGTCCGGCAGATGCTGCGGCGCATCAAGGTGGTGGACCCGGGCGATACCGATTTCCTCATGGGCGAACAGGTGGAAAAATGGGTCTTCGAGGAAAAGAACGACCGGGCCGTGACCGAAGGCAAACGGCCGGCTACCGGCGAGCCGCTGCTGTTGGGGATCACCAAGGCCTCCCTGACCACCGAGTCCTGGATTTCGGCGGCCAGCTTTCAGGAGACCACCAAGGTGCTGGCGGACGCCGCGGTGCAGGGGAAGGTCGACCACTTGAGGGGGCTCAAGGAGAACGTCATCATGGGGCGTCTCATCCCCGCGGGCACCGGGCTGGACGTCTACCGGGCAATGGATATCAGGATGTCGGATGAGGAAATGGCTGCAGTCCTGCCGGAGCCGGAGGCCATAGTGGTTGAGGCGGAGGCCGGGTTGGAGCCCGAGAGTCTGCCTGAGCAATAAAACATTGACAAAGTTGCTCTAAATTGATTAACATAATTAATTTTGGTGGGCCTGCTGATACGGCGGGCCGCAGCAGGAGCGCCTTTACATGCCGACCATTAACCAGTTGATTCGCAAGGGGCGGGAGAAGCTGAAGAAGCATAGCGCTTCCCCGGCCTTGCAAAGCTGCCCCCAGAAGCGGGGGGTGTGCGTCCGGGTATATACCACCACCCCCAAGAAGCCCAATTCGGCTTTGCGGAAGGTGGCCCGGGTCCGTCTTACCAACGGCATCGAGGTGACCACCTATATCCCGGGGGTGGGGCATAATCTCCAGGAACACTCGGTGGTTTTGATCCGGGGCGGCCGGGTGAAGGATCTGCCTGGGGTGCGCTACCACGTCATCCGGGGCACCCTGGACGCCTCCGGGGTTCAGGACCGCCGCCGGGGCCGGTCCAAGTATGGGGCCAAACGGCCGAAGTGAGGGTTTGCGGTTTCCGGTTTCCGGTTTTCGGCAAAAGCGAAAACAGAAAACCGCTGCCATAAACCGATAATAAGGATGGGTACTTTCCATTAGACGAAACGATTAGCTCCTTAGCAAATGAGGAAATATAAAGGTTTTTTTTAACCGAAAACCGGAAACCGAGAACTTACAACCGAGGTTGTTATGCCCAGAAAAGGGGGAGTGGCCCGGAGACAGGCCATCGCCGATCTGAAATACCAAGACCTGCTGGTGAGCCGCTTCATCAATGGCTTGATGGGCGCTGGCAAGAAGAGCATCGCCCAGCGCATCCTGTACAACGCCATGGAGATTTTGGGCCAGCGGGGCAATGACGACTCCTTGAAGCTCTTTCACCAGGCGGTGGACAACGTCAAGCCCTTGATCGAGGTGAAGTCCCGGCGGGTGGGCGGCGCCACTTACCAGGTGCCGGTGGAGGTTCGGGCCGACCGGCGGGTATCGCTGGCCATCCGCTGGCTCATCAGCTTTGCTAAGGCGCGCAGCGAAAAATCCATGGAAGCCAAGCTGGCCGCGGAGTTGGCGGACGCCGCCAACAACCGGGGCGCGGCCATCAAGAAACGGGAAGATACTCATAAGATGGCGGAGGCCAACAAGGCCTTTGCCCATTATCGTTGGTAAATGCTTTGGCGAGACAGACCCCGTTAGACCGGGTACGGAATATTGGGTTCATGGCCCACATCGACGCCGGTAAAACCACCACCACGGAGCGTATTCTCTTCTACACCGGAGTGACGCACCGCCTGGGAGAGGTGCACGACGGCCAGGCGGTCATGGACTGGATGGAGCAGGAACAGGAGCGGGGCATCACCATTACCTCGGCGGCCACCACCTGTTACTGGCAAGACCATCGCATCAACATCATCGACACGCCGGGGCATGTCGATTTCACCATCGAAGTGGAGAGGTCGCTCAGGGTATTGGACGGGGTGGTGGCGGTTTTCGACGCGGTGGGGGGAGTGGAGCCCCAGAGCGAGACGGTCTGGCGCCAGGCCGACCGCTACGGCGTGCCGCGGCTTGCCTTCATCAACAAAATGGATCGGGTGGGAGCGGATACCGCCCGCTGCCTGAAGATGATGCGGGAACGCCTCAAGGCCAACCCGGTGTTGGTGCAGTTGCCCCTGGGAGAAGAAGACCAGTTTCAAGGGGTGATCGATCTCATCCAGATGAAGGCGGTAGTCTATGACGAGGCCAGCAAGGGGATGAGCATCGAGGTGGGAGAGATTCCGGCGGCCTATAAGGAGTTGGCCCAGGAGCAGCAGCAGTTGCTCCTGGAAGCCCTGGCGGAAGTGGACGAAGAACTTATGGAGCTTTATCTGGCCGATAAACCGGTGGCTGCGGACCTGATGCAGAGGGCCCTGCGCCGGGGCACCATTACCCTGGCACTGGTGCCGGTGCTGTGCGGCTCCGCCTTTAAGAATAAAGGTATCCAGCAACTGCTGGACGCGGTGGTCGATTACCTGCCGTCGCCCCTGGACATTCCCCCGGTGCAAGGGCTGGATCCCAAGGGCCAGGTGGTGGAGCGCCCCCCCTCGGATGAGGCGCCCCTGGCGGCCCTGGCCTTCAAATTGGTCTCCGACCCTTATGTGGGCCATCTCACCTTTATCAGGGTTTATTCCGGGGTGCTAACGAGCGGCGGCGCGGTCTTGAACTCCACCAAGGGCGTGAAGGAACGCATCGGCCGCTTGCTGAAGATGCACGCCAACAAGCGGGAAGAGATCCCGGCCGCCTACGCCGGGGACATCGTCGCCGGGGTGGGGCTCAAGAATACCACCACCGGGGACACCCTGGCGGACGAACGGGAGCCGGTGATTCTGGAGACCTTGCATATTCCCCAGCCGGTGATCGACATCGCCATCGAGCCCCAGACCAAGGCGGACCAGGACAAGCTGGGTGCGGCCTTGAGCCGCATCGCCGCCGAGGACCCCTCTTTCCGGCTGCACTTTGATGCGGAAACCGGGGAGACCATCATCTCCGGCATGGGGGAACTCCACCTGGAGATCATCGTTGACCGCCTGATGCGGGAATTCAAGGTGGATGCCCGGGTGGGCAAACCCCAGGTGGCCTATCGGGAAACGGTCACCGAGGAGGCCCGGGCTGAAGGGAAATTCATCCGGCAGAGCGGGGGGCGGGGCCAGTACGGGCACGTGGTCCTGGAGGTGAAACCCCTGACGGCCGGCGCCGGGGTGGTTTTCAGCAACAAGACCGTCGGGGGCTCGATTCCCAAGGAATTCATTCCCGCAGTGGAGAAGGGCGTCAAAGAGGCGGCGGCCACCGGCATTCTGGGCTACCCCATGGTGGACGTGGAAGTGGTTTTGGTGGATGGCTCCTATCATGAAGTCGATTCCTCGGAGCGCTCCTTCTTTATCGCCGGCTCCATGGGTTTCAAGGAGGCGGCCAAGAGAGCCCGGGCGGTGCTTCTGGAGCCCACCATGGACATCGAAGTGGTGGCGCCCGAAGATTTCGTGGGCGAAGTGATGGGAGAGTTGAATGCCCGCCGGGGACGCGTCACGGGGCTCGAATCCCGGGGTTCCACCCAGATTATTCACGGCCAGGTGCCCCTGGCCACCATGTTCGGGTACGCCACGGCCTTGCGCAGTTCCACCCAGGGCCGGGCCACCTTCACCATGCAATTCGATCACTATGAGCCCGTTTCCGCCTCCCTGGCGGAGGAGATCTTAGGCCGGCGTCAAGCCCGGGCATGATGACCGCTGATTTTAGGAGGAAGTCCTAATGGCCAAGAAGAAGTTTGAGCGGAAGAAGCCGCACGTGAACGTAGGAACGATAGGTCACATCGATCATGGGAAGACGACTTTGACTGCGGCCATAACCAAGCATTTGGCCAAGAAGGGCTTGGCGCAGTACGTGCCCTTCGACCAGATTGACAAGGCGCCGGAGGAGAAAGAAAGGGGCATCACCATCGCCCTGGCGCACGTGGAATATG
>JBAVAG010000078.1:0-42764 GCA_049585595.1 Desulfobaccales bacterium
CCAGGGAAACGCCCATGCGGTGGCATTGCCCCCAGCCGCCCACGTCGGCCGCGGAACAGCGGGTCTCCAGGTCCAGAAATCCCAGTTTTCGCCGGGCGAGCCAGGTGTCGCCGGCGGGCGGCTCGGCGCACGTGATGGGGACGGCAGTGGTTTCCTGGTAGCTAATATCGTCTTCCCCCCCTGGCTCTTCCAACCCGAGGAGCATGGCGGCGATGTTCACGGCTGCCTCCTTGTCCAGGGGCTTGTTGCCAGAGCCGCATTTGGGGGAATGGATACAGGAGGGGCAGCCGTCCTCGCAGGGACAGGCGGCGGTCACTTCCCGGGCGCGGCGCAGCAGGTCTTCCAGAATCTCGAAGGCCCGCACCGATAGCCCCACGCCGCCGGGGTAGCCATCGTAGATGAAGATGGCGGCCCGGCCCACCTGGGGGTGGGACGGATGGGAGATGCCCCCGATGTCATAGCGGTCCGCCAGGGCAAAGAGAGGAAACATGCTGATGAGGACGTGCTCCAGGGCGTGGATGCCGCCCATGAAGTGGCCCCCGCCTGCGTATATGGCGTTTTTGACGGCATCGGGGATTTCCAGCCACATACCCACGGTTTCAAATATCTGAGGCGGCAGCTCGAGCGTTACCGTTCCCATAAGCTCTTGTCCGGGGAGCCTCCGTTTCTCGTAGGACAGGATATATTCGGTGACCTTGAGGCGGCCAATGTGCGCGGTGAAGACAGCCGCCTGCCGGGTCTCCAGAATCTCCAGGATTTCGGTCTCCTTGTCCGTCTGGATGCGGGTAAAGTAGTTGGGCTCAACAGAATCGACCCAAACGTTGCGCCGCTCCAAATCTAGGCGTTCCACCCCCCAGGTCTGGGCCTTGTGGAGATAGACCGCTCCGGGATGGCACTCCCGCAGGGCCCGGTGGCCGTCGATGGAGCCGAGCGGTCGTTTATGGCCGGTCTGGAAGATGGCGAAGCTTTCCCCTATCCCCCGGATATTCACCTCTTTTTGGGGGAAGCGGTCTCGGGCCAACCAGGCATTGCCGTCAGCGGCATGGAGCAGGCGGCGTTCCCGGACCAGGTCGGCAATTACCGCCTCGTGGGCCGCCAGGTCGAAATGGACCTCACCCTGGACCCGCAGGGGCAGCTCCTGGGCGGCGCAGGGAAGATGGGCCTTAACCACGTAGGGGTTATCCGGGTCCACCACCGCGGTCTCCAGGGGGCGGCCAAAGAATTCGTCCGGGTTTTTAAGGAAATACTGGTCCAGGGCGTCGGCCTGGGCCAAGAGGACGATGAGGGAGTCACGGCCGGCCCGCCCCACCCGGCCGGCCCGTTGCCGGGTGGTGACCATGGTGCCGGGATAGCCAACCAGGATGCAGACGTCCAGACCGCCGATGTCGATGCCCATCTCCAGGGCGCTGGTGGAGATCACCCCTCGCATCTTGCCGGTGGCCAGGGCCCGCTCGATCTCGCGGCGCTCTTCGGGCAGATACCCGGCGCGATAGGAGCTGATGTGGCGCTTGAGCTCCGGCGCCAGCCGCAGCGACCAGACATGGATAAGCTCTGTGAGCTTGCGGGCCTGGGTGAAGCAGATGGTATTGAGGCCCTGGCGGATGGCCCGGGCAAAGATCTGGGCCGCGATAGAGGGCGCCCCGCCCGGGGGATTGAGAAAGAGATAGTGGCGGCCGGGCTGGGGAGCGCCGCTGGCGGCGATGGTTTCCACCTCAAACCCGGTTAACTGACCGACAAAGGCTTCCGGGCGGGCAATGGTGGCGGAAGACAGGATAAAGCGGGGGCTGGAGCCGTAGTAAGCGCACAGGCGCTGCAAACGCCGCAGCACCTGGGCCATGTGGCTGCCCATGATGCCCCGGTAGGTGTGCACTTCGTCAATGACCACGAATCGGAGCCGGGAGAAGAAGCCGGACCAGGAAGCATGGTAGGGGAGCAATCCCATATGCAGCATGTCCGGGTTGCTGATGAGCACCTGGGGAGGATTGGCCTTGATGGCCTGGCGCTGGGACGGCGGGGTGTCGCCGTCATAGATGGCCGCCCTGAGGAAAGGGGAGGGCAGGGCGGCATCCAGTTCCTTGAGGGCCTTCAGTTGGTCCTGTTCCAGGGCCTTCAGGGGAAAAAGGTACAGGGCATGGCCGGACCCGTCTTGCAAGAGCGATTCCAGCACCGGCAAATTATAAATGAGCGTCTTGCCGCTGGCGGTGGGGGTGGCCACCAGCACGTTCCGGCCGGCCCGGATGGCCGCCAGGGCCTCGGCCTGGTGGCGATAGAGACGGGAGATCCCCTGGCGTTTCAGGGCCGCGGCCAGATCAGGCGGCAGACCTGCGTCCTTAGGCGCATAGTCCGCCGCCACTTCGGACAAATAGCGGTAATGACTTAGGATATCGCGGTATTCCGCGGATTCTTTCAGTTGTTGGATGAAATCTTTTAACACAGTTTCCGGTTTTTGGTTTTCGGTTTTCGGTGAAAACCACACGCTGGGAAAATCATGGTAAATTTATGTAGCCGCAGGCTTTAGCCTGCGCCGTAAATGCTCCAATATAGGACGTGCAGTTCACGCCGATGGCGACCACGGGCCGGCTTTATAACTGTCATTACTCAGATTGGGAACGAGATGAAATATGCCCACGCAGGCTAAAGCCTGCGGCTACCAAAACTGGCTACTGACTACTGGCTACTGATCACTGGCCCCTGGCCCCTCTCACTTAGTCCCCACGTCCATATGTTCCCAATCAGTATCCCCGCCCTCGTAGGTCCATTCCTGGGGAATGCGCAATCCTAAAGTCTGGGCGGCCTGATAGACCCATTGCGAAGTCTGGCGGGCGTCGAGTTTGTGCATGGCGTCCCGGTTGAACTGGCGGAGGGAGTGGCTGAGGGGATTGGGGGCGCCGTCCACCGCCCCGGGGTAATTGAAGTCATTGAGGTCGAAGGCGAGACCCAGGCGATGGTTGGAGACGGGAGCGTGGTGGCCGTGGAAGATCATGGCCAGGTTGTCATAGCGGCGCCGGGCCACAGTGGCCTCCATGCTGCCGCTTTCCTTGTCCGGGAAACTGAGGCATTCCGCTACTACGGGAGCGGTCCGGGCGCTGACCGCGTAGGTGTCCTCGGCGCCCCTCACATCCATCAGGGGCAGCCGTTTGGCCTGGTCATAATAGCCCTCCCGGAAGATGTACTCCAGCAGCAGCCCCAACATGGGGGCAAACTTGCTGTTCGTCTCGAACTGGATGGTTTCGGCGCGATAGCGGGCTTTATTGTTGATATCGGCCAGATTGGGGGAGAACCAGACGTAGCCACTCGGCCGGCTGGGGTTTTGGGCCACGTCCTGCCATTTTTTCTCAAAGGCGCAGAAGCTCTGAACCTTTCGAGCCCCGGCTGGCACCCACACCGGCGCACTCAGGGTGACTCCCACCCGGTCGCCATCCGGCCAGTGGCGCCATCTCAGGTATTCCCAGGAGACTTCCATCCCCGGCGGAACCATGGCCAGGGTCTCCTTGCGGATCTCCACCAGGCGCTGGACCCCCAGCAGGCGTTTGGCCAGCTCGATCTTATCGAGAAAGTCGCGGTTCCGCTGGACCTGGGACATGGACGGAGCGTAGGCCAGCGGTACCCGGCTTATGATGCGGGCGGCCCGGGGGGCCTGGGCCGCTTCCAGGATGCGGGGATGCGGCGGGGGCGGGGCAGGTGCGGCTGCCACGGGCGGCGCCCCTGCCAGGAGGACAAGAGCCATGATTCCCAAAACAGATCTCTTCATACGCATTAATTGATTTTATGGGAAGAGGAGGGTAGAGTCAATGACCGGAGATGCGCCGGTAAGGCCCTGGGAAGAGGAGCGGCCCAGGGTAGTGCGGGAACTTCGAGGTTGCCCTCAGGTTCATCTCAAGTGGCTAATCTCAAAATCCTGAACCAGCCCTTGAAATTATCTCTGTCCATTTCCATTAATAAAGGGATAAGGAGATCTGTCATGGCGGATATCCGTTATGTCGCTTTATCCGATTTGCATTTTGGCGCAGCGACCAGCCTGCTCACCAACCTGAAAATCGGCAGCGATGAAATCGATGGCACCAAACCCAGCCAGGTTCTGGTCAAGCTGGTCGAATGCCTGTGCTGCCTGATTCAGGAGAATAATAAAAATAAGTCCAGTAAGCCTATCCTGATTCTCAACGGTGACCTCCTCGAACTTGCCCTGGCGGATGACCAGGACGCCGCCATGGCCTTCGAGCGGTTCATTGACCTGATAATGGGCGATGATGGGGAAATGTTCGAACAAATCATTTTTATCCCCGGCAACCACGATCATCATCTGTGGGAGACGGCCAGGGAAACCCAATACGTGCAATATATCTCGGCTCATAAGAAATGGCGCGACCCACTCGAATCCCCATGGCATACTACTCACATGTTTTCCGATCCGGTAATGTCGTATTTCTTGACCTCTCTGATTCGCAGGCGCCCCAACTTGAAAGAATTTACCATTAATACATATTATCCCAATTACGGCCTGCTCAGCGCCGACCGCAAGCGGTGCCTGGTCTTCCACCATGGCCACTTCGTCGAATCGGTCTACCGGCTGGTAAGCACCTTGAAAACGATGCTCATTCCCGGCAGTTGGATTCCCTCGGAGATTTGGAACCTGGAGGCCGAGAATTTCGCCTGGATAGACTTTTTCTGGTCGACCCTGGGCCGGTCCGGCGCGGCGGGCCGGGGGGTGGACCGGATTTATGAAAAACTCCAAAATGAAGTTCAATTCAAGAAATTGCTGGCCAACCTGGCCGAAAGTCTGGCCCAGCGCTATGGCTCTCCCAAATGGGCTGACCGGATTGAGGCCAAGGCCTTGGACCTGGTTTTCAATTGGATTTACGACCATATCGGCGCCCTGGAAAGAAACCAATTCGAGCAGGTATTGAGTACAGATTCGAAACAGGGATTATCCGGGTATATGGATGGTCTCCCCAACCAGATGGACATCCACGGCCATAAGATGGGCCCTCTGCCCAACCAGATGGCGGATGAAAAATTGCAGGCCCGGGACCTTGAACTCACCTTCATCTTCGGCCATACCCACAAGCCTTTTCAGGGATATCGTAACTTTCGGAGCTTCCCCGGTCCCACGAAGGTCTACAACAGCGGCTGCTGGGTGGTGGATACTGTGGAGCGCGAGAAGCATCATGGCGGGGCCGTGATCTTGATCGATGATAACCTGGAGTGCACTTCTTTACGTATGTACAATGAGTCGTCAAAGATAGGTGATTATGTGGTAAAGGTTGAGGAAGCAACTCATCCAGGGGATCCCCCAGGTCCTTTCCACCAGGAAATCGAGAAACTCGTACATGGACATTCTGAACCCTGGAAGAGTTTCTCCCAGGCGGTGGCCCAGGACATCATCATCCGGGCCCAGTACCTGCAAGCCAGGATTGACAGCCCGGTTAGCCCTTGAGCGGCCGGCCAAGGCATCCGGTGCCCGAGTTGCTTAAATTGCGAGGGGAGAGAAATTTAATTTAGATGAGACTTTGCCAATGGGCCATGATCCGGTTTGAAGATGGATGACCCCGGCCCAGCCTACAACACTTCCAGGATCAGGCACTTCAAGTAGAGACTTTCCGGCAGGGAGAGAAGGGCAGGGTGGTCCCTGGCGGCGCCCCGGCGCTCCACCATCCGGGCCTGGCGGTGGGCCTCAGCGGCAGCCTCCCGGACTATCCCGAGAAAATCCGGCTCGCTGAGGTTATAGGAGCAAGAGCAGGTGATCAGCGTCCCGCCTGGCGAGAGTAGCTGAAAGGCCCGGCGGTTGATCTCGCGGTAGCCTTTGAGGGCCGCGGCGCGCTCCCCCCGGCTCCTGGCAAAGGCAGGCGGGTCCAATACGATGCAGTCGAAGCGTTTGCCCGCGGCCACCGCGGCCTTCAGGTAGCCAAAGACGTTTTCCCGCACCAAATCGATATTATTCAGGTTATTGAGAAGCGCATTTTGCTTGGCCATTACCAGGGCCGCGGCGGAACTTTCCACCAGGATGACCTCCTCGGCTAAGGGGGCCAGATGCATAGCAAAGGCCCCCTGGTAGGCGAAGGCATCCAGAACCCGGCCCCTGGACAGCGTTGCCGCAAGGATGCGGTTTTCCCGCTGATCAAGGAAAAGGCCCGTCTTTTGGCCGCCCCGGATATCCACCCAGAGACGCGCCTCACCTTCCCGCACCTCCACCCGCTCAGGTAATTCCCCTGAGACCGTTTGGACTTCCTGGGGGAGCCCCTCCAGCAAGCGCGCCTCGCCGTCGTGGCGCAGGGTGATGGACTTGGGGGCCAGGTGCCGGGTAAACAGCGGCAAAAAGGTCTCCGGCAGGAGCCTGGCCGGACCCGGATGATTCGCCTGCAGCACCAGGTGGCCGGCGTAGGAGTCCACCACCAGGCCCGGGAAGCCGTCGGCTTCGGCGTAAATGAGGCGGCGGGCGTCGCTCTCCCGGACCAGGCGCTGCCGGTACGCCAGGGCTGAGAGAAGGCGTTCCTCCCAAAAAGCTTCATTCACCGGCTCCGGTCCAGGAGTAACCAAACGCAGGGCGATGCGGGACTTGGTGCTGTAAAAGGCCTGGCCCAGGAAGCGGTCTCCGGGCGCCACTACCGCGGCCAACTCCCCGGAGGGAAGCGCGACCTCGCCGTCCAGGTCGTCCCGGTAAAGCCAGGGGTGGCCGCGGCGCTGCCAGCGCAGGCCCTTGGCGTTGATGCGCACCACCGGCAATCTTAGCCCGCCTGAGTTCCAGTTTTCCATGATTAACCAGCCTCTTTCTCGTTTCGGGTCAGTGTACGTTTTCTGGCGTTTTGCGTTTTCCCGCTTTCCGTTTTCCGTCTTTAGGTCTTGGCCTCCAGTTTTCAGTCCCTAGTTCATAGAAGGTATTGCCAAACCTCCATCTGCCCAAAAATGTCATTCTGAGCGAAGCGAAGAATTTAGATCATTCACTTCGTTCAGGATGACAATGAAATCAGGATCTGTAATACGTTCTAGATTTTAATTTTTGTTCTTCTAGTTTTTTTGATCTTTTCCTGTTTTCTACATCTTGGTTTCTGCTTCCTGGTTTCAGTCTGCTTTTCAGGTTCCGGCTTTATACTAGAAAAAAGGGATGAGCGGAAAAACGGAAAACGGAAAACGCAAAACGGAAAACGGCCCCTAGCCAAACCCTTACCTGATGAAAAATCGCCGCTCCTGGGGCTTTATATGCGTTCGTCCTCGAAAGTCCGCGTCATGAGCGGCTTTGGTGACCGGAGGCGCATACGCCTCCATCCCCTGAATAGTTTCTTTGCCTCCACGCAGGCTAAAGCCTGCGGCTACCAGAACCTGTCACCTAGGAGGGACGCCCTCGCTACCCTGACATGGTAGCATAGGCCTCGGTTGCATAGGCCTCTGGCCTGTGTGACCTCAACTCCGAATTCCCAACGGCGCAGCTTAAAGCCCGCGGCTACCGAAGGGACTATCCCTTAACGGTCCACAGTGGCGCCGGAGGGTGCGGGTAATCAATCTTTCCGGTGGCGTACCCTCGATTACCCCTTCGGGTTATAGTATATCTATCTGAAAAGCGTGGCGAAGCCAAGCTCACGCTGGGGAGGTCTGGTTTCATGCGGCGTCGGACCTTGTTGGTCTGCCTGATCGCGGGGATTTTGGTCGTGGTTCTGGGCGCCGGCCTTTACCGGAGCTGGATCGCCTCGCCCCGTTACGCCTTGCAGCGTATGTCCCTGGCTCTTAAGACCAGGAATATGGACCAATTATTTAAGTATGTGAATATAAAGGCAATTGCCAATAATCTGGCGGAATCCGCTCTCCCCAATTCCGACGACGACAAAGGGGGCAAAGAAGAATCCTGGGACCGCAAAAACCGCGAAATGGGGCGGCATTTGGCCCGCTTGGTATTGTCCAACCTGTCCGGCGCCCTGGAAAAGCAGGTCCGCCAGATGATGGAGAAATATCTGCTGAATCTGGATAATAGGCAAATACTGGCGATCGCCGCGGCGGCTACCACGGCGCAGATCGAAGTGCAGGGGGATGATGCCCGGGTGACGCTGGTGGACCCCAAGACCCAAGAAGCGTTTCACTTCCAGATGCAGCGGCAACCTAAGAGCGGCACCTGGCAAATTGTCGCGGTCGATTACCAGGATTTAAGAAAATTTGCTAAGCGGGAGTTTTAGGGGACCTGATAAGATACGTCTGATAATATATATTATGTAAACTAACACAAGAAGATGATAGAAAAATGTCCCAAATGCGGCCAGTCCCTCCCGGCGCGGCGATCACCGGCCCCCACGGTCGATATCATTATTGAGATTCCACTCAAGGGGATCGTTCTGATCCAGCGAGCCAATCCGCCTCTGGGGTGGGCCTTGCCCGGCGGTTACGTGGACTACGGCGAATCCCTGGAGGCCGCCGCCTGCCGCGAGGCCATGGAGGAAACCGGACTTGAGATTAAACTCCTGGGCCAGTTGCACACCTATTCCGACCCGCGGCGAGACCCGAGGAGGCATAATATCACCACTGTATTCGTGGCCCGGGCTCTGGGTACGCCCCAGGCCGCGGACGATGCCCGGAGCCTCAAGATCTTTGGCGTGAAAGACTTACCCCAGGAGATGGCCTTCGATCACGCCGCTATACTCTCCGACTACCTCAAAGTGCGCCGCCACTGTGGTTGGCTAAACTTAAGAACGTACATTAGAAATGTCTGATAATACCTTGATTAACCTCGCATATCAGGGCTTGAGCACCCTGGCCGGCTTATTTGGCTGGCCTTTTTTTTATTGGCACCTGAAATCGAGGGGCCGGGGCGAGAGTTTCCGCCCCCGCCTGGGTCTGGACCTCCCCGGCGGTCCTCCCCCGGGGCAGCCGCGTCTCTGGCTGCACGCCATTTCCGTGGGAGAAATCCTGGCCGCCCTGCCCCTGATCCGTGAACTTAAGAGTTTGTTCCCCGGGGCCGCCCTAATCGTCAGCACTGGCACCGAAACCGGCCAGGCCCTGGCTCGCAAACATTTCTTGCCTCTGGGCGCCAGGGTCTGCTACTTTCCCCTGGATATTCCCTGGACGGTAGAGCGCTACCTGGAAAGGTTGCAGCCTCAATTGGTCATTACCCTGGAATCAGAGATCTGGCCTAATTTTCTTAATATGGCACGGCAGAGCGGCATTCTCCTGGTTTTGGCCAATGCCCGGGTTTCCGAGCAGAGCTTCAGAAGATACATTAGATATCGTCGATACGCTGCTGAATTAATTAATAATTACGACCTTATTATTGCCGGAGCACCCCTGGATCATCAACGCCTGCTGGCCGTGGGCCTGGACCCGGCCAAAATGCGGCTCAGCGGCAATCTGAAATGTGATCGCTTGTTTCAGGACCGGAATGAAGCCGAGGCCGCCCAGTTCCAACGGCTGCTGCAAGGCGGCCAGGCACATTCCGGAGGCCCGCCGGTCTGGCTGGCCGCCTCCACCCATGCCGGCGAAGAGGAAATAGTTCTGGACGCCTACAAGGAGCTTCTGGGCCCCTACCCTTCCTTGCTCCTGGTCCTGGCGCCCAGGCATCCCGAGCGCGCCCCGGGTTTGCTGGATAATTTAGTGGGGGCGAAGTTCGGTTTGACCGGCCATCTCTGGAGCCGGCTCAAGGCGGATTTAGAAGTCCGGACTAAGCCGGTGGTGCTCATCGACACCATCGGCGACCTCTTTAGCCTTTACGGCTCCGCGGACGTGGCCTTTGTGGGCGGCAGCCTCGTTCCCCATGGTGGCCAAAATATCCTGGAAGCAGCGGCCTGGGGCCGGGCTCCCCTTTACGGCCCCAATCTCTCCAACTTCCTATGGGCTCTGGATATCTTGGAAGCTGATGACTCCGGGGCCGGGATCAGGGTGGCGGACGCTGCGTCGCTCGCCGCCGCGGTGGACCGGCTCCTGAGAAACCCGGAACTCCGGCGGGATTTGGGGGCCAGGGCCCAGGCGACCTTGATCCCCCATCAAGGCGCGGCCCGGCGCCAGGCGGAGCTGATCGCCGGGCTTTGGCGCCAGCAAGCCGGCAGGTCGGGTCAGCGCCGCAGGTAGAAAGGCAAAGGTAAAAAGTAAAAAGGCAAAAATGAGCGGCCTATGGGTTTGCCTTTTCCTTTTTCCTTTTTCCTTTTGCCTTTCTAAGTCAGGCCATGGTTTAACCTTGCCTGGCTGCCAATCGCCTCGCCAGGGGCTTTATACGCAGCCGGTCTGTGGGGCCCGCGTCCGGCCTGGGTTTCCTGGATCACCACTCTTAGGCCGCGGCCACAAGCCCCTCAATTTGGGGTTGGTTCCTGGAAAATTTAGCCGACGCCCAGCCGCGGATTATGTTATAGTTTTCCAGGAAATTTAGCCTGGCTTCGAGGTCATCACTGTGCAGGCGTTACTCGCTTTGGAAGACGGTTTGGTCTTGCGGGGGCGATCCTTTACCGGCGAGGGGGAATCCGGCGGCGAGGTGGTGTTCAACACCGCCATGACCGGATACCAGGAGATTCTTACCGACCCCTCCTACAAGGGCCAGATCGTCACCATGACTTACCCCTTGATAGGCAATTACGGGATCAACCCCGAAGATGTGGAATCCCGAGGGGTAGCGGTGGAGGGCTTCATCGTCAAAGAGTACCACCCCTACCCTTCCAACTGGCGGGCCCAAGGGAACCTGGCCGATTATCTCCGGGATGCGGGCAAGCTGGGGGTGGAGGGCTTCGACACCCGGGCCATCACCAAGCGCCTCCGGGAAGTTGGGGCTATGCGGGGTCTCATCTCCACCCGGGACCTGGACCCCGAGTCCCTGGTGCGCCGGGCCCGAGAACTGCCCAGCATGGATGGCCTGGACTTGGTGCCCCTGGTCACCTGCCGGCGCCCCTACTGGTGGCCGCAGTTTGCGGCTGAGACCGACGACACCGATCTTAAGACCTTGTGGTCAAGCCGCACCGGCAGGAAGGTGGTGCTCTACGATTACGGGGTTAAGTTCAATATAATCAGGAACTTAATCGAAAAGGGCTTCGAGGTGCTGGTAGTGCCGGCCACCACCCCGGCCGGGCAGGTGCTGGCTCTCAACCCCGCCGGCCTCATCCTCAGCAACGGCCCCGGAGATCCGGCCGCGGTCACTTACGCCATCGACAATGTGCGCCAGTGTCTGGGCGCCGTCCCCATGTTCGGCATCTGCCTGGGGCACCAACTTATGGGCCTGGCCCTGGGCGGCCGCACCTTCAAGCTCAAGTTCGGCCACCGGGGCGCCAACCAACCGGTAAAGAGCGCTCTCTCCGGCCGGGTGGAAATCACCTCCCAGAATCACGGCTTTGCGGTGGACCTTGCGTCCATCCCGAACCCCGAGGTGGAGCCGACCCACGTCAACCTGAATGACGGCACCCTGGAGGGCCTGCGCCATAAGGGGCTCAAGGCCTTTTCGGTGCAGTACCACCCAGAGGCCTCCCCGGGCCCTCATGACGCCCGTTATCTTTTTGAGGAATTTCTGAAGATGGTGGGTCAGGTTTAGGCGGCCTGGCGGGAAAGCGCATCGCCACGGCGGCCTTGGGACCGCCATAACCACCGGCGATTAAGCCATCCCTGCTTTGAAGGGGCGATGGCAGGTTGGCGGCGGGTCCACCGCAGGAGTTTATTAAGTGACGACCCAGGGTTGCAGGCCAGGACGCCCCTGGGGTTTTTGATTGGTGGGGTGCTTCAGAATTACTATGACATTTCAAAATGCGGTTTTTTAACCCCCCCTTTGCCAAAGGGGGGCAGGGGGGATTTAAAATAACCTCCTTAAATCCCCCTAAATCCCAGTAGTGTCCGGCAGAGATTTTGCATAAGGGACTGGCGAATGAAAAATGAAAAGGAGCGCAAACCTAAGCCAGAGAAGACGGGGCAGCCCGGAGGCGACAAAACTCCCTCTCCCCTGTGAGGGGAGGGGGAAAAAGATTGAAATTTCCATAAGATAATAGATTGTGAAGGGTAGCTATTTTCATGCAAGTTTCTTGTACCCGTTTCATAGCAAAAACCTTGCCGGACACTGCTACCTAAATCCCCCTTTTCCAAAGGGGGACTTTGACACCACTGGGACTTAGATACCACTGGAACTTAGATACCACTGGAACTTAGGTTTGCACTCGATTCAATACCACCGTATTTGCGAAGCGCCACACTAGCCACCGACAAATTATGCCGAAACGCACCGATTTGAAGAAAATCCTGATCATCGGCTCGGGGCCTATCATCATCAGCCAGGCCTGCGAGTTCGATTATTCCGGCACCCAGGCCTGCAAGGCCCTCCGGGAGGAGGGCTACGAGGTGGTGCTCATCAATTCCAACCCCGCCACCATCATGACCGACCCCGAAACCGCGGACCGGACCTACATCGAGCCCATCACCCCGGAAATGGTCTGCCAGGTGATCGAACGGGAGCGCCCCGACGCCATACTGCCCACCCTGGGCGGCCAGACCGGCCTCAATTGTGCGGTGGCCGTGGCGGACACCGGCATCCTGGAGCGCCTTGGGGTAGAGATGATCGGGGCCAACCCCCAGGTCATCAAGAAGGCCGAAGACCGGGAACTCTTCCGGGACGCCATGGCCCGGATCTCTTTGCGGGTGCCCAAGAGCGCCATCGTCCGCACCCTGGATGAGGCCCTGGCCGCGGCGCCGGAGATCGGCTACCCCATCATCGTCCGCCCGAGCTTCACCCTGGGGGGCACCGGCGGCGGCATCGCTTATAACCTGGAAGATTTGCGGCTGCAGGCCGCGGAAGGCCTGGCCGCCAGCATGATCAGCGAGGTCATGCTGGAAGAATCGGTATTGGGCTGGAAGGAATTCGAGCTCGAGGTGATGCGGGACTTCCGGGACAATGTCGTGATCATCTGCTCCATTGAAAACCTCGACCCCATGGGGGTGCACACTGGCGACTCCATCACCGTCGCCCCGGCGCAGACCCTGACGGACCGGGAGTACCAGGCGATGCGGGACGCGGCCATCGCCATCATCCGGGAAATCGGGGTGGAGACCGGCGGCTCCAACATCCAGTTCGCCATCCATCCCCAGACCGGAGAGATGGTGGTCATCGAGATGAACCCGCGGGTGTCCCGCTCTTCGGCCCTGGCCTCCAAAGCCACCGGCTTTCCCATCGCCAAGATCGCCGCCAAGCTGGCGGTGGGCTTCACCCTGGATGAAATCCACAACGACATCACCCGGGAGACCTACGCCTCCTTCGAGCCCACCATCGATTATTGCGTAGTCAAGATTCCCCGCTGGACCTTCGAGAAATTCCCCGGCGCTGAGGATTTTCTAACTATCTCCATGAAATCGGTGGGGGAAGTGATGGCCATCGGCCGCACCTTCAAAGAAGCCCTGCAAAAAGGCATCCGTTCCCTGGAGATCTCCCGCTTCGGCCTGGGCGCGGATGGCAAAGACCTGCCGGAGGTGGGTCCCGACGAGCTGCGGGTGCGGCTGCAGGTCCCCAACTCTCAGCGTCTTTTCTACCTGTTGCAGGCCTTCCGGTCCGGGATGAGCGTGGCCGAAGCCCACCAGCTCACTTTCATCGACCCCTGGTTTCTCTACCAGATCCGGGACCTGGTCTCCTTCTCCGCCGAGTTGGCCATCTTTGGCAAGTTGTTGGGCCAGGGGCGGGGCCAGGAGCAGTTGCCGGACATGCTGCGCCGGGCCAAGGAATACGGTTTCTCCGACGTGCAGCTTGGCTACCTCTGGGGCGGCGGCGAGGAGCATCTGGCCGGGATGCGCCGGGAGCACGGAGTCACCCCGGTCTATAAGCTGGTGGATACCTGCGCCGCGGAATTTGAGGCCTACACCCCCTATTTTTATTCCACCTACGAATGGGAGGATGAAGCCCGGAAAACCTCCCGGGACAAGGTGGCCATCCTGGGCGGCGGCCCCAACCGCATCGGCCAGGGCATCGAATTCGACTATTGCTGCTGCCAGGCCTCCTTCGCCCTCAAGGAATTGGGAGTCGAGTCCATCATGGTCAACTCCAACCCGGAGACGGTGTCCACCGACTACGACACCTCGGACAAGCTCTATTTCGAGCCCCTGACCCGGGAGGACGTGCTCAACATCGTAGCCGCGGAGGACCCCAAGGGCCTCATCCTGCAGTTCGGCGGCCAGACCCCCTTGAACCTGGCGGTGCCCCTGGGCCGGGCGGGGGTGCGCATCATGGGGACTTCCGCCAGCTCCATCGACCGGGCCGAGGACCGCAGATTATTCAAACAACTGCTGGCCGATCTTAACCTCAAACAGCCGCCCAACGACACCGCCACCAATGTGGAGCGGGCCTTGCAGATAGCCCATGAGATCACCTACCCGGTGCTGGTCCGCCCTTCCTATGTCCTGGGGGGCAGGGCCATGCAGATCGTGGCCGATGACCAGGGCCTGGTGAATTTCATGAATTGGGCCCTTATGGCCTCTCCGGACCACCCCATCCTCATCGACAAGTTCCTGGAGGACGCCATCGAAGTGGACGTGGACGCCATCAGCGACGGCAGCCTCACTGTCATCGGCGGCATCATGGAACACATCGAAGAGGCCGGCATCCATTCCGGCGATTCGGCCTGCGTCCTGCCCCCTTATTCCCTCTCCCAGGACATCCAGGAGGAAATCCGGCGCCAGACCAGGGCTCTGGCGGCGGAGCTGGGGGTGGTGGGCCTGATGAACATCCAGTTTGCGGTGAAGGACCATGAGGTCTACGTCCTGGAAGTGAACCCCAGGGCCTCCCGCACCGTGCCTTTCGTCAGCAAGGCCACCGGGGTCTCTCTGGCCCGCCTGGCCACCAAGGTGATGTTGGGCCACTCCCTTAATGAGCTCGGTTTTACCCGGGAAGTCGAGCCGCCCTATTTTGCCGTGAAGGAGTCGGTCTTCCCTTTCCGGCGCTTCCCCGGGGTGGACCCGCTGCTGGGGCCGGAGATGCGTTCCACCGGAGAGGTTATGGGCCTGGACTCGGATTTCGGCCTCGCCTTTGCCAAGTCGCAGTTGGCCGCCGGCCAGGTCCTGCCTCTGCAAGGCGGGGTGATCTTCAGCGTCAAGGATCCGGACAAGCCCGCCGCCCTGGAGCTGGCCAGGGGCTTTCATGGGGAAGGATTCCCTCTCTATGCCACCGCCGGCACCGCCGACTACCTGAAGGAGCATGGCCTGCCGGTGACCCCGGTGAGCAAGCTCCGGGAGGGGCGGCCCCATATCATCGACCACATCAAGAACAACGAGATCGCCCTCTTGGTTAATACCCCGGAGGGCCGCTACACCCCGGCGGACTCCTACTCCATCCGCCGGGCCGCCCTGGAATACAACATTCCCTATACCACCACGCTGGCCGCGGCCAGAGCCACCCTGGACGCCATCCGGGCCATGAAGCGGGGCAAGCTCACGGTGAAGAGCCTGCAAGAATACCATGCCCTGGTGAAAGAAGCGACAGAGCTAAAACTGCGGGCCGTTAAGGGCTAGTTTAGGGCTTTAAAATGAGAAAAAAGCACAGGGGAGAGGCTTGTGCTATTATAATTTTAATAATAACGTAGGGTGGGCCCGGCCCACCAATAATCTATATAAGGTTAATAAGCTATGGATGACGGGCGTATCCAGGATCTCGTTGAGCGCCCTAGTGAAAGCTTATCTATAGAATATAAACGGTGGATTAATCCTGATTCTATTGAAAGACGCTAACATCATGGTTGAAGACCAAACCATCCAGGAATTATGCGACCGCATTGTCAGGGAATTCCAGCCTGAACGCATCATTCTCTTCGGCTCCTATGCCTATGGCAACCCGACCCCGGATTCCGACGTCGACCTGCTGGTGGTCCTGCCTTTTGAAGGGAAAAATTTGCTCAAATCCCTGGAAATCTTGAACCTCACTAACCCCCGGTTTCCCATCGATCTGCTGGCCCGGCGCCCCGATGACACCGAACGCCGCTATCGGGAAGGCGACCCCTTGATCAGGGAAGCACTGGACCACGGCCAAGTCTTATATGAACGACACAGTTAAAGAGTGGATCGATAAGGCGGAAAGGGACCTGGCCACCGCCAAGAGGGAATTGGCCGCGGTGGAACAGCCGAATTACGATGCCGTCTGTTTCCATGCCCAGCAAGGTATTGAAAAATTAATGAAGGCTTTATTGATCCAACTTGGAGCTATCCCCACTAAAACTCATGACCTTTCCTTTCTTGATCAGTTACTGTCTCCTGTATGTCCGAAATGGTCCTGGCCTTCGGATGATCTGCGTTTTTTAACCCGCGCCGCAGTAGCTTTCAGATACCCGGGCGAATCCGCCGATCGGGAGGAAGCGGCGCAGGCCCTTGATATTTCCAGCCGTTTGCGGGGAAAACTGTTATTATTATTAAAAGAGTCTTAGAATAAGAAGCCAACAGGCGGGATGCCTGTGTCACTAGTTAGAAATGAAAAAAAGCGTAGGGTTGTAGGGGCGGCGTTCCGCCGCCCAGGGCGGGGAAACCCCGCCCCTACGCCTGCGGCTACCAAAAATCGAGGCAAGGGCCGGCAAAGGGCAAGGCGTTGAAAACCGAAAACCGAAAACCGGAAACCGAAAACCCGGTCCTCAGCCGGGATGACGACCATCCCCGGGAGCACTGCGGCATCTTCGGCATCTACGGCCACCCGGATGCGGCCCGCCTCACCTATTTCGGCCTTTATGCGCTTCAGCACCGGGGCCAGGAGTCCTGCGGCATCATCACCGGGGACGGCACCCGGGTCAACCAGCACCGGGGGCTGGGCCTGGTGCCCGAGGTCTTTAATCAGCAGATCCTGGAGCGGCTTCCGGGGCACCTGGCCATCGGCCATGTGCGCTACTCCACCACCGGCTCCACCCTCCTGATCAACGCCCAACCCTTCGTGGTGCAGCATGGCGGCCGCACCCTGGCCATCGGCCACAACGGCAACCTCACCAACGCCCGGGAGATCCGCTGCCGCCTGGAAGAGGCCGGCTCCATCTTCCAGTCCAGCATGGACACCGAAATCATCGTCCACCTCATGGCCCGGCATCGGGGCGCCGACGTGGTGGAATCGCTGACCAACGCCCTGGAACACCTCAAAGGGTCCTATTCCCTGGTGCTGGCCACCGCCGACCAGGTCATCGCCGCCCGGGACCCCCACGGCTTCCGGCCCCTGGTCCTGGGCCAATTGAACGGCTCCTGGATGGCGGCCTCCGAGACCTGCGCCCTGGACCTGGTCCAGGCCGACTACTGGCGGGAAGTGGAGCCGGGAGAGATCGTGGTCATGGACGCAGCCGGCCTCCATTCCCATAAGCCCTTCGCTCCGACGCCTCCCCAGCGCTGTATCTTCGAATTTATCTATTTCGCCCGCCCCGACAGCCAGATCTTCGGGAAGAGCGTCTATCAGGTGCGCAAGCGACTGGGCGCCGCCCTGGCCCGGGAGCATCCCCTCCAGGGCGACCTGGTGATGCCCTTTCCCGACTCCGGCACTTACGCGGCCCTGGGTTACGCCGCGGCCACCGGCATCCCTTTCGAGATGGGGATGATCCGCAACCATTACGTGGGGCGTACCTTCATCCAGCCCTCCCAGGCCATGCGGGACTTCTCGGTGCGGGTGAAGCTCAACCCGGTCAAGGAACTCCTCAAGGGCCGGCGGGTCATCGTCATCGAAGACTCCATCATCCGGGGCACCACCACCCGCTCCCGGGTCAAGTCGCTGCGCGAGTGCGGGGCCAAGGAAGTGAGCATGCTGGTGAGCTGCCCGCCCCACCGCTTCCCCTGCTTTTACGGCATCGATTTTTCCAGCAAGGGGGAACTGATCGCCGCCCAGCAGGAGATCGACCAGATTCGGGATTTCCTGGGCCTCGATTACCTTGGCTATCTCAGCCTGGACGGCATGGTAGCCGCCACCGAAATGGGGCGCGACGCCTTTTGCCTCTCCTGCTTCAACGGCTCCTATCCGGTTCCCCTGGAGACCGCCTTCTCCAAGACCTGCTTCGAAGAGGACCTCTGCGCCCCGGGCCCCGGAGACCTCCCGGTGGTGTGCGAGGTGAAGTGACCTAGGAACATAAGTTTTGGCGTTGAGGTTATTCCCCCTCTCTGGTGGATGGGCGCCGCTCATCCGGTGATTGTGAATGGGGTTGCTTACCTGTGCCCTTAAGCCAACATCTCATCGGCGTCATCTCCGACACCCACGGGCTGCTGAGGCCGCAGGCGGCCCAGGCCCTCCGGGGAGTGGAGCTCATCATCCACGCCGGGGATATCGGCCATCCCAGGGTATTGGCGGCCCTGGAGGAAATTGCCCCGGTTAAGGCGGTGAGGGGCAATACCGACCGAGGTGAATGGACCCAGGGGCTGCCCCTGAGCCTGTTGCTGGAGGTGGGCGGCGCCCGGCTCTCTGTTCTGCATGATCTTCAGGCCCTTGACCAGAGCTTGTCCTCGCGGCCTCAATTCCAGGCGGTTATCTATGGACACTCGCACCAACCCCGGTTGGAATGCCGAGACGGGGTCCTTTACCTCAACCCCGGCTCGGCCGGGCCCAGAAGATTCACCTTGCCCGTCACCCTGGCCCTTTTGCGGGTGCAGGAGGGCCGCCTCGAGGCGGAACTAGTGAATCTACTGCGCCCGTAGAGCAGCGATTAGCTCAGGATTTTAGGGAGCGAAGAAAGGCAGGCGCACTATCAGGAGAAAACCGTTGGCGGCCAGCAGGGTTCCCAGGCCGGCGGATACCAGGGCGATGGACAGGGCCATCCGGGAGTAGGCCAGAATGGCGATGGAGGACATGACAATGGCGATCGCCAGCAGCACCTCGGCGTATTCGAAGTAGGGGTCCTTGCTGCGGTAAAGGTCCCGCTCCTGCTCCAGGTGTCTGGCATCTTTCCCTATCTCTTCCTTTTCAGCCGCGTAGCGCCCCTCATCTGCGGTAACCTGCCGCAACTCCTCTTCATAGCGTTGCCTGACCTCGGGCTTGAGGGTGTCCTTTTCCAGCAGGGCCAGGGTCAGGATGGTCTTTTGGTTCCGGTCGATATTCTCCCGAATGTTCTTGGCCTGGTAGAAGGCCCATTGGTCCGAAGCCTGCTGCTGGGCCATGAGCATCTCCTTGGTAGCCATGTCGCCCCCCAGGTGGCTGATGGCCAGTATGACCGCAAAAATGCCGGTGATCAGGGCGACGCGGCGGGTAAAGGACTTGGCCTTGATCTCTTCCAACTCTTCAGGTTTGGGGAGTTCCACTTCAGACACGGCATATCCTCTTTTGGAGAAAGATTTTCTCGCCTTCCTGTTTTATTGAAAAAACGAAGGGCCGGGTGGCTGGTTACCCCGCTCCACCGGGCCAATCCTTACCATAACTATTCTTTGGCGCCCTTTCCCTGCTGCCGGTGTTGATCATAAAGGGCGAGATGGGCCTTCAGCGTCTCTGGTATGGGCAACCCGTAAGGGCAGCGTTCGGCGCATTCCCCACATTCGATGCAGGAGCGCGTCGTTTCCATGAACTTGACCGCGAAGCCGGCGGCCTTCTCCGGACCCATGCGCCGGGCCAGGACGCCGTAAAGCATGGCCGGGGTGATCATCACCCCCTGCTCGCAGGGCTGACAATATTCGCAGCGCCGGCAGAAGGTATCACCCAATTCGGCCCGGTACCCCTCCATAATCGCCAGGTCTTCCGGGGTCACCGCTGCATCCGTCTCATAGAGGTCAACCACCTCATCCACCCGGGGCACCGAATCGCAGCCGGGCAAGGGAATGACGTCGGGAAACTGGCGCAGGTATTTGAGGGCCACCCGGCCGTTGTCCACCAGGCCGCCGCAGAAGGGTTTCATGGCCAGCATTCCCAGGTTTCGCTCCCGAGCCAGAGGGTGGAGTTCCGTCGCCGCCGCGGTCTCAATGAAGTTAAAAGGGAACTGGACGGTGCTGAAGAGACCGGTGCCCACCAGCTTCTTGGCCATCTCCAGATTATGGGACGTAACCCCCAGGTGCCGGATCTTGCCGGCTTCCCTGGCCCTCAGCGCCCCTTCCAGGCCCCCTTCTTTCGCGGACAGGGCCTGAAAATCCTTCTCTTGAGAGACCTGGTGCAATTGAAACAGATCGAGGTAGTCGGTCTTGAGGAGTCGCAGGCTCTGCTCCAGATCTCCTTCCAGCCCCAGCCGGTCCCGTTTGATACTCTTGGTGGCCAGGACCACTTGCGGGCGCAGGCCCTTAAAGGCCCGCCCGATCTTCTCTTCGCTGTCCAGATAGACATTGGCGGTGTCGAACAGGGTGATGCCCCGGTCCTGGGCCCGGCGCAGCACCCGGACGGCTTCGTCCATGCTCAGGCGGATGATAGGGATGCAGCCGAACCCAACCTCGGAAACCTCCAGCCCGGTTTTCCCTAAGAGGCGATGGCGCATGCAATGGTCCCTCTCGTCATAAGATGAACTGCTCCAGGGCGTCTAGTCCCTGATTTCCGATTCCCCTCTATCATACAGCTTGCGGCGCCTCCTTTCAATATTCACCGCAGAGACGCAGAGAACGTGGAGATAAAAATTCAACAATAATTCCTTCTCTGCGCCCTCTGTGCCTCTGCGGTGAAATCACCCAACAGGTTCGTCCACTTTTACCGGCAACTTTGGTATGATGCTGTCAACGGACCCTAATCCTAAAACCCTGCGTCGGGTTCTTCCATGGCTTTAATTCCCCTAATGGTGGTCGCACCCCTGGAGGACGAGATCCGCGATCTGCGTTTGCGGCTGCAAAACCAGTCCCGCCTGGACCCGGACGGCCGGATCACCCTGGCGGCCTGGGGCGGCCTGCCCTTGCTGCTGGTGCGCTCCGGGATGGGCCCTGCCGCCATGGCCCGTACCCTGGAGAGCGCCCTGGCGCCCGGTTATGCCGGCCTTTGCCTGCTCATCGGCTATGCCGGCGGGATTCATCCGGAATTGCGCCCCGGAGACCTGGTGATCGCCACCGACCTCATCGATTCTCTTGAGGACCGCATCTTTGAGGTGGCGCCGGAGATGGTGGCCAGGGCCGCCAGGATTCTCAGGCAAACAGGCCTCCCCGGCCGCCTGGGCTCCCTGGTCTCTGTCCCCCGCGTCGCTCCTACCCCCGAGGACAAGGCTGCCGCGGGGCCGCGGCCCGGGACCCTGGCCCTGGACATGGAGAGCGTCGCCTTCGCCGAGATTTGCCGGGCCGCCGCCCTCCCCTTTTTGGTGGTCCGGTCCATCCTCGACCCGCTGGACCTGACCCTACCGCAGCCCGCTAACGCTTCCAAGAGCGAAATAAAAAAATTATGGGAAACCCCGCCCCTCCGGGAAGTTGCCGACCGGGCCCGGGCCAGCCTGACGGCCTTCGCGGCCGCCTGGCTCGATGATATGGCCGGGAGCCGGGACCAACTTTTTTAAGCCAGCGCCGGCGCAGCAAACCGTCCCCAAAGAGCGACATGGCGGTTTCTCCCTACCCTTCTACGCAGGATACTTCCTAAATTCGCCGATTTGGATTAAATTTAATTGAGTAGGGGCGTCTTTTAATCCTCCACTTTCTCCAGAGCGAATCGGAAAAGGCGCCGTGTCCCTAACAGCAAAGCAATCGAGACCTTAAGCGGGTGCTTAGATGAAGAGACCAGGACCGACCAGGGAAGAATTGTTGCTGCGGGTGGGCGAGTTGGAACAGCGCCTCCGGGAGGCCAACGCGGCACTCGCCGCCGGCAGGACCGCCGCTGCGGATTCTCGTTCCCCCAACCGCAAAGGCAGGTTATCTGAGCACGCTAGTTCATCATCCCTGTTGGAGAAACTGGCCGCGGCCAACGAAGAGCTGCAAATCCAGGCCGAGGAATCCCAGGTGCAAGCCGAAGAACTGGCCACCCAGGCCGAGGAACTGGAGGTGCAGCGGGATGAGTTGCAGTTTATGAACCAGGAGCTCGATGGCGAGCGGGCCCTGTTGCGCACGGTGCTGGAGCAGATACCCGCAGGGCTGATCGTCGCCGCTCCTTCCGGAAAGCTGCTCCTGGTCAATCCCCAGATGGAAGCCATCCTGGGCCGGCCGCTATCCCAGGACGATTCTCTGGAACGCTCTTCCTTGTTCCTGGGCCGCCATGCCGACGGCAGCCCCTTGGCCAGGAGGGATTACCCCCTGGCATGTTGCTTTACCCGGGGAGAGACGGTTTCCGAAAAGGAGTTCCCGCTTCTCCGGAGCGACGGTTCCCAGGGGGTCGTCCAGGTGAGCGCCGCACCGGTGCGCAACCGCCAAGGGGAAATCGTCGCGGGGGTGGCCACCTATAGCGACGTCACCGGCCGCAAGCAGCGGGACCGCGAGATCGAGCGCCTGGCGTCTTTTCCCGAATTGAACCCCAACCCCATCCTGGAGGTGGACACCTCCGACCGCATCACCTATTCCAACCAGGCGGCCCGGGAGGTCTTGGCCGGGTTGGGGCCGCCGGCCAAATTGACGGACCTGCTGCCCACCGACCTTAAACAAATCTTGCTGACTATAAAACGAACCGGACAGACCAGCTTCCAGCGGGAGGTGCAAGTCAAGGACACGGTTTATCTCCAGAGCCTCTCCTACATCGAGCCCTTCCGGGCCATCCGCCTCTATGGCATCGACATCAGCAAGCGCAAACGCAGCGAGTCCTCCGCGCTCCAAGCCTATAGGGAGTGGGAGCGCACCTTCGAGGCGGTGCCCGACCTGGTCGCCATTGTGGACACCGGCCATCGTCTGGTCCGGGTCAACCGGGCCATGGCCGCGGCCTTGGGAGCCGACCCCCAGGAATTGGCGGGTAAACCCTGCTATCAATTGATGCACCGCAGCTCCTGTCCCTCGGATGTTTGCCCTCATAGTCTGCTGTTGCAGGACGGCCAGGAGCATAGCGCTGAACTCCGCGAATTTGGCCGGGATTTTTTGGTTACGGCCACGCCCCTTTTGGACAATCAAGGGGAGATTATGGGCAGCGTCCACGTTGCCCGGGACATCACCGAGCGCAAGCAGGCCGAGGAGGCCTTGAGCCGTCTGAATGAGGAATTGGAGCAGCGGGTCCAGGAGCGCACCGAGGAACTGGGGCAGGCGGTGGCGCAATTGCGGGAAGAAGTGATCCAGCGCCAGGAGGCCGAAGAGGAAGTTAGAAAATTGAACCAGGAACTGGAGGAACGGGTCCAGGAACGCACCGTCCAGTTACTGGCGGCCAACAAGGAGATGGAGGCTTTCGCCTATTCCGTATCCCACGACCTCAAGGCCCCCATCCGGGCCATCGACGGCTTCTCCCGCATCCTGATGTTGGAGCACGCCGGCCAACTGGATAGCGAAGGCCTGCGGCTGCTGGAGGTGGTGCGCCGGAATACCGCCTTCATGGCCCACCTCATAGATGACCTGTTGGCCTTATCCCGCCTGGGACGCCAAGAGGTCCGAAAGAGCCGCATCGATCTGGCGCCTGAGGTCACCAAGCTCGTCAAGGAACTCCGGGCGGCGGAGCCGGGTCACGCTCTGGATCTGAAGATTACGGAACTGCCGCCGGCCTTCGGAGACCTTTCCCTGCTGAGGCAGGTCCTGGCTAATCTGCTGGCCAACGCCTTCAAGTTTACCCAGCACACCGATAAAGCCGTTATCGAAGTGGGGGGCGAGCGCCTTGCCGGCGAAACTATTTATTATGTCAAAGACAACGGTATCGGCTTTGATATGCGCTACCGGGACAAGTTATTTGGAGTCTTTCAGCGGCTGCACCCCATCGGCGAATTTGAAGGCACCGGCGTTGGGCTGGCCATCGTCCACCGGATTTTACAACGCCATGAGGGGCGGGTATGGGCCGAAGGAAAGGTCAATGAGGGCGCCACCTTCTTCTTCGCCTTGCCTGCCGGGACGGAAAATCCTTAGCCATGTTTTAGGAGCACAGGGTTCCAGCCTTTGTCGGTCTGTGCAGCAGCCATTGGCTGCCACCGCCTGCCAATGGCAGTTACCAGCCTGACCGGCAAAACCCCTGGCCCCGGCGGCGAAGTTGTGATAAAAAAACAGCATCTCTCGAGGGGTTTTGCCTATTTTGCCTATCTCTTCTAAGCCGCCACTGAAGCCGAAAATGCGGACTCGTTTCTCTCCCAGCCCCACCGGTTCCCTGCACCTGGGCGGAGCCCATACCGCCTTGTTCAATTGGCTTATCGCCCGCCATTGCGGCGGCGTCTATATCCTGCGCATTGAGGACACCGATAAGGAGCGTTCCCAAGAGGAATTCTTTCTGCAAATCCTGGAATCCCTGACGTGGCTGGAGCTCAATTGGGATGAAGGCCCCTTTCGCCAGTCGCAGCGCCTGTCCATCTATCGGGAATATATCGATCGCCTGCTGGCCCGGGGTGCAGCCTATTACTGCGACTGCTCCCCGGAAGATCTGAAGGCGCGCCGGGAGGCGGCCCTGGCCCGGGGCGACAAGCCCAAGTACGACGGCCGCTGCCGTAATCGCAATCTCACGCCCGGGCCCCACTGCGTGGTGCGCTTCCGGGGGCCCGACGACGGCGTCACCCACTGGGAAGACCTGATCAAAGGCCCCATCGCCTTCGACAACCAGGAACTCGATGATTTGGTGGTCCTCAGGAGCGATGGCATCCCCACTTATAATTTCGCGGTGGTGGTGGATGATATCACCATGATGGTTACCGACGTTATCCGGGGTGAGGATCATATTCCCAACACCCCCAGGCAGATCCTCATCTATCAGGCCTTGGGGGCTGATCATCCCCGTTTTGCGCACATGCCCCTGTTGCTGGCCCCGGATCGGGGCAAGCTTTCCAAACGCCGGGGCGCCAGATCAGTCCTGGACTACCGGGAGCAAGGCTATCTGCCCCAGGCTCTGACGAACTACCTGGCTCGCCTCGGCTGGTCCCACGGGGATCAGGAGATCTTCTCCCTGGAGGAACTCATTCAATACTTCAGTCTCGAACACGCCACCACCTCGCCGGGAGTGTTCGATGAAGAAAAGCTCAAATGGATCAACAGCCAGCACCTGATGTCCCTGAGCCCTCCCCGGCTGGCCCTGGAACTAGCTCCTTTTTTAGCCAGGCTGGGGATCGAGTCCCCGGATGAGGAATACCTGGCACGGGCGGCTGCCACCCTGGCGGCCCGTTGCCGCACCCTCGTGGAGATGGCGGAGGCGGCCCGCTTCTATTTTGAGGACCCCCGCGCTTACGAAGAGAAGGGGGCGAAAAAGTTTTTGAACCCGGAAAACCTGCTGGCTTTGCGAGAGGTGGCCCGGCGTCTGGAAGAGCTGCCGGAGTTTTCCGAGCCCGCCTTGCACCAGCTCTTTGAAGACCTGGCGGCGGAGACCGGCCTCTCCATGGGCAACCTGGCCCAGCCGGTGCGGCTGGCCCTTACCGGCCGCACCGCCAGCCCCGGGCTCTATGAGATCATCGCTATCCTGGGAAAGCCGGTGACCCTGCGCCGGATCGCCCGTGCCATCAGCTTTGTTGAAGGCCAGCGCTGAAATATGCCTGGAAATTGCCGGCGTCCGGCGTATAATTCGTCCCATCTCCAAGGAGGTTTTGAGATATGGAGGAAAACAATCAGGGTTATCGCAAAAAACAGGCCCTGCTGGTTCTTCTGGTCTTCGCCTGTCTGGCTGCCGCCATCTTCGGCGGCAGCGCTCCGGTGAGCGTGGGCTCCATCCTGGCCGCCTGCGGCCTCATCTTCTGGGCCTCCACCCTGGAACCGAAAAAGAGCCGCGGCGAGCACCATCATTGACTTTCAATAGAAAACTATCATCCTTTAGACGATGTTGCCCAAGCTGAGCTTGGGCAAAAACTTCCGTTCCCAAGCAGGAGCTTGGGAACGAGAAAAAAACTATCATTGTCATCCTGAGCGAAGCGAAGGATCTCGTATTTTCTTAGTATTTATGAGATTCTTCGGTCGCTGCGCTCCCTCAGAATGACAAAAATGGGGACTTTCGCAGAGTCCTTAACTTTGAACTTTGAACCTTGAACTAATTGCCAGCGGAGGGCTGCCATGCGCATCGCCTTGGTAGGTCAGGCGGCTTTCGGCGCCGACGTCTTGAAAGGGCTGCTGGAGCACGGTCATGAAGTGCCGGGGGTCTTTTGCCCGCCGGATCGGGGCGCCAGATCCGACCCCTTTAAGGAGGCGGCCCAGGCCGCCGGGGCGCCGGTCTTTCAGCCGGCCCATATGCGAGACCCGGAGGCTTACGAGGCCATGGTCGCATTAAAGGCCGACCTGGGGGTGCTGGCCTTTGTCACTGACATCATTCCGCCGAAGGTCTTCAACGCCCCGAAATTGGGCTCCATCGGCTATCACCCCTCCCTCCTGCCCCGCCACCGGGGCTCCAGCGCCATCAACTGGGCGGTGATCGAAGGCGAAACCCACAGCGGGCTCACCATCTTCTGGGTGCACCAGGGGATCGACACCGGCGATATCCTCCTGCAGAAGACCGTGGAGATCGGCCCCGCCGAGACCACCGGGGAGGTCTATTTCAACAAGCTCTATCCCCTGGGGGTGGCGGCCCTCCTGGAAGCAGTGGAGTTAATCGCCCGGGGCCAAGCCCCCCGGATTCCCCAGGACCATTCCCAGAGCACTTACGAGCCTCCCTGCGATGAACGGGTGGCCGGACTGGACTGGAGCCTGCCGGGGGTCGCGATCTTCAATTTCATCCGGGGCTGCGACCCCCAGCCCGGGGCCACCGCCACCTTCCGGGGCGAAAAGGTCAAACTTTACAACGCCGCCTTTTTGGAAGAATCCCATAAGGCGGCGGCCGGGGAGATTCTGGAGGTGGGCGAGCGGAATCTTAAGCTGGCGGTGGCCGGTGGCGTCATTGTGGTCGGCCGTTTCCGCACCAAGGAGCTGGGAAAGGTGAAGGCGCCCGAATTTATTGCCGCCAAACAGCCGCACCCTGGAGATAAGTTCGGCAGCGCCTGATGGGGGACTTTCCCGAGATGAAGGAAGTCGGCGTCTTCTACCATCCCTCTTTCAGCCGCAAGAGCTATCTCACCATCGGCAACCGGCTGCGGGACTTTCCCGAGGCCCTGGACCCCTTGCTGAAAAAGGCCAACGTCAGGATGTTTCAGGCCCCCCGCGCCTCCGAGGAATTGATCCTGAAGGTGCACGCCCCGGAAATCCTGGGCCTGGTGGCGGCAGACAGCTTTTGCGCCACGGCCTACGAATCGGTGGGTTCGGTGGTGGCGGGGATGGAGGCCCTGGCCCGGGGAGAGCTGCAGCGGGCCTTTTGTTTCATCGGGGCCGGCGGCCACCACGCCGGCTACCGCCAGTTCTGGGGCGCCTGCTGTTTCAACGACGTGGTCATCGCCCTGACCCACGTCCGCCAGATCAGCCGCTTCCGGCGCTTCGCCATCGTGGACACCGACGCCCACCACGCCGACGGCACCCGCCAGTTGCTCGGAGAGGACCCGGAGGTGCTGCACATCTGCTTCTGCGGTCTCAATTATCGTTCTTCGGACGGCAGCAAAGTGGACGTCAACGCCCAGCCTCTCTCAGGGCAGTGGGACCCTAACCAGCGCTACCTCGACCTGGTCCGGGAACAGGCGGCGCTAATTAGTCCTTTCCGGCCCGATCTGCTCATCTGGTATTACGGTTTCGACACCCACCTGGAAGATTACGGCTCCCTGGGGCTTACCGAAGACGCCTACTTCGCCATCTGCGACCTGATGATCACGGCGGCTGAGGAGGCGCAGGTCCCCCTGCAGGTGGTCCTGGGGGGCGGCTCTCTCTCCCACCTGGCCGCTCGCACCATCCCGGAAATCATCCGCCGCCTGGCGGAGTCCTGACCCTGGCCCTAAGTGACATGGCGGCATGGCGGCGATCAATCCTTCTAAACCTCATTGTCTTGGGACGAATTTTCCTTTATAATTAATTGTTAAGGCGTGAGAGAGACGCATCTCCCGCCTGCTTAGAGCGGCGCCAAAAATCGGGTACATTAGCAGTTGGGCCGGAGGTGTGCCGGGCAGCCAGGGCCGGCGCCCCGGCTTTCTTTAAAAAATATGTTGAACTCCAGACTGCAAAAACTTGAAAGTCAATTTATCGACCTGGAGCAACGGCTCTCCGATCCTGAGGTCATCCGGGATCAGGAGCTTTATCAGAAATACAGCAAGGAGCACGCCGACCTCAACCCCCTGATCCAGACTTTCCGGCGCTACCGGCAGGCGCAGAAAGAGTTGCAGGAAAGTCAGACCATGCTCAAGGAAGAAACGGATGAGGAGCTGAAGTCCCTGGCCCGGGACGAGATCCAGACCCTTAGGGAGGAGGTGGCCTCCCGGGAGGAAGAGTTGCGCTTGCTGCTGCTGCCCAAGGACCCCAACGACGAGAAGGACGTGTTGCTGGAGATCCGGGCCGGCACCGGCGGCGAGGAAGCGGGCCTGTTCGCCGCCGATCTCTTCCGCATGTACAGCCGCCTGGCGGAGCGCAAGGGCTGGAAGCTCGAAATCTTGAGCCACTCCGCCACCGGCATAGGCGGTCTCAAAGAGATCATCGCCTCCATTTCCGGCCAGCGGGTCTACAGTCTGCTGAAATACGAAAGCGGGGTGCACCGGGTGCAGCGGGTGCCGGTAACCGAGTCCCAGGGACGCATCCACACTTCGGCGGTGACCGTGGCCGTCCTGCCCGAGGCGCAGGACGTGGAGGTGCAGATCAGCCCTGAAGAATTACGCATCGACGTCTTCCGCTCCTCGGGGCCCGGGGGGCAAAGCGTCAACACCACCGACTCCGCGGTGCGGATCACCCATCTGCCCAGCGGCTTGGTGGTCACCTGTCAGGACGAGAAGTCCCAGCACAAAAACAAGGCCAAGGCCTTGAAGGTGCTACGGGCCCGCCTGCTGGACCTGAAACAGCGGCAGCAGCAGCAGCAGATCGCCCAGGAACGCAAATCCCAGGTGGGTACCGGCGATCGCAGCGAACGCATCCGCACCTATAATTTTCCCCAGGCCCGGGTCAGCGACCATCGCATCGGGCTCACCCTCCACAAGTTGGAGGCCATTCTGGACGGCGACCTGGACGAACTCCTGCAAGGTTTGTCCAGCCATTACCGCACCCAGGCCCTGGAACAAGCTTAAATGAAGGCGGATTCCCAGCCGGCCTGGACCATCGTGGAACTACTGCGGTGGACCACCGCGCACTTCACGGAAAAAGGGGTCTCGGAGCCGAGGGCCTCCGCCGAGGTACTCCTGGCCCACGTGCTTAACTTGAGCCGCCTGGACCTCTACCTGCACTACGACCAGCCCCTCTCCCAGGAAGAGTTGGCCCGGTTCAAGGCCCTAATGTTGCGCCGCCGCCAAGGTGAGCCGGTTGCCTACCTCACCGGCCACAAAGAATTCTGGTCCCTCGATTTCCAGGTGCGCTCCGGCGTCCTGATTCCCCGGCCGGAAACCGAGATCCTGGTAGCCTCAGCCCTGGAGGCGGCCCGAACCATGCCCGGCCTCGAACTTGGGGTCCGGGAAACTCAGAAATCGGAAAGCATAGAGGAAACCGCCCTCTGGGGTTTGGAAGTTGGGGTGGGCAGCGGCGCGGTGGTGGTGGCCCTGGCCAGGGAGCTGCCCCAGATGGCGTGGCTGGCCCTGGACCTCTCGGAGACGTCCCTCAGCATGGCCAGGGACAATGCCCGGCGCCATGGCGTCGCCGACCGCCTGCGCCTGGTCCGGGGGGACCTGCTGTCCGGGATCCATCCCGAACCACGCTTCGCGCTTCTGGTGGCCAATCTTCCCTATGTGCCCCGGGCCCAATGGGAACAGCTCCCACGGGAGATCAGAGATTATGAGCCGCAACAGGCCCTTTGGGGCGGGGAAGACGGGCTGGAACTTATCCGGACCCTGACGAAGGAGGCCCACCACTATTTAAGACCAGGAGGCTGCCTGGCCCTGGAAGTGGGCGAAGGCCAGGCCGGCGAGGTTCTGGAACTGCTGCGGCAAACCGAGGCCTACCAGGGACTGGAAACGTTGGCGGATTATCAGGGGATTCCCCGGGTGCTGCGGGGGCGGCGTTTAGATTAGAAGGTATGCTCGTCTCTCACCATGATGGAATAGCCGCCCTGATCATCCTTGTCACTGTAATACCGGGGAGTGATGTTATAGCTGTCCCAGCCTTCGCCCTTGTCAATGATCACGCGTTCCGTCTGGCCGTTATCCGCTTGTTTTTGATAGATGACTCCGTTGCATCCCCCCCCCAGGACGATGAGGACGCCCAAAGCAACGATCCACTTCCCGTATGTTTTTCTGCCAGACATCTCTTTCTTCTCAGCGCCAGTCGGTTCCCTAATAAGATTTGCCCAAGATTGAGCCATACTTACGTCAAAATGTCAAATCTTTTTTTAGCATTTTTTAGCATAATGGAAGATTCGTCTTCCTTTAACGGCCTCTTATCATAGTCGCACCATTTGCCGGCGCTACCCGGGCGCAGCGTCTCGGTCGCCCGTTACCCTTAACCGCAGAATCTAGATCTAAAGTTGCGCCGGTCCACTAATGCGTCCGGTGACCGCCGAGGCCGCGGCGACCGCCGGATTGGCCAAATAGACCTTCGATTCCGGATGGCCCATGCGGCCGACAAAATTCCGGTTGGTGGTGGCTACCGCTGTCTCGCCGGGCGCCAGAATGCCCATATGCCCGCCCAGGCAAGGGCCGCAGGTGGGAGGCCCGATAACCGCCCCGGCCTCCATAAAGATGGCCAGCAGGCCCTGGTCCATGGCCTGCCGGTAAATCAGAGGGGTGGCGGGAATGACGATTAGACGCACCCCTTTGGCAACATGACGTCCTTTGATGACCTGGGCCGCCTGCTGCAGGTCTTCCAACCTGCCGTTGGTGCAGGAGCCGATCACCGCCTGGTCGATGCTCACCTCCCGCAACTGGGATACGGGCTTGACATTACCCGGCGAGGACGGGCAGGCCACCTGGGGCTCCAAACGGGAAACATCGTAACTCTTGGTATAGCTATACACCGCATCCGGGTCGCTAAAAAGATTATCAACCTGGAAAGGCCGCAGGGCCCGGCCCTGGACATACTTTAGGGTGATGGCATCCGGGGCGATGATACCGTTCTTGGCGCCGGCCTCCACCGCCATGTTGGCCATGGAAAAACGGTCCGCCATCGAAAGACGGCCAATGGCGTCCCCGGTAAACTCCATGGCCCGGTAGTTGGCCCCATCCACCCCGATATCCCCGATGGTATGCAGGATCAAGTCCTTGCCGCCGACCCAGGTGGGCAGCTCTCCGGTGAAGACAAACTTCAGACTTTCCGGAACCTTGAGCCAGATGGTGCCGTTGACCATGGCCGCGGCCAGGTCGGTGGAGCCCACCCCGGTGGCAAAGGCCCCCAAGGCACCGTAGGTGCAGGTGTGACTGTCCGCGCCGATGATCAAGTCACCGGGAACCACGATCCCTTTCTCCGGCAGCAGGGCGTGTTCCACGCCCATCTCCCCGCCCTCGTAAAAGTGCAGCAGGTCCTGCTCCCGGGCAAATTGCCGCACTGTCTGCACCTGAATGGCTGAGGCGATGTCTTTGTTGGGGGCGAAGTGATCCGCCACCATCACCACCCGCTCCCGGTCGAAGACCTTTTTGGCTCCCACCTCGCGAAAGGCCTTGATGGCCAAAGGCGCGGTGATGTCGTTGCCCAGGGCGATGTCAACTTTAGCCAGGACCAGCTCTCCGGGTTCCACGAATTCCTTGCCGGCATGAGCCGCCAGAATCTTTTCGGTTATGGTTTGAGGCTTGGACATATTAGTTTCCAGTTTCCAGTTTCCAGTTTCGAGTTTTATGTTTTGAGTTTTAAGCTGCCGAAGCGCAGGCGGCTTCCTACAGTTTCTCCGGCTTTTTCTTGAGGCCGTGGCCTCACTGCTCACTGCTCACTGCTCACTGCTCACTGCCTCTCACAATTTCTCCGGCTTTTGCTTGGGGCCGTGGCCCATCTCCTTCAAAAAATGAAGGCGGTTCAAGCCGTTGATATAACCCCGGGCGCTGGCAGTGATGATATCGGGGTCCACCCCCTGGCCGGTGACTACGTAGCCGTCTTCATCGAGGCGCACGGAGACCTCTCCCAGGGCCTCGGTGCCCCCGGTGATGGAGCTCACCGCGAATTTCAGCAGTCGACAACTCGATTTGGCCAAGTCGGTGATAACCCGGTAAACGGCGTCCACCGGTCCATCCCCAAAGGCAGACAGCGTCTTGACCTCCCCGCCTACCTGCAGCTTCACGGTGGCGTTGGGCTTTACCGTGGTGCCGCTGACCACCACCAGGTCAAGCAGCCGGAAATACTCCGGCACCGATTTGTAAACAACCTCGGTTTCCACCAGGCTCACCAAGTCTTCATCGAACACCTTCTTTTTACGATCCGCCAGGTCCTTAAAGCGGGAAAAGACCCGGTTCAATTCCTCGTCCGGCAGGTGGTAACCCATCTCCTGGAGCTTGTCCTTGAAGGCATGGCGCCCGGAAAGCTTCCCCAGGACCAGGAGGCTCTTTTTGATGCCCACCGTCGTGGGCGTCATGATCTCGAAGGTGCTGGCCTCCTTGAGCACCCCGTCCTGGTGAATCCCGGACTCGTGGGCAAAGGCGTTGGCCCCCACGATGGCCTTATTGGGCTGCACCGGCACCCCGGACAGTTTGCTGGTGAGGCGGCTCGCTGGGGCAATATACTGGGTGACGATGTCGGTATAGTAGTCCAAATGATCTTTGCGGGTAGCCAGGGCCATCACCACCTCCTCCAGGGAGGCGTTGCCGGCCCGTTCTCCCAGGCCGTTGATGGTCACTTCCACCTGGCGGGCGCCGTTCATGATGGCCGCCAGGGTGTTGGCCGACGCCATTCCCAGATCGTTATGGCAGTGTACCGAGATCACCGCCCGCTGAATATTGGGGATGTGCTCCACCAGGTATTTGATCTTCTCGCCAAATTCCTGGGGAAGGGCGTAGCCCACCGTATCCGGGAAATTCAGGGTGGTGGCTCCGGCCTCAATGACCGCGGTGAAGACCCGGGCCACATAATCGAGGTCGCTGCGGGAGGCGTCCATGGCCGAGAATTCCACGTTGGAGGTATAGCGGCAGGCATGCTTCACCGCGGCCACCGCCATTTCCAGGACCTCCTCCCGGCTCTTGCGCATCTGGTGCTGCAAGTGGATATCGGAGGTGGAGATGAAGGTATGGATGCGGGGATTGGTGCCCTCCTTGATGGCCTCCCAGCAGGCGTCGATGTCTTTGGCAAAGGCACGGGCCAGACCGGCGATTTGGGGGGTCCTGATTTCCCGGGCCACCGCCTGCACCGCGGCGAAATCGCCGGGTGAAGAGTAGGGAAATCCCGCTTCGATGACGTCTACGTTGAGGAGTTCCAGTTGCCGGGCAATCTGCAGTTTCTCATCGACGTTGAGATTGGCGCCGGGCGTTTGCTCCCCGTCCCTGAGGGTGGTATCAAAAATATAAATTTTCTGAGCCATAATGTGAACCTCCTGGCCCCAAAGGGCCGGAAAAGGCAATGATATTATACCACTGCTCACTTCAAAAAGAAGCAGTTAAAACAAGATTTTGCTGAATCTATGGGAGTGGAAGAAAGGCTGCCTGCCTAGGCAGGCAGCAATAGCAGCAGGGTGGCACCCTGGAGGGCCGGGCTGGAAGGCTGGTTGTATCGGGAAACGCCCATTGTCACAGTCAACCTCAAAAGATGGATTCGATTATATATTAAAATCGGCTAAAAGCAAGCCCAAAAAATTGGCCCCGAGGCGCAGGCGGCAAACCTCCGGGGGGGGGCGGAGAATGGTGTGGTTTAACTGGAGGGTCCGGAAAGCTGGCCCTTCTCCAGACGCTTTTCTATTTCCCCGCTCATATATTGAGCCGCCAGGGCCTGACCCAGGGCTGTCCAGTGCCCATCCCGGGGGACAAAGTACAACTTGGTCAACGGTTCTGCGGAGGCGGCGAGTACCGGGGTTAACGATTTTAGCTCTTGCCCTTCTTTCTTGATAATTTCGGTAAACGCGGCTTCATCAATGGATATGGTCCCATTTTTTCGATATTGTTCGATCTCCGGCGCCATGGGGAGATAAAAAAACATGATGGAGCTGCCGCCGGCCTCAACTGATTTGATTAGATTCTTCACATAGATTCCGGTTAGTCTAAATTTGGCTTCGTCACCGTATCCGTTCTGCCTTTCCGGATAGGTAATCACCAGGTCGTCTCGCCGCTGGGCGTTGGCGCCACTCCTGGCGAGATACCATTGGATGCCCGCCTGCTTCACCAGGTTGGCCGCCTGGGACCAGGAAATCAGCCAGTTATAGCCCGGGATTTGAAATAGCAGGTCCTTCATAAAACTGTTACCGGCGCGCAGGCGTTTAGGGATAAGCTCCCCTTCCGGAGATACTGAATAATAGTCGCCCCGGGAGTCATCGACAAAATTCTTGCCCAGAAAGCTAAATACGGTGAGGTCAGGTTTAAATCTAGCTCCCAGGACTTGGAAAAACTTCAAGGCATAATCGGTGCCCCGGCCCGGATTCCCGGCGTTGATCGCTTCCACGGACATTTTTTCCGAGTTCAGGTGTTTTTCGATCAGGTAAGGAAAGGTTTGGTCGTCATTCACCCCTAATCCGTAAGTGAAGGAATCGCCCAAAAACAGAATCCGGTGCTCCGTATCCCTCTTAAATCCATATTCTTTACTGCCGCGCAGGCCCAGCGAATTGTTGCTATAAGTGGAATCATACGCCCCGGGCATGATATGACGGCCCTGCTGATTGGGCGTGGGAATTTCCCCACGCTCAGGGTCAAAGACAAATCGAATCGGCGACACCTCTTGGGGACGAAAGATCCTGACGCCCACTTCCGCGATTCCAAAGGCGACCACCAGTCCTAAGATAATGCTGACAATTTTAAGTAATGCCTGCCGCATCGATTCCCTCACCATAACCGCTTGCATCAACCCGGCCCCACGCCCGCCAATGAGCTCGTGGCCGGGTCATTAAACTTTTTCCACCCTACTGGCCGCCGCCAGGAAAACTCCGCCGCCGGTTAGGCCCGGATGGTTGCGCTTAGTAAAGAGGATGGCATTTAATCAGGAAAACCTAGGTTCCGGGGTTTAAAGACCGCAGTTGGAAATCTCATAGCAATTATGAACCGTCACACCAGGCTACCCGGTTACGGGGTGGAGGGCTTGGGGGCGGGGGTTTCGCCCTCTCCCTTATCCGTCCAGGACGGCCGGCGATAAAACATGTAGGTGCTGACGGGTCCGGAAGCCACGTACAGGATCATAGCTGCAAACCCCATAATATCGGGGGCCGCGGCCACGACCACAAACAGCAACACCAGGCCCACCAGGCTTTGAAAGGGGTGGCGCCGGAAGACCTCCATCTTCTTGAAACTGGCGTATTTGATATTGCTCACCATCAAAAAGGAGAGCACATAAATCATGATCAGGAGGTAGATGTGTTTTCCCGGAAACCACTCTCCCACTTGATGATAAAAGGCCACCGTGGTGGCGATGAGCATGGCGGCAGCCGGGATCGGCAGGCCGTTGAAGTAGCGAGGGTCCTGGGAACCTTGCTGCACGTTGAAGCGGGCCAGGCGCAGGGCCCCGCACGCCAGGTAGAGAAAGGCCGCCAACCAGCCGAATTGCTTGAAGGGTTTCAAGGCCCAGAGATAGACCAGGAGGGCCGGGGCCACCCCGAAGGCCACCAGGTCACTGAGGGAGTCGTATTGCACCCCGAAACCGCTGGTGCTGGAGGTAAAGCGGGCGATCCTGCCATCCAGGCCATCCAGCACCAGAGAGATGAAAATCGCCCAGGCGGCATGGTAATAGTGGCCGTCAATGGTGGCCGCGATGGCATAGAAGCCGCCGAACAGACTGGCGGTGGTGATCAGGTTGGGGATCAGGAATACGCCCCGCAGGCGGCGGCGATCCCTTTTTTTGCGTCTTCTGCGGAAGGCCACTTCACCAATCCTCCCCGGCTCTGGCACCAGGGGCGCGGTTACCCGCGCCCAATTCCTTGCGATTATACCATAAAATAGGGCGCCCCGATCCGGAATTCAAGTCCAGCGGGCCACGATGCTGTTGCCAGCCTTGACCCGGTCCCCTACTTTGACCATTAGTTGAGATTGCATCGGCAGGTAGAGGTCCACCCTGGAGCCAAAACAGATCATCCCCAGGCGCTCCCCCTTTTCGAGGTGCTGGCCCGGCTGCACATAGGAGACGATGCGCCTGGCCAGCAGCCCGGCGATCTGCACCACCAGCAGGCGGCGGCTGCCTTCCTCCAGGACCATGGCCATCTGCTCGTTGACGGCGCTGGATTCCTCCCGGAAGGCCGCCCGGTAGCGGCCATCCCGATGCTGGGCCACCTGCACCGTGCCCGCAGACGGCGCCCGGTTGACATGGACGTCAAAGACGTTCATGAAAATGGCCACTCTCCGGGCCGGACCGTTTAAGAAGCGCTCCTCTATGACCTCATCGGCCAGGATGACCTTGCCGTCAGCCGGCGCCACCACCACTTCAGGACCCGGGGGAATCCGGCGCTCCGGGTCACGGAAGAAATATCCGAAGAAGATCAAGCCCGCCAGGCCCGGCCACCAGAGCCAGCCCCAGTGCAGCAGCCAGCCCAGAATAATCAACAGGCAACTGGAGGCCAGGAAGGAATAGCCGGGTGAGGCGATGAGCCCGCGGCTCATGAGCTCGGCCTCCGCTGATTTCGTGGCTGCATAAGGAGCTCAGGAACTGGTTTGATGCTTCCTAATTTCCAAGGCATTGCCAACTACCCTTTTACCCCCCCCCTGAAAACGGGGGGGCCAGGGGGGATTTAAATGGAAATAATCTTCATCTTAAACTGAAATTTTGCGCGCGCCGTCTGAGAAGGAGAAGGAACGAAGAGCCCGCCCCCTTTGGGCGCGGCTTTTTTAAATGAACAGGGCCTTGCCTAACTGGTCGTTGCCGCGGCACGCTATCAGCTTCGTACGATGCGGTCGAGATAAGCGGTAACCGCTTTCCACTCTCCTGCTTTCGCCGAGAGGGCGGTATATCCGTCCGGGCGGATGAGCCACATACCGCCGGAATGATAGGGTTCGCGCAGGGTCAGCTCGAGTAGATTGACGTAGCGCCCCGGAAAGTTCGACGGCATGCCATCAGGCTCGGCAAAAAGCGCGAAGAGCGGAGTGTTGCCGGCGCCCACCGGCGGCTCCGTTGCACGAATAGGAGCGCGCTGGCCAGGCGATGGATCTCGATGTCTGCCGGGAGCGTTTAGCGGGCTTTGTGGATAACCGATCGAGATCTCTGAAGCGGCCTCTGCCGCGAATTTGCGAACCAAGGGAACGCCAAGAACGAGAGCGGCTGCGTGATTTCGGAGAGACTGCATCACCTTGCCGCTTAATGTAGCCACCGATGTCAAGCGTCCCGTCACCTTCAGGACCTGGTCCGCGATCGGACTGCGTTCCGCGCTATAGCTGTCGAGCAGACCCTCGGAGCCGAGTCCATGAACAACAAGAGCGAGCTTCCATGCGAGGTTGCAGGCGTCCTGCATACCCGTGTTCATCCCCTGCCCGCCTGCGGGACTATGAACGTGGGCGGCATCCCCAGCGAGGAAGACCCGCCCGGCCCGGTAGTCCGCCACTTTCCGTTCGTGGATGCGAAACGAGGAGAGCCAAATCGGGTTGGTGGCGCGTACTCCACCGGGAAAGCGCTTGTCCAGGATGGCTTGCACATCCTCAAGGGTCGGCTCCGCAGGAGGGTCCGCGTTTTCGGGAACGACTCCGGCATCGGCGACAATCCTGAAGCGGTCTTCAGCGATGGGGAAAATCAAGAGTATGCCGTCCGAGTGCCAAAAGATGTTAACTTCAGGCGCGCGTGGAATTTTTTCAAGATGAATGTCCGCGAGTATCCAATTGATAAGCGAGGTTTCACCATGAAATTCCATTCCGACCTGGTGGCGAACAGTGCTGTGTGCTCCGTCACAGCCGATCAGCCAGGGGGTTTCGGCAATTTCCTCGGCGCCGTCGGCGCGCCGGAGGGTCGATACGACTTTGTCGTCCGATGCGGTGAACTGGGTCAGTTCGACCGAACGCTCGACCTTTACCCCCGGGCTGTTCAAGAACTCATCGAGTACACGCTCGGTATCGCTTTGCGGAATCATAAGGCCATAGGGATATGGCGTCGACAATCCCTCGAAGGTGAAATGGGCGATTGATTTTCCAGCTGCCGATATGTTGAGGGAACTAACCTTGTAGCCGGCATCGACGAGACCTTTGCTGCAGCCCGCTCGCGTAAGCAGCTCGAGCGAGCGGCTCCAGATGACCAGAGCCTTGGATTTGTCGGTACGCTCAGGCGATTTATCGATGATGCGCACCGCCACTCCATAGCGCGCCAGCTCGATTGCCATGACCAATCCGACCGGACCGGCTCCTGCGATGAGAACATCTTTCTCCAAATGATTATTGCCTTTCGAATGAAGTGGATCAGGGTATCGGTGCGGCCAAGCGTTTCCTCGGCGCGATCTAACAGGAGCTTCGGCGCTGACGCGTCCCCCAGATCGCAGTCGAATGACTAAGCATCGCTAACGTGTTAGATTTCCTGCACAATGGGTTCGACCGACGGTTCTTCAGCGTACCCGCTGGAGAGGTTTGCGCCTTGTGCCGCGAGCACCGTCGCCCGCGCCGATTCCGTTTAGGTTAACCCCCTGAAATCCCGTTAAATCCCCCTTTGCCAAAGGGGGACTTTAATACTATTTACGTAATCCAACCGCAGGGGCCCGCTCTCCGGTCCGCGGCTGGCCGCGTCTAAGATTACTTCTGCTTGAGCCAGCCCATCATGGACCGCAGCTTCTTGCCCACTGCCTCGATGGGGTGGGCCGCCTCCTGGCGGCGCCTGGCGTTGAAGACCGGGCGCTTGGCCTGGTTTTCCAGGATCCATTCCTTGGCGAATTCCCCGCTTTGCACCTCGTAGAGGATCTGCCGCATCTCGTCCCGGGTATCCTCGTTGATGATCCGGCTTCCCCGGGTGTAGTCGCCATACTCGGCGGTATCGGACACCGAATAGCGCATGTAGCTGATGCCGCCCTGATAGAACAGGTCAACGATGAGCTTCAGTTCGTGGAGACACTCGAAATAGGCGATTTCCGGCGCGTAGCCCGCTTCCACCAGGGTATCGAAACCAGCCTTGACCAGTTCCGAAACCCCGCCGCAGAGCACCGCCTGCTCCCCGAACAGGTCGGTTTCCGTCTCTTCCCGGAAGGTGGTTTCGAAGACCCCGGCCCGGGTGGCGCCGATCCCCTTGGCGTAGGCCAGGGCGGTGGCCAGCGCCTTCTTCGAGGGATTCTGCTCCACCGCCACCAGGGCAGGGACCCCGGCGCCTTTCTCATATTCGCTCCTGACCAGGTGCCCGGGACCCTTGGGGGCCACCATGATCACGTCCAGGTCCGGCGCCGGCGCAATTTGCCCGAAATGGATGTTAAACCCATGGGAAAAAAGCAAAGTTTTGCCCTTGCTCATCTTGGGCTTCAGGTCGTTTTCGTAGAGCGAGGCCTGGACATGATCCTGGGTCAGGATCTGGATCACCTGGGCCTTGGCCGCGGCCTCCGCCGCGGGCACCGGCTTAAAGCCGTATTGCAGCGCCAGATCGTAGTTGGGAGTCCCGGCCATTTCGGACACTACCACATCCACGCCGCTGTCCCGGAGGTTGAGGGCCTGGGCGTGGCCCTGGGAGCCGAAGCCGATGATGGCGATCTTTTTCCCCTTGAAAATCGACAAATCCGCGTCTGCATCATAATACATTTTCATGGCTGCTTATTCCTTTGCAAGTGATGTAGGGTGCGTCTGACGCACCACGAGAGGCGCGTTCGCCGCGCCCTACGAAACTGCGCTGCCAGCTGCCAGGCTATCTGGCCGCTAATCCTTCCTGGTCCGCTGAATGGCCAGGGAGCCGGTCCGCACTATGTCCAGGATGCCGTGTATCTTGAGGTTGTCCAGGACGGCCTGCATCTTGGCGTGGTTGCCGGTAATCTCCAGGGTATAAGTGGTGGGGGTGACGTCCACCAACCGGCACCGGAAGATATCGGCAAGACGGAAGACCTCGGCCCGGGATTCGCCTTCGGCCCGCACCGTCACCAGGGCCATCTCCCGCTCCACGTGTTCCGTGCCGCTAAAATCGACCACCTTGATGACATTGATGAGCTTGTGCAACTGCTTCAGGATCTGCTCGGTGATGGCCTCATCCCCGGTGGAGACGATGGTAATCCGGGAAGTCTCCGGGTCCATGGTTTCGGCCACACACAGGCTTTCGATATTGAAGCCCCGGCCGCTAAACAGGCCGGTGACCCGGGACAGCACCCCGGGAAGGTTGTCCACCCAGACTGAAATGGTATGCCTCGGTTCCATCGCGCCTCCCTAGGCCAGCAACATTTCGTGAATGGCCTTACCCGCGGGCACCATGGGCATGACGCATTCCTCCGGCTCCACCCGGAAGTCCATGATCACCGGCCTGGGGGTATTAAGGGCCTCTTTGATGACCGGCTCCACTTCCTGGGGCTTGGTAGCCCTCAGCCCGACGGCCCCGTAGGCTTCTGCCAGTTTGACGAAATCGGGGGCGGCCAGCGGAGTGGAGCTGTAGCGCCGTTCATAGAAGAGCTGCTGCCACTGACGCACCATACCCAGGAAGGTGTTGTTCAGGATGGCGATCTTCACCGGCAGCTTATTTTCCACCACGGTGATCAGTTCCTGGATGTTCATCTGGATGCTGCCGTCCCCGGCGATGTCTATGACTGTCGCCTCCGGTTGGGCCACCTGCACCCCCATGGCCGCGGGGAAGCCGTAGCCCATGACTCCCAGGCCGCCAGAGGTCATCAAGCGGCGGGGCTTCTTGAACCTGTAGAACTGCGCCGCCCACATCTGGTTCTGCCCCACCTCCGTGGTGATGAAGGCGTCCCCCTTGGTCAGCTCCCAGAGCTTTTCGATGACATACTGGGGCTTGATGACGGTATCGCTCCAGGTGTAGGTCAGGGGATGTTCCTTCTCCCAGGCGGCAATGGTTTCCAGCCATTCCCCTCTGATCCGGGTCCAATCCTGGGCTGGCGCCTCGTGCAGCAGATCGATAAACTGCTGCAAGGCATCGCGGCAGTCGCCGACAATGGGAATGTCCACGTGGACGTTCTTGCTGATGGAACTGGGGTCGATGTCCACGTGGATGATCTTGGCATGGGGCGCAAAGTCCGAAAGCTTGCCGGTGACCCGGTCATCGAAGCGGGCCCCGATGCCCACGAGGACGTCGGCCCGGGAGACCGCCATGTTGGCGCAATAGGTGCCGTGCATCCCCAACATGCCCATCCACAGGGGGTCGTCCCCGGGGAAGCCGCCCAGGCCCATGAGGGTGCTGGTAACCGGGATTTGCAGGAGGTGGGCGAATTTGGCCAGCTCCTCCGAGGCATCCGAAAGAATGATGCCACCCCCGGTGTAGAGCACCGGTCTTTTGGCGCTGAGCATCAACTCCAGGGCCCGTTTCACCTGCCGGGGATTGGCGTGGTAGGTGGGGTTGTAGCTCTTGATCTTGATGGCTTCCGGGAACTTGGGCACGATGCTGGCCTGCATGACGTCTTTGGGCAGGTCCACCAGGACCGGACCGGGGCGGCCGGAGCGGGCGATGTGGAAGGCCTCGTGGACGGTATGGGCCAACTGGTTGATGTCCTTCACCAGGTAATTGTGCTTGGTGCAGGGCCGGGTGATGCCGACGATGTCCACCTCCTGAAAGGCATCGTTGCCGATGAGGGCGGTGGGCACCTGGCCGCTGAAGACCACGATGGGAATGGAGTCCAGGTAGGCCGAAGCGATGCCGGTCACCGTGTTGGTGGCCCCGGGGCCGGAGGTCACCAGCGCCACCCCCACCTTACTGCTGGCCCGGGCGTAGCCGTCGGCGGCGTGCACCGCCGCCTGTTCGTGGCGCACCAGAATGTGCTGGATCTGCGGCGTGCGGGTCAATTCATCATAGATATCCAAAACCACACCGCCGGGATAACCGAAGATGTGTTTGATATCCTCCCGCTCCAGACACTTGAGCAGGATCTGGGCTCCGGTCAATTTCATGACATCCGTTCCTTGCCGCGGTATTTGGCCAGAATTTGCTCCATCCGATCGCGGCCGGCCAGCTTCAGCTTCTGCAGCCTTTTACGCTCCAGGGTTTCAGCATTGGTGAGGTACGGCCTCCGGTTGAACTCGCCCAAAAGCCGCTCATACTCATGGTGCTCGTCCCAGAATTTCTTTAATTCCGGGTCCTGCTCCGTCAACCGCGCTATCAACTCCAGGTCTTCTTTCTCCATGGTTTCCCTTACCTCTGCGGTTTTTTCTCCAATGTATCCAAAATGTTAAAATAATGTGGCAATATTGTCAATTACAGCCAGCCGAGCTTCCGGCAAAATCCCCCCCTGGGGGCGCTGCCAGGGCTACTAACAGTCACCCGGCGGCAAAAATAAAAAAGGGCCGCCTGCGGCCCTGCCTGGGAGTCTCGAAAACCGGGGGGATGAGCGTCAATTATGGCACCACTCCTTAGCCCCGGCGGAGCCGAGCCAGACAGACAGCCGGCCGCGCCTCGCTACTACGGCTACCAGGAGCGACGACCTCTTCCCGCAGTTAAGATAACCAGCCTTTCCCATCTTCTTACCCTTTAACACTTTCTAAACACTATTATCCAGGTCGAGGAGATTTTGTCAAGCCTACACTTTCACAAAGAGAATTTCCTCGACCAGCGCCGGGGCAGCGGCGGTTCAAGCCGCTAGCCATTGATCGGGTCGCCTCGTTAGTTACTGGTTCCCAAGCTCCAGCTTGGGAACCCATTTTTTTGGGCCAGGCTCCGGCTGGCAAGGATTAGGGGTAGGAAATTATCCTCGTATTACCAGATTGCCCAAGCTGGAGCTTGGGCCCAAATTACCCGTTCCCAAGCAGGAGCTTGGGAAC
>JBAVAG010000079.1:0-6054 GCA_049585595.1 Desulfobaccales bacterium
CCTGCGGTTACTGCGTACTTGGAATCCGAGTGGTGCAATGCCTCACTAAAGGCGAGACATTTTTATGGCCATGTTTATATAGTTTCATGCGGCTTGTTTTAGATCCTCCTTCTGGTACCTCAGGTCATATTCCTTTGGGTTCCGACAGGTAATAGCTGAGTTCAAAGAATAGTTATTGGAGAAGTCAATCCAAGCTGAGCGCTTCTCCCACGCTTCGTGAAGACATGGGACCCAGTGCTGATGTGCAAAATGGTGTTGTTGCAGTTCCTCTATTATCTGTCGGATCCCGAGATGGAGGCGCAAGTTGCCTTTAACCTGGTCTATAAGTGGTTCCTGGGCGTGAGCGCCGAGAAAGCGCCCCCCGATTTCTCTTCCCGCTAGCGCTTGCGGGACCGACTGGGGGCGAAAGGCTTTGAGAATTTGTTCAATCAGGTAGTGGAGCAAGCCCGGAGCCAGGGCTTTATTACCGACCGCCTCAACATCATCGGCTCCACCCCCATCAGCGCCAGGGTGGACCTGTTTCGCTTGAAAAAGGAGCATAAGACTAAGGGGGGTGACGATAACGATCATCATGTGGACCGACTCTCCCTGGACCCGGACGCCCGTTGGCAAAAGTCAATGCCCCACACCCTGTCTTCGAAAAAAACCCTGGCTGATTAACAACAATTGTTTTTTAAATTGAGATTGTTGTAAAATACTTTTTACGATATATTTCGCGACAGTCTCAAATTATAATAAACTGACAAATCTATCATCATCTCTGGGTGGATTTTCGCTTTCAAAAAAGTCCATTTTTATTTCTCCAGCATGACCAATTTTAATAAATTTTATAATGGAACCCCTAAAATTAGACAGCATGATAAGCCATAACTGAGGTCCATGGAGATACACCTTGTTTGGACCATTTTGAATGAGAAAATTCAGCTTTTTTCCATTATGGGTTCATGGTATATTCTGCCTGCCCGCCTATGAAGATAAGGCTCTGCTGAAGAGCAACCTGAGCGCCGTGGTTGGGAAGCAGACGGATGGGCAGGACTGAGCCTGTCCTTGGTTTTCTAGCCATCCGGAGCTTCTTAAGGCGGTAAACTCCAGTGGTTCAAGGGCTAAAGATGACTGACGCCCTTGGAGCTGAAAAAGGCGAAAGAAGTCCCGGCGACTGGGTTATCGCTCGGGTTACTACAGCCACAGTTTGGTGACCCTGGTAGGAAGACTGGGAAAGGTATGTCTTTTTAGTTTTTCTAATAATTCGGTGATAAATTGTCGGGGTTCAAGGCGAGGAACGGGCGTCCCATAACTGTTTTTTGAGAGCGATGGCCAAAGCTGCTGCATAATCTCGGATAATCTCCATGGCCAGCTATCTTATTCTGGGGGGTGGAAAATTCGGCCGTCTAGCCCTCGAGCGCCTAGCCCAGCAGGATGCCACCGCTATTTTCTGCATGGTAGATCGTGATCCCGAGTCCTTGGTGTTCAGGGGGGGCGCTTTTGGCTATCGGGCGGTGCAGGCCGAGGCCATAGCCTTTCTGGTGCAGCACCTTAAAAGCAAGGAGCACTGGGACTGGATCATCCCCATGGTACCAGTGCACGTGGCCTATCATTGGCTCTTTAAAGATCCACTAGCGCAATCGGGCTGGCAGCCGTGCGCGGTGCCAGAGGCCCTGGCGCTTCTGAGCCTTGGGACGCAGAGCGGCCCGGAAGGCGAGCTTTATCTGAGCCGGACACGCCACCTGTGCCCCGACGATTGTGCCGCACCGGGGATTTGTCCCGTTACGGGGGAGACATGGGACCTCCCTCTCCACCAGGAACTGGCCGATCTCATTCTGCCTGGATATCAGATAATGGTTATACCTAGCCAGCAACTGGCCCCCGGGGTGGGGGGGTATGCTCCCGAGCAGTTGTTGGACCTGGCCAGGGATCTTAACGCTCTTACGGGCAAGGTTTTGATCGCCACTGCTTGTCGCTGTCAAGGGGTTATACAGGGGATAGTGCGATCCGGGAGATAACGTGTTTGAGGTTTCAAGGGGGCTACCCTTGTTTTTCCTGGCGATCTTTCCCGGTAGCCTGGAGAAGTTGCCCCGCTCGGGGGAGTTGAGGCTTTGGGTGCGCAAACTCATGGGCTGGGTGCTGAGCTCCTGGGTGTTCAAGGGGCCCGGGGTGACTTGGCAGTCGTATTCTGAGCAAGTCCTAGTCCGGGCCAAAGCAGCCCACAAGCCGGTAATCATGGATTTTTACGCCGCCTGGTGCACCCCTTGCCGAGAACTGGATCAAATTACCTTTCATAACTCCGATGTCGTGAAACTGGCGGACCTGGACTTTGTCATGGTCAAGGTGGACCTGACCCAGCAGGGCATTCCCTTGCATACTCGCCTGTTGGCCCAGTATGGGGTCAAGGGCTCCCTTCCTCGGGTTTATAATCCCTGCACGCCACTATCGTCTTAGCCGGGAAGTTCTTGGCAAGCCTCTGAGAGCTTGAAAGCTGGTTGGTGGTGTCAAGAACCGGATGAATCAAAAGTTAGGCTATTGTGCTTAAAGTCCGATGCTTTTATAATGAGCCCGACGGCAAGCCCTGAAAGCATTTCCAGGAAATGGTGCCCAGGTTGGGACAAAAGTATGAATTCGAAGTGGAGGTCACCTCCAAAGCTATTGCCGAATACCAGACCGACGAAGACTTCGAATTGGATCTTCCCGCGGCCCCGGCCATTATGGTGGGGGATGAAATCGTGGTGGAAGGCACCGATGTCGCCGAAGACCGATTGGACGCCGTTATTTGCTGGCCGCGCCGGAGCCTCAGAAAAAGGGCCCTCTGGGACGTCTCTTCGGCAAATAATGTAGGAGAGGCTGGGGTCGAAGACGCTACCGGCATTTATAGGAAATATAATCACTTATAATCTATCCTGATCGTTGGCGGAAAAGTGGCATGTCTAAGGTGATCGTGGAAATCTTTTTAACTGATCAGTGAGCTTCAGGGCCTTATATGGTCCAATCGGTAAAGGTTTTACCGACAGAAATTCAAGAGGTTATCGAAGTCCGTCTCTGGGATGTAAAGACCCTGGAAGGCATTAAAAGAAAAAAGGCGCTGGGCGCCAGGGCTGTTCCCTCAATTGCCCTCAACGAGGAGATGGTTTTTCAATCCGGCATTCCCCAACACGAAGAGTTGATAATCGCGATTCGTGATCGGGTTTCTGAACCACAATGCGGGGAATGACGCATTACAGCGGTGACTTGTTGAATGAGCGGGCCTCTAAGGGCGCTCACCGGGACTAACTGAAAAAGTTGAGTTTTGAGGTGCAGTCATGCCACCGGCAGATTCGGGCGAGGGGCCTTAATCAAGGCCGTCCTCCTCTTAATTTTCATTGTGGCGGTGGTGATGACGGTCCGTTCTCCTGCCCCCAAAGGGTCGCTTACGGCAGGGAGGCTGGGGGGCAATGCTTGCGGCTGCAGGCGTCTGGGCTCCCCTGGCCTTTATCCTGCCCCATGCCGTGGGGGTCTGTCTGTTTATTCCGGGCACTCTGCTTTCCGCCCTGGGCCCGGGCCTGCTCCACCACCTGGTTGAAGAGGCGCTTGGAAGCCCTCCGCCCCCAGGCGCTACCGGAAGCGGCAGAGCACGGTGTGATCGGGCGGCATCTCCTCGGCGCTCAGGCCCAGGAAAGACTTGAAGAGCAGGTTCCAGGTGCACTGTTCCTCTATGTCCCGGTCCGAGAGGTCGTAGAGGAACTGCAAGAAGACCATCTTGAACATTATGGATATGCTTCCCTGGACCTGCGCAAATTCACCTCTACCCCAAAAAACAAAAAACCCCACTCTCAGGCAGTATGCCGGAGCGGGGTTTCTTTAAACGACTTCGCTTGTTTCTGGCGGGCGTTCGGGAGGGCGGTAAGTTCACCCTTGAGGCGAAATGGGATTACTTTCGAATTATTAAGTTCACTTTTGTTGTATTTTCATCCAATGGCCCTTCCCGGCGCGGTCTCTCCCAACTGCTCCAGGGCCTCGATGAATTTCCCATGTTTCTCTTTAATCAGATTGTACCACGCAGGAAAGTTTTCTTTCGGCATGAGGGGCCCCCCGTCTTCGGAGACTGTGACGCTGTTTTTCCGGGGCTCAGGATTTCGCCCCTGATCTTTTTCCGACCTGCTGCCTCGTGAACCAATGGCCTGGCTTGCGGCGGCGGGACTAACTCCTTCCCGAGGCGCTGATAAACCCCAGGCAAAAAAATAACTGGCCGGGTGGGGGAGGTACCCGGCCAGTCGGTCAAAGGAGAAAATGGTATATGAACTTCGATTAAGGGGGGGATGTGGGTACCTTAATTACGTCCATATACTGCAACTAATTCGTGCAGTAAACATGCCAAAAGCCTTATAAGTATTTTTTGCCAAAATATCAATAAGATAAAGTATAAGAACCCAGACACCCCGGTTCAATAATTTTTACCACGCCGGACAGGTTTACGGCCCCAAACTGTTTATCTATTGATAATTACATCAATTAATGGTATCTAGGGCGCGATTCAATTTTTTGTTCCAATTCCCGGGCTCCGGGGATCGAGCTGCAATTCTACCAACTTGACCTTTTAAGCGCCAACCAGTATCATATTTGCAACCAAGTTGATTTTGGAGTCATCGTCATGAGTGACAGTTGCGATTTCCGCCAGTATCTGGCTGCCCAGGGGTTAAAGCTCACCGCGGTGCGTCTGGCGGTCTTGGAGGTGCTCGGGGATGCCTCCCGGGCCCTGCCGGCTCAGGAGATCCTGGCGGCCATCCGGGCCCGCCGCCGGGTTAACAAGGTAACGATCTACCGCATCCTGGAGGATTTCAGCCGCCGGGGCATAGTGCGCCGCCTATCCCTGCAAGGCCGGATAAATCATTATGAACTGGCCTGCGAACACCGGCCGCCCCACCCGCATTTCCAGTGCCGCACCTGCCAGGAAATCGAGTGTCTAGACCCGGCGCCCATGACCCGCGTCTGGACCGAGCTGCAAGGGCCGCTGGAAAACCGGGCCGATCACCTGGAAATTCGGCTGGCCGGGGTTTGCCAAAAGTGCCATGAGGCCGAAGACGAGGCCACCTGAATCGGCCGGCAAAGGGAGAGGAATATGCGAAAATTATGGCTTTTGGGGATCATCGCGTTTCAGATTATTTTTTGGACCTGGTACGTTACAGCCGCTCAGGCCGCCCCGCTCCCCGTAGTCGCGGCCGAAAGCACCTATGGAGTCATTGCCGAAGCCATAGGCGGTCCCGATGTCAAAGTGGTAAGCATCATTAACAACCCCAATGTCGATCCCCATACCTTTGAGGCCGATCCGGCTGTGGCGCGGGAAGTGGCACAGGCCAGGGTAGCGGTAATGAATGGCATCGGCTATGACGAATGGATGGAGAAACTCATTGGGGCCAACCCGGCGGCCGGGAGGCAGGTGGTGATTGCCGCCGATCTGGACCCGCATCTCGTCATGGCCAACAAAAATCCCCATATTTTCTATGACCCTCGCGTCGCCCTGCTTATCGCGGCCCGGCTGGACCAGGTTTTTTCCCAAGACGATCCAACCCATGCGCCCCAGTTTGCCCAGAACTTTAAAAATTTTTCTCAGTCCCTCCTGCAGATCTATGACGCGGCGCAGATGGTTATCGCCCAACACCCCGCCTTGACCGTGACCGCCACCGAACCAGTGGTCGGCTACATGTCCCGGTTGCTGGGCTATGAAAGCATCAATCAGAAATTCCAGTTCAACGTAATGAACGATACCGAACCGGCTCCCCAGGACGTGATCAACTATGAGAACAGCCTGCGCCAGCATCAAGTGGCCGTGCTGTTTTATAATCAGCAGGTTACTAATCCTCTCACCCAGCGGATGCAGAACATCGCCAAGACGGCTGGCATACCCATAGTCGGCGTCGATGAGTTTGTGCCGCCCCATACGGGGTATGTGAAATGGCAAGTCGAAACCTTGCAGGCCTTGAATAAAGCTCTGGAGAGCAGCCATTGACTTCCAGTCCTGTCATCGTTGGCTCCGATCTCGCCTGCGAGCTCGGCGGTCAACTCATTTTTTCCCAATTGGACCTGCAC
>JBAVAG010000080.1:0-42835 GCA_049585595.1 Desulfobaccales bacterium
TTCCAATTCCGACGTTATGACCGGGGATCAGAACTGACATGCAACTGCTTAAATTTGTTTCTGCCAGACAACGCGGGTGACAAAATCGGTATAGCTCTGAATGATGCGGACTACCTTTTCCGACACATTCCGAACATCATAATCGTCCACCATGTGGAGGGTTCGTTCGGACCCACGCTTCTGGTGTTCTAAAATCGCAAGCCCTTCCTGGATACGGCGCCAGTCCAGGCCGACCAGCATCACCGCGCCTTCTTCCATCCCTTCAGGCCGTTCATGCGCCTGCCGAATATTGAGCGCCGGGAAATTGAGGATGGAAGATTCCTCTGTTATCGTGCCGCTGTCTGATAAAACCGCGCGGGCCTGGCACTGCAATTTGATGTAATCACAGAAGCCGAAAGGCCTCATAAGCTCGACCCGATTCGAGGGGATCACGCCCTCCACTTCGATCTTGTTGCGTGTACGCGGATGAGCAGAAACGATCACGCGCCGCCCCGATGTTTCCGCCAATTGATTCATTACACTTATGAAGCCAGCAAACTGGGCTGGAAAGTCGATATTCTCTTCGCGATGCGAACTTATCAGATAGTAGTCGCCCGGGGAAAGATCCAGCCGCGCCAATACGTCCGATGCTTCGATCTTGGGATGATAGTAATGCAGAACCTCGCCCATGGGACTCCCGGTTTTGATGATGCGATCGGGGGGAATGCCTTCTCGAAGAAGATACTCCCGGGCGATGGCGCTGTATGGAAGGTTGATGTCGCTGATATGGTCAACTATTTTCCTATTGATCTCTTCGGGCACCCGCTGATCGAAACACCGATTGCCGGCTTCCATGTGGAAAACCGGAACTTTTTGCCGTTTGGCTGCGATAGCTGCAAGAGAACTGTTGGTGTCTCCCAAAATCAAAACAGCGTCCGGTGCGATTTCCTGGATCAAGACATAGGACTTGCTGATGACCTGGCCAATGGTTTCCGCCACCGTTTCCCCGGCCGCGCCCAGGTAGAAGTTCGGACCGCGAATATCCAGATCTTTGAAGAAGATTTCGTTCAGCTCGTAGTCATAGTTTTGGCCCGTGTGAACCAGGGTATGCTCGGTATATTGATCGAGCCGCGGAATGATCCTCGAGAGCCGGATCAACTCAGGTCGAGTGCCGACAATGGTCATGACTTTCATACTCGATGCCCAGCCTTCCGTCCTCAGGAATTCCAGCTTTGCAGTTCCTGCTGCACGTAGTCCAACCTCAGGAGCAGTTCGACCATGCCGTCCACGTCCAGCCGGCGCGTGTTGTGAGAATTGTAGTCCTCACTGACGGATATCTCCTCACTTCCTTCGGTAAAGAAGACATTGTAGTTGAGGTCCCGGATGTCTGCCGGTACCCGGTAGTAGTCTCCCAAGTCCTCAGCCCTCGCCATCTCTTCGCGAGTGAGAAGGGTTTCGAAGAGCTTTTCGCCGTGGCGTGTCCCAATGATCTTGATATCGTTGGAGGTTTGGAAGATCTTCGTAAGGGCCAAGGCGAGCGTATGGATGGTCGCGGCCGGCGCCTTCTGCACGAAGATGTCACCCGGGGTCCCATGCTCATAGGCATAAATAACCAGATCCACCGCATCCTCGATGGACATCATGAATCGCGTCATGTTCAGATCAGTAACTGTAAGTGGCTGACCCTGCTTGATCTGGTTGATAAAAAGTGGAATGACCGAGCCTCGCGATGCCATCACGTTGCCATAGCGGGTGCCGCAGAAAATAGTGGAACGATCACCATACATACGTGCCTTGGCAACCATGAGCTTCTCCATCAGACCTTTGCTCAGGCCCATGGCGTTAATCGGATAAACCGCTTTATCAGTGCCGAGTACGATCAAACACTTCACTCCACCGGCGAGGGAAGCGTTCATGACGTTTTCAGCACCCAGCACGTTTGTCCGGATAGCCTCGATGGGATAAAATTCACACGAAGGGACTTGTTTCAGCGCCGCTGCATGGAATACGTAATCCACCCCATCCACGGCAGCCGTAACGCTGTCATATTGGCGGACATCCCCTATAAAGAACTTGACCTTGGGATTCCTTAGGTCTATGCGCATCTCTTCCTGTTTTTTCTCATCTCGACTCAATACGCGGATCTCTTTGATTTCCGTATTAACGAAGCGGCGCAGCACGGCATTGCCGAACGTCCCTGTCCCGCCGGTAATGAGCAAGGTTTTTCCTGAAAACATCCTGCATACCTCCGGGGTTAGGCTAGCCACTGACCGTAGGGAGTTGGATCCTGAGCGAGTACCTGAACCAGCTCCGGCCAGGCGGGGCAAACATAACCTGTAGCGCTGCGAAACTTGTCGCCTTTCATGCTCCTATCTGATACTTCCATTTCATCGGCCAAGATTTTGACATCCAGCTTATAGGCATCCTTGAGCAAACATAGTAAATCATACTTAGAAATAGGTTCCGAGACAACTTGATACAGACCGTGCAATTGTGGGAACTGCTGGATGACCAAAAGTACTACTTCAGCAAGTTGATTCGTAGTGACACCGGAATAAATCACCCGTTTGAAGCCTTTGATGGTCCTTCCTCTTTGGGAAAGAAACCAGTCCAACAGGGACCGATGCTCCGCAAGCTCTCTTCCAATAATGGAAGTGCGCAGGGTTAAGGCATTATCACACTGCACCTCGCCCAGGAACTTCGACTTGCCGTAAAGGTCCTCCGCATCCGAGAGGTCCTCCTCCGTATATCCGCCTCGCTTCCCGCTGAAGACGCAATCGGTACTGAAGTGAATGACCCTGCCTCCCCAGCCTTCGGCCAAGGCGGCAAGCTTGTGGGGTAGCAGGGAATTTATGGTTATGCTAGGTATCGCTTGGTGTGCGGCATCCCGCTGTTTAATAATGCCAACGCAATTAACGACGTAGTTCGGGCGGATACCACCGAGCAGCTCCTGCAATAGATTAAAATCGGTCACATCGATCCCTTGGATGATATCATTGCCCTGCAGCAAAGCGACATTAGCAAAAGGCGGTTGTTTGACGTCCCCTCGAACAATGGCCTGGGTATTCGGGAATGCCTTCCTGATAATCTGAAACATCTTGTGCCCGAGCATACCGGCCGCACCTAAAATAACCACTCTCACATCGTTCTCCCCATATCCTTCCGCATCCAACCCATATATTCCGTCAATCCCTCTTCCAGCTGCACCTGCGGCTGCAAACCAAACGCCTGGCGGGCCGCAGAAATATCAGCCAGGCTGTGACATACGTCCCCGGAGCGTGGCGGACCATGCTGAATTTCAGGGTGAAGGCCGGTCACTGCGGATATGATCTCCACTAATCGATTGATGGTGATCCGAGAGCTGCTGCCGATATTGAAGGCTCCCGAGACACCTTTTGCCATTGCCGCCTGGTAGTTGGCCAGAGCAACGTCCCTGACATTGATAAAATCGCGGGTCTGTTCACCATCCCCGAAAATGACTACGGCTTCACCTCTTATCATCCGGTGAGCGAAAATAGGGATCACATTCCCGTAAGCGTCGTAGCGCTGATTCAGGCCATAGACATTGAAATAACGAAGTCAGACGCATTCTAACGGGAACAGTTTCGCATAGGCCAGGCAAAGTTTTTCTGCCCCCAACTTGCTGGCGCCATATGGGGAGTCGGGTTCGACGGGGTGATCTTCGCGAATGGGAAGGGTTTTTAACTCCCCAAAAATGCCTGCTGAAGACGAGAAAACCACTTTGCGCACCCCTACCCGGCGAGCGGCCTCCAAGATTTGCAAGGTCCCCATGATATTGATATCCGAGTCGATAATGGGGTGTTCTATGGAACGCGTGTTACCCACCGATGCTGCCAGATGGAAGACGACCTCAATGCCTTCGATGGCCTTGGCAACCGAATCGGCGTCCCGGATGTCTCCTTCGAAAAAATCGACTGACTTCAGCCCGTCAAGATTGACTCGATATCCTGACGAAAGATTGTCCAGGACTACAACCTGATGTCCTTCTTGCAGCAGAAGTCTTACAATATTGGAGCCAATAAAACCAGCGCCGCCTGAAACCAAGGCTTTCATTTCCTCGTCCTTTCGTGCCCTGCGATCATTCCATCTCAGCTTGAATTTTACTATTATATTGCTTAACCGAAATTATTATTCCAGCAGCAGGCGATAAAACGATTTATGCTTCTGCGCGGCGAACTGAACATCCAATTTTTCGACAGCCACTCTTCTGGCAAGTACCCCGAACCGGCTTCGCAGTCCAGGATTCTCCACCAGTTTCCGGACTTTTTCAGCCAGCGCTCCAGGATTTCCTACGGGAACAATGAAACCATTCGTACCTTCCTGGATATATTTAGCCACGTCTCCGACATCGGTTGCCACTATGGGTTTTGCCATGGACATGGCTTCCCAAACAGCCATGGGACTCGATTCGGAAATAGATGAACAGACGTAGATGTCTGTTGCCTTCAGCACGGAGGCGATGTCTAATCTTTTTCCAAGAAACCTTATATTGTCGAGGCCATACTGCCTGATTTCCCTATCGAGAGCGTTCTTGTAAGAAATGTAACTGTTTAATTCACTACCGGCTATGAAAAAATCCATTAGATGACCGTAATTACTTAACAATCTCGCCATTTCGACAAAATGCCCGATCCCTTTGGTCGGCTCAATATTGCCGATGGTGAGGACTTTAATACGATTGGAAGCCGCTATTATGTCCGCAGCTGGCTCTACCGATTCCGGATTAAAATGGTTTGTATCCACAGGCGCCGGTATTTCGCACCCCGGTTTTTTCCGGCACTGAGGAGCATTGGCGAGATAGCACTCTCCGGTTCTAGCAGACGCCAATATAAACCCATCTGCCAGCCTCGACATGACGCTGAAAATGGGTTGTCCCATTTTGGCGTATTGAGTGTCATTCAGATGCCACGCGATTTTTTTACCCGCAAGCCAACCCGCAATCACTCCTTTTATCTGCCAGCAGCCGTTACAATGGATAATGTCAATGTCTTCGTCATTAATGAGGCGAACAAGTCGAGCCACTTCTGGAAGGAAGAAGAGAAAATACCGGACAAGAATTGATCGCTCCTTGGTGAGCCGGTGCAGTTTCAGAAGCCTGTGTCTAATACCTAGTTGGCGCAGGCGTTTATGCAACTCGCCAGAATCCCTGAGGGGCGCGACCACCAGGGTCTCAACACCTAGGCTCTTAAGTCGATCGGCTATCAAGGCGATTCTGGCTTGAGGGCCACCCCAGCGCCCTTCCTCCGTCAAGTTCAGAATGCGCAGCGATTTTGTCTCAGTCGTTTTTTTCTCCCGCATCCCTATTAGCCAATCCTCAGGTAAAATCCCACAGAAAGAGCGTTCAAATCGCCCCGCGGCATTAAATAACTCAAGTTGCGCGCCAGGTATTGTCCAAATGGTATGTTCCCTAACGAAGTTCGTTGGCCCAGGTTACCACCTGCTGCATGCGTGATATCACATCATGGCCGTCAGCCATTACCCGTCGATACCCGGCCTCCGCCACCCTTCGACGGAGCGCCTCATCCGGTAGATATCGGTGCAATTTTGCAATTAATTCTTCTTTAGATCTGAAGAATTCTGCTTCAACTCCCTCGGTGTATAGGGTCGCCAAATCATCGGTATACTCAGATAACATCATGGTGTTGGTGGCGGGAATTTCGAAACAGCGTCTAGTATAGGTATCCTGGTTCAACTTGGATAACAAGCATAGAGCTACCTTGGCGCCACATAATGCTTTATTATAGTCTTCACCCAAAGCCACTTTGACTGGCGCCAGATGACGTAACCAGGAAGATCTAAGGAGCGGTTTATCCCAATAGCGGCCGTACCCAAACAGCCGTAATTTAAATCCCGATTTGACAATCTCCTCAAGCCATTCAATTCTGCCCCTGGGTTCGTAGTGTCCCACAAAGACCACATCGCTCTGAAAACGTTCTTGATCCTCCTCAGGAAGCTCTAAAGGATGATGGAGCTCTGGGACAAACCACGAACGCAACAGCTGGACCCTTCTGGCACCGGCCTTATGGAAATCTTCAAGATTTTGCTGGCGGTAAGCCAGCATCAAATCATAAAATGGGACGCCAGGTAGAAACAGTCGCCAATGCCCCTTTTTATGTCCTGCAGCAAAAGGGTTATCATTACAATAGCCAACTAAAATTACTTCAGGATGATCATCTTTGATCTTCTTTAGGCTATGAGGACTTATATGGGTCCCCAGATAAATGAATATTAGATCCGGTTTCCAGGACTTTGCTAACTGAATTAATTCACGGTTGAGATTTTGCACCGCTGGGCCAGCAATAAGATGATTCTGCAATTTTAGAAAAAAGGCTTCAACTTTATACGGGAAACCTTTTAGAAAATGTCTGGGCTGGAAGTATATATTCCACTTGAAAGGATAAACTTCATGTCCCATCTTCTTGAAAGACTCATAAACGCATTCCCCATACATTTCGAATTGCCAATTCCCCACCACCATGATTCGCATAACGATTTGATCCCTCATGGCCCTGATATATCTATGATTCTAGTTATCTCCTTTTTCACCGACTATTAAGAGCATATGACCAAACCATTGCTTCGGTAATATAAAATTCAAGGTACGGTCAATGATACTTCTGGTGAAGCGTGTATCCTCAACGAAAAAATATAGCGGCCGTAGAAAGCTTTCTTGGACAAATGTCATCACTGGGTTTTGATAATGGTGCTCGAGATAAGAAAATCCAGCCTTATGCAAGAGATTCTTCAATTCGGATAATGTGTAGCAATCTTCGAAAAATGGTCTATCTGATGAATTCTTATAAAGGCCAACCTTGTACCGCCATAAGCGGTAGGCATTTACTGCAGGAACCGATAACAAGATCTTTCCTCCGGGCTTCAATACCCGGGCCGCTTCTGCCAGCATTTGTTCCTGCCCTTCTGTAAAATGTTCCATAACTCCTAAAGAGATGTAAGCGTCAAAAAACTCGGATTCATAGGGGAGGTTCCTAATATCGCCCTGGGTAAATGGCATTTCGGGAAAATGTCCCTTAAGCACCGTAATGGTTCGTTCAGCATAGTCAAGACCGTGGCAATCGTACCCATTTTGGCGCAAAGAAATGACCAGGTGCCCGTTCCCACAACCTGCCTCCAAGATTTTCGCCCCTTGGGAAAGGCATCGGCAGATAACGCCCTCAAGACCCGCAGGTAATAAACCAGCCATGGCGTTGCGCCAATACTCCTTCGAGGCAGTATGATCCCAGAGATCATCCCAATAATCGCTGGTGGCAGATTTCCAATAGTGGCGAATTCGCAGATGCCCTTTCATCTGGAGACCCACGGAGTCCATTTTTGAAATGTCTATTTGGTCAGGCAAGGTGCGCCTCCATTCCCGGATTTTGAGTTAAGAATTCCTAAAATTTCCAAGATGACCTGAAAGCGATGGAGCCAACGGTGTTCCTGCATAGAGCGGGCGTACGCCCTGGCGGCCAATTCTTCACGGAAATCGTCATGCTGGACAAGCCGGCAGGCCAATTCGACCATCTCATCAATGGAGTGGTAGCAAAGAATCTCGCGACCGATGTGAAAGAAATTTGCCAAATCGGCATTGTAGGTCGTCAAGTAAGCGCCTCCGGCGCCAGGGACTTCAAAATCACGCCCTTTCAGGGTGGTCAGCTCCATCGAGTATCCCACCCCGCCCATACCGAGATTCACCTTACACTCGCCAAAGAATCGGCCCATCTCGGTTAAAGGTACGCTTCCTGCCCCCGGCCACCCGAACCCTCTGGCGACGACTTTCAGACCGGCCTTCCGCAGCGCTTTGATATAGTCGGGCCGCAACCCGTAGCAAGCGCCTAAGAAACCGACCTCATACTTCTTTTCGCAATCCAACCGCGGGGTTAATTGAGGTGAAAACCCTTCCGGTAAAAAAATTGGTCTGGCCCCCACGGCCAGGTACCACTCGCATAGCGACCGGCTACTGGTCCAAACCAGGTCAAATTCCGGGGCAATATCTTTCTGCCCGCTGTCCTGGCCGTAAGGCCCAACCCCACATTCGAAGTTCTGTTTGCAATCCAACCACTGGTTAACAACCGGTATCCCAAGTTCTTGGCGAATACGCCTAATAGTTGCCCGGAGAATCTGAGCACCGCTACTCGGAAGAAAGACCCAATCTATTGATCGAAACCTATTTGATTTTTTAATGAATTCAAAAAATCCGTAATTCATTTCTTCAAGAAGAGAATGATGCCTTCCAATATCTTCGGGATAGCCTTGTTCAGTCCAGTCGTAGACCGAAACTCTTCCGAGATGACTCAATTCATCAACCATTCCCCTACCCCAGTTACTATTTAACACCATAATCGCCGAATGAATTTCACCTTCTTCTCGCTGATTTATTTGTACATCTTTGGCGTAATCTTTTATATTATAAATAACTTTACTGGGATCATAATATATATTTTCCCCACCATTAATAAGTCGATATTTATCTCCTAAAGATCTATAACGATTCTCAAGTTGATGGCTTCGAAACATTGCCCAACATTTTCGAACTAACGTATTTTTTTCTAAAATGTATTTTCTTAACATAATTTAAGACCTTTTGCATTACCAAATTTATCTTCTCTTATAATAACCATACCTGGTCTTGTAATTGTTCCTAATTCGTCAAACATAACTAAAGTATTAGAATCGTAATACAATAGTTCAGAATATTTTTCTGGATTTGCATTAAGATTCATAATTAATTTTCCCTTTGGATTAATATAATTGAATATATCATTAATAAATGAAATCCATTCAGCCTTTCCCCATTCGCCAATTTCTTTGTGTTTATTAAAACAGACCATAAAAGCTGTAACTAAATCAAATTTATCTTGCAATATTATTGACTCATATTCCGTTATCTTCCTGCGTATTATCTCCACATTTAAAATTTCTGGAATAACCGTGTAAATAATTCGTTCTGAATCGTTAAAATATTCCAAAGGTCTGTCCATCCCGATCGCCTCATGACCAAGCATCTTACAAATGAAACAAAAGAATCCGGGTCCGCATCCAATATCTAAGATTTTTAAATTCTTCTGTTTCCAGAGGTTAAGCTCCAAGAATCTCATGATATTAATACCGAGCCAAAAGTCAATTTCAGAATACTTTAAAGCATCCCCCGGATCTGCAGAAGTAATATCATGGTATTTCAATAATTTAATTTTCAGCCTTTTCCAGGTATCAGTATTTTTAATATTAATCAAAAGCCAATAGTAATTAAAAAGGCCAAAAACATCATTCCTTTCCTGCAAAAAAAACCTAAAAGGCTGAACAATATATCGTGATAAAATATTGTGTATGCTATGATAGGGCGAATGCTTATTCATAGATTCTTCTTTTCCGCCACCTCTAATAAAAGATCAGCATGTAGTTTAACCATGATTTCTTTGTTAAAATATGTTTCTACCACTTTTCTACCCTTATTGGAGAATGACATAAATAAATTTTGGTCGGATAAAAGCTGATAAGACTTTTCCTTAACAACTGCAGCGTTCCCTGAAGGAACACGGAAACCGGTTACGCCATCAACCACTACCTCGCTAATCCCCCGGACATCGGTGCCGACAACAGGTAATCCTGTAGCCATGGCTTCAGCAATGACCAGCGGCAGTCCCTCACTTTGGCTCAGATGCCAGAGTAAATGGCTGGAAGCAAGAAGTTCCGGGATGTCCTCACGCCTACCTAAAAGTTCCACCGCGTCGCTCAGATTGAGCCCCTGGATAAGCTGTTTTAGTTTGGGGCGCAGTGGACCGTCACCCACAATACGCAACTTAGCACCTGGAAGCCGTTCCCGGAGAATGGCGAAGGCTCGGATAGCCTCATCTGGGCGTTTGTGCTCTGCCAGGGTTCCGACGCTGCAGATTACCGGTCTATTTGTGGGCTCCCGTTTTATGAAAGAAAAGCGTTTCAGATCGATACCGTTCATGATGCATTGCAGCGTATCTTCTTTACATCCCAGGTGTGCGGCCACTGCTGCTTTCATGGGATGCGAAACCACGACCCCCCTGCATGCTAACTTGCGAAAGGACCACCGTTCCATGCGGCGCCTCACCCAGGATTTAAAGGTATGCGGAGGGTCCAAGCCCCCATAACCGTGAAAAACCTGGATCGCCGGCTGCTTGAGAAGACCGCAGGCGGCAACAATAGCAGCGTTGGCCGTATGAATTTGCAATACATCAGGTTTAAATCGATCTACCGCGCTTCTCATTTTTTTGGCAAGAATTGGGATCCCGGAACGCCAGTGATAGTTCTCTGGCTTAACCAGGAAGTTGTAAGGAATCTCGTTAAAAGGGCTTTCATTATATTCAGTTACGCCCACCAGTCCCAGGACCCGCACTTCGTGTCCTAAGTCCTTCAACCCTAAGGATAATTCCAAGAGAACCCGTTCGGCCCCTCCGCGCCGCAGGGAGTGGATGATCTGAAGAACTTTCATGGCTTAATACCCCGTGATACCCTGCAAAATGGCGCTCCCTTTTAGGCCCAAGAGCCAGTAACCAATATTGGCGCCCAGGAAAAATATTGCTGAGCCCATGAGGTATTTTTTAAATTTCCCCAGTCCTGCCCGGGAGGCCAATGGCATGAAAAATATCATGCCGATGGTAACATAACCGGAATGGACCCCAAAGGATAGAAGTGCTGTGAGAAAAAACAATAAGCCAAATAAGAAGGCAGGATCGATTTTCTTATCTCTCTTCCACTCCTGCCAAGCCAAAGGAAAAACTGTGAGCATCAAGGCCACATTGAAAACGCTTTGTAAGAAAGCCTCAGGCATGTACAGATAATCCACAATATTCTTATCAAATATTTGAAACCACGGGAAAGGGCCCATTATCGCGCGAATGAATAAAAGGGGTAACATAATACTACGATGAGGAATATATGACGTTACAAGATGTTTGCCAAAGTGTGCAGACCCCGAATAGCGTGAAAATGCCTCCTGATACATCACCGATCTTAAATTATACCTAAAAAATAAGACAATCGCGACCCCTATAGCCGCAATGACAGCGGTTGGGTTCTTATGCTTATTGATTACATAAAGACAGGCAGCGCCCACCAAAATGACCGCCAAGTATGGTTGCCGTTGGCAATAAGCCAGAAAACCTGAAATTGGCAACACGCAAAGGAGTAACCATGTCCGCGCCTGAGCAACTAATACCAGATAAACTGCCAGAGCAATCCAGGCCTGGCCCACAAAATCCCTTTCCATCAAGGTCGAAATAAATCCAAAAGGCTGGAATACTGCCAGGGTCAGAGCCACGAGAGCTTGCTTGCGGCTGCACCCGCATTGCAGCGCAATAGCTCCAACAATGTAGCCCGTATAAATAATATGAAGACTATTCCACGGAGCAATATTCAATACATAATCTCCGCTGAAATAATATAATAAAGCATCATACGCAAGAAGATAGGCATTTTTATTTTCCAGCCAATACCATTTGGGTAACTTAGCCAAGAACCCATAATTTCGAAATTCATTAGCCACAAACAACATACTCTGGTGCATCCACTCCCAGTCCCAGGCCAAAGCATATTGTGATGGGTGCGCAAAGTAGTTGGGGTCCTGGAGCAACAAGTAGTGAACTGCCCCGACCAGCACTCTGAGTAGAAAAGCGCAAAGGACTATCCCCAAACAACTCCGTCCCAGTGCTTTTCGGGCATAAGCCAGATAAAAAATTATAATGCCAGTCAGGCAAGCGCAGGTGACCACCAGGAAATTTGCCTGGGGGGGTAGGTGCCTGGCAAACAAGGCCATTGACCCTAGAACAGTCAGCTGAGCGATGACCAATGACTGCAAAAAGCCGAAATTCATCCCCAAAGAAGGAATCACGAGCGGCCGCTCCAAGGCGGGTATGGCTCGCTTATATCCTGGTAACATAAGAAACTCCCAAAAAAATGGCTTGACGAGGTTAAACTGCTAAGATGCTAATTTGCTGATTAGATCAATTTTCAAAACTAATCCTAATTTTTTAAATATCTGATCCAGCAGCTGATCATTGGTGTATAAATTCTCTGTTACTATCAAATGCGCCTTAAAAAATACCTTCATTCACCAGCCTGAAAAGTTAATGATTATGTATTAAGATTCAAAACTAATCCTTATTATATCATCTTTTATCTCAAAGGTACTATCCGGACGTTTAGTCTGGATAAATCCTCTTAAAATATCTAAGGTGGGATAATCATTATCCCCAATAAAACAGCGGGCATCATCTATCAGAATACAATGAGTTTTCACTGAATGCGTAATGATGGAGGTCAATTCCTTTATAATTGGCGTTTCGATGGAACCTTTTGAGGTTATGCCGCCGGAATAATGCGCATCTAACCAAAATAAGCATGGCTGTGTGATATTTTCTAAAATCTTTGGGAATAATTCGCCACTATCCCCATGAAAAATCTTGATATGGGGAAATCTATGCAATTTCTTTAACACCTTTAAATATAATTTTTCATTAAGCTCCATAGAATATATATTGTTAAATGTCTTTCTCATTCCATAAATCATATCACCTATATAAGTACCTGTTTCAATAAAGGTCGTTAGGGCGAATTTATTTCCATATTCTTGGACAGCAAGTCTTTTAACTATATGAGGCGGGGGTATTGGCCTGCCATCGTTTTCCCATTTATTTAAAGAGGTCTTATCTTTCCAGGTATTCCTTAAATCAAGAAGTAAGTAAAAAGGATATGTAAATCTAATAAAATCTTTTATTTCATTGAGCATGACAAGTTCCTATAGTTCGAATTATTGATATAAAGCATCAAAACCACTTAAATCTCCATAAAAGGTTTTATGAGATTTTCCATACCAATTTCTTATCGATTTGCCCTCGTTTGGTTTTAAGGCGGTTATATCCACGACAAAAAAATCCCGGTGATGATCATCATCGCATGTGAAGAAACCTTATAACGCCATTCTTTATATCTCCGATCCAGCAGACGGTTTTATCAAGGCCTTTGGTGTAAAAATCAAATCTAGAAAACTCTTGCGTTCGCTTCTACCCAGTCCTAGAAAAAATGACGCCAAACTGTGAGATATTAGGACTAGTGCGACAATTGCCAATAATTTTAGCCAATTAGTCGGATTAATAAGGTTAATCAAGCATATCAATATGATAGTACTTACCATGGTTGCTTCTACTGAGGGCAATAAGCAGCGGCTAAAGATACTTTTTGATGATATTGTCAAATCAGTTTGAATCTTCCATTGGACATAGGAAAAGTTGATAAGATGGGCAAGAAAAATTGATGCCGCGATCCCCGCCAATCCGAAGAACCAGCCCAGGAGGATGCAAAGACCCACATTAAATAGCCCTTCCGCCAAGTTTATCTTGGAATAGACGCGAATATATCCGGAGGCTACTAAAAATACAAAGCTGATATGGCTGATGGAGACGAGGAAGGCAAAGGCGGCCGTCCATATGGTTAAGGCGATACCGCCGTATTGGGCCGGACCGACCCAAAGGGTCATAAAATATTTGTTTAAAATAATTAATCCCAGGGTGAAAGGCAGGGCCAGTAACAGGGTATATCGATATAAATCCAGGTATACTCCCCGCAGCCGTTGCCAATCCTGTTTAGCATACAATTCATTGATGGCCGGAGAAGCATTATCGGCAACCTTAGTTAAAATACTCCAGCCAATGAAAGAAGGCAGCTGGGTAGTGTAATAGACACTCGCTTGGGCCGCTCCCCACAGAGAACCCGCAATCAGTTTATCAGTGCCAAAAATAAACGTCCCGGCTATGGTTATCAGCAGGGCCTGTAGGCTAAAGCTGAACATTTCCCGAAAGAGTTTGGTATCCTGGATTCCCCACTTGGTCTGGATGGAGGGTCGCAGCTTTTTGAATCTCCAGAAGCAAACTGAGAAATCGACCGCCTCACTTGCAATGATGGCAGCTACCAAGCCAATCAGCCCAAAACCCCAATAAACCAACCCCAGTGAAGCCACCAGCCTCAGGCAATTGGCAAACCCCATACTGATGTAGCGAAACGCCATATCTTGCAGCGAAAACAGCGAGCAACCATACACCGATGCCGGAAAACGAATAACCCCCCAGGCCGCCAGGCCTAATATTGCCACCCGGGCCTGGGAATTTATGACCGGAGAAAGCTTGAGTAAGGGGCCAATGCCAAAAGCAAGGGCTACCGCCGCGAGTGCGTAGAGTATCCCCACCCCTAACAGGAAGGTCCGGCCCGTATTTAATACGTTGGTAAACTTGGTGCCACCATCGTCGATTCCAGTGGCGTAGGCTAAATATCTATTCAGGGCAAACGTAAAACCCAGGTCCAGTAAAATTAAGTAACCTACGGCCTGCATGAGCGCGGCGTAAGCCCCTAAAGTCTCCTGTCCGGCTACTCTCAATAATAGTGGGGCTAAAAGTATCGCCAAAGCACTTTGCAGAAAATACTGCAAAATATTGACTAGAAACCCCTTGGTGGCAAGCGCCTTACGTCCCATGCAATTTTTACAACCCCCAAACATTAATGAACCCAATGATATCTTATTTATTGTTATTTTAATACTATTTTCAAAATAATGTTTGGACCCTGCTTGAATCAGCTAAAAACCTCGAAAGCAAAGGTGTCAGGGTTTTTTGGATCATAAGGATAATCCGCGTAGGCAAGAAAAATGGCCTGATCCGGCCCAATATTTTTTAGGGCATGGGCAATATAGGGACGGACACATACGACTTTTGGAGTATCTCCCTCCAAATAAATTTTATCCCTGGCCCCGGTTTTAGTATCCACCAACGCCAAGGCTATCTGTCCGCATAACACACAGAACCACTCTGAAATCGCCGCATGATAATGATTGCCCTTTACCGCCCCCGGCACCGCAGTGTTGATATAAATTTCGCCAAAGTTGGCCTGTCCGTCGCCTAGATGCTGCCGCATGAGAATCTTGAGGAGGCTGCCCCTCTCATCCCTATAGGGCTTGATTTGCCGAATTTCCACACCGGGAATATGGCTAACCGTCTGTTGCTGTACTTCCAAGCTCCACTCCTGCAACCTCTTTAGAATTTGAGCACCTTAACTAAAGGGTATATTTCGCAATTCGGGAACGTTTAACTCTTTGGTTCAATCTTTCTTTAGGGCTCCTCCCAAATGAGGCGTGTTGTCAGCCGTCCAGGAAAGGAGGATAGGGTGGCCCAAACCGCGATGCAAAGGCGGGCAAGGCCTCACTGGATCCCAGAAGCATTCGTAACCAAATTCTTGATCCATATCATCGAAAAGGGTGATGCCGCCACTGCGCAGCAAGCCTGCATAACTATGGAAATCAGCAGCCACTTGCGTTGGGATGTGTGACCCATCGATAAAAATTAAGTCAAAAAAATCATAGGGGGAAGAACTCAATGTTTGCCGCACCTGAGCAACAGTGGCAGGCGCGGAGGAGGAGCCGAGCAAGAAGTTTAACTTATCCTGATAATTTTCAAGACGCTGGCGCGTTTCGGGTGAAAAAAGTTCCGGGCGAAAAAGATTTTCTATATCCACGGTTGTGATTAAAAAGTCCTCTCGGCCGCGGCGATGCATCAAGTTCAATATAGCTAGGGTGCTGGTGCCGATATAGGTGCCGATTTCCAGAAAGGCTCGGGCCTGCAACAAATCAGCAATACTATAGAGATAATGCGCTATTGAACCAAGACTGTTGCCATAACTCCAACCGGCTAACCCCGCCTTCTCGTATGTGGCAGCCTCAAAGTCTGCCAGAAATTCCTGGTAATTTGCTTTCATCAACTTAGCCAGTTCATCAGGGATCGTTTCCTGAATCCTGTGCCGCCGGGAATAAATATATTTGCCATTGCTCAGTCGTCGCAGCAGCCTCATGAAAAAATAGGCGATTTCATATGGGAGCGTTTCAGAAGACGGAATTGCCATCGAAGTTATTCCCCTTGTGTTTTAAAAATTCGTGCAATTTTTTCTACTGTTACAGCTCTTATCCTCCGTCTTATCCACTTTCAGCGAAACAAGCTTTTAGGTCTTTTTCCAACAGTTTAATTAACAGGTAAGATTCAGAGCTGATTCGCAGGCCTGTTCAATGCGTTTGTTATCAACAAGATAATCGAAAAGCTCTCTGGCTCCACTCCCCAACCTGGAGGCGAGCTGGTCATCGGAATAAATAAGCATAATTTTCGAGGCTAAATTCTCAATATCATTTACCGGCGCCAATAATCCATTCACCCCATCTCCGATCTCTTCATGATGTATGCCGACATCGAAGGCAACGATGGGCTTGCCAAGGCCAAGGCTCTCCAGAAGGGTATATTCAGTGGTGGTAGGCCAGATCGACGGTATGAGGACACCCCGGGAGGCTGCCACGATTTCTTTTACACCCGTATCCCACGTGACATTGTAAACTGGGATCATCTGGCCGGAATCGACCAAGGGAGCTAAACCGTTATTTTTTATCGCCAACTCGCCTTGCGCCTTGCTGCCGAATGGCAAAACAAATTTTACTCCCCGGCATCTGTCAGCAATATCCTTAAGTAGATGCCAGCCCTTTTCGAACCGAGATTGGCCATATAGCACAAAGTAGTCCCCCAACTCAGACTTAACCCCATCTACCCGCTTCGTATCAAAGAATAACGGACAATGTATGGCCCTGGATCCTTCGTAGCCAAATTCTTCGAAAAGTCTTAACTGGTGGCGGCTGGAACCCATGACCACGTCGCACTTCTTCAACTCTCGTCCGAGCCTGAGCCGCAAAATGGTTTGAAATAATGTGCTCCGAATCGCCTGGTTATTGGAACACTTATGCAATATCGCTTGATAATAACTGCCATTGATGCAGAGCTTGCATGGCCCGCTCCTAAGGCACCCATAATTGCCGGTGCAAAAAAAATCGGAAGTTATCCAGAATCCGATTTGGCGCACAGCCCTTGCACGGGCCGATTCAAAAAAAGACGCAGTCTTGGATATGGCTGCGCCAAAATAAAACACGCAATTGGGCTTGAAATCATCTAGCACAGCATCAAATTCAGCCAATTCATGGCCACTCAGAAGATGATTCATTTGGCGATGAACAGGGATCTGATAAACCTTTTTCACTTCTGGAAACTTAAAAGAAACCGGAGCCCCTATCGGTGCGCAATAAGCAACCTCATAGCCAAGGTTTGATAAGATTCTAGCTCCTTCCCGGGCGGCCATCACCCCGGAATAGGACCCGAGAATATTATCTGGATAGAACAATATCTTAGGCATTCTCACCGACTCTTGCGACCACTTACTTATGGACTTGTAAAGAACTCAGTCCGATCTAGAACACTCAAAGGTAGGCCTCCACGGTTTGTTTCAGTCCTGCTTCAAGAGGAGTGCCAGGGACCCATGACAAAGATGATTGCAGTCGGCTGACGTCGGCACAATAAACCATCAATTCGTCGGTTCGATATGGTCTGGCGCCGAACTTTAAATCCGCCTTGATTCCATGGTCTTCTAAGACTCCAGCTAAGGCCTCGACAAATTGCCGCAAAATAACTTGAACACCGGTCGCCACATTTAAGACCCGCAGACTGGTGATTTTTTCAGAAGTGGCCAAAGCGCGCCAGAAAGCCTCCGCGGCATCTTCCACAAAGGTGTAATCGCGAATTTGCTCGCCGACAGTTAAATCAATTGACCCACCCCGGATGGCTTTTTCAATAATGTAAGGAGTAAGTCGGGGCTCTAATTCGCCCGGGCCATATAAGCTAAAGAGGCGCAGCACGGTTATGGGCATCCGACCGGCGTATAGAGCCGCAAGCATGGTCGCGGCAGCTTTCGAAACCCCATAGGCAGAGGCAGGAAGAAGGGGGTCCAGTTCAGAGAGCGGGGAATTGTTGGGCGCATACTCAAAACCAGAACCGGCGATCACTACACTTGGGGGCATCCGGAGCGCCCCCGCCGCCTCAAGCAAATTAATCAAGCCGACCGTGTTCACCTCCAAAAGGTCTGCTAGCGATGAGGAACCGTAGGCAACTCCTCTGGCTGCCAGATGCAGGATACCCTCCGGTTGAATGGCTGAAACCGCGTCCCTGACCGCCTCGGCATTCCTAATGTCCACGAGCCATTCTCTGAGATGAAGGCCCGGTAATCCGTTCCGGCAAAGCACGTGAAGTTCAGCCCCGAGCCGTTGTCCCATAGCCACCACATGTTTGCCAATAAAACCGCTGGCCCCGGTGACGAGTACCCGTTGGTTGGCAGGGCATTTTAGCATGACGCGTCCAATATAATTTTTTTAGATGAATAACTTTAAGTTTTCTATCCGGGGGTTTCTTGGTCCTCTCTCTCACCATTCATATAGCTGCCAATTTGGCTGACCGCCAGGTTACCCAGATCTTGCGGGGCCACCCCAGTATAGAATGCCCTGTACCATTGGACGGTCAGGCGTAAAGCATCCTGGATGGCATATTGAGGCCGCCAGCCTAAATGAGTTCTGCTCTTGCGGCAATCCAGCTTCAGATGGCGGGTTTCGTGAAGTTTGGGGTTGCCATCCACCCGATAGCTCCCTTCTCCCCAGAGCCTTATGATTTCCTGAACGACTTCCACTACTGTCCAGGTATCATTTTCGTGAGGCCCGAGATTCCAGGAACCGGCATAAGCATTTCCGTCTTCCCAGAGTTTGGCACCGAGCAAGAGATAGCCGCCCAGAGGATCTAAAACGTGTTGCCAGGGGCGAACCGCCTGTGGGTAGCGCAGGACTATCTCTTTTTGCCGACTCAAGGCTCGTATGCAGTCCGGTACTAGACGATCCATCCCCCAGTCACCGCCCCCGATTACGTTTCCGGCCCGAACGGAGGCCAGTGCCACCCGGGAGGCATCAGAATGATGTTCTGGAGAAAAAAATGAACGGCGATAGGCGCTGGTAACCAATTCGCAACAGCCTTTGCTGGAGCTATATGGATCCAGCCCTCCCATAGCGTCTTCTTCTCGATAGCCTCGGGTCCATTCCCGATTTTCATAACACTTATCGCTGGTAATGATGGCGACCACACGTACACCGGGTGTCTGGCGCACGGCCTCCAGTACATTTACTGCACCCATGACATTGGTTTCATAGGTCAAGCGCGGCTCTTGGTAAGAACGCCGCACCAGCGGTTGGGCTGCCAGATGAAAGACCATTTCAGGCTTGTAGGAATCGAAAGCCGCAAGAAGGTGGTCATAGTCCCGGACATCACCATATATGTGAGTTACTTCTCTTTGAAGATTAATAACTTCAAACAGATTCGGGATGCTGGGTGGCTCAAGAGCAAAGCCAATGACTTCCGCTCCCAATTGAGAGAGCCAGAGGGAGAGCCACGACCCTTTAAAGCCGGTGTGCCCGGTAACCAGGACTCGGCGGGAGCGGTAGGTGTCTCTGGTGGCCTTCAAAAGATCAGGATGCATCTATCCCCAAACCTTCCAAGGGGCTTTGTTGCCAGCCCAGAGGCGATTCAGAAACTCCAGGTCTCGCATGGTGTCCATGCAGGCCCAAAAGCCTTGATGCTGATACACCATGAGCTCGCCTTTCTGAGCCAGTCGCTCCAAAGCTCCGTATTCAAGGTCACACTCTTCGTGTTCATCCAAGTAATCGAAGATTTTCCGATGAAAAACAAAGAAGCCTCCATTGATGAGTCCCTCAGTAGTCTGTGGCTTCTCTGTAAAATTGGTCACTTGCTGGCCGTCAACCTGCAATTCACCGAACCGAGCTTTCGGTTTTACCCCCGTCAAAGTGGCGATCTTCCCGTGGGAGAGATGGAAGGCCACTAGATGAGAAATGTCAACATCGGCTACCCCATCGCCATAGGTCACCATGAAGTGATCTGAGTCAACATACCGTTCAATCCGCTTTAAGCGGGCCCCTTTAAGGGTGTTTTCACCCGTGTCAGCCAATACAATTTGCCAACCGTTTTCAGGATTTCTGTAAAAAACTTTTAAAGTTTCTTTGCGTCCCAGAGTGACCTGAAAATCGTTGGTCATAATTTCATAGTGATAGAAGTAGTCCTTAATAATATTACCTTTATGGCCCAGGCAAAGGACAAAATTCTGATATCCATAGCTTGCATAGATTTTCATAATGTGCCAGAGAATAGGACGGTCACCCACCATAACCATGGGCTTCGGTTTGAACTCGGTTTCCTCCTTCAACCGTGTGCCCATACCTCCACAAAGGATGATCACTTGCATAGTGAACCTTTCAATTTAGAAGTTTTTTCTAAGAATACCGATAAAAAACTTTAGCTGGGTGGATGGCGGCGCCCGACTGAGGCCGAGTCAAGCTTAATTAGCAACGCCCCAAACGGGACCAGGATAATCAAACCCGGCAATCCGAGCAAGCAACTAAGAGAGTTTTTAGTAATTTTTATTTCGCAAGAACCATTCCAAGGTCTTCTTTAAACCTTGAGCCAAGTCGGTCTGGGGCGAGAAGCCCAGATATCTCTCCGCCCTGGCGATGGCAACGAAATTGCGCTCCACTTCCCCGGGGCGGAGGGGTGCGTAGCTCACCGGAGGAAAGTGCTCTTCCCCCATCAACCGGCGCATCAGAGCCACCAGTTGATTGACGCTGGTTTCCCGCCCGGTCCCCAATTGGATGGCCTCGCCGAAGGGTAAATCGACCTGGAGTGCAGCCATGATGCCTTTGCAAAGGTCTCCCACGTACAAAAAATCACGAGTCTGTTCCCCATCACCAAAGATGACCAATTCCCTGCCGGCCTGCACCCGGCGAAAGAATTTCGCCACCACGCTGCCTTTGTGGTAAGAGTAGGGCCCGTAAATATTCGAAAATCTCAAGGCAATGGTCTTGAGACCGTAGCTGCCCCAGAATGCCGAACAATAACCTTCTCCGGCCAGCTTGCTGGCGCCGTAAGGTGAAATGGGATGCGGCAACATCCCTTCATGAACTGGCGGATTTACTTGCCCCATGATGGCGCCGCCGGTGGAGGCAAAAATGAAGCGCTCCACCTTTTGCCGCACCGCAGCCTGAAGGAGCGTCAGGGTCCCCGCCACGTTGACGGACATGTTGGGTTCGGGATTGGCCACCGAGTCCACCACCCCGGTATGCGCCGCTAGATGAACCACCAGGCCGACATCCTTCATTGCCCGGCGCACCATTTGCTCTTCGCGGATATCCCCGACCACCAGGTCAATCGGAAGACCGGCCAAGTCCTGGGCCCGGCCAGCGGTCAAATCATCCAATATCCTGATGGATAGGCCAGCCGCCACCAGTTCGCGGGCCAGATTCACCCCGATAAAACCGGCTCCGCCGCTGATCAAACAGGTTTTTCCCATAAGGAAATCTAATTAATTAAATTGGTTATAAAAACGCCAAAAAAATCCGAGGGCACCTCAGTTTACAGTGGCATCCCAGGTTATTTTGGGAAGAATCAATTGCGGTTGGATATTTTCCTGATATTTTTGCACCAACCTGAGCATCCCGCAGAGCACCTCATCGCTTAAATAGTGCGGCTTCAATCCCAACGCCGTCAATCCGGTATGGGTCGGATTATAGTAATGCTCTTCGGCTTCCAGACGAGGATTGGGGATGTGCCGCATTTCCACCGGTAAACCAAGGTTGGCTCCGGCTTCCTGGACCAATCGAGCCAGCTCGTTTACCGAAAAAGTTTCGACAAACTGATTAAAGACCCGGTACTCCCCGGAGGCGGCAGGATTAAGCAGGGACAGCTCCACGCACGCCAGGGCATCCTTGATGTTAAGATAGCCTCGGGTTTGGCCGCCTTTTCCATAAACTGTCAAAGGGACTCCGGCCACCGCCTGCACCAAAAAACGGTTAAGCACCGTCCCGAAGATATCGTCATAATTAAAAATGGAAAACAGGCGGTCATCCTGGCTGGACTCCTCGGTCTCCACCCCGTACACCGGCCCCTGGTTCAGGTCCGTCACCCTGATGCCCCACATCCGGCAATAGAAATAAAGGAGGTCACCGTCCTGCGCCTTGGTCAGGTGATAAAGAGAACCGGGAGTCTTGGGGTAGAGGAATTTGTGTTTCCGGCCCTTATGCTCCACTTCCAGGTAACCTTCCTCGATGTCAATATTCGGGGTGCCATAGACCCCCATGGTTCCAAGTTTAACTAGATGGCAGCCCGGCGTCGCCTCTTTGACCGCATGAATAACATTGGCGGTGGAGACCAGGTTATTGGTGATGGTAAAGATGGCCTCTTTATTACCCATCATGGAATAGGGAGCTGAAGGCTGCTCCGCATAATGAACTACTCCCTCGGGTTGAAACTCCTGGAATTTTTTCAGCAGAAAGGGATAATCGCAGACATCGCCGATATCGACCGTCACCCGGCAGCCGCTGATGGCCTCCCAGAGCGCGGCGCGCTGGTGCAAGTTGGGCACGGGGATCAGGGGCTCGCGGTTGAGTTCGGTGCAGGTCCGGCGCCGGAAGTAATTGTCCACCAGGGCCACCTCAACGCCCCGGCGGGAGAGGTACATGGCGGTGGGCCAACCCAGGTAACCGTCACCCCCCAGGATCAGGACACGCATGCGCCCATTCTCGTATCAGCGACGGAAGGCGTCAGATCTTCCGGCAAGAGTCGATGGTTGCAAAGGAAGGCTTTTATCTCAGCTTTGCTCATGGCAAGCTCTTGGGAGGAATTATACGGGTGGGCCAGGGGCTGTCCGGTAGCGGCGGCATAGGTGTAATCAATATCATGGTAAATGGAGCGGAAGGCCGGCAATATCACAAACATCTCTGCCAGCTCCAAACAACGCCCCAGTTCTTCCAAACTGATCAGTTCTTCATACATTTTTTCGCCGGGTTTGGCGCCGATGAGCTTGATATTTATCGAGTTGGGATCGTGACCGGAATAAGGAGCCAACAGCTCTATCATCACCTGCGCCAGGTCCATGATGGAGATAACCTGCATCTTGGTCACCATCACCTCGCCACCCCTGGCCAGCACCGCGCCTTGGAGAACCAGTTGGGCCGCCCGTGCCAAAGGCATGATGAACCGGGTCATGCCGGGATCGGTGACGGTCACCGGCCCGCCTTGCTTAATCTGCTCCGTAAAGACTTGAAAGACTGAGCCCCGGGACCCGATGACGTTGCCAAAGCGCACACTGGAGAAACGTTGCCCGGGATTATGTCTCACCGCATTGGCTGCAGTGATCAGCCGTTCACCCATCAATTTTGAGGTCCCCATAACGCTGGTGGGGTTAACGGCCTTATCGCTGCTGGTGAAGATAACCAGTCCGGTGCCAATCCCGATGGCGGCCTCGATGACATTCTTAACCCCCAAAATATTGGTCTGCACCGCTTCGAAGGGATTGTATTCCGAAAAAAAAACGTGTTTATAGGCAGCGCAATGCAAGATGATGTCCGAGCCGTGGGCTACCGCGGCAACCTTTTGATGATCCCGCACATCCCCCAGAAAAGCGGTGACGTTATTCTGAGGGCGGTACCGTTCGCTCAGGAGAAAGAGTTCACTCTCATTATTGTCCATCATCCGGATTTCCGCCGGGCCCAGAGGGATTAATTGGCGGACCAGTTCCTGCCCTACCGAGCCGGCGGCGCCGGTCACCATAACCACCCGATCACGAAAGACGGTTTCCATAATTTGCATCAAGCGCCAGGAATAGTTGGCAACAACCCATGTTTGAGGTTAAGGTTCTCGAATTGCTCTGCGGCCTGGGCATAGTCATCATGCCGACCGATATCCAGCCAGTAGCCATTGTGAGGCAGGTACCATACTTGCTGACCCTCCCTTAGAAGTATGCTGACCAGATCAGGGAAATCGAGATAACCTTTGCCCCTGATGTACGATAAAATTTGGGGTTCGAAGACGTAAACTCCCATGCTGACCAAATGAGAGACAGTGGGTTTCTCAACATAAGATTGGACCCGGTGGTCACCGTCCGCCTTGATGACCCCCAAATCGATGATCACCTGGCGTTGATAGGCTCCTATGGTGGCGACCCCTCCATGGGCTTTATGAAAATTTAAAAAGTCCTGATAATTAAAGTCGGTCAGGACATCGGCGTTCATCACCAGAAAGGTGTCGTCCAGATCGTCAATCAGGGCCAGGGGGCCGACGGTTCCCAGGGGCTGCGCTTCATAAGAGTAATCGAGTTGCACCCCAAATTTGGCGCCGTCCCCAAAATAAGCCCGGATCAGGTCGGCCATGTAGCCCACGGCCAAGGTGATATGACGGAAGCCATGGCGGTGGAGCTGGCGAATGACGATCTCCATGATGGGCCTGCCGCCCAGGGGAACCAGGGGCTTGGGGATGACCTCGGTCACCGGGGCCAGCCGCACGCCCTTGCCGCCGGCCAGAATTATGGCTCGCATGCTCATCCTTCTTAAATTAAATTATTAATGACACCGGAAACGGGATTAAACTCCCCGTCGCCCTAACCCCCAGCCCCTTTGGGGGAGAGGAGATAAATAGGGGATCCCTCCCTACTAATATTGAATAAGACCTCCCGGGAGAGCGCCTTTAAGACCCCTGCTTGGTCCTGCCCTCCTGGAAAAAATAACCATTGGCCGGGATCAAGCCCGCGGGGTGCCGAAGGTCGATCTCTTTTCCTTCCATTTCCGTCTTAGCCAAAAACAGTTGCGGCCTTAAACCCAAATCGCGACAGATTTTCACAATCTGCTTCAATTCATGTAAGGGCGTGTCGGCAATCGCAATGAACACTTGCTGAATCTTATACAGTTGAGAAACGACATCAAGGTGATGGCGATCCCCCAGGATCTTAACCCTTCCCAGGGTTTTACCCCGCTTTCTGGGATTGTCATCAATAAAGCCCAGAACCTCATAGGGCGGTTGACTCTCTTTCTGGAGAAAACGCAGACAGAGGTCGCCACAGTCTCCCGCCCCCCAGATAAGCACCCTGGTTTTCTCGACGGTGCCAGGGGCTTTTCCCTTGTACCGCAGGTATATTTTCTTTACCAGGACACGGTACCCCACAAGCAAGGTGATGAGGCAAAACCAATCGATAATAAATACCACCCTGCCATACATCGCCACACCGGATAGATAAGCGATAGCTATCAAGACAATGCTGCCCAGCGTCACCCCCTTGAGGATTTGCTTGATATCTGAGAGAGCCAGATGGCGGATCAAGACATGATAGAAGCCATAATAAAAAAATATCGGCAGGCGGGCCAGCACGGCCCAGGGCACGAGGCTAAAACCAGCCGCCGTAGCCAGCGGGGCATTAATGCCGTGATATCTCATCAAATAGGCCAGGAAGAAGGAAACCAGGCATAAGGCGGCGTCGGTCACCAGCAGAAAAATCTGACTCAGATTATCCATCAAATGGCGGCGGCCAATGGCCCCGGTTATGGTCACCAGAGCGCCCTGGAAGAGAAATCTAAAATTCTTGAGCAAGGATTGGTCTTCAATAAATTGCAGGTCCAAGGGAAGTTTCTGCGGCAAAATTTGATCGATATAGAATTTTTGTGGGTCTACCCCGGGGGGATAGAGCTCTTCTTCATTCCGCCCCAAAATCTGGTTGGGACCGATCAGACCGGGTTTTACCGAAAAAATCTTTCTGGCTGCCGGCGGGTAAGCGGCAGCCAGCTCAGGAGTCTCGGGCCGGGGTCCCACCAGGGTCATATCTCCCTTGAGCACATTGATGAACTGGGGAAACTCGTTCAACTTCAAACGGCGCAGTACCCGGCCTACGGTGGTGACCCGGGGGTCTCCCTGGGGTGAAACGCTGGGTCCCTGAAAATCCGGGGTTTCCTGCATGGTGCGAAATTTGTACATCTTAAAATTTTTGCCGTTTAGGCCCACCCGATCGCCTAAATAGAAAACCGGCCCCCTGGAGTCTATCTTAATCAGCAACGCCACAAATGGGAGCATGATAATTAAACCCAGCAATCCGACCAAGGAAAACAGGAGATCTACCATTCGTATAATCATAGGATCACCCAGGACGAAGGGTTCAATTTGCTGTTAGGCAACCGGCTCAGGATTCCATTTTATTATTGTGGATATCTCCGACATAGTACTTGGAATAATACTTATAATTATAACCTCCATAGGACTGGCCAAGAGAGTCGACGCAGTTCAGCACGGCGCCTAACAGGGGGGCGCGGACCTGGGTGAGGCGGTGTTGGGCCAGGCGGCCGCTGCTCTTGTGAGTGCAATTATGCCTGGTTACCAGTAATACTCCGTCGGTCAGAACGGAAATGATTAGGCCCTCGGAAAACGCCAGGATGGGAGGCGTATCGATAATAATGTGTTCATACCGCTCGCGGAGTTGCCCGAGAAGATCCTTGAACTCTTGGGAATTCACAAGAATGCCGGGGCTGGGGGGGCGAGTCCCCCCGGTTATGACCGACAGGTTAGGGATGGAGGAGAGGTGCACGATCTCTTCCAGGGTGGCGCTGCCGGTGAGGTAATTGCTGAGACCGGGCTGGAGATCCAGCTGAAAGATTTGGTGGACCCGGGGCTTCCGCAGGTCACAATCGATCACGAGAGTTTGCTCTCCGCCGAGGGCGAAGGTCAGGGCCAAGTTGGAGGCGACCATGGTTTTCCCCTCACTGGGATTGGGGCTGGTAACCAGGATGGTAGTCGGTGGCCGGCCGGATGCCGATAGCATGATAGCGGTATGAGCTTGACGGAGGGCTTCGCTCACCGGGGATTGGGGATTGGTGAATACTATTAAGTCCCCATTTTCGGCCTCTGCGCAGGACTGGTCTCGGCGCCGGATCCGGGGGAGATAGCGCCAGAAACCCTTCCCCTTAAATTTTTCAAGATGATAAGGGAGCATGTTGCCGTTTCTGCACAGCGAGGGTAACATCCCCAGCGAGGGTAAGTTGCAGATCCGTTCCAGGTCATCAGTGGATTGGATGGAATTATTCAGAGCTTCCAGCAAAAAGGCCAGGCCCACGCCCAGGACCAAGCCCATGGAGGCGCCGTAGGTCAGGTCGCGCCGGGTATTGGGCAAAAAAGGCACTGTGGGAAGCTGCGCCGGATCAATGACCGCTACGTTGGAAGACACCATGGTGCCGGCGATGCTGACCTCTTTGACCCTGGCCAACAAGGCCTGGTAGAGCTGCTCATTGGTCAGGGCGTCCCTTTTCAAGATCTGGAAGTCGGTAAGATTATCCTGCAGCTTGGCCATCTGCCCTTTTTGTTCCGAAAAGCTGTCGTCCAGGAGTTTTTCCGTGCGGGCAGCTGCCTCATAATCCGCCTTGATGCTTTCCTGGAGACGGTTAACCTCGGCCTGCAGGCGCCCTCGCAATTCAGTCAGGTTGGCCTCTTCAGCCAGCATTTCCGGATGTTGGCTGCGATAAACCTTCTTCATAGCCGAAATCTTGGCCTCTTCGTCCACCAGCTGCTGGCGTAGCGAGGCAATCAAACCGTTGTTGACAATCAGAGGGGCATTGGGCCCTTCTTGCTCAATCTGCTTAAATTGAGCCTCCTTGGCCATTTTCTCCGCCTGGGCCCTGGTGAGCAGGCTGCTCAGGTCGACGAATTTCTGAATCACCACGTTGTTTTTGTCTTCTAGGGCATAAATATCGCTCTTTTGCCCGAATTTATAGAGCTTCTTCTGGGCCTCCTGCACCTTGGCCGCCATTTCCGTGAGCTGCTTATCCAGCCATTTCCTGACCAGTGTGAAGGACTCATTGCGCCGGTCGATGGAGAAATGCATGTACTCGTCGGCAATGGCGTTGGCCACCTTTTGGGCTACCGCATTGTCGGGGGATTGGCAGGCCACCTCCACCAGATAGGTATCGCGCACCGGGTTGACCTGCAGGCCCCAAGATGTATTCTTTGGCAGCTTCAAGGCCTGGACCACCCGCTGGGCAAGAGACTCGCTCTTGAGAATACTGTATTGGGTTTGTTGGAACTTATCTCCGGGGTCGTAGCCGAAAAAATCGGGAACACCCCCGGTCGTGGATACACGGGAACCGGGGTTATCATTAGTGATCTGCAACGTGGTGCTGGCGAGGTAGATGGGAGTGGCCAGAAAAGTACGAAGCGCTGCAAACAGGAATATGGCAAGAAAGGTGCCGATAACCACCCATTTGCGTTTCAACAGAATATAAAGGTAATCCCGCAGCCCCGATCCCTGACTCTCCGCTTCGTAGTAATCCAGGGGCGAAAGGGGAGAGGCGGGGGGCAACGGGGTTCCGGGCGGCGGCACCATTAAAGGGTGCTGGTCATAGCTGGACATGGAATTATACCCTCCGAGTCATTTTCATAGTTAGAAAGCTGTCCCAACACTATAACCGCCGCTTACGGGCAGTATGTTCCTGATATACCAGAAGGCCTTTTTCACGGGATTTTCCTTAGCCACCACCACGTCACTGTCTTTGATGGGAACATCCGGTTCCTTGCGGGCAATGATCCTGCTTAGATTAGCATTAATAACCACAGGCTTGCCCTGATCATCAAACCGCATGATGGCAATACTATTGTTCGCGGTCATGGGGTCGACATCTCCTGCCAAAGCTATGGCCTGGGACACCGTCAAGTTCTCCTTAACTACGATAACCCCCGGCTTTTTTACCGCCCCCAAGACATAGGCGGTGCCGGCATTGGGCACATAGACTACGTCGCCGTTGCGGATCATGAGGTTCGATTGTGGATCCTGTCCGCTCATCAGGCGGCGTAGGTCAATGACCATGGTCTCGGTTTTCGGCGCAAAAGGCTGGACGGCTCCAGCTTTAATCTTTGCAGCCAGCTCAGGAGCGTTCTCGTGGCGGATCACATCGACCACATCACCTGCCAAGGACCCGCCACCGCCGGTTAGTTGACCCTGGTTCGCTATACCGCCAGCCATTGCCAAGACCTCCAGCAAGGATCGGGGGCCGATGAGTTCGTAAGAGCCCGGTTTCATGACTGCGCCGGTGACTGCTACTCGTTGGTGGCGATATTCCTTGACCTCCACCGTAATCTGCGGATTAACAAGATAGTTGGCGTCATATAAATTGCTCAAACGCTTTTCGATCTCCTGGGTGGTCAGCCCCGCCACCTTGACCGCCCCCACCAGCGGCATGACAATATCGCCCTGGCCGTTGACCCTGAGCGTCCGGTTAAGGGCGTCCTGGCCGTATACGACAATATCCAGCTGATCCTCCGGCCCCACCTGGTAATCTTTATAATTGGCCAGTGCGGCCTGGGAGCCCGCGACCAGCAATTCATTCTGCAGGTTCTGGGGGGCGTTGGCCCTGGCGATGGGGTTGCCCTTGGGGTTGGCGTTAATGTTGGGGTTGATGTTGGGGTTGACATTGACGTTTGGGATTGGAGCCTCCGTCTGGGTCAAGGCTTGCTTGTAGGGCACCCACTTCCCGCCCTCTATTATGTACTTACCGCTAGGGGATACTGAACCTTCAGGACCGGCGGCGCAACCGCTCAACAAGCTCAACGCCATCAATACTATTACGACTCGGGTCCACATGGAGTTTCCTTCCGATTACGAAGAGGTAAATTATCCCATCCCCCGCCTTTTCGGCCTAGAATGGCTGTGAATCCTTCGATCATTTCCTGAAACGGAATTGCCGCCCGATCGATATTTGGTATTCTCCCATAAACGGCAAGGGAGTCTCCTAACTCACGGGATATCTCTCAGAAGTTAGAAGAAGTCTCGCCGCTAAGAGGCAAATCCTCTTGGGGCGGCCCCTCGCCCGGTGTTTCCCTTCCTAATTCATTTTCATGCAAAGAATTTAGAAGATATCCGTCCAAAAATGAGGTCGAACCAGGACTGGAGACCTGATCGTTGCCCATGCCAAGGTTCCTGCTCGGGACGCCAAGCTGCCCTCCCTTGCCCTGCTGGATTCCATGATGGCCGGAGGCAGGTCCAAAAGAATCAGGTCCAAAAGAATAGCCCTTGCTATTGGCGCCTTTAGCACCCTTTTGGATACCTGTAGCCCTCGGAGACTCTTGTTGAAGTTTAGCGTTGGGATTAATCGTCGATTGAGCACCACCGAGACCTGGCCGTCTATGGGTCGGCAGATCGCTCTGCAAGAGTGGCGTGCCCTGCTCCGGCAAATCGTTTTGTAAGGGCTGCGGGCCCTGCTCCGGCAGATCATTCTGCAGCGGTTGCAACGCTTGTCCCTGGAGCTCGTAAGAACCTTGGCCACTGGCCACCCCGGCAAATATGAATAAGGTTATCAAGAAGGCAAGAACCGGTAGCCGGAGCCACGACATTAAGAATCTCTCCCTCAAAGCCTGAAAAGCTGCAAACCTATCGGAAGCAAAATCTAGATTGGCTTAAAAGTCGCATTACTAAGCAAATATATTCCTCACAGGGTCCTGCCTTCGGAATTATCTTTAAAAAAATCTAGATATTGTTGATAGTCGCGGGCTTTGGTCTGGCCTAATTTTATTAAAGATTTTCGCAAGCTGAGGCTTGCGGCCACATTCTCAACGCATATGGATGATGACCTTCTTATATTCAAGTTGGCACCTTGTACTTGTGGTTAAGGCGGAATGACAGCAAGAATATGGGGATTCCGGTGACCTTGGAGATGATTTCGGCTATCCTAAACTTGGGGATGCGAAGGCTCCGGATGTAATGGGTCAGGCTGGCCTGGCTGAACTTCGGATATTCGTTCTTGATGGCTTCAAAGAGGCGGCGCCGTCCTTCTGACCCCTCAAGTTCGATCCATTGCAAAAGAGTGTTCACGTGGGGTCCTCCGGAAAACCCAGGCTGAAGCCTAAAACAGGAGATATTGAGTTCACTAGCTTATCCGCTTGCCTTGCCTTGCTTACTACAGAGTTATAAAAGTAAACATATTTTTTAAATTATTGTCAAGTAGTAAAATCCTCCAACCCTCTCCCCTGGAAAATAAAAACAAACAGTTAATACAGATACTTATAAGACAATAGGCGACACTATTAGCAGACTCAAAATAATCCCAAATTGCCTTCGCCCTCTGATGAACTTCAGGGCTGGAACATTTTCGATATCATCAGCGCCAGGTGCTCCAGAAGAGCCGGGCCAGAAACTCAGGGGTCCCCGCCTCATTTGGGGCGAGAAAATAAAGGGAAAGGAGCCGGCAGAGGGCAAGCTTACAGAATGTTAATGGTCCCAAGGGAATATCTCAACGGCAGAGACCCATATCTGATCCCATTGCCGGCGGAGGCAACGCCTCCAGGCCGCCGAATATGGCGCCTATCTCTCTCGAGCCGGGCTTCTTCGCCGGGGGGGGAAATGAAAGTTATTTTGTTAAACGGCGCCAGGCCGGCATGATAAGACATTTGAACACCTGGCGCAACGGACGGATGACGAAGTATAACCCATATAAAGAATCCGGCAGGGGGAGCCACTGCCAATCTGTCTCGTTGGGGATGGCCAGGTAGCCCCAGACGTGGCGGACCCGGTCTTTGAAAGAATCCCGGGTTTGCAAATAAAAAGAGGTTCTTTCTAAGAATCTCACATCTTCTTCATTTCTTACCCACAAATTTTGCGCCGCCTTCCGGCGGACCGCCGCCACGCCCGGGTCCGCGTCAGCTTCCTCTATGACCTCCGGAGGGGCCGCGGCCCCTAAGAGATCCCGGGCCAGGGAGAGGCCCAGGAGCGTCTGGCAGCGCAGGCCCGAATCTTTAGCTCTCTCTAACAGCCGCGGCCAATTCCAGTTATTCTGCGAATGAACCAGGTGGGTGACGTCGCTCACCATTGACAGGGTGGACCAGAGGTGGGTGCTCCCATGCACGCACAGAATCAACAGGTTGTCCTCAGGGCAAGGGATATACACCATCTCGCCCAGAATCCGGGCTGGCACCCGCCGGGCCAGGACCTCCTCCGGGTCCAGGCCGCCTCCAAAAATGGCGGGGCGCTGAAAGCGCCAGTGGACTTCCAGCATGGCCCGCCGCGCATGTTGGAAGTTGAGTTCCATTGATTGCTGGCGGTGTACACGGTCCTGTTTTCTGGTGAAGGTGCAGGGTAACCGGTACCCCCTGGCAACCAGCAGTTCTTTGACCTTCTCCACCTCGGCGCCGCGCACCAGGATATCCAGATCCACAAACTGCCGGAGGGTAAGGTCGCCGTAGGCAGTCTGGGCCAGGATGGGTCCTTTGTAGGGAATGGCGCTGATTTCTTGGGATGTCAGGAAGGCCAGGACCTGGAGCAACTCGCCGGTGAGCCTGAGGTTGCGGCGGGCATGCACCAGGAAAAGCCGGCCCCAACCGGCCAGAACCTCGGGTGGGACCGCCTCCGGGCAGGTATCCGCCAGCCGCCGGTAGAGGCTGGGGAAGACATGGTGCTTCAAAGCCAGACGCTCCAGGGACTCCCAATCCGCCACCCGGGACAAGGCCCCACGCAGCTGGGTGTCTCCATCCTGCGCCTGGAGGAGACTGTGGAGCAGGACCTCACATTCCGGCCGGGGCAATGTCATGGCGGTCATGGCAAGGCCTTGCGCAGCAGCATCCGGCGCCGGCCTTCGTTCTGCTCCTCTTCTTCCCTTTGCTCTTCCAGGGCCGGAATGCTGGTGGGCGCGAAGCCCAGGTTGTCATAAAGATTCGAGGCAGCAAGATTATCCTGAAAAACACACAAAAGAGCTCCGGAGCCCCTTCCCGGACCGCTTGCTCCATAACTCTCCGGGTCAAGGCCGTGCCGATGCCAAAACCGCGCCATCGGGATGACACCATCAGGCCAGAGAGCCAGTAGCCGCCACAGGGAAAATTTTCTTCAGAGTTTCGTAGGAGTTGGACAAAACCCGCAATGGTCTGCTTCCTGCGGGCCACATAATTGGTTACGCGAGGGTCGGCAATAGGTGCAACTACAATATTGAAGGCCGCCGAAGCCTTGGCCAAGTCAGAGGCCCCAGCCTCGAGAATGTAAAACCCTGGAGGCCTCCTGCGCATCAGCTTGCGATACCAGGCCATCCCCTGGAACTGCCTGAGGGCGTAGTCTAAAACTCGTTGAAAGAACGTTAGCATTAATAAATATTAAAGCCGTTTTGGTCAATTTGCCGCATCAAATTTTAGCAATCGGCTCTTATCCGGATAGTCAGGTCTAAAGGCTGGCAAAGACGCCGTGCATCACCGCCAGCCGCTCCAGGACCTCACGGTCCACCACGCAGCAAGACCTAATAAATCTCCGGCAGGCCGCTTGCCAATTCTTCCCACGTGACCAGCTTTTTCAGATTGTCAGCTTCCTTTTGCAGCCTGGCAAGGTCTTCTTTACTGGACGCAGGATAATCCCGATAAAAGGACCTGAACACTTCCTTAGGGTTCATCTTCTCCAGATAGAGTTTGCGCCAACTTTCAACGGCCGCCTGACTCCACCCATGCTCCTGATAAACCTTTATATTGTTTGGGACAATATTGGCCTCCGTCAAACCCTGTTCCCGGTCTTGCAACCGAACCCCAGGCTCCCAATATAGCAGCGCCACGTCTGCAGACGACCAATCGACATGGGCTAGCAATTCGCTATGAATGGCCACCTGCGTTTGCCGCACATCACTTTGCCACCGGTCCGGGGGGCAATTCGCCCCTTCCAGGCGGCGGATCAGGCTTGCCAATTTATCCTTCGCATCCAGGACCTGAAACGAACGGATAAACCCGTTGGCAGTGAGCTCTTCATACCCTTGCAGCGCCGCTCTGCCCAGGCGGGTTCGCTTGCCCCGGCCCTGGTAGCTATTTTTGTAAGCCTGGCTGCAGTAATTTATGGGTAGGTTAACCCGATGCTCCCGGGCGAATCGTAATAATTTCAGGGCGCAGAGTTCCGACTCAAAAATCGGGATTCCCGGTTGGTGCAAAAAGTGGTAGCGGCGCCGGCGGAAGGCCTGGTAGTTATATTCGGTGGCGCCCAACTGATGCAGATTGAGGAAATCGACGCCTGCTTGCTCCATGGGGGCAAGCAAGTTTTTCAGCAGCTCTAAATCCTCGGGAATCGCCGGAATCTCCACCGCGATTGTGGAGATATACTCTCTGGCCAATCTCACCGGGGTCAAGTCATAGCCCCGGGCGCTCAGATCAAACCTAACCTCGCCCAGCCCGGCGTCTCGCAGTTTTTCTAGGGCGCCGCGGTCTAACCTGTCGCCGTTGGTGTAGAGCCACAGGTACACGGCATCGCCCCATTCCCGCCGAATGGCCGCAATGTGAGCCAATAACCGGTCCAATACCAGCAGGGGTTCCCCACCGGAAAAGCCCACTCCCCGGATCTGGAACTTTTTGATAAGAGCAAGATGGTCCCCGGGATTCTTGAACGCCAGCCCGTCGGTTGCAGCCTCGCACTCCGTTTTCTGGGCCCGGTCTTGGGGGCAATAGAAGCAATGCCGGGTGCACAAGGTGTTTATGAAGTTACACTCCCAGTCGCCGGCGCCGCAAATTATACAGCCCGGGGACAGGGGCCCCCAGCGCGGTTTGCTACCCTGGCAGTCCATGGTGACCCAACCCGAGAGCGCCTCCAGCAGCTCACCTCTTTCCTGGTTAGCCCGCCGGGCTTCCTCCTCCGTCAGCCAGAGCAGTTGCCGGTAAACCCAACCCACCTCCCGGCGGACGGCTTCAATCTGGGCTTTTTTCGTAATCAGGTCCAATTTTCCTGGCGACCTCGCATTTACCCAATTGATAAGCCGGAAAATATTCAGACCGATAGGGGCCGGGGAGGTGGCGATTGAAAATTGGGAAGCATGGCAATAAAGCTTTTCCCGGTGGGGCGCCCATATTGGAGGCTCCCAGAAGGAACCCGATTTCTGATCACTATTTTATTTGCTCCCGCCAATCCGGCACCTCCCATCCGTACTCGTTTTCGCCCAACCAGCCAAGGAAACGTGCTTGCGCGTGCGTCACGTCGCACAGATACTCGACCGGGGTATCGAGCGTACCATGCGCCGCCCATGACTTGGCCGGGCACTGCTCGCATAAGCTTTTGAGGAAACAGACGGCACAGCGCCGCAGGTAGTCGGGGTTGGTGGCGCGCAGTTCGCGCAGGTAAGAGAACCGGTCCAGGGCGTCTCGCAGGGACAAATGGCCATTCGCCCCTACGACCTCGTAAGTCAACTCCGGGGTGCGGACCCCCATACAAGGTTGGGCGCGCCCATATGCATCCACGCAGATGCCGCACCCGGCGCCGCAAACGAATAGTCGGTCGCCGGCCGGTCCCAAGAATTTCGACGCGAACTCGGCCTTCCCCTTTCGAAAATTTGCTGCATCGCGGGTTAGCACCGCCAGCCCATCCTGCGGCGACATACGCAACGTTTCGATCAGCCGGTTCTTCCCGGCATCATCGCGGCGAGCCCGCAGGTCGAGGAATCCACAATATCTCGGGATTTCGCTCATCCACGGAATCGTCCTCGCCCACGCTTCGAATTCGTCTATCTCATGCCTGTTCGGCGGCAAGAGTGCAGACTTGACGACGAACGGGACATCGTTTTCCCGCAACAAATTCAAGCCGCGCCGGAATTGTGCGAACGAGCCGGGCTCACGGGTCACCGCTTCGTACGATTCCCGGTGCATTCCGTACACCGTGACCTCGATCACCAACAGCGGCGGGAGGTGCACCAGCAGGTCGGCCAGGCGCGGCGTAATGAGGCGCGCGTTGGTAAACAGAACTACCTTCAAGCCTAAATGCCTGGCAAAAACATACAATTCCTCAAAATCGGGGCGCAGCAGGGGCTCGCCGCCAGTGAGGCGCACCTGCAGAGAGCCCAGGTCCACCGCTTGCCGCAAGATGTCCTTGACCTCCTCCGTCGTCATCTCGCGGGCCCGCGCGGCCGCATCGTTGGCCGGGCGGTTGATGTAGCAGTGGATGCAGTCGTTATTGCACCGCTCGGTCAATTCGATGTCGAGTTGCCCGAGGCGCGAGGCCAGGGGCTTCACTGGCTGCATGACCTGCCGAACGTATTTGCTCACAAAACCTCCGGTGAGGGTCGCACCACCGGTGAGCAAGGAGGAACGCCCTGGACCAGTCTGGCTAACTCCGCCACAATGGCGCCGCTCTTGTCAAAGTCCATCTGGTAACACGGCACTTCGTTGATCAGCCGCTCCAACACGTCCAGTTCCTTGCGCCACCACTCCGCCGTCACCATCGGCTTGATGAGCGTGGCCAGCAGACGCTTCCAGATTTCTATGCGGCCGCGCAGCGGGCTGATGGCATTGTGCGAGTCCTGATGCAGAAACAGAATCGCGGCCAGTGGCGCCGACGCAGGCGATACCTCCGGCACCGTACCATGACTCCAGGCCCCGTGGACCCGCCAGCCCTCGTCCCACCGGCGCACGATATTGCGGTCGTCGCAGAGGATCTCGAGCTCAAGTGACTCGCCAGGGGCGCGGGCTGCTTTCTTCAACATCGTCACCGTGGTGGACTTGCCCGCGGTCGAATGCCCGACGAAGATCAAGCCCTGCCCGTTCACAATCACCGCCGCCGAATGGAGCAGCACTGCCTGGCGATCCGCCAGCAGGGGCGCCATCCAAATCTGATCCGTCGCGAAGAGCGAGAGCGAGTACCAGCCTTCGGTACGAAGGCGTTCCGCCTCGCTAGGCCGGCTGTAGATCGTACCGTGCGTGTGGCCGGCGTCGAACACCGCCACGCGACCCAATTTGTCATCGATCCCGTCCGGGTCGATGCCGCGATAAAACCAGGTCCCGTCCTTACGCGAAATCGCCCACGGCGGCTTGCGGTACACCTCCTCGCCCAGGTCCTTACCCTTCAGGTCGGGCAGAAAGAAAAAGTGTTGCAGCGTTACATTGTCTTCGCCCGGACCCGCCACCGCGAAAGGCACCAGTTTTTTCTCAAATTCGAACTGGCCGAAATCCAATTCACTTTCCAGACGCACAGTAATGCCGGCGAACCGGAAATAACGGCGATGTTTTTCCTGCCATTCCTCTTTGAATTTCCCCCCCTCCCGGGCGACTGCGCAAAGATAGGGGACCGGCGCGGAATAACGACCGGTCTCCAGATAACTGTAAACCGCACACCAGCGGCAGTCGCCGCGGCGTTCGCAGGCGCCGCAATTCTCGCGGTACTCTTCGCCGCCGTGCACCTTGTCCGCCAGCGACGGGATAAACTCGTCCCAGGCTTCCCGGAAGGCGCCCTGCCGCAAATCGTAGCGCAAGCCCGGGTCCTTGATGAACGAGCAAAACGACATCTTACCGTAGGAGTCAATATGGAAATCGCGGCGTATGGCAATGCAGCTGGCGAAGAGGCGGTCGTCGCCGTCCGCGGTCATGCCGCAGACGTTCTGGGCCACCTTGACCACGCTGATTTCCGCCAGCCGCTCTTCGCCAGTCGGATTAGGCTTATCCACTTCGATCACGTCGCGCGCGGCCAGACGCAGGGCGGCGATTTCGCGATTCCGTCGAACTGAGCCATCCGACGACAGAAACAGCCATGGCGCCCCGACCTTGTATTGCGGCGAGAGCGACTTCGCCAAAGCGACCATCTGGTCCCATTGATGCCAATTCGCTCGCATCGGAATCAATGACATTTTGAATCCCGCACCGGCTTCTCGGAGATAGGCGATTCCCCGCATCATCTCCTCAAAGCCTCCGGGATGACGCGTGACTGCGTCGTACACCTCCGGCGTCGCCCCGTAAAGCGCAATCATCTTGGAGCCCTTGCGATTCAGCAGTTGGGCGATGGCGGGCGTGATCAGCGTGCCGTTGGTGTTCAGACTGTAGGAGGCCGCACGGCTGGAGAGGTAGTCGAGAATCTCGGCGAAATCAGGGCGCAACATGGGCTCACCACCGGAGATGTGCCAGCTCCGACAGCCCATGGCCCGCGCTTCATCGGCGATGCGCCGGATTTCTTCAAAGGCCAGCTCATCCTTTTCCTGTGGCGCATCCGGTGGCAGCCACAGCCAGCAGTGCCGGCAGGTGTTGTTGCACCGGTAAGTCAGGTCAATGCTCCCATCGAGCGGTAGCCGGGGAATGCTAAATGCCACCTGTTTACGGGTAAAATTTTTCATTCCAACCATAAGAACTTTGACCTCATCGCGGGGAAAAAATACGGAGAAAGTCCTCTTTTCGAACCCAATTTATCTTAATCGAAAATGGTATCATAAATTTTCTTGGCAAGTCAATTTTGGTACCATATCGGTCTTTTTGAAAACAACTTTATTAAGACGTCCAGGTATCCCGCTACCTGGTCATTTTCCCGAACTTTTGCCATTTTGCGGTTCTCCCTGGTCATGAATTATCCCCGGCCCATGTATTGTTACGGTGTAATTTATGGTACTATGCCATCAGTAAGAAGATCCACCATAATAAATGGCGCCTTGGGGGGATACTTGCCTAAGCCAAGAGGGCCCCAAAGCCATTTTTTACTGCGGTGGACCACGTCGCCTTATAATCGTGGTTTATTGGCGCCGGCAGCAGCAGCGACGGACCAACCCGTTTACTTCTATCGAGGATTTACAGTGAAATCTCTTCCGACCGCGCCAGCAGAGTCTCCCTCGATGCCCGCAACATTGAGGCTAAGGAAATTCTGCTACCGGGCTCTGCATGTTTGGTTCCTCTTCTTGGAATATCGGGCCGGAAAGTGGCTGCCCCAAATGAAAGGGAGTAAGATCGACTTAAACAGCCGGAGGATATTTAGAGAGAGAAATAAAGCAAGGCAAGAAGAGCTGGGGGCTCTCTTCAGGCGTTATCAGAATTTCTGCCATCAATGCCAGGCTTGCTGTGGTCATACCGATCTTCCCTTGTTACAAATTGATGGGTGTATTTACGGATTTATGCCCCATTCTGCTGTCATGATTGCGCCGTTTAAGTTACGAGACCTGGCGAAACCACCCAATGAATTTTTGAAAGTGCCCCAAAACCATCCCGGCTGCTGGATGTTAACTCCAGACGGCTGTAAATATGCTTATGGCAGGCGTCCCACTTTTTGCGCCTTATTTCTTTGCAGTAGAATAATGCCGCAAATGTCCTGGACGGAATATTTCCGCTATGTCTGGGTGAGCGGGAAATACCTTAGCCATTTGACCTGATCCCTGCAGGCCGTAATCTTTGAATGGCGCCAAAAACAAGGAGCGGCTTAACAGGCAGTACGAGATTGAACACGGCGCCTTCTTGGACCGCAAACGGGTATAATTTCCGGGGCTGCATTGGTTTCTTGATCTTCACTCAGCCTGCGAAAGTAATCGAGCCTCTCCCGCTAACCCGAGCGAAGCATCTGGGCACGCGCGTGGGCGACCGCGCAATAGTAGGGGGTCGTTCCATCCAGCGCGCCGGTTTCCAGGTGAGCGCGCGCCGGGCACCACTCGCACAGGTTCAGCAGTGCGCACTTGCAGCACGATTCGAGAAATTCCTGGCGTTGGGAGCGACAGCCGCGGATGCGGGGGACGAAATTGAGCCACGCCTCCGCTAATGTGCCGGAGCGTAAATCGAAGGTCGTACCCTCCGCCCAGAGTGACGAACAGAGCCGGAACCGGCCATCGTAACTGACACTGAAACTACCGTTGCCCGTGCCGCAGTGGAAAAGATGGTCGCAGCCGCAAGGCGTCAATCCCTCCCCGGCAAGCTTTGCGCAGCTTTTTTGCAGAGCCTGCAGCCGCTCTCCATCCGCCTGTTCCAGGGCGATGATCTGCTCCGGCGTCAGGCGTTCGGCGCGGATCTCAGCATTGCGCCCGGGGTCGCCATCAAAGCGCAGGTGCAATTGCGGGTCGAAGCGGAAAAAATCCTTGGTGTGGGCGCGACAGAATGCAGCGATCGCGGCTTGCACGGCAAGATTCGATTGAATCGCCATCGCCTTGAGGCGGACGGGTATGCCGCTCTCCATCAATAGATTCAATCCGCGCCTGAACTTAGCGAACGTGCCGGGCTGGCGGGTAACGCGCTCGTAAGTTTCGGGGGTGACGCCATAAACTGTGACTTCGATATCGCGCGGCGGATATTTCTTAAAGAGCGCGATGTGGGCTTCGTTCACGAGCGTGGCGTTGGTGAAGACGGAGACGAGCAAGCCCTGGCGCTTGAGCACGAGGTAGAGCTCGGCAAAATCGGGGCGCAAGAGCGGCTCGCCGCCGCTGATGAGGCACCACAACGCTCCCAGCTTCACCGCCTGCCCGGCGATATTGCCGATTTCGGCGACGCTGAGCTCCTTCTCACGCGCGGCGCGGTCGCCCACCGGCAGGTTAATGTAACAGTGGCGGCAGTCGTTGTTGCAGCGGGCCGTTATCTCCAGGTCGAAGGAGTAGAGCGCCCGCCTGTCCTTCATCCGGTCCCAGAGGGAAAATTCGGGCAACGGCTGGAAAGAGATGCAGCATCCTTCATGGGTGATGCGTGAGGGTTCCTTGGGTGTTGTTTTTTTACTGATCACTCATTATCCCCCATGCTTTTCCCCATCACGTTTTATTAAAGCGCGAATCAGGCCAAGGAGTAATTTTCTCTGTTTTTCAATGGAGTCATTCACATTTAATGTGCTATTTTTGACTAATCCCAATTCTTTGGATAAATTCTTTATGAAAATTGCGAGCGGCTCCTTCTGCAATATTGCTGGGGATCGATACTGCGGACCTTCTAATTTGTGATGTCAATCCATAAATTTCTTCTTTCGGGAAATTTGGAATTTTTAAAATAGGCTTGTCTCGCCAAATTCATTGCTTCTTTCCAAACATCAAGACCTTGGTGCGTAGTTATTTTACCCATCACTCATTACTCATCACTCTTCACGGTACGGAACCCTTTAACCAATGGACGCAGAATTCGAGACGCACTAGAAATCAGGGGTTGCAGCAAGCCGGAGCAGGCCAGCCAGGCAATGAGGCGGCGCTCCGGTCCCCTTCCCAGCCTCACCTGCCGGCCGCGGCGCTGGACTCCGGTCACCAGGCCCAAGATATTTCCGGCGGGAACCCAACCGTCCGCGACTGAGGCATTATCTCCCCGCAGCAGCACCCACCCGGGGCGCCGGGCCATTACCCGGTGCACCAGCAGATTACCCGTTTCCGAGCGGGAAAAAACGGCCACGTCGCCGGGCCGCGGTTCGAAAGCCCGGGGACTGGAGACCTGAATCACATCACCATCTTGGATAAAGGGATGCATACTAAAACCACGGGCCCTGAATCTTAATGGCGCCCCCCGAGCCAGCACTGCCTGGAGGAGCGTCTTAAGGGCAGGGCCCGATAGGGATAGGACTCCACCAGGAACCTGGTAGAGTTCCGGCTCAGGAGGGCTCGACGGCAACCAGCATCCCCCGGCGGACCAACTCTGCCACCAGGCCCAGGACGTCGGTCTCCATTTTCCCCGATTCAGCCTGGTACTCGGCGGACAGGGCGGCAACCACGTCCTTCAGGCTGCGCCGTCCATCCAGCTTGTCCCAGATGGCCTTGCCGGTTTCGTTGAGGGTGAAGAGTTCATCCTCCAGGTCGCCGATGCCGGCTACGAGAGGGACGATGACGATTTCGCCTTCGATCTCGCGCGCCACCACGTCTTCAGACGGCGCGCAGACAACGTCCAGGTTTATTTGCGCCACTATCGATGTCTCCCAGGCAGGGGGGGATTAACCAAGGCCAAGCCCGGCAGGGCAAACCTCTCCATCCCACCGAGCTTTGCCTGGAGCCGGAGGCCTACTCATTGGTCTTCACTGAAGACAGGCACTGGCCTGTCGCACGGAGATAATAACTCTTGCCATCACGGCAGGATCCGCGCCCCCCCCTCCCTCACGGATTCCCGAGGGTCGAAGCAGGTGCAGACGCCCTAGGTGGTGCTAATGAGCGCACATGCAATACAAGGGGCGGTGTTAACGTAGCACTGCGTTGAGTTGGTATTCTGCGCAGATACATGGGGGATACTATCTCCCTTGCACGCGGCAAGAACCATCTCCTCTGGATTGCTCCGAGTCAAAACTACCAGCTCCGGTTGCTGCCACTGCTTCTTCGGGGCCTTGATTTTCTCGTCCATTTCTTATTTCTCTCTGTGATTTTTGGTTCCGGGCTTGAAGATAATGACCCCAAGCAAGGATATCAACCTGCGCCCTGAACCTGTCAAAGGTTGCGCCGCTTACCGCTTACAATGACAGCTTCATCAGACCTTCCATTATAGTTTCCCCATACAGCCAATATGGGTCCCCGATGCCAGTCGGCGCTGATCGGGACCAAGTCCGAGGTGGCATTTCCCTCGCCGGTCGGGGCAATATTAAACATATTCTCCAGCTAAGTCAAGGCATAACCCCAAAATAAATTAGATATATCGTGTTAGTCGTTGCCTATCAGTGGTAAGAAGTCGCCTGGATTTGGAAAAGCTGGGCATATTTGCCCCCTTTTCGGATCAGCTCTTCATGGGTGCCGCTTTCGGTGATGCTTCCATTTGCCAGGACATAGATGTAATCCGCCAGCCGGACCGTGGAAAAGCGATGACTGATGAGGAGGACCATGTTCCCCTGAAACCGCGGCCGCAAGTACTTGAACACCTCGTATTCGGCCCGGGCATCCAGCCAACTGGTGGGCTCATCGAGAATGAGCAGTTGGGCCTCCCGCAGGAAGGCCCGGGCCAGGGCCACCTTTTGCCATTCACCCAGACTGAGTTCCCCCTGGTCCTCAAACACATGGCCCAAAACGGTGTCGTAGCCCCGGGGCAGCTTCCGGAGAAAATCATCGGCCTGGGCCTGGCGGGCCGCAAGGTAGATCTTATCATCCTGCGGCTCCAGGCTGATGTCTCCCAGCCAGATATTTTCCCGGGCCGTCAGGGCGTAGCGGGCGTAATCCTGAAGGAGGATGCTCACCTGACTCCTGACGTCCTTGGGATCGAATTGGCGCAAGTCGATGCCGTCAATAGTAATCTTCCCGGCCACCGGATCATAGAGCCGGCACAGCAGCTTGGCGAGGCTGGTCTTCCCCGAGCCGTTTTCACCCACCAGGGCCACCACCTGGCCCGGCAAGATCCGGAGATTGATATCCTCCAGGACCGCTCTTTCTCCGGTGGCATAATGGAAATGGAGGTGGTCCAGGAAGATGCCTTCCTTGATGGGGAGTGGAAAAGCCGCGGGGTGGAGG